>JACKBJ010000016.1 GCA_020634625.1 Caldilineae bacterium | reverse complement strand
CGCAGCGCGCTGGCCGCGCCGCTCGGCGGCGAGTTCGCCTTCGCGCTGGACGGTCCGCTGCTGCCCGAGCCCGCCTGGAAGCTGGTGCTGGAGGTCTACGATCCGGCCGCGCTGCAGGCGGCGATCGAGCAGCTGGTCGGCCGCAGCGGCCAGGCCCTGGTCGATCTCGTGGCCGAGGCCAAGTCGGCGGCCGAGACGGACGGCGACCTGGCCGCGGCGCAGCCCATCGAGGGCGCAGCGCTCACCGACCTGCCGCGCCTCGAGCTGAGCCAGGAGCGGGTCCGCGGGCGGGACTGGTTCCACCTCTCCGAGGTCAGCTCGGGCCTGTCGATGGACTACACCTATGCCGAGGGCTATCTGGTGGCCGGCGCCTCGCGGGCCGTGGTCGAGCGGGCGCTGCAGTACCGCAGCTCGGGCGTCAACCTGCGCACGGCGCCGGCCTTCGACCAGCTGCTGCGCTCGGGCGAGGACCTGAACGTCTCGGCCCTGATGTACCAGAACCTGGCACCGGTGGCCGCGCCAGTGGGCGACTTCCTGGCCGACCAGGCCGGGGCGATGCAGGATCTGCCGGCCGACCAGGCCGCCATCCTCGGATCGGCCGCGGCCGGCGCCGAGATTCCGGCCACGCTGGCCTGGGTCAGCGCCCTGCCCGACAAGCTGGTGATGAGCGGTCGCAGCGACGGCGGCCCGCTGGGCATGGGGTTGGGCGCGCTCCTGGGCATCGACCGCCTGATGGGCGGGCCGGCGAGCGGCGGCGAGTAGTGGTCGACCCCAACCTCGCACCGGCCGGACCGGTCATCGAGCTCGACGCGCTCAGCGTCGAGCTCGGTGGCCGGCCGATCCTCAAGCAGCTGTCGGCCTCGCTCTCGGGCCGCGCCATCGGCCTGCTCGGCCCCAACGGCGCCGGCAAGACGACGCTGATCCATACCCTGCTCGGCTTCCACCCACCCAGCGCCGGGACGGCCCGCGTCCTGGGCCAGGACATCCGCGAGACCACCAGCCGGCTGCGCGAGCAGATCGGCTACATGCCCGAGCGCGACGCGCACATCCCGGGCATGTCGGCGGTGCGCTTCGTGCGCCTGATGGCCGAGCTGTCGGGCCTGCCGCCGGACCTGGCGCTGGAGCGGGCGCACGAAGCGCTCTACTACGTCGGCCTGGGCGAGGCCCGCTACCGCGAGCTGCAGACCTTCTCGCTGGGCATGAAGCAGAAGGTCAAGCTGGCCCAGGCCCTGGTCCACGGCCCGCGGCTGATCTTCCTGGACGAGCCGACCAACGGCCTGGACCCCCGCGCGCGCCTGCGCATGATCGAGCTCATCCGCGAGATCACCGACACCGGTCTGGCCAACATCATCCTGTCGAGCCACCTGCTGCGCGACGTCGAGCAGTGCTGCCAGGAGGTGCTGGTGCTCAAGGACGGCCGCATCGCGGTCTTCTGCGACCTGGAAGCCGAGCGACGCGACAACCGACGCTTCCTCGACCTGGAGCTGCGCGGCGAGCTGGCCGGCTTCACCGACGCGCTGGAGGGCCTGGGCGGCGAGCTGGCCCTGCACGGTCCGCAGCGCCTCAAGATGGTCCTGCCCGAGGGCATCGAGGTCCGGCAGCTCTACGCGCTGGCCGAGGAGAGCGGCGTGCAGATCCGGCGACTGTCCTACAAGCGCGACTCGCTGGAGGACATCTTCCTGGCGGCCATGCAGACCGAGGAGCCCATCGATGGCGGTCTATGAACGCAGCTACCGGCCCTTCGTCGGGCCGCGCACGCCGACCGCCGGCCGCTGGCGGGTGGTGGCGCGCTACGCCCTGGCCGACCAGTGGGGCTCGCGGGTCTTCCTGGCTTCGCTGGTGGTGGCGCTGACCCTGCCGGTGATCGCGGCGCTGATCATCTACCTGCGCCACAACGCCAGCCTGTTGAGCCTGCTGCAGGTCGACGTCAGCCAGCTGCTCGACATCGACGGCGAGTTCTTCCTGGCCGGCGTGCTGGTGCCCCAGCAGTGGGCCGCCCTGTGGATGACGCTGCTGGTCGGCCCCCGCCTGATCACGGCCGACCTGGCCGCCGGCGCCCTGCCGCTCTACCTGGCTCGGCCGCTCACGCGGCGCACCTACGTGCTGGGCAAGGCGGCCGCCCTGGTCGGCCTGCTGTCGGCCATCACCTGGATCCCCGGGCTGCTGCTCTGGGGCCTCCAGGCCTCGCTCGAGGGCCCCGGATGGGCCGCCGAGAACCTGCGCCTGGCCGGCGCCCTGCTGGGCGCCTCCTGGACCTGGATCCTCATCCTCAGCTGCCTCTCGCTGGCCCTCTCGGCCTGGGTGCGCTGGCGGCCGGTGGCCCAGCTCTTCCTGCTGGGCATGCTGACGGTTCCGACCGGCTTCGCCCGCGCCGTCAACGAGATCCTCGAGCTCGACCGCGACTGGGCGGTGCTCTTCAGCCCGACCGATCTGTTGACCGTGACGCGGGCCGGCCTCTTCGGCGACACGGTCCACAGCTGGGCCTACATCGACCTGCCGGACCTGCCGCTGGCCAGCGCCTGGCTGGCGGTGGCCCTGCTCTGCGCGGCCTGCCTGCTGCTGCTGACCCTCAAGGTCAAGGCCTTCGAGGTGGTGCGATGAGCCCGAGCGACCGCATCGTCTTCGACGAGGTCTCCAAGTTCTACGGCGAGGTGCTGGGCGTCAACCGGGTCTCGCTCGCGATCCCACCGGGCATCACCAGCCTGGTCGGGCCCAACGGCTCGGGCAAGAGCACGCTGATGAACCTGATGTGCGGCCTGCTCCAGCCGACGGTGGGCCGCATCAGGGTCCTGGGCGTCGCGCCCGGGGATCCCGAGCAGCTCGGCCGCGCGGTGGGCTACTGCAGCCAGCACGACGCCTTTCCGCCGGGCCTGACCGGCCTGGGCTTCGTCGAGGCCTTCCTGCTGGCGGCCGGCTTCCGCCGTGACGAGGCCCGGCGCCGTGCCTGGCAGGCCATCGAACGGGTGGGCCTGGCAGAGGCGGCCAAGCGCAAGGTGGCCGCCTACTCCAAGGGCATGCGCCAGCGCATCAAGCTGGCCCAGGCCATCGCCCACGAGCCGCGGGTGCTGGTGTTGGACGAACCGCTCAACGGATTGGACCCGATGGCCCGCGCCGAGGTCATCGCGCTCTTTCGCGACTGGGCCGGCGGCGGCCGCAGCCTGATCATCTCGAGCCACATCCTGCACGAGGTGGACATGCTGTCCGACCAGGTGGTGCTGATGAACCAGGGCTACGTGATCGCCGAGGGCGACATCCGCGGCGTGCGGGGCGAGGTCACCCAGCCGATGCAGGTGATGCTGCGTTGCGCCGAGCCCGGCAAGCTGGCGGCGCGCCTGGTCCAGCTCGACCACGTGGTCGAGGTCCAGCTGCACGAGGATGGGGGCGGCCTGCACCTGCGCACCCGAGACGCGGACGGCTTCTATGCGCTGCTGGGCCGCATCGTGGTCGAGGAAGGGCTGGCGATCGAGACGGTGACCCCGCTCGACGACGACGTCCACGCGGTCTACGAGTACCTGATCGGAGGCGATGGCGATGCTGGCTGAATCGGAGGTCACCCTGGCCAGCCCCGGCTGGCGCCTGCGCGCGCGACAGCTGACGGCCATCGTTCGCATCGAGCTGCGGCAGCGCCTGACCGGGCTGCGGATCCTGCCGGCCCTGCTGCTGGCCCTGGCGCCGGTGGGGCTCCTGATGCTGGCCGGAATCCTGATCCGGATCAACCTGGCCCCGGGCGACACGCCCTCGGTGGCCGAGGCGGTCAAGGTCTTCGCCGAGGTCTACCATACCCTGGTGCTGCGCTTCTGCGTCTTCTTCGGCTGCGCCGCCATCTTCCTGATGCTCTTCCGCGGCGATGTGATGAGCCGCAGCCTGCACTACTGGTTCATGAGCCCGGTGCGACGCGAGGTCCTGGTGCTGGCCAAGTTCCTGGCCGGACTGGCGACGGCCGGGTTGCTCTTCACCGGCACCACGGTGCTGGGCTGGCTGGCGATCTACATCCCGGCCGGCTTCGACCAGCTCGGCCCACACATGCTCCATGGGCCCGGCCTGCGGCTGTTGGCGACCTACGTCGGCATCACCTGGCTGGCCTGTCTGGGCTACGGCGCGGTCTTCCTGGCCGTCGGCCAGCTCTTTCGCAACCCCATCCTGCCGACGGCCTTCGTGCTGGCCTGGGAGGGCATCCATCCCTTCCTGCCGCCCCTGCTCAAGAAGCTGAGCGTCACCCACTACCTGGGCTCGTTGGGGCCGGTGCCGGTGGAGGTGCCGCTGATCTCGCTGGTGGCCGAGCCGGCGCCGGTGCCGGTGGCGGTGGGCGGGCTGCTGCTCTTCAGCCTGGCGGTGCTGGGGCTGGCGGCCTGGAGGATCCGGCGCATGGAGATCGACTACGGCTCGGATTGAGGCAGCCGGCCGGGTCGCTCAGCCGCCCAGCTGCCGGGTGAGGAAGCGGTCGAGCTGGTTGGCGAAGGCCTGGGCGGCCTTGGGGCCGAAGCCGGCCGGGCCACCGGTGATCATGCCGGCGTTGCGCAGATCCTCCATCAGGTCGCGCATCGCCAGGCGCTCCTTGATGGTGTCCTCGCCGAGCATCTGGCCCCGCGGGTCGAGCGCGAAGCCGCCGGCCGAGACCACGCGGTCGGCCAGCGGGACGTCGGCCGTGACGACCAGGTCGCCCGGCCGCACCAGCTCGACGATCCGGTCATCGGCCGCGTCGGGGCCGGCCGGCACCAGCAGGCTGGAGACGTGTTCCGATTCGGGGACCGGGATGTGGCGGCAGGCCACCAGCACCAGGGGAACCCGACGGCGCCGCGAGGCGCGCAGCAGGAGGGTCTGGACGGCCTGCGGACAGGCATCGGCATCGACGAGGATCTGCATGCGGGGAATGATAGGTCAAACGGTCGGCGCCCGGCCGGCCTCATCCCGGGTGACGAGCTCGATCAGCTCGCGCACGCTGCGGTGCGCCTCCAAGGGGTGGCGCAGCGGCTGGTCGAGCTGGAGCCGGTAGAGGTTGCGCCGCCCGTCGCGGCTGCGCACGACCAGGCCCTCGGCCTCCAGGTCGGCCAGGATCTTCTGAACCGCCCGCTCGGTGATGCCCACTCGCAGCGCCACCTCCCGCAACAGCATCCGCGGGCTCGATGCCAGGCAGATCAGCACGTGGGCATGGTTCGACAGGAAGGTCCAGCCCTGGACGCCGGCGACCGATGCCTTGGCGTCGAGCGATCCATCGGGTTGGCGGCTTGACATACGAACTCCAATTCCTGTATTCTTGATCGCATGATACCACAGAACCGCGCGGCCGTCACGGCCGCCCCGACCCCATGATCCATCCCCCGTCCACGCCGCTCGTCGGCATCGTCATGGGCAGCGCCTCCGACTGGCCCACCATGCGTCAGGCCGCGGACTGCCTCGAGGAGCTCGGCATCGCCCACGAGCGCCAGGTCGTCTCGGCACACCGAACGCCGGAGCGCCTGCGCGACTATGCGCGCGGCGCCGAGGGGCGCGGGCTGCGCCTCATCATCGCCGGCGCCGGTGGCGCCGCGCACCTGCCGGGCATGCTGGCGTCCTGGACCGCGCTGCCGGTGCTGGGCGTGCCGGTCGAGAGCCGCATGCTGCGGGGCCTCGACTCGCTGCTGTCGATCGTGCAGATGCCGGCCGGCGTGCCGGTCGCCACCCTGGCCATCGGGGAGGCCGGCGCGCGCAACGCCGGCCTGTTGGCGGCGCGCATCCTGGCCGGCCAGGATCCGGCGCTGCGGCAACGGCTCGAGGAGCTCCGCGCCGCCCAGGAACGCAGCGTGCTCGAGACGGCGCTGCCGTGACCGAGCCCATCCAGCCCGGCGCCGTGCTCGGCGTCCTGGGCGGCGGCCAGCTCGGTCGCATGTTCACCCTGGCCGCCCGTCGCATGGGCTACTGGGTCGACGTCTTCGCGCCGGAGGACGACACGCCGGCCGGCCAGATCGCCTATCGCGAGGTCCGCGCGCCCTACGAGGACCTGGCGGCCGTCGAGCGCTTCGCGCGCGGCGTCTCGGTCATCACCTTCGAGTTCGAGAACGTGCCGGCCGCGACGGCCGAAGCCGCCGCGCGCCACGCGCCGCTGCGGCCGGCCGGCACGCTGCTGGAGACCTGCCAGAATCGCGAGCGCGAGAAGCTGGCCCTGCGCCGGCACGGCATCCCCGTCGCGCCCTTCGCCGTGATCCGCGGCCCGGAGGACCTCGAGGCGGCCGCCGCGATCGGCTTCCCGGCGGTGCTCAAGACGGCCGCCTGGGGCTATGACGGCAAGGGACAACGGCGCGTCGACGAGGCCGCTGCGCTCGAGCCGGCCTGGCGGGCGCTGGGCGGCGGCCCGGCGGTGCTGGAGCGCTTCGTCGACTTCGCCGCCGAGCTCTCGGTGGTCGGCGCGCGCGGGTTGGATGGCGCGATCGCGCTCTACGAGCCGATCCTCAACCGCCACGCTGACCACATCCTCGACCTCAGCCTCTGCCCGGCACCGCTGCCGACCGCCTGGCGTCGGGACGCGCTGGACCTGGCGCGGACCGTCCTGGAGGCCTTCGACGTGGTCGGCGTGCTCTGCGTCGAGCTCTTCGCCTTGGCCGACGGCTCGCTGCTGGTCAACGAGCTCGCCCCTCGCCCACACAACTCGGGCCACCTGACGATCGACGCCCACGGCTGCAGCCAGTTCGAGCAGCAGCTGCGGGCGGTCTGCGGCCTGCCGCTGGGCTCGACCGAACGTCTCGTGCCGGCGGCGGCCATGGCCAACCTGCTCGGCGACCTCTGGCAGGCCGGGCCGCCCGACTGGTCGGCGGCGCTGGCCGAGCCCGGCCTGCGCCTGCACCTCTACGGCAAGGACCGGCCCCGCCCCGGCCGCAAGATGGGGCACCTGACCGTCGTCGGCCCGTCGGTCGAGGCGGCCGAGCAGCACGCCGTTGCGGCGCGCCTGGCCCTGCGGCCGCGGTCCGAGCCGGCCGGTGAAGGCCTGGCGACGTGAACCGGCGGCCGATCGGGCCCGATCCAATCCGACACCCACCTTCCCCCCAGTAGAGGTACCATCGATGAACGAGAAGCTACGCGTGGCCGTCGCCCCGGGTGACGGCATCGGACCCGAGATCATGACGGCCGTGTTGCGCATCCTCGAGGCGGCCGAGGCGCCGCTCGACTACGAGACGATCGAGATCGGCCAGGCCGCCTACGAGCGCGGGATCAGCTCCGGCATCCCCCCGGAGGCCTGGGATGCCATCCGACAGAGCGGCTGCCTGCTCAAGGCGCCGGTCACGACGCCTCAGGGCAAGGGCTTCAAGAGCGTCAACGTCACCATCCGCAAGACCCTGAACCTCTTCGCCAACATTCGTCCCTGCAAGGCCTACAGCCCCTGCGTCGCCTCGGCCCATCCCGGCATGAACCTGGTGATCGTCCGCGAGAACGAGGAGGATCTCTACGCCGGCATCGAGCACCGCCAGACGCCCGAGGTCACCCAGGTCCTGAAGCTGATCACTCGGCCGGGTAGCGAGAACATCGTCCGCTATGCCTTCGAGTACGCCCGGGCCTATGGTCGGCGCAAGGTCACCTGCATGACCAAAGACAACATCATGAAGCTGACCGACGGCCTCTTCCACCAGGTCTTCGAGGAGATCGCGGCCGAATACCCCGAGATCGAGACCGAGCACCAGATCATCGACATCGGCGCGGCCCGCCTCGCCTCCAGCCCCGAGCTCTTCGACGTCGTCGTCACCCTCAACCTCTACGGCGACATCCTGTCGGACATCGCGGCGCAACAGGCCGGGTCGATCGGCTTCGCCGCCTCGGCCAACATCGGCCACGACTTCGCCATGTTCGAGGCGGTCCACGGCTCGGCACCCGACATCGCCGGCAAGGACGTGGCCAACCCCTCGGGCCTGCTCGTGGCCGCCACGCAGATGCTGGTGCACCTGGGCCACGGCGAGATCGGCCAGCGGATCAAGAACGCATGGCTGTGCACCCTCGAGGATGGCATCCACACCGCGGACATCTATCGCGAGCAGCTCAGCCGCGAGAAGGTCGGCACGCAGCACTTCGCCGATGCGGTCATCGAGCGTCTGGGCCGAGCGCCGCGCATCCTGGAGGCGGTTCACTACCACGACCGGCCCATCCGCATCGAGCGCAAGCCACAGCCTCCCGTGCACAAGCAGCTGGTGGGTGTCGATGCCTTCGTCTGCTGGGACGAGGCCGGTCGCGACCCCGACCTGCTGGGCACTCGGCTGGCGGCCGCCGCGCCGAACGGAATCGCGCTGACCCTGGTCACCAACCGCGGCGTCAAGGTCTACCCCGATGGTCTGCCGGAGACCTTCTGCACCGACCACTGGCGCTGCCGCTTCAAGGCCACGGGCGCCGAGCTGCCCTATCCGACCCTGCTCCAGCTGCTGCAGCAGCTGGACGAAGCCGGTCTGGAGGTCATCAAGACCGAAAACCTGTACACTTTCGACGGACAATCCGGTTTCTCGATGGGTCAAGGGGAGTAGCGCCGACACTCGGGACGGCGCACGCCGTCCCGAGACCCCAGCCTCAGGAGGATGGACATCCCGTGGCAAAGCGACGATTCGCCCGACAGGGCCAAGACGAAGTGCCACGGGAATGCCTATGGGCCTCGATCTGATCCTGGGCAACCTGCTCGCCCCGCCGGTGCTCTTCTTCGCGCTCGGCATGGCCGCGACCCTGCTGCGCTCGGACCTGGAGATCCCGCAGGCCGTCACACGCGGGCTGTCGCTGTACCTGCTCTTCTCGATCGGCATGCACGGCGGCGCGGAGCTGGCCGCGGCCGGCTTCTCGACGACGACCCTCACGCCGATGCTGGCCGGTATCCTGGCCAGCGCCTTGATCCCGCTTTCGACCTTCGGCCTGCTGCGCCGGCGGATTGGCGCGGCCGACGCCGCCGCCATCGGCGCGACCTATGGCTCGATCTCGGCGGTGACCTTCATCACCGCCACCAGCTTCCTCGACGCGCGACAGATCGACTGGTCGGGCAGCATGGTGGCCGCCATGGCGCTGATGGAGTCGCCGGCCATCCTGGCCGGGGTGCTGTTGGCGCGCCGCGCCGGCGTCACCGCGCCGCAGTCGGAGCCGGGCAGCCAGAGCGGCTCGCAGGCCGAGCTCCTGCGCGAGGCCTTCCTCAACGGCCCCGTCTTCCTCCTGCTCGGCGCCTTGACCATCGGCCTCCTGACCGGCGACGAGGGCTGGCGGAGCGTGGCCCCGTTCGCCGACGCGCCCTTCCGCGGGGTGCTCTGCCTCTTCCTGCTCGACATGGGCCTGATCGCCGCGCGGCGCCTGTCGGCCCTGCGCGAGTCGGGCGCCTTCCTGATCGGCACGGCCATCGGCCTGCCCCTGGTCCACGCCAGCCTGGCCATCCTCGCGGCGCGAGCGCTGACGATGAGCCCGGGCGACGCCCTGCTCTTCACCGTGCTCTGCGCATCCGCCAGCTACATCGCCGTGCCGGCCGCCATCCGCATCGCCCTGCCCCAGGCCAACCCGAGCCTCTTCCTGCCCATGGCGCTGGCCCTGACCTTTCCCTTCAACGTCGCGCTGGGCATCCCGCTCTACCAGTGGGTCATCGAACTGCTGTGGAGGCTGCCGTGATCGAGGTCAAACGCTTGGAGATCGTGATCGACGCACCCTACGGCGAGCAGGTCACGCGCCTGCTGGCACGTCACGGCCTCAGCGGCTGGACGCGGCTGGGCGGGGCGACCGGCGCGGGCGACCGCGGCCCCCGGCGCGCCGACGAGCTGTCGGGCATCTCCAACAACCACCTCATCCTGACCACCTGCCCGCCCGAGCGGCTCGCGCCCCTGCTCGAAGACCTGCGGTCGATCCTGGCACGCCATGGAGGGATGTGCCTGGTCAGCGACGCGCTCTGGCTGCGCCACTGATGAGCGTCGGGCCGCACCAAAGGCAGAGCCGGCTGCGCCTTCGATCGGCGCAGGGATCGCGTCCGGGGCCCGAGATCCGGGTTCGTCCTCGGGATCCCTCAGCGCCGGAAGAGATACAGCGCCCAGTTGCAGTGGTCGCGGCCCCAGCGCAGGTAGATCTCGCGCGCCCGCGCCACGCGACGCAGGATCTCGGGGCCATCCGGATCGTCGGGATGGGCACGGGCATGGGCTTCGGCGGCGTACCACTGCAGGCCCTCGTAGCGGTCCCAATCGTCCGGCGCGCTCACGGCGGCGTAGAGCAGCTGCAACCCTTCGGCCTCGCAGGTCGCCACGCTGGCGCGGAGGCTCGGCGCGAAGTCCTCGGCGACCAGGCCCTCGGCTTCGAGGTAGGCCTCCGGCGGGGTCCGCAGCCAGTAGGGCGTTCCGACGACGACCAGGCCGCCCGGCCGCACCAGCTCGGCCAGCCGACGGCAGGTGGGCGCCAGGCCCCCGAAGACCCATTCCGCGCCCATGCAGAGCGCCAGGTCGAAGGGCGCGTGGCTCGCGGCGGCCCAGTCCGCGCCGGCCTGGCAGACGAAGCGCAGGTCGGCGCCGGGCACCCGAGCGTCGCGCAGCCGCTCGGCGTCGGCCACGGCATAGGGCGAGATGTCGACGCCGGTGCCCGCGATCTCGTAGCGCTCGGCCAGCCGCACCAGCACCTCGCCCTTGCCGCAAGCGATGTCCACGACGCGCGCCCCCGCGGGCAGGGCGCAGAGCGCCAGCAGCGCGTCGAGCTTGTCCACGCTCAGGGGGTTGCAGACGACGTGGTGGCGATGGGTCACGTCGAAGTACTTCCAGATGTCCATCTTCCGCTCGGTCATGCGGGCGCTCCTTGCGTGGGCTGCGTCTCGCCGGCCTCAGGGGCAGTGCTTGTCGACCACCCAGCAGGGGTTGCCCTCGGGGTCCGCGAAGCCGCCGAACCAGAAGCCGCCCTTCTCGTCGTAGGACGGACCGAAGCCGATCGAGCCGCCGTGTCGCGGCAGGTGCGCGAAGAAGGCCTGAACGTCGTCGACCTCGAACTGCAGGACGACCGTGTTGCGCCGGCGATCGAGCGGCTCGACGCCCATCTCCGTCACATCGGCGATGCCGAGGCGGATGCCCGAGGCGCTCTCGAGGTTGCAGTAGTGGTAGTCGTCCTCGTAGAGGCGGGTCACGCCGAAGCCGAGCACGTCGCGGTACCAGGCGACCATCGCCGCGAAGTCGACGGCGAACACCACCGGCTCGCGAGGGCGGACATCGATCATGGCGGGCTCCTGCCGGCTGGACGGCGTCGGGCTGGGGTCGGCCTCCAGTCTAGGCCCGAATCGGGGACGGCGGCAAGGCGGCCGCTGGAGATTCCCGACCCCGCATGATACAATGGCGACCCGCCAAGAACGTTTGTTCGCGCCACCCTGCGAGGTCCGCCCCCATGCAGCCCGATCTGATCGTCGTCCGCGGCGCCAGCCAGCACAACCTGCGCCACGTGGACGTCAGCATCCCGCGCTACAAGCTCGTCGTCCTGACCGGCGTCTCGGGCAGCGGCAAGTCCTCGCTGGCCTTCGACACGCTCTACGCCGAGGGTCAGCGGCGCTACGTCGAGAGCCTCTCGGCCTATGCCCGGCAGTTCCTGGGTCAGATGGAGAAGCCCAAGGTCGACGCCGTCATCGGCCTGAGCCCGGCCATCGCCATCGAGCAGAAGTCGGTCAGCAAGAACCCGCGCTCGACCGTGGGCACGGTCACCGAGGTGCTGGACTATCTGCGCGTGCTCTTCGCCCGGGTCGGGACGCCCTACTGTCCCGAATGCGGACGGCCGGTTCGGGCCCAGACCGCGCAGCAGATCGCCGCCCAGCTGGCCGAGCTGCCGGCCGGCAGCCGCTTCCTGCTGCTGGCGCCGGTGGTGCGCAACCGAAAGGGCAGCCATGTCGAGGTCTTCGAGGCGGCCCGGGCCGCGGGCTTCGTACGGGCCCGCGTCGACGGCGAGATCCTGCGCCTGGACGCGGCGCCGCCCAAGCTCGACAAGAAGAAGCCGCATGCCATCGAGCTGGTGGTCGACCGCCTGGAGCTGCCGCAGCGCGACGCGGCGGTCGATCCCGCCGCGAGCTTCCAGGTGCGCCTGATCGACTCGGTCGAGACGGCCTTGAAGGCCGGTTCCGGCTTGCTGGCGATCCAGCGGCTGGACCCGTCGGCGGAGGACCCGGCCGAGGCCCCGCTGGAGCTCTTCAGCGAAACCCACGCCTGCGCCCATTGCGGCTTCAGCTTTCCGGAGCTGGGGCCGCAGAGCTTCAGCTTCAACTCGCCCCTGGGCATGTGCCCCGACTGCACCGGCCTGGGCACGCGCATCCAGGTCGATCCCGAGCTGATCGTGCACGACCCGAGCCTCTCGCTGCTGGACGGCGCGCTGCGTTGGTACGGCGAGCTGCGCAAGAAGCAGGACAGCTGGACCTTCCGCTCGCTGGATGCCATCGCCGAACACTACGGCATCGACCTCGAGGCGCCCTGGGAGGCGTTGCCCGAGTCCTTTCGCCAGGTCCTGCTCTGGGGCTCGGGCGAGGAGAAGATCCGCTTCACCTGGGGCAGCGAGGGCGAGGATGCCAGCTGGAGCGGCGAGAGCCTGCGACCGACCAAGGGCATCGTCTTCAACATCAACCGGCTCTACCACCAGACCAGCTCGGAGGGCCAGCGGCGACGCTACGCGGCCTTCATGGATCAGCAGCCTTGCGCCAGCTGCGGCGGCTCGCGCCTGCGGCCGGAGTCGCGCGGGGTGCGGGTCGGCGGGCGCAGCATCACCGAGATCGGCGCCATGTCCATCGCCGAGGCCCACGCCTGGGTGAGCCAGCTCGAAGCCGATGGCGCGGAGGCCCAGGCCCTGGACGTCGAGCAGCGCGAGATCGCCGCCGAGGTGCTCAAGGAGATCCGCGACCGCCTGCAGTTCATGCTCAACGTCGGCCTGCACTACCTGAGCCTGGATCGGCCGGCGCCCAGCCTCTCGGGCGGCGAGGGCCAGCGCATCCGTCTGGCCAGCCAGATCGGCTGCGGCCTGGTCGGCGTGCTGTACATCCTCGACGAGCCCTCGATCGGCCTGCACGCGCGCGACAACCGCGCCCTGCTGGACACCCTGCACCAGCTGCGCGACATGGGCAACACGGTCATCGTGGTCGAGCACGACGAGGAGACGATGCGCGAGAGCGACTGGTTGATCGACCTCGGGCCGGGTGCCGGCGTGCTGGGTGGCGAGATCGTGGCGGCCGGCACGCCGGCCGAGGTGATGGCCACGCCCGCATCGCTGACCGGCCAGTACCTGCGCGGCGAGCGGCGCATCGCGGTGCCCGGCGCCGGGCGCCGCTCGGAGGACCTGGGCGCGCTGCAGGTGGTCGGCGCGCGCCTGAACAACCTGCGTGAGGTCGACGCCCGCTTTCCCTTGGGCAAGCTGATCTGCGTCACCGGCGTCTCGGGCAGCGGCAAGAGCAGCCTGGTCTCGCGCACGCTGCATCCGGCCCTCGCCCGCGCCCTGCACGACGCCCAGACCGTGCCCGGGCCGCACCGGCGCATCGAGGGCCTCGATCGGATCGACAAGGTGGTCAACATCACCCAGGATCCGATCGGGCGCACGCCACGCTCCAACCCGGCCACCTACGTCGGCTTCTTCGACGAGATCCGCAAGCGCTTCGCCGCCACGCCCGAGGCCCGGGCGCGGGGCTACCAGCCCGGTCGCTTCAGCTTCAACGTCAAGGGCGGTCGCTGCGAGGCTTGCCAGGGGCACGGCCGGCGCAAGGTCGAGATGCACTTCCTGGCCGACGTCTGGGTCCAGTGCCGCGAATGCATGGGCGCGCGCTTCAACCGCGACACCCTGGCCGTCACCTATCGCGGCCGGAGCATCGCCGACGTGCTCGACATGGACGTGCAGGAGGCGCTGGGCTTCTTCGAGCACCATCCGCCCATCGCGCGCATGCTGCAGACCCTGCACGACGTCGGTCTGGACTACATCAAGCTGGGCCAGAGCGCCCTGACCCTGTCGGGCGGCGAGGCCCAGCGCATCAAGCTGGCCAAGGAGCTGTCCCGGCCGGCCACCGGACGCACGCTCTACCTGCTCGACGAACCGACGACCGGCCTGCACTTCGCCGACATCCAGCGTCTGCTCGAGGTCCTGCACCGGCTGGTCGACCTGGGCAACACGGTGGTGGTCATCGAGCACAACCTCGACGTGATCAAGACCGCCGACCATGTCATCGACCTGGGACCCGAGGGCGGCGCCGGTGGGGGGCGGATCGTGGCCGAGGGGACGCCGGAGGCGATCGCGGCCTGTCCCGAGAGCCACACCGGGCGCTTCTTGAAGGCGGCGCTGGAGAGCTCCGCCGCAGCCGCCGGCTAGCCGCCTCGTGCCGCTGCGGCGGGCCAGGGTCTCGCGCGGCGCCGGCTCCCTCGCCCCGCTAGCCGGGCTTGCGCGCCCAGACCAGATCGTAGTAGGTCTGCCAGGGTCGGGTCTCCGGGTCGACGAAGCCGAGGCGGGCCAGGCGGCGCTCGAAGTTTGGCGTCGGCTCGGTCCGGCCCGGCATCAGCCGGGCCTCCCAGCCGATGCGGTTGCTCACCAGCAGCCAGCCGCCCGGGCGCAGCACCCGCAGCATCTCGCGCAAGGCGGCCTCCCGATCGGGCAGGAACTCCAGCGCCTCCAGCGAGCAGACCGCGTCGAAGGCGGCGTCCTCGAAGGGCAGCGGCGCGGCCAGCTGCTCGAGCAGCGTCAGGCGGCCGGAGTCGATCCAGGGCCGCAGCTTGGCCGCGGCGATGGCCAGCATGCGCGGCGCGGCATCGATGCCGACCACCCTGCCCTCGAAGAAGGGCAGGTCGAGCAGGGCCGCCGGCAGGCGGCCGGTGCCGGTGGCGACGTCCAGGACGCTGGCCTGCGCGCCGACCGTCTCCTCGAGCCGGTAGAGAAGCGGGTTGGCCAGGAAGGCCAGGTCGTCGACGCGGTCGAAGTCCTTGAGCCGATCGTAGCCACCGGCCGTCCAGTCGTAGAGCAGACGCACCACGCGGGCGCCCAGGTAGGCGCCCTCGCTGATGTAGATGGTCCACCAGAGCAGGAGCGTCAGCAACAGGCCCAGCGTCACCAGCGCCGCGAGCGCCGGGACGCTCGTGGCGTCGAGCGCGTTCAGGGGTCCTCGCTCCGCGGCGAATCGAGCAGATCCTGCAGCAGGGTCAAGAGGCGCGCCCGGCGCGGCGGCTTGGTCAGGTAGGCCGCGAAGCCCTGGCGCAGGGCGGCCTCGGCCTGGCCCTGCGCGTCGAAGGCCGTCAGGAGGATCAGGCGCGTGTCGGCCAGTGCCGGATCCTGCCGCAGGGCCTCGGCCAAGGCGAAGCCGTCCATGCCGGGCATGGCCAGGTCCAGGATCGCGAGCGCGAAAGGCTGACCGTCGGTCGCGGCCTGCCGCAGCGCGGCCAGGGCCGCCGGGCCGTCCGGCGCGTCCTCGGCGCGCAGGCCCCAGTGCCGCAGGTGCCGCAGCAGGATCCCACGATGGGCGCGGTTGTCGTCGACCACCAGCAAGCGTGGGCGCTCGAGCGGCGGTCGGCCCGACCCGATCGCGGGCAGCTCGAGCTGCAGCAGGCGACCCTGTCGGGGCAGGGTCGACGGACTCGACCCGCCCTCGCCGGAGCCGCGCGGGGTGCCGTTCATGCCTCCGCGCCGGGTGCGGGATCGACCGGATAGTGCCGCTCGACCAGCGCGATCAGCTCCAGGGCCTGCAGGGGCTTGGAGAGATAGTCGTCGCAGCCTCGCTCGAGGAAGCGCTCGCGGTCGCCGCGCATGGCCGAGGCCGTGATGGCGATGACCGGCGTGGCGCGCAGCTCGGCGTCGGCGCGGATGCGGGCCACCACCTCGAGGCCGTCGATGTCGGGCAGGCCGATGTCGAGCAGCACCAGCGGCGGGCGCAGCGCGCGCAGCATCGCCAGGCCGCTCAGGCCGTCCTCGGCCTCGAGCACCTCGAAGCCGCGCGACGCCAGGATCTTGCGCACCAGCCGCCGGTTGTGGAAGTTGTCCTCGATGTACAGGACCGGCCTGTCGCCCATGATGGCCCTCAGTCCGCCAAGAGGCTCTGGACGTGTTCGTAGAGGCTGGATCGGTCGAGGCTGTCCTTGGCCCAGACCGAGTCGATGCCCTCGGCCAGGCGGCGGCGACGCTCGGCCGGCAGGGGCGCGCGCGAGATGGCCAGCGTCGGTCCACGCCAGGCAAGGGGGGGGGCGGCCAGACGCTCGAGCAGCGCCTCGCCGGACATGTCCGGCAGGTCGGGATCGAAGATCAACAGGTCGGGCCGCTGCGCGCCGACCAGGACCAGGGCCTGCGCGCCGTCGACGGCGGTCAGGGCTTCGAAGCGCTGGCGCGACTCGAAGAGCCGCCGCACGAGCCGCGCATCCAGCGGGTTCGGGTCGACCACCAGGATGCGTCGCCGGGCAGCCCGGCCGAAGGCCTCCGGTTCGCCGCCTTGCGCCCGCGAAAGCGTCGTCTCGGCCAGGATGCCGCTGGGATCGGCTTCGCCACCCAGGAGCTGGACCACGTGCGCCAGCAGCTCGTCGGCCCGAAAGTCGCCCTTGCGCCAGATCGAGGCCGTGCGCGGGTCGAGCTGATCCCGTTCGTAGGGCTCGAGGCCGCGGGCCGAGATCACGACCACCGGGATCTCGCGCGTGCGCGGGTCGGCCGCGAGCACCTCGAGCACCGCGAAGCCGTCCATGCCCGGCATCATCAGGTCCAGAACGACCAGGGCCGGCTGACGCTGCCGCACCAGGTCGATGCCCTCCACCCCGCTGTGCGACTCGAAGACGCGATACTGGCGCTGGCGCTGGAGCAGCCGACGGATCAGGCGGCTGTCGTGCGGGTTGTCGTCGATGACCACGATGCTGGTGGCCTGCTCGTCGAGCTGCGACAGAGCACGACCGACCTGGGTGTCGCTGGCCGGCTCGCCGGCCGGGCCGGCGGCACGCAGGTGCAGCACGTGCCGATCCTCCAGCGCATGCTTCTCGGCGCTGAATGTATGGCCCGAGCAGTTGACCACCACGCGCTCGTGGGCTCGGATGTGGCCGGCGTCGATCAGCTTCTCCAGGCCGGCGAAGGCGACGCTGACCGCCGGCTCGACCGACAGGCCCTCGATGCGCGCCAGATGCCGCATGGCCAGGAAGGCCTCGTCGTCGGTGACGGCCGCCATCGCGCCGCCCCGAAGGTCGATCGCGCGCTTGAGCGCGGTATAGGCCAGGCCCGGGTCGCCGGTGGCCAGCACGCTGATGAGCGTGTCCGGCTCCACCGGCTCGGCCTCGCTCGCGCCGCGCTCCCAGGCCCGCACCATCGGCGCGCAGCCGGCCGACTGCAGCACGCCGAGCTTCGGCACGCGATCGATCAGCCCGGCCGCGAAGAGCTCCTCGAAGCCCTTCTGCACGCCCAGGGGGCCGATGCCGCCCGAGACGGCCTGCAGGTACCAGTCGGGGGCCTGCCAGCGCGGCAGACCGAGCCCGCCCGCGCGCTCGGACTGCGCCGCATCGGCCGAATCGACCGGCTCGCCCGCCAGCAGCGCGCCCAGCTGCTCGGCGATCTCGAAGGCGATGGTCTTCATGCCCTCCTTGCCCACGGCGGCCTTGGCGCCCAGGTCGATCGGCAGGCCGCGCCGGGCCGCGAAGTCGGCCGCGATGAGCTTGGCCTGGTCGTAGCTGCCGGCCACCTTGACCACCTCGGCCCCGTAGAGCGCCAGCTCGCGCAGCTTCTCGGCCGGCACGCTGCTGGCCAGGAAGACCCAGAGCTTGATGCCCGCCCGCGCGCAGTAGGCGGCGTAGGCCGCCGCCGCGTTGCCGGTCGAGCCGAGCACCAGCTCGCGGACGCCGCGCGCGGCGAGCAGGCTGACCGCGACCGCGGCCTGGCGGTCCTTGAAGGACCCGGTCGGCTGTTGCCGTTCGTCCTTGATCCAGAGGCCGGCATGGCCCAGCTCGGCCGAGAGTCGACCGGCCCGGATGAGCGGCGTCCAGCCCTCGCCGAGCCCGACCCGCGGCATGGCCGCGTCGAAGGGCAGGAGCTCCCGATAGCGCCACAGGTCGGTGGGCCGGGTGGCCACGCGGGCCGGCCAGCTGGCCGGCAGGCGCTCGAGGGCGTAGCGCGCATCGAGCCAGGCGCTGCCGCAGCCGGGGCAGGCGACCAGGCCGAGATCGGCTGGCAGGGCGCGTTGGCAGGCCATGCAGCGCAGGCCCGTGAAGAGCGTGCTCAGGCCTCGACCTCCTTGGGCGTCAGGCCGAACATCGCCCGCAGCGGCTTGCCGGGCTCGGACGGCTGGATCGGCAGGCGCACCGTGAAGATCGTGCCGGCATCGACCCGGCTCTGAACCTCGATCGTGCCGCCGTGCATCTCCACCAGGTGCCGGGTGATGGCCAGGCCCAGACCGGTGCCCTTGGCGCGGCGGGTGAAGGAGCCATCGGCCTGCCGGAACTTCTCGAAGACGCTGTCCAGACCGGCTGCCTCGATGCCGATGCCGGTATCCTCCACCTCGAGGCAGATCGCCTCGCCGTCCGGGTAGGCGCGTAGCCAGATCTGACCGGACTCGGTGAACTTGACCGCGTTGGAGACCAGGTTGTTGAGCACCTGCTCGATCCGCAGCCGGTCGACCCGCAAGAGGGGCAGGCCGGGTGCGACCTCGATGGTCATCTGGATCGGCTTCTTGAGCAGCAGGCCGGCATTGCGGCGGCGCACCTCTTCGAGCAGGGTGCCGACCATCACGTCCTCGGCGTCCAGCCGCATGCGGCCGGCCTCGATCTTGGCCAGGTCGAGCAGGTCGTTGATCAGCTCCAGGAGCTGCTGGCCGTTGTCGAAGATGGCCTGCAGGTCCTTCCTCGACTCGAGGTCGATCTCGCCGTTGATGCCCATCAGCATCAGCTCGGCGTAGCCGATGATGGAGTTGAGCGGCGTGCGCAGCTCGTGGCTCATGTTGGCCAGGAACTCGCTCTTGAGGCGATCGACCTCGCGCAGGCGCTCCATGACCGACTGCATCTCGGCGAAGAGTCGGGCGTTCTCGATGGCCACGCCGATCTGGCCGGCCAGGGTGCCGAAGGTGTCCAGGTCGGAGGGGCCGAAGCGGCCGGGTTGGTCGTCCTGGACGTCGAGCACGCCGATGATGGCGCCCGAGGCGCGCAGCGGCAGGGCCACCTCGGAACGGGTGGCCGGCAGGAGCGGGTTGGGCAGATGGTGGGGGTCGCCGGCCACGTCGTCGACCAGGACCACGCGCTCGAGCCGGGCGGCGCGCGCCACCAGGCTTCGCTCGGCCGCCAGCGGAATCGCGTGGCCGGCCTCGACCATGCGCCGGCCGGCCTCGCCCGTGCCGGCCCGCACCCGCAGCTGCTGCTGCTCGCGGTCGAAGAGGTAGACGTGGACGTGGTACAGCTCGAAGCGCGCCTGCATCAGCTCGACCGTCTCGCGCATCAGCCGCTCGGGATCCAGGATGGCGCCCAGGCGCTCGGCCGTCTCGGCGGCGGTGCGCAGCTGGCGCGTGAAGCGCTCGCGCTCGGCCTCGGCGCGGCGGCGCTCGGAGACGTCGATCAGGGCGCCGGCCAGGTAGGGGCTGCCGTCCTCGGCCCGAGCCTCGACCGTGTAGTCCTGCAGCCAGATGTAGCTGCCGTCGGCGCGGCGGCACCGGTACTCCTGACCCAGCACGCCTTGGCGGCCGGCTGCCTCCCAGGCCGCGAATCCCTCGCGTTGGGCGGCCGCGTCCTCCGGGTGCAGCAGGTCGATGAAGCCGGTTCGCCCGCCGTCGAAGCTGTCGGCCGGATAGCCGAGCAGGCCCTCGACGTTGCCGACGATCGCGCTCGCGCCGCCGCGCGTCTCGTAGAGCACGAGGCGCGGCAGATAGGCCAGGATGGCGTCCAGGCGCCGGCGCGCGTGGTCCAGGCCGCCGGCCGAGGCTTGCAGCGCGGCCAGGGCCACCGTGCGGTCGTCGATCTCCTCGCGCAGCCGTGACCGGGTGCGGGTCAGCTCGCGGTCGCGCGCCGCCAGCTCGGCCTCGAGGCGCTCGCGCCGGTGCGCCTGGTCGCGCAGGGCGTCCTGCTGCGCGACCAGCAGGCGCCGGAGCCGGCCGAGCGCCAGGGGCAGGGTGCCGGTCAGGAGCGCCAGCGGCAGCACCTGGAGCCAGAGCCCGCTCCCGGGAACCGGACCGACCGGCGGGCGGGGCAGGATCGGATAGCCGGCCAGCCCTGCCTCGGCCCAGGCCATCGCCAGCGGCGTCAGCCCGCAGAGGCCCGCGAAGGCCAGGCTGGCCGGCGCGGACCAGAGCAGGCTGGCCAAGGCCGCCAGCAGCAGGTAGGCGCCCGGCCCGAGGCCGCCGATACCGCCGATGCCGCCGAAGACCGACAGGCCGAAGCCAAGCGCCGCCCAGCCACCGATCAGCTGCAGGCGGGCCGACAGCGTCAGCCGCCCGCGACGCGCCGAGAGCCAGACCCCGATCTCCAAGGCCAAGGCCAGGCCGATGAGCCAGCCGCGCAAGAGGCGCTGCGCCTCGATCCCCGGCTCGGCGAAGGCGCCGGCCAGGGCCGCGACCAACACCACGCCGCCCGCGATGCCGGCGCTTGCCGACAACAGGCCGGCCTGCCAGGCAGCCTCGGGCGGGACCGGGTCCTGCGCCGCCGGCGGTCGATCGATCATGAGGCGCTCATCTCCGGCCATGCGGCGCGGGTGGCGGGGCCGCAGCTCGCGCCCACCGAGCCGCAACCTTGGCCGCGCGCCGGACCTGCGGATGCCCATGCGGGACGGACCAGGGGGCTTCGGGCGTGATTCAAGACGATACCTGAAAGGCCTGGCAGGGTCAACGGATGTCCGGCCGGCTCGCGGGCGGTCGTCGCCCGAGCTCAGGCATCGCGCCGGGGCTTGCGCCGCTGGACCTCGGGCGGCGGCAGGGCGGTGTCGATCAGGGTCCGGTGCGCCGCCCGGAGATCGCGGATCAGGACCTCCAGCGGCCCCCCGCGCGGCCAGGCATCGGCCACCAGCTCCCAGGCCGCCGCCAGGGTGTCCTCGGTCCACGCCTCGTCGCCGGCGTCCAGGTCCGCCAGGGCCGCGTAGGCCTCGCGAAAACCCGTCAGGCGGAGCGCGGTCTCGGCCTCGGGGCTGTCGCGAAAGGCGCGTGACACCAGGCGCACGGCCAGGTCCATCCGGGTCTCTTGGATGCTCATTCGATCGCCTCCTCGTGGGTCGCTGGGCGCGTCCTCGCGCCCGATGTATGGTTTGAGCGCCCTTGGGTGCTCGTCCATTGAACGTCATCGCGCCCCAAACGGTTCCATGTTCGTGCCGTGCCGGCCTGCGGGTCGGCGTCCGAGCCCTCGTCAGATCCAGGAGGTTGGCCATGACCCGTCGATCCAAGGCATCGCCGAAGCGACCGGACATCCGTCGGCTCGCGCTAGCTGGCGCCGGGCTGCTGGCCCTGTTGGCCGGGCTGGCGCCGCACAGCGACGGGCGCGCCTGGGCCCAGGGCGGCTTGGGCTCCTGGACGCTGACCGCGCTCACGGCCGAGGGCGCCGGCCGGGTCCGCGAGCCGGACCTGGCGGCCGCGCAGCCGCTGGCGGCCTTCCAGCACAACGGCGATCCGAGCGGCGGCAACCCCGACCGCAACCCCGAGATCTTCGTCTGGCGGCAGGGCGGCGGCCTGGGCCAGGTGACCCGAACCGGTCCCGGCGGCTTCCTCGACCAGTCCCGGCCCACGCTCTCGGGCGACGGGCTGCGCATCGCCTTCCTCTCCGACGCCGACCTGGCCGGCGCCAACGCCGACGGCACGAAGGAGGTCTTCCTTCTGGATACGCTGGGCCCGGCGCCGAGCTTCCTGCAGATCACCGACGCGCCGAGCGGCGACGCGGCCGAGGGTGCGGCCCTCAGCCGCGACGGCAAGGTGATCGCCTTCTGGCACGACGCCGACCTGACGGGCGCCAACCCGGACGGCAGCATCGAGCTGTACCGGGCCGAGATCGGCGGCCGGCTCGACCAGCTCACCGACCTCCGTGGCGCGCCCTACCACAGCCGGCCCGAGATCTCGGCCGACGGATCCCGCGTCGCCTTCGTGCTCCAGGACGACCTGACCGGCGGCAACGCCGACGACAGCTGGGAGCTCTTCGCCTGGAGCGGGCCGCCGACGCAGCCCGGCGACCGCGCGCGATTCCTGCAGCTGACCGACTGGCGACCGCCGCTCACCGCCCGCGAGCTCTACGACCCGACCGTCTCGGACGATGGCCAGCGCATCGCCTTCGCCGCCGGACGCGGACAGGTCGACGTCGGCTCGCCGGGCCCGCACCAGGCGATCGAGATCTACCTCTGGGAGGCCGGCCTCGGCCTGTCGCGGCTCAGCACCGCCACCAGCAGCCAGGCCAGCAGCATCCTGCCGCGCATCAGCGGCGACGGCCGGCGGGTGGCCTTCCTGTCACGATCGGACTTCGGGGGCGGCAACGCCAACGGCAACCTCGAGCTCTTCGTCTGGCACGACGGTGGGGTGATCGAACAGGTGACCGACACCTTCGGTCGGCCGGGCGTCAGCAGCATCGTCCCCGAGCTGCTGCCGGGCTTCGACGGCCCGGGCCATCGCGCCGCCTACGTCGCCGAGCAGTCCGGCGATCCGGCTCCGCTGGGCCTGAGCTCGCGCGAAGGCTTGCTGGTCCTGGCCGAGGACGGCAGCGGGCTGACGCCGACGCCCGTCGCCCCGAGCCCGACACGGACGCCCCTGCCGACGCCGACCTCCGCGTCGAATCCGACGCCCGAGCCGTTGGGCCGGGTCTGCCCGCAGCTTCCGGCGCAGGTGCCGCCGGCCGTCATCGCCGCCGCGCTGGCCGCGCCGCAGCAGGTCGAAGGCTGGCTCAAGCCCGCCAACCCGGCCCTGCCGCCGAGCTGGCGCAACCCGCTGCGGACCTGGCTGAGCCTACGCGACTCGGGCAAGCCCTTCGGCCCCTTCAACGGGGTGGTCTGGAAGGCCGGCTGTCCCTGAACGCCCGTCGACGGCCGAGCTCAGCCCTGGCCGAGCTCGGCCTGCCAGGCCTCGAGGCCGCCCTCGAGGTCGCAGACCCGCTCGAAGCCATGCACGGCCAGCGCGCAGCACAGGGCGCGGCTGCGGTTGCCGGCCCGGCACTGGAAGACCATCTCGGCCCGAGGGTCGAGGCTGGGCCACCAGCGGTGCAGCTCGCTGAGCGGCAGCGGCACCGCGCCGGCGATGCCGGCTCCGTCGGTGGCGTGCTCGAAGGGCTCGCGCAGATCGTAGACCGGCGGGGCCGTGCCGGCCGCCAGACGCGCGGCCAGCTCGCCAGGGGCCATTCGGCGGTAGTGAAAGGCAGCGCCTTGTGGTGTGCTCATGGCCCGATTATACTGTGCGGCCTCCACCCGGCGTCAAGCCGGACCGGCCATGCCGGCGATGCGCCCCGCGCCTCGCACCGGCTCCAGCCCCGGACGACCACGCGGTGACCGCAATCTCGACGGCTCAGGACCGAACGGCGACGCCCCGCGTGGGCTGGCCCGTGGTCCGCGTGCGCGCATGACCGTCGTCCCCGATCCGCGCGCCCAGCGGGCACGCGCCGTCGAGCGGCCGGATCGACCCGAGGTCAGCGATTCCGACGAATCCGGGGCCGGCCTGTCCAAAAAGCTGGCCCCGGGTGTTGTTAAGCCGGGAATGGACCTCCAGGACGAGGCCGCCCTGGTCGAGGCGGCACGCAGCGACCGCGCCGCCTTCGGTCGGCTCTACGATCGTCACTTCGATGCCGTTTACAACTACATCGCGCGTCGCGTGGGCGGCGACGTCGTGCTGGCCGAGGACTTGTCGGCCGAGGTCTGGGAGCGGGCGCTGACGGCCATCGAGCGCTACGAGCTGCGCGGTCTGCCGTTCAAGGCCTGGCTCTACCGCATCGCCGGCAACCTCATCGCCAACCACCATCGTCGCCGTCGCCTGCGGCAGCTGGTGCCCTTCATGCCGCATCACGGCCTCTCGCGGCCGCAGCAGCGCTGGGACGACCGAACGACGGTGCAGGTGGCGCTGCAGGCGTTGTCGGAGGCCGACCAGGAAGTGATCGGCCTGTATTACTTCGCCGGCCTCACGCCGACGGAGATCGCGGAGGCCTTGGGTTGCAGCCCGGTGGCGGTCCACAAGCGCCTGCACCGGGCGCGAGAACGATTGAAGAAGCGCATTCAAGGAGACTCGGGTGTCGCCTGAGATGTTCGAACCGGAGACGGTGGGTCAGGACCCCCTCGCCGAGTGGCTGCAGGCCGATACGGTCCTGCGACCGCGCGAGGGCTATCGGTCCACGCTCCGCGACGGGTTGATGCGCCGGCCACCGGTGGCCCCGGCCCCCTGGCAGCGCCTGCTGCCGGGGTCGGGGGCCACCCTGCCGGCCCTGATGCTGCTCGTGACGCTCGGCCTGCTGGTCGGGCTGGGCCTGCGTCAGCGCGACCGCATCGTCGCGCCGAGCGACCCGGCCGCGCTGGCCACGCTCCCCGCTGCTGGCGCGCCCCAACCCGCCGACCCCGAGGCATCCGAACCGGAGCCCTCCCCGGCGCGGGACCGCTTGCGCTCCCTGCCGCCCGTGCCGATCGACGGTGGCCTCCTCGCGCCACCTGCCGCTCCGGCCCCGCCGGACGAAGCCGTCAACCCGGCGATCGCGCGTCCGATCGACCGCTCCCTGCCGGCGCCGACCCGGCCAGCGGCCATCCCGGCACCCGCCGTCCAGGACGACGACGAGGCGCAGGTGCCCCCGACCGCCACCCTGCCGCCGACGCCAACGCCGCTGGCCTCGCCGACGGGCATCGTCTACGAGGAGCCGGATCCCGCCCCGACGGAGGCGCCGCCGGTGGCCCCCGGCCGCCCGATTGCACCCTCGCCCACGCCCGGCATCGATCCCTGATCGGATGAGCCGCGCGCCCGGGCCCCGGTGGCTGTTGCCGATCGTGCTGGCAGCCCTGCTGGCTCGGGCGGCGTCGGCTGGCGCCGAGTCGCCGGCGCCGATCTACCTGCCCTTCGGCGCCCAATGGCGCGGCCTCGCCGATCCCGAGCCCTGCGCCCCCTTGGACATGCGCGCGGCCGCCTGTCCGGGGCAGGCGGGCTGGCAGCTGATCTGCGGCGGCATGGGCGAGCTGCGCGACCTGGTCGACCTGGGCGAGGACGGTAGCCTGATGGCGGTGGGCGACGGCGTGGCGCGGATCACGCCCGATGGCCGCTGGGCGGCGCAGATGGGCCAGGTCCTGGTCGGCCTCCAGGCAGCGGACTTCGCGGCGGTCGATGGTCGGTTGACCGGCGTGGCCGTCGGCGACCAATCCCAGATCCTGGGCTACTGGCAGGGCTGCTGGTCCGAGTCGGCGCCGGCCTACTTCGACGAGAGCACGACCTGGGACACGGTTCACCTGAGCTTCCTGCCCTTCTCGCGCCGGCTCTACGGCTGGGCGGCCGGCCGACAGGCGGATCCGCTGCGCGGCCTGGCCTGGGCGGCCGTGGCCAGCATGGAGCCGATCCCCGGCCTGCCTCCGCCCGCCAGCCTCGCGGCCTGGGCCGACTGGCGCGACCCGGCGCGCGCGGCGGCGCTGCGCGCCCTGCCACCGCTCGGCGATGCGGCGACGATCTGGCGCTACCAGAACGCGCAGTACCTGCCGGAGACCTGGCTGCTGGCCGCGGACGAAGCCGCCGCACGCGGCAGCTTCGTCCGCGCCGACCGGCTGGACCGGCCCGAGCTCCAGACCCCGGCCGGCCAGCTCCCCACGCACCTGATCCGCAACCCATCGACCGACGGCGAGCCGATGGCCTATGCGCTCGGCCGGTCCACCGACGCGCAAGCCGGCGATGCGACGGCGGGCACGGTCGGCTGGCGCTACGACCGCGACGGGCATGGCTGGCTTCCAGCGCCCGCGCTGACCCGCGTCGGGCGCAGCCCGGGCGATGCCGTCTTCGGCCTGCTCTCGAGCCGAGCGCCTGGCGGCGGTGGGGCGCTGACCGACCTATGGCTCGGCTTCCGCCCCGCGCCCATGGCGGCCGACCTGGTCGAGCGCCTCGATTGGCCCAGCGCCGCGATCAGCCGCAGCTACGGCACGCCGCCGCTGAGGGCTCCCGTCGCCGAGTCCGCGCCCGTGGTGCTCGCGACCCAGCTGGTCGATCGGGGCCAGCCGCTCAAGGTGCTGGAAGGCCTGTTCTACGGCGCCGGCGACGAGACCTGGCGCTACGACACGGCGACGGCGCGCTGGCAGACCTCGCGCCGCCGGCTGGACCTGCTGGGCTTCGCCCCCGACGGGAGCGGCGGCGGCATCGCCCTGGCTGCCGCTCCGGACGGTGCGCGCCTGCTGCGCTACGACGGGCGCGAGCTGCGTGAGGATCTGTCGGCCGGCGCCGCCCTGGCCGGCCTGCCCGCCCCGAGCCTGATCGACGAGGCGCCGGGCTGGCTCTGGCTGGCCGGCGCGGCGGGAACCAGCCTGCGCCTGGCGGGCGGCGACCCGCTGCGCGCCCGCGTCCATCGGCTGCCGCCGCAAGACGATCCGCCCTCCGACGTCGCCGACCCGCGCGACTTCGTGGACCTGGTCGCCCTGCCACGAGGCGAGGCCTGGGGCCTGACCGTCGATGCGCGAGGTCCGGAGCCGAGCAGCCAGGTCTGGCGCTTCGACCGCTATTCGGAGGCCTGGCAGCCCCTGCTGGAGCCCCCTCTGGCCGGCCGGCTGCGGGCCCTGGATGCCCTGCGCGACGCGGAAGGCGGTCACGCCTGGGCGGTCGGCGATGGCCTGGCGCTCTGGCTCGACCAGGGTTGCGCCGACAGCCGAGCGGATCGGGCGGCGGCGCCGGACCTCGGCACCGCCAGCCGCGGTCTGCCCCGCGGCGAAAGTCTGGCACTGGAGCCCAGCTGCGGCTGCGCCCGGCCCGCTGGCGGCAGCCCGCATCGCGTCTGCATCCTCGAGGCGCCCACGCTGACGCTGGCCGACGTGGCACAGCTCGCGCCGGGCGATGCCTGGGCGGTCGGGGCTTGGGCCGGACGCGGCGAGCGGCTGATACGGCTGACGGCCGGCGAGCCCGCTCAAGTCCGTGCCGTGCCCTCGCCGCCCGACCTGTCGCCCGAACGGCCCGGCGGCCTGGCGGCCGGCAGCCGCTTCACCGCGTTGGCGGCGGGCGCGGAGCGCGATGTCTGGGTGCTGGCTCGCTGCGGCCGCGGCGCCTGGCGCCGGCTCGAGCTGCCCGAGGACGCGCGTTACCGTTCGATCGCCTGCGGCGAGGACCCGCCGTTCTACAGCAGCGTCCTGCGCTTCGATGGCGCGGGCTGGACCGAGACTCCGCATCCGGGCAGCGCCGGCGCGCCGAGCCTGGCGACCGAGCTGAACGTGCCGATCCATGCGATCGAGTTGCGCGATCTGGGGGAGCTGCGGCAGATCTGGTTGGCGGGGGATTGGAGCACGTTGGCGCAGCGGGTGTATGCGCCTGGGGATCGCTGAATGTTGGGGGCGGAAAGACGGAATGGCGGAAGGGCGGGGAGGCAGAACGACGGGACGGAGGGACGGAGAGACGGAAGACGGCGGGGAGGCGGGGCTTGGTTCGGGCGAGAGGGGGCTATGGGCCGAGCTGCCTACGTCAGGGCGGGCATCTGTCACGGCGGGAACGCTCGGCAGGCGAGTCGGGCCAGCACGCATTGAAGGGTCGGCGTGAACGGCCTGCGGCAGCTCGGCCCATCGCCCCCTCTCGCCCTTGTGGATCTGGATAGGACGGCCTCGACGCGGCTCGGGACCCGGTGGATGGGCCCGCTTCTTGGTCGGAGGCTTCCTTCTGCCAGGCGGCCGTCGCGGGGCGGTCGGCGCATCGACCCGGGACGGGGGCTTCGTTAGCGCCGGTTCGACACGAGGGGCAGCCAGATCGAGCGGGGAACGGTGTTGGCCCGGCCGGGCGTGCCGCCGGCCGTCAGGGCCAGCCAGGCATCCGGGTCGTCGCCGTATCGCTCGGGGTCGCGGCGCTCGAGCGAGGCGCCGGCGCCGTCGGCGAGGACCGGCCAGGGCGAGGCGTCGTCGTAGCGAACCCGGTCGACGGTCACGTAGACCTCGGCGTCCTCGACGACGCTGCCACCCTCGGTCTCCTGGCGCACGAAGGGTCGAGCCAGGGCCAGGGCCTCGCCCTCGTTGGCGAGTCGGCCGGCGTAGGGCCCGAAGATCGGCAGCTCGGCCGGCAGCCCGTGCTGGCCACGGAAACGCTCGGGATCGATCGGCACCACCAGGGCGCGCCCGCCGGCGGCGAGCAGGGCGCCTTCGGGAAAGACGAAGTCGATGCCCTGGTTGAAGCGCCAGGCCGATTCGGGCTGGCTGGGGGCATGCAGCAGGCTGGGCGTCGAGGCGACGCTCTGGAGCTCGACGTACTCCAGGCCTCCGGCGGCCGGGTGGTACATGATCTCGCTCAGGATCACCGGGCCCACCTTGGGCGCTGCGTTGGGCGCGCCGCTGCCGGAGCGAAAGGCCTCCAGGCTCTCGGGCGCGGCGACCCCGAAGCTGGGCCGATCGAGCCGTGCGACCTCCGGGGCCTGCCGCATCTCCAGCCGGCCGAAGGACAGACCGGCTTCGGCGGCCGGGTAGTCGAAGCCTTGGAGCAGCCCTGTCAGGCGGCCGGTCCGGTCGGCCGAGGCCAGGTAGAGCCGGCCGCCGGTGGCCGGCAGCGCGAGGCCCTGGCCCAGGCGCGTCGGCGCGAGGGATGCCGGCCGGGCGGGCGCAGCGTCGGGCGCGGGGGGGGCAGCTCGCAAGCGAACCGGCCCCGGCAGACCCAGCCGCAGATCGCGGCCGTAGAAGACGGCGTAGCGGCCTGGCAGCAGCAGGGTTCCGTCGGGGATGCGGAAGGCGCGTGGGTCGGCCGGATCGTCGCCCAGGAACCAGCCCGAGATGTCGGCCAGGTCGGGCCCCGGATTGTAGAGCTCGACGGCGTCTTCGTAGGGTTCGGGCGCGTGGGCCAGCACCTCGTCGATCCATACGGAGGGCCAGGGTGACGGCGGGTCGGGCCGACCCGGCGAGCCGCCGGGCTGGCTGCTGGCGCGCCATGCGCGTGGGTCGCTCGGCTCGTGGGTGGCCGCCTCGGGCTCGGCCGGTACCAGGGAGTGGCCACGGCCATCGGGCGCCAGGGGCCAGAAGCCCGCGTCGTCGTAGCGCAGCGCGATCCGCGTCTCGCCGGCGGGGTCCACCAGGGCCAGGCGCTCGCCGGCATCGGACAGGCGCCCGGTGTAGACGCCGGCCACCGCGACGGCCGGGTGTTGCCGGGCGAAGGCCTCCGGATCCTGGACCAGAACCTGGCGGCCGCCGGCGGGCAGCTGGCTGCCGGCGGGGAAGGTGTAGGTGATGCCCCGGGTCTGGTAACCCGAGAGGTCCACGCCGATCCGCTCGCGATTCACGATCTCGAGGAACTCGGAGTCGCCAGCGGGCGGATGGTACATCAGCTCGCCGAAGGCCAGGTCTGGCCGACCATAGCTGGCCTCCGAGAGCGCGCTCCAGAGCAGCCGGCCACGATCCTCGACCGCCATGCGCGCCATCACCCGAGCGTAGCCGTCCAGCCGGACCGGACCGGTGTAGCGCCGTGCCCGATGCGAAATCTGGCCGGTCCAGGGCAGGACCGGGTCGCCGCTGCCGGGCAGCCGGGGATCGCTGCCGTCGGTGCTGAAGTAGATCTGGCCGTCGCGCCGGGCGCCAGGGCAGCCGCCCTCGCCAGGCCGCAGCACCAACCGCAGCGCAGGGCCGTCGGCGCCGCTCGGCGGCGCCAGGTCGGGCGCCACGATGGGCGGATAGAGCACGCGATCGCAGAGCTGCCAGAGCAGCTCCAGGTCTCGGCGAGCGAAGAAATCCGTCTGCAGGCGCTGCTGCTCGGCGCGCCACTCCTCGTCGCGGGTCCACGGATGGCCCCGTCCGTTGGCCGCTTCGTAGGCCGCCCAGAGCGCCCCACCGTCCCGCCGCGCCAGGCCGCCGATGGCCATGTCGCCCCAGCGGGCCGACTCGAGCACCATCGCCCGCTCCACCTGGGTCGCCAGGCCCAGATAGCGCGCGGATGCCGCGGCGGCGCTCAAGGGGCCGCCGTCCAGCAGCTGCCGGCGGGCGCGGTCGGCGAAGACCATGCGGTACTCGGCGTTCTGCATCAGGCGCGCATGCAGGCGATCGACGCCCGGCCCGTCCGAGATGTCGCGCGCATGCGCCGCGTCGTAGTTGACATGGCCCGGCGCCAGCAGATCGAGGCTGGTCTCGAAGTCCCAGATCACGAAGCGGAAGGGCGCGCCGGTCACCCGGTTGCGGAAGGCGCGCCAGTTGGTCAGCGGCCAGTCGCGGTTGGCGCCGTAGAAGTTGAGCAGCATGTAGTCGGCCTGCTGCGGGATGTCGACCAGGGCTTCGGCCTGGCGGTAACGGACGGGGTCCACCAGCCCGTCCAGCGCCGCGAGGCGCGTGTAGGCCGCCCGGTTGCCGTCCTCGACGCCGCTCTCGCCGCGCGCATCCGACTTGACCACGTCGTAGTCGGCCTCGCGGCCGCCCTCGTGATCGGCCGCCCAGGCCGCGGTCGGCTCCTCGGTCAGCTCGTAGACACCCCAGTACAGGCCGTCGAGGAAGAGCTGGACGAAGCGGCCGCGGGGCGTGCTCCAACCCATGGCCCTCTGGCTGGCCCGGCCCCAGGCATCGCGCAGGTATTGGGCGCGCCAGGGCTGGTAGGCGCCGCTGTCGTTGAAGCCGGCCCGGAGCCGCAGGGTGTCGAAGCGCTCGACCGCGGAGCCGCCGAAGAGCGGCTGCTCGAGCCGGGCGGCGCCGTAGCGCTCCCGGAAGTGCAGGCTGAAGCTGTGCTTGATCGTGTACTGATGGTGGCGGCTGGCCACACCGGCGATCCGCAGGCCCGCGTCCACCTGGAAGCCCGCGCGGCCATCGGGATGGATCAGCTCGACCGAGGCCGGCCGCTCCCAGGCCTCGCCGCGAGCGGTGGCGTTGGTGTAGATCCCCCGCCGATCGCCGAACAGGTCCTCGACCGCCGTGACGATCGAGACGGCCGGCAAGCTGGCCAGGTCGGCCCGCAGTCCGGCGGCGTAGCGCGGGTCGCCGGTCACCTCGGGATCCATGCCGTAGTCCGCCGCGATCGGCCCCAGGGCGCTCAGGAGCGGCGGGATGCCCCAGCTGGCGGGGAATCCGGCCGGCGCATCGGGCTGACGCAGGATCTGGTCGGCGAAGAGGTAGCTGTGGGTGGCCACGGCCGAGGCGGGCAGACGGCTGCCGGGACGGTAGGCGATGGCGCGCACCAGCCGGGTCTCGGCGATCGGGATCGCCGCGCTGTAGACCAGCCCGCGCGTGGGCGTGGGCGGGCTGCCGTCCAGCGTGTAGCGGATCGCCGTACCCGACGGTGCCGCGAGGGCCAGACGGAAGGGCGCCTCGACGTAGCCGCGCGTCCGGCTGAAGGCCGGCGGGTCGATCGCGCGCGCGACCGGGCCCAGGATCGGCAGGTAGAGCCGCGCGCCATCGGGCGACGGCGCGGCGGCGGCGCGCGGCGCCGGAGCGGCGAGCATCAGCGGCACCGAGAGCAGCAAGGCTGGCGCGGCGACCAGCAGGCCGGCCGACAGCCGGGACGGGGTGATCATCGCCTCAGATTGTAGATCAGCGCGCCATCCAGGGCAGGTGCAGGATCGTCGGCACCGTATTGGTCGAGCCCGGGGTGCCGCCCAGGCGCAGCCCGAGCCAGCTGACCGGATCGTTGGCGTAACCGGCCGGCTCGCGGCGTTCGAGCGATGCGCCGGCACCGGCCGCGAGGGCCGGCCAATGCCCGGCGTCGTCCCAGGTCAGCCGCTCGAGCTCGACCCACAACGGGCTTCCGTCGGCGGCATCGCGCTCGAACGGCATGGCCAGGGCCAGGCGCTCGCCGCCGTTGTCGAGGCGACCGCCGAAGGGCCCGAAGATCGGCACCGCATTGGGTAGCCGGTGCTCGGCGCGGAAGGCCCGCGGGTCACCGCTCACCACGAGCAGGCGCCCGCCGGCGGGGATGAAGGCGCCGGGCGGGAAGCGGAAGTCGATGCCGTCGATGAAGGCCCAGCTGCGGGCCCGGTCGGCCGGATCGAAGAGGTAGACCGTCGCGTCGCCGGCGTTGTGGAGCTCCACCCATTCCTGGGCGCCGGCAGCGGGCGCGGCCATGATCTCGGCGATGACGACCGGTCCGATGCGCGGGCCGGCGTTGGCCGCGCCGCGGCCTTCGCGGAAGGCCGTCGGATCGGCCGGCTGGTCGACGCCGAAGCTTGGCCTGGCCTGCGGAACGAGCTCGAGCAGGCCGACGCTGTTCGTGTGCCGGCCCAGCGAGACGTTGGTCGCCGTGGGGCCGAAGTCCAGGCCGCGGACGAAGCCGAGCGGCCGACCGGCCGGTCCGACCGCCGTCAGCAGGACCGACTCGCCGGCCGAGCTCAACGCGAAGCCACCGGCACCGCCATCGCCGCCGCTGCGCAGCTCCGGCTCGTAGACCGCCCGGTAGCCGCCGGGCGGAACGATGCTGCCCGGCGGAAAGCGGTACTTGTCGAGGGTCGCGTCATCGTCCGACAGCCACCAGCCCGAGACGTCGGCCGGGGCGAGGCCCGGATTGTAGAGCTCGATGGCGTCTTCGTAGGGCGCGGCCGAGTTGGCCAGCAGCTCGTTGGGCAGGATCCGTGGCCAGGGTGGCGCCGGATCCTCGGCACCGGGCGAGCCACCGGGCAGCGCGCTCTCGCGCCAGGCTTCGGGCTGCTCGGCGCCTTCGACGGCGCCCTCGCGCGGGACCAGCGAATGGCCGAGCAGGTCGGCGCCGCGTGGCCAGAAGCCGCCGTCATCGTAGTCCAGGGCGGCCAGCACACGTCCCTGCGCGTCACGCAGGGCGATCCGCTCGCCGGCGTTGGACAGGCCGCCCAGGTACTCGCCCGCCAGCGGCACCCCCGGATGCTCGGCCACGAAGCGAGCGGCGTCGGAGCTCACCACGAGGTAGCCATCCGGCGGGACGAGCGTGCCGTAGGGCAGGGTCAACGTGATGCCCTCGAAGCTGGCGCCGGAGAGATCGATCGGCGCCGGCTCCAGGCTGCGCAGCTCGAGGAACTCGGCCGCACCCGCGGGAGGGTGGTATCGCAGCTCGCTGATGGCCATGCGCGGCTGGCCGACCTGCAGCTCGACCTCGGGGCCCCAGAGCAGTCCGCCGGCATCGGGCACGGCCAGGCGCGCGCGCAGATGGGCATAGCCCGCCAGCGCCAGGGGCCGCGCGTATTCGCGGGCCGTCGGCGAGACCGTTCCGGTCCACCAGGTGCCGACCGGGCTCGAGCCCGGCTGCCGGGGGTCGCTGCCATCCAGGGTGTAGAGGATCGTACCCGCGTCCAGGGCGCCCGGGCAGCCGCCGGACAGCCGCTCGATGACGAGGCGCGCCCCGCCCGCGGCGTAGGGATCGCCCTCGAGCCGGGCGCGCAGCGGCGCCACCGGGGGGAACAGGCCGGCGCGACAGAGCTGTTCGAGCACGATGCCCGTGCGGATCGGGATGGCCTGATCGAGCAGCCGGGCGCGCTCGCCCAGCCATTGCGGATCGCGGCGCAGGGTCCGATCCGGCGTGACCGACCAGAAGAGGCTCCAGGGCGTGAAGTTCTCGTTGCGGCTGCGCGAACGCGGGATCGCGTCACCCCAGCGGGCCGACTCGCCTTCGATGCCCGGCTCGACCTCGTCCAGCAGGGCCGCGTAGCGGGCGCGGACGGCGGCCGGCGTGAGCAAGCCCGCCTCGAAGAAGAGCCGGCGCGCTCGGTCGGCGAAGCGCAGGCGGTAGTCGGGGCTGCCCGAGAGCCAGCCGTGCAAGCCCATCACCCCGGGCGTGGTCGAGACGTCGCCGACCACCGGCACCAGCTTCTCGCCGGCCTGCCAGACGTCGCAGTGCGTGTAGTCGCCGTCGCCGCAGCGTGGGTCGATGGCGCGCAGGAAGACCGTGCGCTCGATGTCCCAGACCAGGATCCGCCAGCGCTCGCCCGGCAGACGGCGGCGCATGGCGCGCCAGTTCTTGGTCAGCCAGTCGTCGTTGGCGGTGTAGATCTCGAGCAGCGTGTAGTCGATGTGCTGGTCGAGGTCGAGCAGGGCCTGCATGCGCGCCATCAAGCCGGGATCGGTGGCCGGCCCCGCACGCGGGATGGCCAGCAGGGCCTCGAAGGCGGCCGGGTCGCCGTCCTCCAGCTCCCAATCCGGCAGGGCCACCGGCTTGCCGTGGCGAATCTCGGTGACCTCACGGCCCTTGACCACGTCCCACTCGGCGGCTTCGCCACCCAGGTGCTCGGCCGCGAAGCCGGCGGTGGGCTCTTCGGCCAGGTTGTACAGGCCCCAGTACAGGCCGTTGAGGTAGAGGTGGACGTAGCGCCCTCGCGCGGCCGGGCTGCCCATGGCCAGCTGGGTCCGGCGCCCCCACTCGTCGTGGACGTAGAGGCTGCGGGGCAGGTAGGCGAAGCTATCGGCCTGGCTGGCCCGCAGGCGCAGCGAGTCGAAGCTGTCGGCCGTGGAGCCGGGAAACAGCGGATAGCGCAGGCGCGCGCTGCCATAGCGCGAACGGAAGTGCAGGCTGAAGGAATGCTTGGGCGTGACGTCGGGCTTGCGGCTCCAACCACCGGCGATGCGGACGCCGGCATCCACCTGGAAGCCAGGTCGGCCATCGCCCAGGATCAGCTCGGCCGAGGCCGGCCGCTCCCAGTCCGCGCCCTCTTCGAGCGGGTGGCTGTAGATCCCCGGGCTGTCCCCGAAGCGGCCCGGGATCCCGAAGAGGTCGATCGGGTCGAGCACCAGCGAGACGCTGGGCAGCGCCCTCAGGTCGGAGGCGATCCGGCCGGCGCTGCGCGGGTCGTCCACCACGTCCGGATCCATGCCGTAGTCGGACAGCACCGGCATGCCGGGGTCGTAGCCCTCCTGGTAGTAGCCCCAGAAGGGCGGGAAGCGGCCCGGATCGGGCTGGTCGGGTTGCCGCAGCACCCGCTCCGGAAAGAGGTAGCTGGCCGTGACGACCGGCGAGGTCCGCATGCCGCGTCGAAAGGCCACCGCGCGCAGGACGGTCGTGTCCTCGATGAGCAGCGGCCCGGTGTAGGGCAGGCCCTGCGTTTCGTCCGGTCGGCTGCCGTCGGTGGTGAATCGAATGCTCGCGTCCGGCGTCCCCGTCCTCAGGGTCAGCACGAAGGGCGCCGCGTAGAGGCCGTGGGGGCGGCTGAAGCTGGGCGCCAGCACGGTCTGGGGCTGGGGCGAGAGGATCGGCAGGTAGATCCGATGGCGCGGCGCCTCGGCCGCCCGGGCCGGCACACCGGTCATCAGCAGGGTCAGGCCGGCGACGATCGCCATCCCCGCGATCGAAACCCGCCCGGGCCAGGCACCGCATCGACCCGGCCCGATGCCCTCGTAGCGGCGCTTCGCCTGCATGTCGTCATCCCGTCGCATCAGGCCTCGTTTGCTTCGCCGGCCGCGGCACTGTAAGCGCCGCGGCCGATCCGGCATCGTCTGGAGCAGGGCCACCCGAGTCGCGGCCCACCGTGCTGCCTACCTGGATGCGCCTTCGGGCCGAGCGCTTACAGGATGGCCGCGTTGTCCCGGGGGCTGCAGCGGCGGGCTAACGCATTTGGGTTAAACGACGATAACATTCCAGCGGCGGGCGACGCGAGACGGAAGCCGGCGCCGGTCGATCGGCCGGCCGGCACCGGACCAGCCAGCCGGCGCCAGGCAGCCCGAGCTCGAACCGCGCCGCACACCCGGGTACCCACGATGGGCATGGACAGCACACGCTTCGACCGTCGCGAGTTCAAGTTCGTCGTCGATGCCCTGCAACGACGCCGGCTGACCGAAGCGCTCGCCGCACGCCTGACGCCGGACCCGCATGGCGACGGGACCGGCCGATACCCGATCATCAGCGTCTACTACGACAACGCCAGCCTCGACCTGTTCATGGACGGCCTGCGCGGCCTGAGCTCGCGTCGCAAGCTGCGCCTACGCCTCTACGGCGACGCTTCGACGCGCGCCGCGGCGGCCTGCTTCATCGAGATCAAGCACCGCTACAAGGCCCGGGTGGCCAAGCGACGCGTCGAGCTGGCGCTGGAGGAGGCCATGGGCGTCGGCCAGGGGCGGCCGCCCCAGCGCGAGCTCGGCGCCAGCGATGCGCTGGTGGTCGCCGAGGCCCTCGAGATGCAACGGGCGATGCGGCTGCGTCCGACCTGCCTGCTGCGCTACGAGCGTCAGGCGTTCCGCGGCGCGTCCTCCGAGGCCGACCTGCGGGTGACCTTCGACCACGCCATCCGCGCACGCGCGCGTGACCTGATCCCGGTCGTCGGCGACCAGGACTTCGAGGTCGAGGTTCTCGAACCGTCGCATTCCATCCTGGAGATCAAGGTCGCCGAGACCGTCCCCTTCTGGCTGGCCCGGCAGCTCGGGGCGCTCGGCTGCGTGCGACGCTCCTACAGCAAGTACGGCAACAGCGTCCTGGCCCTGGGCTTGCGTCCGAGCCAGGGCCATGCGACGACGCCGGGAGGCGTCACCGCCGACCCGACGGTTACCCGCGCACACCTGGACGCCCTGGAGGCATCATGGACCCCCTGACGCAGCTGCTCGACGGCCTGGCGCATACCGGCGCCGAAGCCTCCGCCTCGCCGCTGGAGGTTGCCGGCGCCATCACCCTGACCTTCCTCCTGACGGCGCTGATCGGCACGGTCTACCAACGCCTGCACTCCGGACCGGGCTACAGCCAGGACTACGTCCAGAACCTGATGCTGCTGGGCATGGTGGTCACCATCGTGATGCTGGTGGTGGCCACCAACGCCAGCACCGCCTTCGCCGTCTTCGCGGCCTTCTCGATCATCCGCTTCCGCCGCTCGGTTCCCCGGGCCATCGACGTCGGCTTCATCTTCTTCGCCATGGCCGTCGGCCTGGCCGTCGGTGCGCGCCAGTACGAGCTGGCGACGGTCACGGCGGTCTTGATCTGTCTGGCCGTCGCGCTGGCTTCCTACCTCGACCTCTTCGCCCCCGACCAGCCCAGCCACACGCTGCGGGTGCGCGTCACGCCGGACATCGATTTCGAGACGGCCTTCGAAGCGGCCTTCGGCCAGTTCTGCGACCGGATCAGCCTGCTCGCCGTCGAGTCGGTCCAGGCCGGCCTGATGATCGAGCTGCGCTACGCGGTGCGTCTCAAGAAGGGAGCCAGCGCCCATGGCCTGATCAGCGCCATCCAGGCTCGCAACGGCAACAACCGGGTCATCCTGCGCAGCGCGAGCCCCGACTTCGACGACTGAGTTCGCCATGCGCCGGAACTCGGCGCACCGCCAGGGATCGAAACCGGTTCGTGGCGCGGGCGAGTTTCATCGGAGCGCCACCCGGGGCGACCGGAACCGAAAAAGAGGCGGGGCGGTGTCCGTGGACACCGCCCCGCTTCGGTTCAAGCCAGCCCGGTCGGCCGGGCCGACGATCCACGATCAGGCGCGGACCCTCGCCACGGCGAAGCGGCGGCGGGCCAGACCGGCGGCGACCATCAGGCCGCCCAGCACGATCGCCAGGAGCGGCAGCGAGTCGCTGGCACCGGTCTTCGGCAGCGCGGTCGGCGCGGCGTCGGCGGCCATCATGGTGTGGCTGCTGTCCACGCTCGGCACCGCCATCAGGGCCGGCGAGCCGCCGGCCAGCCCCATCGCGAAGACGGTGTACACCGTGCCCTCGTCCAGCTTCACCCCCGGCACCGCCAAGGCCACCGTGTCGGTACCCGCCAGCCGCACCTCGAGGTCGTAGGTGCCGGCGTCCACCGGCGTGTAGTCGCCCGTGCCCTTGAAGGCCACGTTCGAGAAGAGCACCGGGCCGCCGTCGGCGACCGCGATGTCGACGGCCGGCGCATCGGGCGAGGCGTGCACGAAGCGGACGTGGGCCTTGCCGGCGGCCGGGGAGGCGTTGTTGTCCGTCAGCACCAGCGGCGCGATGTCGGCCAGCGCGCCGACCGCGACGACGGTGTAGTCCTTGCCGGCCATCAGGTCGAGGTCGGCGTCGATCACCACCGGCTCGGTGGCGCCGCTGGGAACGACCTTCACGTTGTAGCCGCCGGCATTCAGGGCGGCGTAGTCGGTGATGCCCTTGAAGGCCGCGTTCGTGAACGCGGCCTGCCCATCGACCAGCACGTCGACCGCCGGGGCGTCCGGCGAGGCGTGAACCACCCGCACGCGAGCCTGCGACTGGGCGGCGGCGGGGGCGGCGATCGCCAGGCCGAAGCCGGTGATCAGGGCGGTGGTCAGCAGCGTCGACATCAATCGGTTCATGGTCTTCAAGGCTCCTATGGTTGTCTCGGCGACGTTCGACCGGCTCTCCGGTCGATCTGGGCTCAAACCGAAGCCGCGTTGGCTTCGGGTCCATCTCCTGAGGGTTCTTTCAAGACGGGTTCATGGCGGGTTCGATGCGTCCCGTTCAACGATCCGATGCAGGAAGTATAGTCGAGGTCCGGCCGCTTGTCAAGGTATTGAACGGTTTTTGTCCGGCTTATCTGTTCAGCCCGGCCGGCGGGACCGATTTCCCGTGCGCAGCAGCGCGCGGGTGCGCCAGGCGCGCCAGGCAAAGAGCCCGGGCATGCCGAGCCACATGGCGAAGCCGAGCGGCCCCCAGAGCGGGTGTCGCCGCAGCCGCGCATCGACCCGATCGTGCACCGCGGTCCGACCCTCCGCCAAGGCCTCGAACTCATGGCGGTGCAGCCAGGCCGCGAAGGGCCCACGCAGCTGCCGATCGCTGAAGCCGCTCGGGCCGACGTCCTCGATGCGGGCCAGCCAGCGGATGGGCAGCGGGCCCAGCCATAGCGTGAAGTCCATGGCGTCCCCTTCGCCCAATCGCTCGGGCGCGGCGTGCACGCGGGCGATGATCGGCGGCGGCGTGATGGCGCCCATGCTGGCGGATCGGGCGTGGAAGTCCCGCACCGCCTCGAGCGCTGCGTCGACCTCGAATCGGTGTTGGAAGCGCATGCCGGGTACCCCGTGATCTCGACCGACCGAATCAGCCCTGGCTCAGGATCTCGCGCAGCGCCGCCTCGGCGGTGGCCTGCTGGAACCGATAGCCCGCCTGCTCGAGTCGCGCCGGTACGGCCTGCGCGCCTTCGAGCAGGATGTCGGCCATCTCGCCGAAGGCCAGGCGCATGGCGAAGCCGGGCGCCGGCATGAAGGCCGGTCGGTGCATGACCCGGCCGATGACCCGGCTGAAGCTGGCGTTGTCGTGAGGCTCCGGCCCGCTGAGGTTGTAGACACCGCTGGCCGAGGCGTCTTCGATCAGGAAGCGCATGGCGCCGACGACGTCGTCCAGGTGAATCCAGGGGAAGGGCTGGGCACCGCTGCCCACCGGCCCGCCGGCGAAGAGCTTGAAGGGCAGGAGCATCCGCGGCAGGGCGCCGCCCTGGCCATCGAGCACCACGCCGATGCGCGTCACCACGCGCCGGACGCCCATCGCCTCGACGCCGGCGGTCGAGGCCTCCCAGTCGCGGCAGACGCCGGCCAGGAAGTCGTCGCCCGACGGAGCGTCCTCGGTCAGCGGTCCGCTGGCCTGACCGCCGTAGTAGCCGACCGCCGAGGCCTGAACCAGCACGCCCGGCTTGTTCGAAGCCGCCGCGATGGCCTCGCTCACCGCCCGGCCCGCGTCGATGCGGCTCTGCCGGATGCGTCGCTTGCGCTCGGCCGTCCATCGGCCGGCGGCGATGTTGTCGCCGGCCAGGTTGACGATGGCACCCGCTCCATCGGCCAGCTCGCCCCAGTCGGCCGCGCTGCGCGCGTCCCAGCGCACCGCGCGCACACCGGCCGGAAGGTCGGTGTGCCGACTCGGGTCGCGGCTGAGCACGATCACCTCGTGCCCATCGCGGGCCAGGCTCGACGCAAGGGCGCGGCCGATGAGGCCGGTTCCGCCGGTGATGATGACGCGCATCGTAGGCTCCTCTGGGCTGGTTTGCGGGACGGCTCGGGTTCGGCCCCGACCCGTCTAGGTTAGGATAACGCCATGAACAGCTTTTGTCAAGCTTCTGTTCATCATAGCCATACACATCCTTGACACACGGGCCGGCAACGGTTATGGTTGCGCTGTCTAGGTTAGCTATACACGCTCGCGCTGGGAAAGCCGGCGGAGGCAGGAGCCCACCATGCTCAGCATCGACAGCGGACATCTGAGATCGAGCGACGACGCGGCGCTGTACAACATCGGCGTGGTCTCGCGCATGACCGGCGTTCCCGTGGCCACGCTGCGCGTCTGGGAGCGCCGTTACGACTTCCCCAGCTCGGACCGGACCCGGGGTGGCCACCGAATCTACTCCGAGCGCGAGGTGGAGCGCCTGCGCTGGGTCAAGGCCCGCATCGACGAGGGCATGCAGACCGGCCAGGCCATCCGCGCCCTGCAGCACCTCGAGGACCGCGGCGAGGCGAGCCCGCCGCCGACGCCCCTGGCGCCAGCCCGCTCCGGCGACACCGCGCCGACGCCGGCCGGCGCGGCCATCGAGGTCCTCCAGGCGCGCTTCGCGCAGGCCCTGCTCGATCACGATCTGGCGGGCGCGGACCGAATTCTGGCCGAGGTGCTGGCGATCTACCCGCTGGAGGCCTTGATCCTCGATCTGATCCGGCCCAGCCTCGTCACCATCGGTCAGGGCTGGATCGATGGCGAGGTCTCGGTCGCGACCGAGCACCTGGCCTCGCACTTCGTGCGCCAACGGCTCCTCGCCTGGCTCGACAGCGGGCCGAGCCCCCGCCCGGTGCCGCCCACCGTGCTCGCCTGCGCGCCGGACGACTGGCACGAGGTCAGCCTCTTGATGCTCGGCGTCCTGCTGCGCCGCCAGGGCTGGCCGGTGAGCTACCTCGGTCCCGCGGTGCCATTGCCCGACCTGGCCAGCTTCGTGCGCGCGGCGCGACCGGCGGCGGTCGTCCTGGTCGCCATGCTCCCGGAATCGGCGCGGGCGCTGCAGGCCTGGCCGGAGCATCTGCCCGAACTGGCCGAACGCGGGCGGCCTCCGGTATGCTTCGCCGGCCGCGGCTTCACCGCGGAGCCGGCCTTGCTCGAGTCGATGCCCGGTCACTACCTGGGCAGCTCCCTGGAATCGGGCGTCGCGCGCCTGCTCGAGATCCTCGGCGAAAGCACCGGCAGACGCAGCGACTGAACCGGACGACCGCGCCCCATCCCCAGCCCGGAGGCCTCATCGTGACCAGCCCGATCGAGTCGACCCCCATCGCAGGCGACGTCCGCCTGACCATCGCCATCGATGCGCTGCAAGCCACCGCCAACCCCGAGCGCTTCGGCAAGGCCGAGTACCTGCTCAGCATGAAGGTCGCCGGGCTCGAGCGCTGGCAGAGCGAGCGCCCGTTCCACGTCGGCGAAGGCGGCACGGTGCCGATCGGCGTGACCTTCGACGTCGAGGTCGACGCCGAGACCAAGTACCTCGACATCGAGGTGCATGCCGCCGAGCAGGACTGGCTGAGCCCGGACGACCACGCGCGCGGACACGTGCGCATCTACCGCTCGGCCGGCTTCGACGCGGCGCGCGGCTTCGTGGTCCCGATCCGGGGCGAGGGCACCGAGATCGAGCTGCGCTGCAGCGTGGCGACCCTGGCGCGCTGATCGCCGGCGCGGCGACGGGCGGGTTCGGGCGGCGGCAGCGCTGGATGCCCTGGCCTAGGCCAGGGCCAGCACCCGCTCGAAGAAGGCCAGGCCCTCGGGCGGGGAATCCGCCGGTCGATCGCGCCAGTCGGGATGCTGTTGGGGCGTCACGAAGCGCTCGGGGTGCGGCATCAGGCCCAGGATGCGGCCGCTGGGATCGCAGAGGCCGGCGATGGCGTTGAGCGATCCGTTGGGGTTGGCCGGGTAATCCTGGCTGGGCCTGCCATCGGCGTCCAGGTAGCGCAGCGCGACCAGGCCGGCGTCCTCGATCCGAGCCAGGGTCTCGGCATCGGCGTAGAAGCGTCCCTCGCCGTTGGCCACCGGCAGGCTGAGCCGCTCGGGCAAGCCGTCGAGGATCGGCGCCTCGGAGTCGCGCAGCAGCTCGACCCAGCGGCACTCGTAGCGCCCGCTCTGGTTCTGGGACAGGGTGGCCTGCATCTGGCCCAGGCTGCCGAAGGGCAGGAGGCCGGTGCGCACCAGCACCTGGAAGCCGTTGCAGATGCCGAGGATCGGCTTGCCGGCCGCCACGAAGTCGGCCAGGGCCTCGGCCAGGAAGCTCATCAGCTCGACCGCCATGATCTTGCCGCTGACCACGTCGTCGCCGTAGGAGAAGCCGCCGGGCACCGCCAGGGCGTCGTAGCGATCGAGGCGGGCCTCACCGGCGCGCAGGTGGTTCATCGGCAGGATCTCGGGCTGGCCGCCGGCCAGGGCGAAGGCGTGGGCCGTCTCGACCTCGCAGTTGGTGCCGTCGGCCTTCAGGATGCAGACCCGCGGCTTGCCGTTCATGGGCATCTGCTGCCACTCCTCAGTTCGCGCGCGAGCGCCGGGACGGCCAGGATGGTAGTGGCGCCGCGCAGCCTTGTCCACATTCCGACCCGGCGTCAGCGCTCGGCCAGCAGGCGGTCGACCGCGACGGCCAGCTGGGCCAGGTTGCCGACCGGATAGACGGCGTCGCAGTGCGGCGCGTAGCGGTGCATGTCGCTGTCGCCCGTGCCCCAACGCTCGGGGCCCTCCGGATTGAGCCAGACCAGGCGCCGGGCGCGACCGCGCAGGCCGGCCAGCAGATCGACCCGCGGGTCGTTGTGGTTGTTGCGGCCATCGCCCAGCACGATGACGGTCGTTCGCCGGTCGACCGCTTCGCGGAAGTCGCGCTCGAAGGTGTCCAGGCTGGTGCCCAGATCGGTGGCGTAGTACCCGGGCGGGATGGCATAGAGGACCTCGGCCACCGCCTCGGCGGCCTTGCGGCCGGCCATGGCCGGGCTGATCTCCTCCAGGTCGGCGTTGAAGGCGAAGCTGCGCGCCTGGGCCACCTGGTCCGAGAGCTCGTAGATCAGCCGCAGCATGAACTCGGCCACCGGCCGCATCGAGGTCGAGACATCGCAGATCAAGGTCAGGCGGGGCTTGAGCTTGTGCCGGCGGTGCTGGATCTCGATCGGCACGCCGCCGTAGCGCAGGTTGGCGCGCAGGGTGCGGCGCGGGTCCACCCGGCCGGCCTTGGACCGCTTCTGACGCAGGGCGGCCCGGCTGCGCAGCCGCGCCACCAGGCGCTTCACCTCCAGCCGCAGCTGCTCGACCTCCAGCGGTCCCAGGTCCTGCAGGTCACGGTCCATCAGGTCGCCGTCGCCGGTCAGGCGGCTGGCCTGGGCCTCGGCGCGCTTTCGGGCCAGATCCAGGCCCACCTGCTGTCCGATCTGCTCGGCCAGGGCCTCGCGGTTGGCGCGGACGACGCCCATCAGTCCCTCGATGGCCGCCTCGCTCATGCCGGCCGCCTCGAGCCGCGCGCGCAGCTCGGCCAGCAGCTTCTCCAACTGCCCGAAGCCCAGCTCCTGCAGCATGCGCCGCGTGATCCAGAGCGCCTGTCGCGGGTTCTGGGTGCGGTCCATGCCGGCCCGGCGGGCCATCGCCTCCAGCTCCTCGCGGCTGGGCCCCTGGCCCGAGGTCAGCCAGTCGAGCAGCCGCTGCAGCCGCCCCGAGAGGGCCTCGAGCGCGGCGCGAACCCGATCCCGGTCCTCCGGCTCGAGGTCTTCCAGCGCATCCTGCAGGGGCGGCCCGCCCGAGCCGAAGTAGAGCGGGAAGAGCGCTTCGAAGGCGGCCTGGTCGTCGCGCGCCTTGACGGTGCTGGCCGAGAGCGCGCGGCGAAAGGCCTCGCGGTCGGCCAGGCCGACGGCCCGGGCAGCCTCGGCGGCCTCGGTGGCCTCGGCCACCGAGACGCGGACGCCGGCGGCGCGCAGGCCGCGTACGAACTCAGTTATTCGCCGGTCCACGGCCACCCTCCCAACGCTCGCCGCGACCCGGCAGGCGGCCCATCATCCGATAGGCTCGTGCCAGGTCGCTCTCGTACTTGAGCAGCACCCCCAGGGTCCGCTGCAGCGTGTCCGGGTCGATCGACTCGGCGTTCAGCGCCATCAGCGCGCGTGCCCAGTCGAGGGTCTCGCTGATCGAGGGCACCTTGCGCAGGTCGAGCTCGCGCAGCTGCTGGACGAAGATCACCGCCTCCTCGGCCAGCGCCGGCCGGATGCCGGGCACGCGCAGGCGCAGGATCTCGACCTCGGCCTCCAGGTCGGGGTAGTCGACGTAGAGGTAGAGGCAGCGCCGCTTGAGGGCCTCCGAGAGCTCGCGCGTGTCGTTGCTGGTCAGCAGCACGACCGGCCGATGCCGGGCCGCCACGGTGCCCAGCTCGGGAATGCTGACCTGGAAGTCCGAGAGGATCTCGAGCAGGAAGGCCTCGAACTCGACGTCGGCACGGTCGATCTCGTCGATCAAGAGCAGGGCCGGCTCCTCGCTGGTCAGGGCGGCCAGGAGGGGCCGCGGCAGGAGGAAGCTCTCGGAGAAGAAGACCTCGTCCTCGGCCGCCAGGCGCGCGGCGGCCTCGGCCAGGCTGGCGGCGCCGTCCAGCGTCGTGCGCAGGCTGTCGCGCAGCAGCTGGGTGTAGAGCATCTGCTTGGCGTACTCCCACTCGTAGAGCGCCTTGCTCTCGTCCAGGCCCTCGTAGCACTGCAGCCGGATCAAGGGCCGGCCGGTGGCGGCGGCCCAGGCCTTGGCCAGCTCGGTCTTGCCGACGCCGGCCGGGCCCTCGGCCAGGAGCGGCTTGCCCAGCTGCTCGGCCAGGAAGACGATCGTGCCGATCTCCTCCGAGGCGATGTAGGCGCTGGCGCTCAGGCGCTGGCGGGTGTCGGGGATGGACGCGAAGGGCTGGCTCATCCGGGCGGCTCCAGGCGCTGGGGAGACGGGAGGGCTGGCCTCGGGCCTCGGTCGAGGTCGTCGGATCCGACGCCGCCAAGCCTAGCGGTCTTGGGATCGGCCGAGCAAACGGAGCCCGAGCCCGTCTGGAGCGCGACGCCGATGCTACAATCGCGATCATGGACCCGCTCGACCTCGACGTCCTGCCCGGCGTCCACCCCTCGCCCAACATCCAGACCGATCCCGAGCGCTACGAGCTCGAGAACCAGGCGGCCGACCCGGAGGGCTGGCTCTGGAAGGCCATGAGCCGCATCAGCGGCTGGCAGGGCCGGACCGTGCTCGACCTGGGCGCCGGCACGGGTTACCACCTGCCGCGCTTCGCGGCCTCGGCCGGCCACGTGATCGCGGTCGAGCCGCATGGCCCCTCGCGGCTGCGGATCGCGCGGCGGATCGCCGAGCGCGACCTGGAGAACGTGAGCCTGCTGGCCGGCTCGGCCGAGGCCATCCCCCTGCCCGACCGGAGCATCGACGTCTGCCACTGCCGCTTCGCCTACTTCTTCGGCACCGAGCGTTGCCTGCCCGGCCTGCGCGAGCTCGCGCGCGTGATGCGTCCGGGCGGCACGGCCTTCATCATCGACAACCACCTCTCGCAGGGCAGCTTCGCCCGCTGGCTGTACCTGGCCTACGCCAGCTACCAGCTGACCCAGGCCGAGGTCGAGGCCTTCTGGCAGGCCCAGGGCTTCGATCGGGTGGTGGTGCCCAGCGAGTGGCGCTTCGAGCGCCGCGAGGATCTGGAGGCGGTGGTGCGCCTCGAGTTCGGCGACGCGGCCGAGCGGCTGCTGGCCGAGCACGCGGGGACGCGGGTCGACTACCACTACTGCCTGTATTGGAAGCGCTATGGCTCCCCGTTGTTCCAGGGTGCAACATAGAGTAACAGAATGCCGGTATGACAGGCGTTTCGGCAGATCGCTTGCAGCATAGCGTTTCACTTGGTTTCAACATTTGGGGGTCAGTCCGGGGGTCACGGGGGTCAGCTCCAGTTGACGCCGGCAGCCCAGTTCATGTAGACTGGCGCCCATGCGAGACCGGTGCAGTACCTCACCAGAGCCACGCGACCGGCGCATGAGCGTCAGCCTCTCGGCTGTTGCCGTCGCCATCGCACAGGCTCTCGCGAAGAGGCACGGCCTGCGCTCCCGTGCACAAGCGATCGAATACGCGCTGCGAGCGACCGGGCGCGCCGAGGGCATCGACCAGGAGGATGAGCATGCCGACCGTCGATGAGATCCTGAAGGCCTGGACGTTCCCCGGCGTCGACACTCACTGGTCGGGCTGCGAACTCTCCCACCCGACCTGCGCGATCCAGCGCCTGGCCACCGAGGCCAAGCGGCTCGACGCCGAGCGAGAGGCCCTGGCGGATGCGCTGCGCGGGATGGGCTGCGAGCCCGAAGCCATCGAGCGCGTTGCACGCGAAGCACGCCCCAGCCTCATCGAGGCCAGGGCGAGTTCGGCATAGTCGTGAGGGGGTAGGTGGCCCGGTCGGTGCGGACAACACCGACCGGGCCGTGCCGGAGGGAATCCGGCAGCCCAATTCTACAACATCAGATTCGGAGGGAACCGGCATGTCTTCTTCTACGTCGCCGCCGCTGCCGTCGCTCGACACGCCCTGCGTGAAGTGCGGCTGCCCAGCCTTCAACCTCACGTGGATCCCCGCCACGGACGACCCCCAGTTCGACCGTACTACTCCAGTGCCCTACGACGAGCCGCGGGAGCACCTGAGCGCCGTCTGCAAGCAGTGCGGCTTCGTCTGGCCGGTGGCGCCGCTGGATGCGACGGAGGGGTCATGATCGATCGAAGGGCGATGCCCTACGCCGTTGACGCCGCTCTCCGTGCCGTGGCGATCGTGCCACTCCGCCTCGGCGAACCGATCGAGGGGCCGCAGGTCTGGACGGTCGCAGCCGAGCCTCCACCTCACGCGATGGCCAAGGTGCTGGGGATGGCGCCCGCTCTGCAGGCCGCGCTCAACTGCGGGCCCGTCCGCATCCACCAGGTCGGCCGCTGGATCGCGATCGAGGTGCCGCGGGACGATAGGCGATCGGTCGCTCTCGGGAAGATGCGCGCCGACGGCCTTGCGGTCCAGATCGGGGTCGAGCCCACGGGGCGTCGGGTGACGGTCGACCTCGGGCAGCCGGCGACGGCACACGCACTGGTTGCCGGGCAGACCGGGAGCGGCAAGTCGGTCGCGCTGCGGGCGCTGGTCTGGGGGCTGGCACAGGCGCCCGACGAAGTCGAGCTCGTGCTGACCGACACGGACGCGGACACCTGGCGGCCGTTCGAGCAGGCTGCGGCGCTTCGACACGCCGTGGTAACCGATGCCGGCCAGGCCGATGCTGCGCTGGCGGCAGTCGTGACCGAGATGGAGCTGCGTCTGGCGGCCGGCGGGTTCGATCGACACATCGTCGTCGCTATCGACGAGGTGCAGACGATCGGGGTCGGCGGGCGCGATGCAATCCTGCAGATCGCGACGCGTGGGAGGAAGGCCGGCTGCCACGTTGTGGTGGCGACCCAGTACGTCCGGAGCGATGTGCTCGATCGCCGGCTCACAGATCAGCTGGGCGCTCGGGTCCTTGGGCGGATGCAGGACGGCGCCGCGGGGTACTGGGCCGGCTCGAGCGCTGTCTCGACGCTGATGGGGCAGGGCGACGTTCTGGTGAGCCTGGCCGGGGTCGAGGCGCGGTGCCAGGTGGCATGGGCTCCGGAGGGCGACCGGGCTTGGAGCCGGGTGCCTGAGGCTCACCACGGGATTCCTGCCGCTCCTGCCCGGATCGAGGAGGGTGTGCCCGCCGGCCCTCAGCAGCGCTCCGACGACCACGAGGCCATCGTTTGGGCCATGGCCAGCGGTGACGAGCCGGGGCAGGCTGCCAGCGCGACGAGCATTCGCCAGGAGTTCGGCGTTGGCACTGACCGAGCTCGCCGGATTCGTGACGACGCCCAGGCCGCACTCGACATGCAGACCAGGGCTACTGGGGCTACTAGCCTCCTCCGGGTGTCAGATCACCCGCGGTGGGCCGAGATCACACAGATGAGTAGGGCAGTAGGGGGGTAGGGGTATGCGTGACATCTTTGCCGGCGTCGCTCTCGTCCTCGGCCTGACCATCGGTGGCGGCTTCGCCTGGGCCATCTCGAGGACCTGGACGGGGGAGCACACGACGTTCCTGCTCGGGGGAATCATCGCGCTCTGCGGGCTGCTCGGGCTTGCGGCCATCGTCGGCGCCTGGAGCTACGGGGTCACGCATGGGGCAGGGGCTGGGGTCGGCCAGGCCGGCGGGCGGGTCATCGACGTGCGGCCGAGGAGGTTCGATCCGCACGAGGAGCGGTTGCTGCTGGACAACGCGATCCGGCGTGAGCGGCTGTTGAGCATGCAGGCGGAGCGAGAGCCGGAGTTGGCGAGGCGGGTCGATGTCGTGCCTGACTGGGCGGACCAGGCGGGGCGTTGACCTTGCAGCGCGGCCTTGCAGTCCTGCTCTTCGGTGCAACGTTGCTCGGTGCCCTTGCACCGAGCTTCGTGCATGTCGCGGGGTGGTGGCTTGCGATGGTCCCGACGGGCATGCCCTGGCTTGCGTGGGTTGCGGCGTTCGTGATCGAGGGGAGCCTGTTCGCCGCGCTCTTCGGCATCTACGTGGTCAAGCCCGGGATGCGCGGCCGGCGTTGGGTGCTAGCACTGCTATTGCTGGGAGCGGCGGCTTCAATCTACGCGAACCTTGCATGGTCGCTTCGCGCCCGGGGGCTGGGTGACGGCATGCTCCTTGTCTGGGCCGACATCCTCTTCGGCGCCGTCCTGCTGCCGATCTACGCTGTGGTCACGGCGCATGCAGCTCCGCATGTCTGGGAGCGTTGCGGCGGCACTCGCAGGAAGGTTGCCCGCAAGCCGAGCGCAAGTGCGGATGCAAGGCGGGTGGGGCCAGAGCGCAAGGCAAAGCGCAAGACGAGCAAGGCCGAGGCGCTTGTGAAGATCCGGTCAGGGGAGTTCGATCAGGTCGAGACGCAAGCCGAGCTTGCAAGGGCGCTCGGGGTGTCGGAGTCGGCGGTGAGTCGGTGGCCGGTTGTACGGAGCGAAGATGGCTGGAGGCTGACAGAGTAGTGCCTGCCCGTCTTCGCCTCAACTCAATGGCGACTGTCATCCATGAGATGCCACTCACCCGGAACGGAATGCTGCGCTCACACGCGCGACAAGTGCATTGACCAAGTCTAGGGTGTCGGACTCGCGCCCGGTGGCAGTGGCGTATTGCCGCCAGGCGGAGTTTCTGTAGAGCCGGGCGTGAGTTGGGTTGCGTGAATCGGTGCCTTGGCGCCGAATCCATCATACGTTGGCGCGGCCACGATCGTGCCGGTTGAGGTAGTGGATAGCGTGGCGGTTCCTGGGGACGACTTAGCAGGGACGGCGGGCCGTGAACCGAACCACATGTTCGCAATGACTAGCCCGAAGAGAACAAGTCCGGCGAGCACGAGGAGAGGAACTGGTTGTTTCATGGCATTCACCTCTGGCTGTTTGACGGCGCAACCGGCGTGAGAGGCACCCTAGGGTGAGGAGAACGATGTTAGCAGGTGGGGCATCGGCAAGCAGGAGCACGCCGACCGGACCGTCATGCCGAGGCGGGGGCGGAGGGAGTGAGGAACGAGTGTATACTGGTGGTGCGAGGCGCGGGGCCGACTCACTGGCGAGACATCAAGAGGGCAACGGGCGTCTAGCGTGCTCGGATCGTCAGCGTTCAGCCGGTCCCCTACAACGCACTTGCGTCGCACCGCGCCACTCAGCACGACTTCGGGCATCGCGGCAGCTCGCCCGCCGAACGGTCTCCTGGAGAGTAGGTCATGCGATACAAGATGGCAGCCCCTATGGTCGTGTTGGGATTCATTAGCGCGTGTGGCGGCCCTCGTGTAAGTAGCTTGGTGCAAGGGACTAGCGTTCCGGGCGGGGAAGTTCGTGCAGGGGCAACAGACGATGGGCCGCAGGAGGCGGTGAGTAGCACGGGGCCGTGCTTTCAGCAGGCGAATATTGTTCAGATGTCGACAGATGAGTTGAGTGATGAAACTAGAGACGTGTTATTGAGTACCCTGGTGGGGAATGGGTTGATTATGCGGGCGGGAAACCTATTTGTAAACACTAATCGAAGCTATATTGTATCAGCGGAAATTCAAGGACCTGGTTACGAAGGAAACTCCGACATAGTGACGTGGGTTGTAAGAACAACTGCCCGAATGGTGCCAGAGCCATCCGAGGTGGAATTACTCGGTGAAGGGGCTGTGGACGCATTTGGGTGGGAACTTACAAGAGTGTGCGTCGAGCGTGCACTAGCGGAAGTCCGTTGAGCGGCGTTTCGGAAGGCGCTCGGTCAGCGGGTGTATCATGGGTCTACGCTACGAGATTTCGGGCCTGGACGCAAGTGCGTTGTAGGGGACCGGCTGAACATATGCCTGCAGATTAGCCATGCATCACCATTCCGGAACACAAGAAGTAGTACTTTTTCAGTGGAACGCCGAAGAAGGAATAGGTTTGAATCACTACAACATGATCAGCGGCTCGGACCGCATCGGCGTCCGCGATCCCAGCTTTCTGGTCACACGAACCCGGCGAGTCCTCGACTTCAATAACTCGATAGGCTAACGTCAAGAAACTCAGTGGCCCCTGACTCATTGGTATGAGCAAGTAAGCGGAATCAAGGGCCGCTGCCGCAGCGACTCGGGAATCCCCCGAGGCAATCTCACTCATTCCATCGCCAATGTTGTGTCCTTTGGCGAATCCGAACAACATGACCGACGCGATGGCAAAGATGGTTGCGGCTCGACCACGCATGCGCTAGCTTCCTTTGACTCTCGGGATGACAGTCTTCCGACCAACGACCTCCCAACGGAGATCGTTGGTCAGAGACGACTCTCAACCGCTATCGACACAGTGGGTCGTCCGGCTCAATTGGATCCACCAAGCCCGAATTCCGCGCGCTTGATGCCGGTCAATAGTACCATCCCTGGAGTTTCGCAACGCCCCAATACCAAGATGTCGAGAACAGAAAGCCTGCCTTCCCGGTCCCTCCCATGCACCAAGGGCTATCCCACCAACAGAATTTATGGCGGGTCTCTTGATATGTGAACTTCATCGGCGTGGAGGAGGCGGTCCCGCCATCGAAGTCCCACTCGCCGGTGAACCAGGTGCCGTCTTCGATCTCATCCGCATCATAGCTCCCGATGCCGAAGGGGGTAACCCCGGAGTAACTGCTCAGCCGGTCAGCCTCACTGCCTGACAGAACATAAGAGCTAGGCTGGCGCACAAGCCGCCACCTCCGTAGAGTTGGGTTTGCTCAGAACCACACTCAAGGAGAGACGACGGTGTCCGCCAGCCTGAACGCGCATTCTACGGTGCTCCGCCATGTCCGCCAAGGTTGTCCGCGAGAAGATCTGCGTCGGCTGCGCGTGTTCGCCTGGTCGGTGACCGCGCTGCTCCTGACCTCCCACGTTTCGCTGACCGGCTGGGCGCTGGTGATCGCTGGCGATACGAAGGCGGCAAGTCGCTGGCGTCGCCTCTGGCGATTCCTGAACAACCCGCACGTCGATCCCGCGGCGTACTACCGCCCGTTCATCGTCCAGACTCTCAAGAGCTGGTCTGGGCGCGACGTGCTGGTCGCCATCGACACGACGAGCCCCAAAGGGCGATGCGTGGTCTGCCGCGTCGCGCTGGTCTTCCGTGGCCGGTCGATTCCGCTGGTCTGGCGCAGCTTTGCGACGCAGGGGCACACCTTGGCGTTCGAGGACTACCGGCCGCTGTTGGATGACGCTGCCACGCTGCTCAGCGGCACCAAGTCGGTGATGCTGCTCGGCGATCGCGGCTTCGGCGGCGTCGAGCTTATGCGCTGGTGCCGTGACACCGGCTGGGACTTCGGCCTGCGACTCAAGCGGAGCCGCAAGGTCCAACTCCCCAATGGCCGGACCCGCAAGCTCAGCGACTACGATGTCGCGCCGGGCGATGTCTTCGGGCTGCACGATGTTCGTCTCTCGGGCTTCGGCGAGAAGCGATTCGGGCCGGTCCACGTCTTTGTTGTGTTGGCTCCCGAGCCCGACGCCGAGGTCTGGTACATCGCCTCGAACCGAGCGGATGGGCTGCATGTAGCAGCCTGTTACCGCTGCAGGATGAACATCGAGCACAGCTTCCGCGACGACAAGTCCGGCGGCTTCGACTGGGAGTCCAGCCATCTCGTTGCTCCCGCGCAGGTCGATCGCCTGCTCTTGATCCTCGCCGTCGCCACACTCTACACCGTCTCGGAAGGGGTGTTCCTCGTCGAGTCCGGCGCGCGCGAGCTCGTCGATGCCCACTCCCGCCGTGGTCTCAGCTACTTCCAGATCGGCTGCCGAGCCTACCAACGAGCCACGGCGCTCGGCCAGCGGTTCAAGCTGCGCCTTCATCTCAACCCGGCTCCAGACCCCGATCCGCTCACCCGCTTCGGCATCTCCTTCAAGGTCTTCAACCGATTCGAATGGCTGATGGGCGACACCGCGCCGGCCGGCGTCTAGGACGATGTGTCAGGCAGTGAGGCCGGTCAGCTGAGCGCCGGCATGATCGGAGCGCCGTCGAACACCGCGACCAGGGCATTGACCAAGTCTAGGGTGTCGGAGTCGCGCCCGGTGGCAGTGGCGTATTGCCACCAGGCGGAGTTTCTGTAGAGCCAGGCGTGAGTTGGGCTGCGAGAATCGGTGCCTTGGCGCCGAATCCGTCATACGTTGGCGCGGCCACGATCGTGCCGGTTGAGGTAGTGGATAGCGTGGCTGTTCCTGGGGACGACTTAGCAGGGACGGCGAGTCGTGGACCGAACCACATGTTCGCAATGACTAGCCCGAAGAGAACAAGTCCGGCGAGCACGAGGAGAGGAACTGGTTGTTTCATGCCATTCACCTCTGGCACTTTGACGGCGCAACCGGCGTGAGAGGCACCCTGGGGTGAGGAGAACGATGTTAGCAGGGGCACTGTCGGCAAACAGGAGCACGCCGACCGGACCGTCATGCCGAGGCGGGGGCGGAGGGAGTGAGGAACGAGTGAATCCTGGTGGTGCGCGACGGCGGGGCTGAGAATCGAGCGGGGTTGTCAGCAACGACGGTATAAGTCCCAAAAACGCCGAACAAGAATGTCCCCTCTTCGCCGGCCCTGATGTACCTTCCGTGGAATCGCGAAAAACCACGAGGAGGTGCCCAGATGCTGAGAAAAGGGGACTGGCAAGTGATTCAAGCACTGAGCAAGCGCGGTGTCTACCAGAAGGACATCGCCGAGGAGATCGGGGTGCACCGCAAGACGGTGAGCCGAGCCCTGGAGCGAGGCGGACCGCCAAAGGGGCGGCCGGGTCCGCGGCCGAGCAAGTTGGACCCGTACAAGCCCCGAGTGGACGAACTGGTGGGCGAGGGTGTGTGGAACGCCATGGTCATCCTGCGGGAGATCCAGGAAGCGGGATATGCGGGCGGGATCAGCATCCTGCGGGACTACATCCGGCCGCGCCGGCAGGAGCGGCGCAAGCGGAGCACGGTCCGTTTCGAGACGGCGCCCGGCAAGCAGCTGCAGCATGACTGGGCGGAACTGTGGACGCAAGTCGGCGGGGAGCGGACGAAGGTCTACTTCCAGGTGAACACGCTGGGCTTCTCTCGGCGATTCCACTTCTGGTGCGCGCCGAGCCTGGACGCCGAGCACACCTACGAGGGCCTGATTCGAGCGCTGGAGCACTTCGGCGGCGTACCGGCCGAAGTGCTGGTCGACAACCAGAAGACGGCCGTGGCGGAGCATGGGACGGAGTCGGGACCCCGTTTCGCGGCACGCTTTGTCGACCTGGCTGGGCACTACGGCTTCGAGCCCAAGGCATGCAAGCCGCGGCGGCCGCAGACCAAGGGAAAGGACGAGCGAATGGTGGGCTACGTCAAGGGCAACTTCTTCCAACGTTACCGTAGCTTCGAGAGCCTGACACACATGAACCAGCTGGCGGAGCGTTGGCTGGCCGAGGAGGCCGACCAGCGACGACACGGCACGGTCAAGGAGATCGTCGCCGCGCGTTTCGAGAAGGAACGCGCGGCCCTGCAGCCGCTGCCGCTGGCTCGCTTCGACACGAGCTACCACGAGTCGCGGCAGGTCAGCTGGGACTGCTACGTCGAGGTTCGGGGCAACCGCTACAGCGTGCCGAGCGAGCTGGCCGGCCGGCGAGTCACCACGAGAATCGGCCTGGACGACAGCCTGCGCATCTTCGCCGAGGATCGGCTGGTGGCCGCGCATCGCATCCAGGACGCAGCCAGCGGCTGGGTGACCATGCCGGAGCACCATGCTCAACTCTGGAAGGACACGCTTGGTGTCGAGCAGCGGTCACTGGAAGTCTACGAGGAGGCGGGCCAGTGGAACTGAACATGCTGCTGGATCGCCTGAAGCTCGACCACCTGGAGGCCCAGCTCGACCGCGTCTGTGAGCAAGCGTCGGCCAAGGACCTGGACTACAAGGACTTCCTGGTCAGCGCCCTGGATGCCGAGTGGCGCGGGCGCTTCCAGCGGACCGTCGAGAGTCGCCTGCGCCAGGCCCGTTTCCCTTGGCACAAGACCCTCGAGCAATTCGACGTCGACTTCCAGCCCTCTCTCGACCGTCGCCAGCTGCGCGAGCTGGCCGGCTGCGGCTTCGTCGAGCGAGCCAGCAACGTCGTCATCCTGGGCCCGCCGGGCGTTGGGAAGACACATCTGGCCGTTGCGTTTGGGGTCAAGGCGGTCGAGGCTGGCTACACCGTGCGCTTCATGACCCTCGAGACGCTCATGACCCGCCTGACCCGTGCCAAACGCGAGAACCGGCTGGAGCGGGTGCTGCAGCAACTGACCTACCCCAAGCTGCTCATCCTCGACGAGATCGGCTATCTGCCGCTCAACCGAGAGGAGGCCAGCCTCTTCTTCCGTCTCGTGGTCCGTCGTTACGAGCGCGCCAGCACCATCGTCACCAGCAACAAGAGCTTCGTCGACTGGGGCGAGGTGTTCAACGACCACGTCCTGGCTACCGCCATCCTCGACCGGCTGCTCCACCACGCCACCACGCTGAACATCAAGGGCGAGAGCTACCGGCTCAAGGAGAAGCGCAAGGCCGGCCTGCTCGGCCGGGCCCAGTCTGCCGCTCCCGCCGCTGCCGAGTCGCCCATCGCCGAGGAGGTGCCGATGACCACCTGACGCCGTCGTTCAGAGGACATCCATGTCGGCGTTCAGGGGACATTCTAGATCGGTGAAAGTGGGACAATCTTCGTCGGTGTTGACAGGGTGTCATGAACGTGGGCTAGAGGCTTCGATCGTCCAGCCGCACACCGCAAGTCTCGTAGATTCTAACCTCCGGATTGCACGCCGGAGCCCCCATAGGCCTCCTGCGTTCTTGTTCAGCCGGGCCTCCAGCTCGGTAAGGCGAACCGTGAGTGCGGCAAACTGCTGCTGAAGATCGAGGATGGTCGCCCACCTTGGCCTCCTCGCTCACCGCCCGCACCTGCGCTTCGGTCAGCATTTCTACAGCTTACTCGAATTCAGACCGGCTGAGCAGGAACATTGTCGTTGAGAGTGCCCCTCTAGCTAGAACCATTCCTATACGCTTCAGCCCACTCGAAGGCCAAGTCCTCACCCTCCACACCAGTCAAACACAGAACCACTCGATTATAACTACCTTCAATCCATGTTACAAGGTAGTCGAAATCTAGCGCCTGTTCACCTGACTCCACACCGGACCCGTCGTTTATCTTGTATATATCAACACTCGTAGTGTCAGTAAACTGCATCGTGAACCTCTCATCAAACGTTCCCGTGCCCCAATCCACCGGATTTCCGATCCAGTCTGGCGGCCACAGAGGATCAACACTAAATGGCAGGTTATTTCGATTATCACCTTGCAAAGAAAACAACTCCATACCGTCTTGGCTGGACAACTGCTGCCCAATAACCCACCCAGCTTCTGACAACCCGAGATCAACGCTCTCTTGCTCGAGCGCTCTGGTCCCCGTTATATAGGTAGACACATCAAGATACAGACTCCCGCTAATTGGGTCATCGGGATAAAGCAAACTCGTTACACCAGCGGTATCTGGATAACCAGAGGTGCCAGGATCAAACTCAACTACCTCAAAATAATCAACACGAGTGCCAGGTTCGATACTCGGCGAATAGTCGATGCCTGACAAATCACCAAGAATAACATTCTCCGCAATCAGCGATGACATTAGCTCACCGTCCGAGTAGATATCGTGTCTCAAACGGAGGCCGTAAACATCGTCAAACCACACATGGCTAACCCGAATTCCATCCGTCACAACGATTTGTGTTGACTTCAGCGCTTGCAGCCATTGCTGGCCAACCATACTAGCCACCCCTGAGCTAATCGCGTTGCTAATCGTCGTCAAGGGGACAATTGGGGCCCCCGGCGTTCTAATGACTGAAAAATCGTCTCTTACAACACCTCGATTGAATTGCTCCGACAAAAAGCCTGGAACAGAGTGATCCTCTAGCCGCCCTATCTGATAACTCATCTCTTCATTCGCATCAACGCTCTGCGAAATCCAACGATTGCCGTCCACTGCCTCAATCACTCTCTTCGTTCGACCATTCGCAACCGAGATAACTTCACTAAATGATATATACCGATCGATTTCATCCACAATAACATCGCGATAGCCTAATGGGGCCATTTCACCCGCCACAGAAATATACTCCGTATAGGAAATAGAGATTGTTCCCGTTACCCCTCCGGGGGAATAGCTCATCCCACCAGCGACGGTACTATCATACGCTCTTTTCGGCACTATCTCGTCATGACGAGAAGAAAACACAGCAAGAACATATAGCATGGACAAGATCGTAAACGCCGCCATCAACAAAGGCAATCTACTGTACTTGCCGCCAGTCACAATATTCCTCCCATTTTCTTGGTTCATGCTTGAGGTTGAATGAACACTAGGAAAGAAACTCCTCCACTATGGGAATGGAGTCGGTGTTCCTCTTCTCGTACAGTTACCCTCGCACCGATACTCAGAGGGAGGAATTGATGTGCCGGCCCCCATTGTCGGCAATGGGCCTGGGATCCCATTCGGGCAACGCCCAAAGACATGAATAGAACCAAAAGAGCGTGCCCACGCATACTCAGAACCAAGTGTCGTTCCATTTAGCTCACTTACAGGAAACACGATCACAGGCTCAACCCCCCCTCCACCCAGGGGTTTTTCTGCCCACTCGATACTCCTCTCAATTGCGAATGGCTCTGTTTGTGATCCGCTAACCCGGCTTGTCTGAGCCCATCGCCTCAGATCTTTCGGGAAGAATTCTGAGTTGAGAAGCTCAACGTTGGTTCCATTACTCCAGTTATATGGAGACTCTTGCAGATTGTCGGCAACGGCAACTGTGTCCAGTCGCTCTCGATCACAGTAATAGATGCCGAAACAGCTCGCACAGATATTACATAGTCCAGCGTCACTTGCAGGATGCTCGGCATACTCACCAGATAGCACGCGTGAGTAGTCAACTCTTGTCATCTCGGTTTGGCAATACGTAATTTTCGTCCTCACACATACGTACTCTTCTCCTGCCGTTCCGCCGGGAACTGCAGAGCCATCTATCGTACTCCCTGTTGGACACGCCGTAGGGCCAGGGGTTGGGGTTAGTGTTGGTGTTGCAGTAGGGGGCGAGGAGGTGTTCGTAGGGGCAAGCGTCGCCGTAGGGACAGCATCACCAATACATGCTGAGACATACCCATCAACAACTAATCCCGTTAATCCCCTGTACGAATCATCCACTTTTATCGAAAGTGTATTCGTCCCGGACTGAAACTTATTTGGATCGTCATCAAATACATGTAATGCGGCAGGAGCCCCCCAGGTGCCCCCAGGCTGCGTTTCTATTGAGTTTCCGTTCAGGACTATCCTAGCCTGATTATTCAATAGTGGAGCGACAATGTCATCAGCCACTGCTAATAGCTTAATGAACACATCATTCACCCCTGCGGGAAGATCGAACTCTCGCGTGTATTGATATTCCGATATATTCTCATCGGACAGCTTATCCGGCCTACGGGATATCCATCTTGCCCGGCTCAGGGTCGGCCATCCCTTCAATACCGACGGCGGCAGCGGAACAAACGGAGAAACGACCCATGCATGATTTCCGTCTGGGTCAACTACCCATTCATCATCTACCGCACCTACCGCCTTACCCACCTCCAATTCTTGGTCCCATCCTGTGCTCAGTGATACATGCACAGGTCCTCCGTTTTGGCAACTCAGTTTTCTGCCCGGATCATTACACAACCTTGAGCGAATATCCAAATATACATGCCCCAACTCCGTCCCATCGGTCACGGAGTAAAAATCATCCACATCGTTGGCAATGCCGACAAGGATAATGTTATTGTTTCCTGCCCCAATTGACACTGTGATTATTCTCAGCGTGGGGATCTCTTCACGCGCATGTTGCGCAGCCAAGAAGATTGCGTCTCTATTGCTATCATTCTTTCCGTCAGACAGCAAGATCATGATAGGTTTCTTTGTGGAACTAGTTCCATGGCCGCCGTCTACAAACACGCTCTCCGCTCTCTGAATAGCCTCCTCAATATCGGTCTCGCCTCTGGCCACAACGTTAGCCAATGCTGCGCTCAGAACTGACTTATCGTTCGTAAGATCTGTTGTCGCAGCAGACACAATCGCATTATTGAATGAAACTATCGCGGCTCTATGGTTATTAATGTCCATAGAATCAATAAATGTGCTGATCGCGCTCGTCGCGCCCTTAATCTTCTCTCCTCTCATTGAACTTGACGAGTCCACCACAAACACAATATCAATTGCTTCCTCATCGCACAGGAATCCACCGTCAATCGTCAAATTGGCATCCCCGCCGCCACTCGGCTCGTTCCCGGAGAAGAGATTTACACTATTTGTTCTACCCATAATCTCGGCGGGCATAAGACTGGATTTATGTGGTATCGGGATTGAGTGAAAGTTGTTGTCATTTTCTATGTCGGTATTTGGGTCAGGAGTGTGTATGGGCTGAACTCGATAACCACCAACTTCCTCTACTAACGATATGTATGTCCCATTATCAAGGCATCCAACTTCGTATTTACCATCCGAATCAGTGATATCTTGTCCGGCAAAGCCCCAATTCAACCCTCCGAAAATAATCTGCTGCCATACTTGGACTTTCAGTCCTTGGATTGGCTCATCGACACCCGCAGTAAAGAACCCATCTGCGTTCAAGTCGCGCCATATCTGATCTCCAACCTCCAGTGACCCACAACTCTGGGTATCAACAAAACCCGCATCCCACATGTCGTTCACAGACTGTGATGTGACAGTTATTGCGCCCGTGAATCCTGTTTGATCATCTGCGTCACTATCTATGTAATCGTGCGTATTATTTGAGATCGTAAGCTGATATTGACCCGTTTGATTTGTTGCTGGCGGCACAAATTCCAAAATATAGACACCTTGAGCAACATCAAAGGAGTATTGGCCACTGCTATTCGTTGTTGTCGTCTGTAAAGGCAAGCCTGAGGGGGTACTTCCCCCAGAATATTGAAACAGATTAACTGTGACGCCAGGCAATGGGTCTTCTGGGCTGTATGGGTCATCCATTTCCTGAATTCCATCACCATCATCAACCCATACTATATCACTTATCGTGTACAGCGAGTCCCCACTCGCAGTCCGCGCCACAACAAGCACCACTGCTGAAATGGCCAACAAGACCACTGCTATTCTTGCAGTGTAGTGTTGGAAGTCACCTATTTCACTCATTCGATCCCCTCCTGCCGGACATGCGTCGAGCCGTCCAACTTACTTCTCTAGGTTGACTTGTTCGCATCCCTACTTCGTGCGTGCTCGCGTGGTTGGGCAGAACGTTCTTGTTCAGCCGGGCCTCTTCCAGCTCGGTGAGGCGAACCGTGAGTGCGGCGATCTGCCGCTGGAGCGAAGTACTTCTTGCGCCAGTTTATCGCTCGGCGGCAACTGTGCTCGTGGATAGAAGCCCCATATGCTGAACGACCACCGCGACTCCCCACCCGAATCGGGGAACAACGATGGCCGTGAAGACTGCCTATTCTGAATTGCCGAGATGGTCCACCGGGGCTACAATCACCCACTAGATTGCCCTTTCGAAGCCGGGCCCTCTGACCGCCAGATCTGAGGGGCTCGGCTTCGTTGCTGTTGGCTCTTCGGACGCAAGTTGTTGCAGCCTATCATCCTCCCATTCGGATGTCAACGGCCTCGCCCCGTGAAGCGGACACGAAGCGGACACACGCCAAGAGGGCCCCAGTGAACACCAGGGCCCCCTCGCTGCCGAGTCTCTCGCCTGACTCGGATGGAATCACCCTCAGGCTAGGCGGGGGACGCGGCTCCGACGATCCCGTACACCTTGTCCCGCACCAGGTTCGCCATCGCCGTGATCACCGGCCAGTAGGCGACCACCCAGCTGTAGACGCCGCCCGCGGTCCACTCCGGCTGCGGCAGCCAACCTGCGGCCACCGATGCTCCGGTGAGCACCAGGCCGACGGCCCAGGACAGCGCGAGAGCGCTCTTGCCCTTGAGCCGGATGTCGAGTTGCTCAAGCACACCGCGCAGGCCACCGGTCACACCGATGATCGAGAGCACCAGGCTCAGGACCCGCAGCGTCACGTCGACGATCTCGGGCACCTGCTGGGGGATCTCCTGGAGCAGAAGGCTCAGGAGGACGGTCAGCGGTGCGATCAGGATTGCGTGCAACATGGTTCAATGCTCCTTGTTCAAGCCGCGCGACGCCGGCCCAGCTCGGCTGCCACGTCGCTCCGAAGTCGGTCCATGTCGATCCCGCGCGGGTCGGACCGGCGACCCCGCGCGGTGTTCACCTCGCGATGCGCGAGGATGACCCCAGCGTCGGGTAGTCCCGCCTCCTCGACCATGTCCGCCAGGACCTGCACCAGCGCCGGCCAGTGGCTCATCGGCATTGGGTTCATGATCGAGAGGCTCCAGGTGAAGACGTTCACGTCGCCGTTCACCACGTCGGTGCCCGGGATCTGCGTCGACGCGCCAGCGTGCCACGCCACGTCGCCTTTCGGCACGAGCTCGTAGACGACGGGCCTGGCCTCATCGGAGAAGATTCGGTGGTAGCTCACCGGGCTGGCCGTCGTCCGCATCGCCGAGAGCAGCGCAGCAGGCCTGGCGGTGACGCCCGGGTCGTGCACGATCAGCCAGCGGATGCGGCGCCGCGGGTCTCGGTGCCGGTTGCGCACGGGCTCCAGCACCTGCAGATCGTAGAGCCGGCGCCCGGTGCTCGGGGGCGGAGGCGTCTCGCGAGCCGAACCTGGGATCACGAGCACCTGGCCGACGCGGATCACCCAGGGCCTTCCGATGCCGTTCGCTCTCGCGATGTCCAGCCACGACACGCCGTAGAGCTTCCCGATGCGCGAGAGGCTGTCGCCCCGCACCACGCGATGGATGTGTCCGCCTTCGATGGGCATGGCCCTAGCTCCTGATGTCGTCGGGGATCATCACGACAGCGCCCACCTCGAGTTGCCTGGCGTCCTCGAGCGGGACCGTGACGCGGATCTCCTTCCAGCGTCGGCCGGCCAGGCTGTAGAGCGTCTCGCCGCGGCGCACCACATGCGGTCGGTAGCCGCTGGCCAGAGGAGTCACGGCTCCAGGCGCCGGTGTGGGCACTCGAGGCGGCGGGACACTGCGGGTCCGCGCGATCGGCAGCGGCGCCGTCGTTGTCGCCCGCGGCAGCGCCAGGAGTCTGCCGACCAACGCGTCGTTGCCGGCGATGATGTTGAGCGAGTGCTGCGGATCCGAATCCCAGATGAACGGCGTGACCCCCAGCGTGACACCGTCTCCCGATGCTCGGAAGGCCAGCATCCTCAGGGCGTTCGCTGTCGCCGCGGCATGCTCGCGCCGATCGTGAACGAAGGTCCCGGTCTCGCTGACGAAGTGCGGCTTGCCCGGAAACTGCGCCAGGATCCCGCCCGGGTCGCGTGGCCTGCCGGTCCCCGCCGGCCGCCAGGGGCGCAGCATGTGCCAGAACGCATCCGGCCCGCCAGGCAGAGTGTGCGGGCCCTGGCTCAGCTTGCCGTAGGGGTGCGACGCCAATACGTCGACGTACTCGCACGCCTCCCGGATCTCGGGGACCTGGTACTCGCTGTCGGGCACACCCGGCTCGGCGTCGTGGCCGTCGGCCAGCGCGCTCCACAGCGCGAGGGCCTTGCGATCCGGCACCAAGCGGTCGAGCTCGCGCCAGAAGTCGAGGTTCCACTTCCCGATCTTCGCGTAGAGCGCCTTGCGCCAAGCCGCACCGAGCGTGTCGATCCAGCCAGGGCCCACGCCGACCAGCTCGATGTTCTGCTCATTGGCCGGGCTGACCAGGACGCGAGGGTCGTGCCACAGGTAGGCAAGCTCGCGAGCAGCCCAGCGCGCCAGTGCCTCAGGGCTCTCCTGCTCCCACCACTCGCGGTAGATCCGCACGTGGATCAGTCGGTCCGGCCCGCTCTCGCGCAGAAGTTGGTAACGCTCTGCGGCCTGCATGTGCAGGATCGTCACCGGCGCCGAGTCGCCCAGGAAGCGCATGAGCTCGTCGTGCTTCCGGTGCGGATGGTTCGGCCAGTGCATGCCGAGGCAAGGCCGTCCGTTCACTTCGCCACGCCCCTTTGCGCCTCGCCGGCTCGGTTCTCCAGCACGACCAGCCGCGCCTCCATCTCGGCCAGGCGACGGCGTAGCGCGTCGTTCTCGTCCTCCAACCGGCGCACCTCGCGTTCGAGGTGAACCGTGCGCTCTCGGAGCTCATCGTTCTCCTCGCGCTGCTGGAGATACAGCTTCTGCCACTCGCCGGCGGCGGTCGCCGCGGCCTCGGCGTTGGTCTTGCGCGACGTGTAGCGCGCAGTCACCCAGGCCGAGAGGACGTTGCTGCCCAAGATCGCGAGGAAGACGGCGATCAACTGGTCACTGGTCATCGTGAGCTCCCGTCATCGACGGCTTGCAGGATGCGCTCGTCCTCATCCGATCCCTCCACCGCCAGGGGCACCGCACTTCTCGCAGATGCAGGCGAAGTTGATGCCTATGTCGATGGTCGCGTTCCCGTCCGGATCACAGCTGATGTTCCCCGTCAGGCACTCGCCCAGCCGCAGGATGATCTCCTTGTCACAACCCACCGCCACGCACTGACCCTCGGGGAGCATCCCGCCCGACTCCATCGTGTAGAGTGAGATCAGTGAGTAGGCGCTAGCGCAGCCTCCCCCGCCACCACCAGCCGGCGGGCAGATCGACATCCGGTGCGGAGTTCCCTCCACCGCCTGGATCGTGCCGGTCTCGCTCTGGCACTCGATCCCAATCACCCCGTTGCCGTCCGGCGTCACGAGCGCGCCGGCGTCGGGCCCGGTCAAGATCTGGATGCCTCGGAAGGCGCGAATCCGCAGCACCAGGTAGCGCAGGATCCGGTCGACCATCCGCTCGAGCGCGCCGATCCGTGCGCCCGTCGAGTGCCCGAGCTCGGCGGCGATGTCCTCGGCCGCGACACCGTGGATCGGGTGCAGGAGCGAGTCGCTTGGATGCGTCATCCGATCATCCTCCAGAGGTCGACCGAGATCGTGCAGGCCAGCGTGGGAGCGACTCGGAACTGCACCGTCCGCACCCGGGCGACGGCATCGGCGAAGACGCCGCCATCGTCGTCGAGCTGGACGCGCAGGAGGCTGTGCGGCCGGAGGTAGGGCCAGAGCGCGCAGTCGGTCACCTCCACCTGCTGCAGGAGCCGCGGGATCATCGCCCGGCGCATGGTGGCCTCGGCGACCAGGTCGAGCCCTTCCTGCGCGGTCTGGTCGAGATCCGGCAGGACCTCGGAGGCATGGTCGCCAGCGAGCTTCCGCACCTGCCGTGTGGAGAGCGCCAGCGTCAGCGCGTCGTGGATCCCCATCGGCCGAGCGCCGTCCGGCGCCGTGACCTGGCTGGCCATCACGTCCGAGCCAAGCCCGAAGCTCTGCCCCACGAGCAGCGACTCGGCGAGCTTCGGCCGGAGCCCGTAGGCGGTTGGCTGCGGGATGCAGTTGCGGCCGGCGATGAGGGTCACCTCGCCCGAGAAGTCCTGGCCGCCGTGAAGCGTCATCCAGTGCAGATCGGACTCGACCCCACCGCCGCGAGGTGTGATGTAGAAGGCCTCCCAGCGGGCCGTCTCGAGGTCGGTAGCGAGCTTCCAGAGCGTCGTCGCGCTCGTCCCGTAGGGCGCGGTGCGGCCGAGCTCCTCGGACGAAGCGGTGACGCTGGCAATCCACGGACTCCTCCGCGCGGCTTGCACCGCGTTTCGGACGATCGTCGCCGCGGGCTGGCCCGTCTCACGCACCGGCCCAGTGGGCACCTCGTCGAGGTAGAGGGCCGGTCCCGTCGCATCCAGCACGCGCGACGGCAACTCGCCTCCCAGCTGCGTCGTCGGGATCGCGCCGAGCCAGATATCCGGCACGCCGAGGCTCTGGGCATCGACTTCGACGAAGGCTCCGAGTCCGTCCGGCGCGTGCTGGTCCATCTGGGAGAAGGCCGAGCAGCGCGGGATCTCGACTCGGGCGACGTTGGAGCCGTGCAGATCGAAGGAGACCTCGACCGTGCCGAGATCGTCTGTCGTGGGCGAGCCGAGGTAGGCCCCGCTCTCGCCGTGGTAGAACCGCACGCGCGCGCTCATGATGGGAACACGTCCCGGTGTGTGACCGTCATCTCGAGGCCGATGCTATCGATCTCGGTGAAGGTCACGTCCGTGGTCCCAGCCGCGGGATAGGCCGCCAGGTCAGGCGGCAGCAGCGGCACTCGCCCGCGCGTCAGGTGCGCCAGGCCCAACTCTCCGTCGGTCACCTCGCCGGTCAGGGCGTCGAGGCAGAGCGCGGCCCCCACCGGGATCACGATGCCGCAGAGCTCGACCTGGCCGGCGCCCGTGGCCAGCACGGCCGGATCTGTCGGCGTGCCGAACCGGTAGACGCTCTCGAGGGTCCCCTCACCGCAGATGATCGGGGTCTCGTCCGGGCAGAAGGTTGCGATGAGGTTGTAGATGGCGAATCCAGCACCCGAAGCCGGCTCGATGGCCGCTCCCGTCCCTGCGCTGAAGAGGGTCCGGTCGAAGGGCTCGATGCGCCATGAGAGGGTGTGTACCGGCGCATCCGGGCCCTCGCTCACGGCCCCCGAGCCCGCGGTCACGTCGAGGTCAAGCTCCTTGGCCACGACGTCGTTGCCGCTGCCATCGACGTGGTGGACGCTCAGCCGGCCCACCTTGATGGGCGAGCCGGTCAGTCCGTAGCGCAGCCCAGCTACTGCCCAGCTGTAGTCGTACTGGCAGATCCCGACCGGCGAGATCAGGTCCCAGCGATCGTAGATGTCACGGCCGGCTGCCGGGCCGGCCGGCTGGTACTCCAGGCCGAAAGCGATGGCCGGCGTGCCGTTGTCCTTGGCGATGTAGCGCCAGTACTGGTCGCCGTCACCGCGGTAACGCTCGCGGTCGTACTGCCCGAGGGCCCGCGGGATGAGGGCCCCGCCTCGGTCGTGGCGAGCGTCGATGACCCCGGACGCCAGGCCCTCGTAGTACTGGTTGCCGTAGTCCCAGACCCCGTTGTCGCTGGCAGCGAGGTCGAAGATCGGGGCCCGGTCACCGAAGGGGCAGGCCGGGGCAGTCGCACTCGTCTGCCCCCAGAGAAGGTCCAGGAAGCCGGCCGGCGAGACGGACCAGAGCCGGTTGTCGGCAGCGTTGGCCCGAGCGGTCGTGTCCCGCAAGCCGCGGTCGACGGAGATACAGCCGCGCTTGGTGTCGCGAGCCGTGACGCGCATGACCTCGCACTCGCCCGAGCCGGAGTCGTAGGCCGCGATCCAGCTGCCTACGGCCGGCAGTGGACCCGCCTGCGGGCACAGGCAGATCTCGCCGGTGCCGGCCGAGTAGTCCTGCACCTCCCACCATCGAGCGGCCGGCAGGCTGATGCGTCCCCAGACCTTCGTCCCGGCAGCGTTCCAGTTCCCCGACTCGCGCGGGATGTCTCGGCCGTGCTGGAGCAGGTGTACGTCGTTGCCGCTGGCCAGCGACCGAGCCGGCCCAGCGCTGACCTCGGCAGCGTGGTTGAAGGTCACGCACACCGGCCGGTTCACCCATGCCCGAGCCGCCCGGTTGATCACGGTGAAGCGCTGGCGGTAGCGTGCTCCGTTGGCGGCCGGCTTCTGGGTGGTGGCCTCGAGACAGTACTCAACTCGCGGGCTGGCGCCGCTGCCGGCCACCGGCACGGTCACCGACGCCGGCGTTGCGTCCGGCCCGGTGACGGTCTCGTTCTCGCTGTAGGGAAGCCGGCTGGCAAGCTCGACCGAGAGCACGTACCAGCCGCTCTCCGCGCAGTCGCCAGAGGCTTGGTTCCCCGGATGCGGGGCGATGCCCTGCGGCGCCACCTCTAGCACGCGGCTGGCACCGCCCACTTCGTAGACCAGCTCGCAGGCGATCTTGCCCGAAGATGGGTCCGGGCAGCCGGCCTCGAGCCCCGAGCCGAAGATCAGCCCGATCAGCTTCTCGTAGTGGCCGGCGAAGGGCTCCTGGAGCTGGCACAAGATGTCGAGCTTGCGGCTGCCCGTCGTCCGCCCCGAGAGGCTGGGGCCGCCCGTCAGCTGCGTGAAGCTGTTGGAGCGCCCGGAGAAAGCGCCGCGCAGGCCGGGCGTCATCGTCATCATGTCGACCCAGGTCTCCACGCTCAGGTCGATCCCACAGACGCGGACGAGGTCGTAGTCGGCCATGGCCTACCTCCTCCGCCTGGGGTCGAGCAGCGTGGAGATGGGGTCGTCAGGCGACACGTTCACGGCCTCGATCAGCACCCGGTTGTCGCGGACCTCGATCTGGGTCCGGCCGCCGGCCAGGTCCGCCAGGAAGGTGTCCTCGATCTCTCGCGCGAGCTCGGCCACGTCCTGCATCCGACTGTGGACCCGCTCGATCCCGGCCTCGGCCGGCGCGAAGTCGAGGCCGGCCGCGGCGCGTCCAAGGTCGTCGAGCATGGTGAGCAGCTCGCCAGGGGGCGGCGCTCCACCCGAGTCGGTCGTGTCGGTGCTGAAGGCCCCGAAGCCACCGAAGCCTCCAAAGGTCGTCGAGCCAGGAGGCTGTGGGGGTGGGATCGGCAGACCCGGATCGGTCGGCGGGACGGGCGCTGGTAGCGGCACGAAAATGTCTCGAGCTCGCCGGCGGAGCTCTTCACGCTCTTCGCGCAGCCGCTCTCGCTCGGCCTGGAGGTCGGCCATCTGCTGGCGGAAGCGCTCCCGGGCTTCGGCGGCGATCCGTTCGGCCTGGGCCTCCTGCTCGGCGAGGATGTCGCGCACCTCGGCCTCGGTCTTGCCGAGGCGAAGGAGCTCCAGGGCGTGTTCGCGGTTGATCTGATCGACGCGGGCCTCGTGGCGCTCGGCCTCGGCGTCCTTCATCCGATCGATGGCTGCCTTGTAGTCGTCGTAGCTCTCGCGCACGCGCTCGCGGGCGGCATCAACCGCGGCGATCCGGTCGTCCCAGTAGTCACTCTCGCGCTCGAAGCTCAACTCCTCTCGCCGGCGCCGCTCTTCGATGCCGTCGAGCTCTTCCTGCAGCGCATCTTCCTGCACCTGGCGCCGAAGCCGGAGGATCTCGAGCCTCCGCTCTTCCTGCTCGAGCGCGGTCTCGGCCGCCGAGCCTGCTTCATCCTCCTTCTCCCCGATGGCCTCCAGGATCGCCAGCAGCTGGTCAGGCCGCAGCCGGCCACCGGCGGCCGCGATCTTCGCCAGCCGCCCGGCCCTCTCGTCGAGGATTCCGGTGCGGATCAGCTCGTCGATCTGGCCGGACGCGATGGCATCCTCGAGCTCGGCCTGCTCGGCAGTGGTCAGGGCGATGCGCCGCGAGATGTCGAAGCGCCCTCGCTCCAGCGTCTCCTTCTGGATCTTGGTGAGCAGGATCTGCAGGGCAGTCACCGACTCGACCGCAGCCTCGGCCGAGCCCTCGATGCCTTCGAGCTCGGCCAGCTTCATCGCCCGGATTCGCCGCTCGATCTCCTCGATGTCGTCGTCGAGCGGATCCAGCCGCGCCAGAACCGCGTCGCGCTCTTCGTCCAGCTGGGCCAGGCGCTCTTCGTGGGCCTCTTCGGCCAAGTCGCGCTGCTCCTCGAGGGCCTTCTTCCGCTCATCCAGGAAGTCCAGTTCATCCTCGAAGCGATCGGTCTGCCGCTCGATCTCCTTGTCCAGGAGCCGCATGCGCTCCTTGTGGATCGCCTTCTCGGCGTCGATCACCTGCTTCTGGCGCTCCTTGATGTAGTCCTGAGCGGCCTTCAGGGCTCGGGCAGCCTCGGCCTCGGCCTCCTTGTAGGCGTCCGACAGCCGCTTCAGCGTCTCGGCCTGCCGATCGGTCGCGCTACCCATCTGCTCGATGAAGAAGTTCAGGCTCTCCTGAAGACCGTGCAGCCGCTTGAACTCCTCGGTCACCACCCGCGAGACGCCGCCCGGCAGGCTCTTGTCGTTGTCGAGCTTGTCTAGGCGTTCCCGGTACTCACCCAGCTGCGGGAGCAGGTCCTTCTCGAAGACCGCGACGACCTGGTCCCAGAGCTCGAGCTGCTGCTCGGGCGAGTCGGAGAGGCTGCGCAGCTTCTGCTCCAACTCATCGAGCGACTTGACGCCCAGGCCGGCGCCGGCGATGAGGGCGTCGATGTCCAGACCCGGCAGGAGGCCCCGCGCCTGCTCGGCGCTGGCCAGGTCGGCAGCCTCGATGAGCTTGCGGAAGGCCTCGCCGGCCTCGTCGAGCCGGGTCGCATCGAATAGCGCCGCGATCCCCGCGAAGCCGGCCTGGCCGGGCCCGGCATCCAAGAAACCCAGGATGGTCTCGACGGTCCCGCCGAAGGCATCCAATTCGCCCTTCGCCTTCAAGGCCGCCGCAGCGGCTCGCTCCAGATCGTCTAGCAGCCCCTGCATCTCGTCGTCCAGGCCGGCGACGCTCGAGCCGCTCTGGCCGAGATCGTCGATCGACTCCGCCAGGGCGTCGATGGCTCGGCCGAGTCCGCCGTCCAGGACTTCGCCCACGAGCGAGTCGGCCGGCGGCACGAAGAAGTCGGGCGGTAGCCCCAGATCTTCCGGTGGCTGGAACGAGTCCGGCGGGACTCCGGGTCCACCAGGCGGCCGGGGTGCGGGGGGCGCTACCGGAGGCGCGGTGACTTCCAGCGGCACGCCGAGAGCTGCGATCCGCTGCGCTTCGAGGATCTCCTTCTGCAGCTGGGTCACGAGCGCGATACCGGTCACGAGGCCGTCGAAGGTGAACTCCGTCTCCACCAGCGGCGGCACCTCGTCGAGCAGCGCAGCGTAGTCCTCGACGAGGGTCGAGGTCTGATCGAGGCTGTCGCGAACGCCGGACAGCGCGGAGTCGACGTCCGATGCGCCGGCCTGCGCCGCCTCCGACGCATCCTCCTCCCCGCGCACCCTAGCGTCCTTGGCACGTGCCGAGGCGGCCTCCAGCTCCTGGAGGCTCCGGGCCTGGCCCGAGAGCGCCGGGTTGGTCGACTCGATCGCGGCCAGGACGTCGCGCTGGCCGCCGGTGATGTTCTTGGCGGCGGTGTCGTAGGCAGACGCGATGTCGGCCGTCTGGCCCTTGAACGTCGCCGCGGCGCCGGCGTAGGAGCCGCCCAGGCGTCCGCCGGCATCTTCGACCGCGGAGGCGGTTTCGTCGGCGCTGACACGGACGCGTTCGTTGCCGGTCTCGATCTCGCCTGCGGCAACCAGGGCCTCGCTGGACGCCCCTTGCCGTGCGGCGTTCTCGCGACCCAGCGCCTCCTCCGTCGCATCAGCCCGGTCGAGGCCGGAGAGCGACAGGCCCTCGTTCATGCTGCGAAGCTCGTCTGCGACCGCGCTGCCGAGGGCGAGGGCAGCCGCGCCGGCATCGCTTTCACGAGCCAAGCTCTCCTCGGTCGCCGCCGCGCGCAGGCCGCTCGACTCGATGATGCCCTGGTCTACCGCCAGCTGGGCTTCGCTGTAGCCACGCCCCGCCTCGATCGCGTCATCGAAGCTCGGTGCCACGCGCACCTCGGAGAGCGCCTCGGCCTCGGCCCTGGCGTTCTGGAAGTTCTTCACCAGCGCGGCCTCGGCGTCCTCAGCTGCCGCCGCCGACTCATGCAGCGAGTCGTCCAGATTCCGGGCGGCGTCGCCGAGCGCCACAGCCTCATCGACTCCGCCCTTGAACGCCTTGCCGAGCGCTCCTTCGAACTCGAGCGTCGCCTGCAGCGTCGGGTCGAAGACCTCGGCACCCGGGAAGGCCTCCTTGAGCGAGCCGAAGATCAGCTCGGCCTGCTCCTGGCTGACCTCCCCGAGGCGGACAAGTTGCAGCGTCTGGTCGATCGTCGCCTGTGCGATGGCCTCACGCCGCGCTTCCTGCTCCGCCGCGAAGCTCGACTCGAGATCGGCAAGGCGCTGTGCGTTCTCGGTCTGCGTGACCTGCAGGCGCTCGGCCGCAGCCGACTCTGCGTCGGCGATCGACTCGGTCGCCGCTTGGCGCTGAGCGTCGGTCTCGGCGCTGGCCGCCTTTTCACGCGCCTTGGCCAGGTCCTCGGCGTTCTGCTCCTCGGCCTCTCGCAGCCGCGCCGCGTTGTCTGCCACCACGGCGGCTCGATCTTGCTGGAACTGCTCTTCGCCTTCCAGCAGCTCCCGCAACTGCTCCTGCCGGTCCTCGAAGCCGCCGGACATTGCGTCGGAGATCGCCTGCTGCAGGGCCTCCGGGTCGCCCAGGGTCTCGAAGTCGAGGGTGATTCCGAACTTGGCGAAGTCGCCCGAGGTCTGCTCGGCCAGGCCGGCGAGCCGCGACGAGAGCGAGGCCAGCTCGTCTTCGGTGATCTCCCCGGCCTCGGCCGCCTTCAAAAGATCTGCGCCGAAATTGGATGCGCTGACGCCCCCGGCATCAAGCTGGGCGCTGAGCCGTTCGAAGGCCGTGGCGCTCTTCTCGACTCGCGCTGCGCCTTCCTCTGCCTTGGACCCGGCCTCGGCCGCTGCATCCCCGGTGCCAGCCAGCGCGTCCGCGGCCTCATCTCCCTTCTCGGGCAGCAGGCCGAGCGCACGACCTAGGCCGAGGGCGCCGGCCGACAGCGCTTCGAAGGGTAGACCCGCCACGACCGTCGTGATGGTCGCCAGACCCTCGACCAGCTTGAGCACGACGTCCACCGTGACGCCGAGGATCTTGGCCAGGGCGCTTGCGCTGAGCCGGAGAAACTCGAAGCTGTTGGTCTCCCGGAAGCCCTCCACCAGGCCTCGGAGCCGGTTCAGCGAGTCGATCACCGGCCCCTTGATCTCCGAGAGGAAGGGGCCGAAGAGGTCGATGAACACGCCCGACGCCACGCGCTTCAGGCCGCTCACGGCCGAGCCGATGTTGCTATTGATCGCGTCGCCGGCCGCCAGGGCGCTGCCCTCGATGCCCTCGAGCTCGCTTCCCACGATCGACAACTGCGCGATCACGCCGGCCGTCAGGTCCTCGCCAGGGCCGCCGAAGACGTCGGCCAGCACCTGGCCCGGGATCTCGCCCTCGAAGTCCTGCATCGCCTGCTGGACCCGCGCGAAGGCCTCCTTGCCCGAGATCTCGCCGGCCAGGAACTGATCGGGCAGTGTCGCGAGATCTGCGTCCAGGAGCGCCAGACCCTCGCGGGTCGCGTCGGTACCCTCCCGCAGACGGATCCCGAACTCCTTCACAGTGTCGCCGACCTTGTCGGCGCTGAAGGCACCCGCCTCGAGCCCGCTCACGAGCGTCTGCGCCATGTCCTCGGCACTGAAGCCGAGCTGCTCGAACTGGCCGCCGTACTCGTAGAAGGTGTCCAGCAGGTCATCGGCCGGGTCACCGGTGCGCTGGATCGAGACCGCCAGGAGGTCCAGGGAGCGCTGCCCCTCGATCCCGAACCGCTCCATGCCCTGCAGGAGCCGGCCGGTGTCCTCGATCGGGATCTCGAAGACTTGCTCCAAGGCAGCCGCCTGCTGGGTCAGCTCGGACAGGCCGGCCGAGCCGATGTCGCCAACGACGGCCCGCAGCTGGCCGGCGGCCACCGTCGCCTGCTGGATCGACTCGTACCAGTTGTTCTCGAAGACGTCACGCCCGACGGCGCCCAGGGCCTGCGCCTCCTCGGCAGCCAGGCCGAACTTCGCCGTCGCCGTGTTGATGGCGTTGTCCAGATCCAGTGCGCCCTTGATGCCGACGGCGAACGATGCGGCCAGGCCGGCGACGGCGATGCCCAGTGCCACGACACCAGGACCCCCGATGCCGAGCGTCTTGATCAGGCCGCCCATCCCGGCATCGAAGCTGAAGGCACCCTTGACGGCATCGCCCAGGCCGCTGGTCAGGCCGGGCAGGCCGTCCGTGGCCAGCCCCTTGATCGGCCCCAGCATCGAGTCCGCGCCGAGCTTGCCGGCGTCGAAGCCTTCGCCGAGCCCGCCGAGGCCCTCGCGCAGGCCGGCGAAGCGGCCGCCGAGGCCTTCGGCCGCCGTCTCGGTGTCACCGAAGCCGGCGGCCGTCCGCGCCGCGCTCTGGACCGCGTCGTCCAGCGCTGCCGAGGCGCCGTCCACATCGGACTCGAGCCGGACCAGGCCGGCGCCAGCGTCCTTCGCCTCCGCCCCGACGCCGGACAGCGCGCTCTCGGCCTTGCTCGCCGATCGCGCTGCCTTGTCGGCGGCCGTGCCCATGTCGTCCGCGCTGGCGACGAACCTGGCCAGATCGCGGTTGCCATCGGACAGGCCGCCGTCCTCGTATTCGATTGCGGTTGTGAAGACGAGATCAGCCACGCGCTACATCACCCTTTCACCGTCAGCGTTCCAATGTTCCAGTACCTTGCCGGTGGCGAGGTCGGTGACCACGCGCTCGCCCCGGTTCTTTCGATTGTCGATGTCCGGATCCCCAGTGATCGGCTTCTCGATCCGGATCCAGTCTTCGGTCGGTGCTACCAGCACGCCGCCGCCGGCCGACTTCTGGGTGCGCACCTTGCGGATGTGGAAGACGATCCTGTCCCGCACGACTCGCGAATGGACCTCAGCCCAGATGTTGTCCCGCTCGGCGTCGGTCAGCGTCGGGCGCTTCTTTCGCCCCTTCTCGTCGACCGTCGTCCGGCCTTCACGCTCGGCTTCGAGCGCCTTGTCGTAGTCCTCGCGAACCCGGCTTCCCAGCATCGCGACGGCGCGGTTGAGGTCCTGGGCGACCCAGGGGTAGTCGATGCCGAGCTGGCTACTGGGCAGCATCCCCTGCTGCTGCCAGGTCTGCCAGCTGCGCCACAGCGCTGTCTTGTCCACGAAAGAACTTGCCCAGGCCGCCCGGTCCCAGGAGGTAGGCGGTGGTCATGATGTGCACCAGGTCGCGGTGGTGCAGGGCGCCGGCGTCGGCGGCCTCACCGGCCGGCAGGAGCTCGCCTTCGAGCACGCGCAGGATCACCTGGTCCTCGTCCGGATCCTCATCGACGAAGAAGGGCTTCAACGTCCGCAGGTCGATCTGAGCCTCGTCGATCTCGCCGGCCATGAAGGCCTCGGGCGGGACGACGACGCATGCCTTGGCCACCGCGGCGCAGGCAGCCAGCGACTGCCGCTCGAGCTCGGCGGTGGCGTAGTGCTCCTCGGCTCCCGGCGTCAGGCGCACCATCTGCGCGACGCGGCTCGAGATGGGCTCGGGCCAGGAGCCGGAACTGGCCAGGACCACCAGGTCCACGCGCCGGATCATGACCGTGAGGCCATTGAAGGGCAGCTGGGTCAGCACCACCGGTGCCCCCTGGCTGCGCAGGAACTCGCCCTTGCGGAGCATCTGGCGCTGCCGCTGGTCGGCCTTGAGTCGCGCCTGCGAGGCCAGGTCGGGCTTCCGGATCGTCGTTCGTTTGGTCATGGTCGTTCAACTCCTGATGTGGCAGCGGTCAGTGGGTTCATCGGTCGTGTTCATCGATAGCAATCGGCAGCGGCGTTCGAGGCAGCCTCGGCGCCGGCGCCCGCGGACCGGGGGAAGCCCGCGGGCGCCGGATCAGACTGGGACTACGCCGGGTAGTCGGCCGTGCCCGGGAAGGTGGTCGGGATCTCGACGAGGGCGTCGAACTCGACCAGGTCGTACCAGCCCTTGCAGCTCTGGGCGGTGTAGAGGCTCCGGTCCAGGCTCAGGTTGAGCTGGGTGTTGAAGAACGCGCCCTCGGCCGCGTTCAGGTCGGGCTTGCTGGCGATCTGCACGTTCCAGAGGATGATGTGCATCGCGCCGTCGAGGCCGGGCGTGTCGAGCTTGGCGATGATCGCGCCGCGCGCCTTGACGTCGTCCTGGTTCACCGCGACCCGGGTGGCGTTCACGCCGCCGGCCGAGGTGTGGGTCGTGCGCGTCGCGCCGATGAGCTTCTCGAGCAGCGTCGCGCTCAGGCCGCCGTGCTGCAGCGTGCCCGAGTAGTCCTTGGTCCGGTTGACCTTCGCGCAGACGCTGGCGTCGCCGGTCTGCTCGGCCTCGGTCCGGTTCTCAGTGAGGCTCAGCGACTTCACGCAGCCGATGTCGATGCCGGCGGCGTAGGTTGGTGCCGCGCCGCCGTTGCACTCGTCACCCGGATCGGTGAGCTCGAAGAACTTGGCGTCCTCGATGTCGAAGTACTGGTTGCTCATGATGGGTCTGCCCTCCACTGGCTATGCGGGTTGTCAGTGAGGGGCGGCAGCTCCCTCGGCTGGGATCGGGGCCGGCTCATTCCGGCTACCTCTTGTCGTCGGTGTCCGGCTTGTCGCCTCCGAGGGCGGACCGAGCAGGCGTGCTCGGCGCCGGCGGGCTCGCCTCCTTCACCCGCTCGAAGACCCGCCCGCCGACGTTGGCCCGGTCGAGGAAGAAGCGCGCCTCGGCATCGCTCAGCTCGACCGGCTCGTCGGGCACGAAGGCGTAGCGGCTCTTGGGCAGGGGCGCACTGCGCTCCCCATCCTCGAGCTTGGCGACGTAGAGCGTCCACGGCGCCGCATTGCGGTTCGCCTTGCGGCTCAGCACGATCTTCGGCATGACTCGTCTCCTCGTGAATGGCCGGCGTCGGCCGCCGGTGTCAGCAGGTCTGGTAGATCGCCTCCCAGGCGATCGAGGCGTGATAGGTGTTGGGCGCGCCTTCAGTCTGGAACTGGGTCAGCCCGTAGCCCGTCGCCGGCCCGACGCTGCGCAGGCTCACGCCAGCTGCCTGCAGCGCTGTCAGCGGCCGCTCGCGGAGCCGAGCCAGGATCGAGCTCGGCCCGCAGCCCGAGGTCATCCGGTAGATGTGGCGCTGCGCTTCCTCTATCGTGCATTGGCTCAGGAAGGCGTAGAGGCCGACGACGCCGCGCACCACCCGCACGCAGTCGTTCCGCGGGTCCGGCTCGTCGCTCGAGGTCGGCCGCACCAGCGCGGCCATGGCGCAGTCCGGCACACCGGCGGCTGTCACCACCAGGTCCGGGTAGACCCCGTCGATGGCCGCGGCCATGGCGTCCAGCACCACCTCGAGCGAGTAGTCCTCAGGCGCGAAGGACATGCTTCCACTCCTGGATGACATCTGCCTTGAAGGCCGCCAGCAGCCGGCCACGCTCGCCGGCCAGGTAGGGGCCCAGCGAGTCGAACCAACCCTTCAGCTTCGTGCCGGCGTTCGGCCCCGACACGTACTCGAGCGGCTTCTTCTGCCCGCCCTCGGCGATAGCCGTCGCGATGGCGAAGGCCATGGCCTTCCGCGCCTTCTTGTCCCGCACCCGCCGGCTTCCTCGCTTCTTGGTCGGCGCGAGGCCCTTGCGCTCGATCCAGCGTTCGATCGCGGCGACCGGAGGCCGGCCGCCCGGCCCGCGGCGCTTGCCGCTGTTCAGGCTGGCCAGGTACCCCAGCGTCGAGCCGAAGCTGATACGGCTGGGCAGCGGGGAGCCCTCCACCCGCGTCAGCGTCACGTTCGGCTGCAGCGAGGCGCGGCCGGTGCCCTTGTCGACCGGCACGACCGCATTGAGGTGGTTGACTCCGGTGAACAGGATCTCGCTGGCCAACCGGTTGGCCGGCCCGGCCAGGAACTCGGCCGCCTTCGGCATCTCCCGCCTGCCCGTCACGCGCACGCTCGCTCTGTAGCTCATGCGTAGGATCCTCCGACTCGCGCCCTGCCCGCGGACCCGGTGACGACCCGGAGAATCCCCGGACCCTGCCACATGGCCACCGAGCCCGCGGGCAGCGCGCGAGCGCTCACAGCACCAGTCCTCACAGCGCCAGCCCTCGGTAGTGGAACAGGCTCTCGGGCAGCATCTCGAAGGCTTCGAAGGGCAGCTCCTGGGCCTCGATCACCGTTTGCCCATCCTCGGCCGTCGCGATCACCTGCCGGCCCTTGCGGACCGCGTCGAGCAGGGTGTGGGTCGCCACGATCAGCACACCCGACACCGAGCTCGGCAGCGGCCACACCGAGCCCCAGGCGCCGGTGATGCGCACCAGGCCCGCCCCGCAGCTGCAGGCCGAGTCGCAGATGCGCAGGTCCTGCCAGGGCAGCCGGTCGGTCGGCGAGCCGACCACCACGTCGTCCAGGCTCACTTCCTCGAACTCGGGCTTGCAGCCGTCGCAGGGCCTGTCTGCCACCTCGATCTGGTCGACCCGGAGCAGGAGGTCGATCTCGGCCAGGCTGCGGCGCAGCGGGAAGCAGCGGGTCTCCAGGCAGGCACCCAAGTCCTGACCGTAGTGGTTGCGGACCATATCCGAGAGCGCCACGATCAACTGCTCGGCCAGGGGCTCGCTGCCGGCCGGCACCGGGCAGCCGGTGTCCGGGTGCGTCTCGAGGTCCTCGATCGTGATCAGCGGCGTGCCCCAGCTGCCCACCGTGCCGCAAGCCGCCGGCGTGAAGCCGGTGCCGGCGAAGGGGTCGGGGGCGGGCAGACCGCAGGTCGTCATCACGGGCATGGGCCTACCTCGCCAGGCCGGCGCGGGAGAGAATGCGGTTGCGGCTTGCTTCGTAGCCGAGTCCGGCGGTAGACCCTGCGAAGGCCCCAGCCTCCGCGATGCGGCCGGCAAGGGATTCGTCGATACCGTCGACCGCCGCAAGCTCGCTCACGGTCAGAAACAAGCCCCGCACATCGCGGTGGCGCACGACGGCCTCCGCCAGCGCCCGGGTCATGCCCGGTAGCCGAGTCATCTCTTCGATTCCCGCCGTGTTGATGTCGATCCTGCCCATGGGTGGCTCCCGCGATGCGTCTCGGGGAAGTGGCCCCGGCCGGCAGTTCCGACCGGCCAGGGCCACCTCAGGGGGAATGGGAGTCGATCAGCTCAGGCTGATGCCGGTGATGCCGGCGATGCCCTCGATGCCGCCCGCGGCCCCGCTCGTCGAGCGCCGGCCCAGCACCTCGCGCCAGCGGAGGATCGGCTTGATCTTCTCGCAGTCGTTGTCCATCTCCACGATCAGCTCGAGGCCGGCCGCCTCGCCCCGGATGAAGGAGTCGAGGTTGAGGAGCTGGTAGCTGTGGTAGATGTTCGCCGCCACGTCCGGCACGCCCGGCGCCGACATCTGCACCCGGCCGTACTCGTCGGTCATGGGCATGTGCTCGCTCCAGAAGTGCGGGATGCCCCCGACGTTCGGCAGGACGCCGCTCACCGCCGGCCCGTTGCCGCAGCACTGGCCGATCAGCTCGTCCAGCGTCACCAACATGCCGTAGAGGCCCGGGGTCATCGTCGCGATCAGGTTCGCGCCGTAGCCCAGGTGCCGGTTCGTCGCCGCGTCGTGCATCAGGTTGCGCAGCTTCTGGATGTCGGCGAAGGTCAGCACGCTGCCGGCGGCGAACCAGCCCTCGGGCGTCGCGGCCGGGGCGGCCGGGCCAGCGCCCTCGTCCCAGTAGTTCGCGCTGCCGTTGTTGGCCGGGTTGTCGATCAGCCAGGCGTGCTGCAGCCCGTCGAAGTGCGCGTAGGCCGGCACGACGCTCGCGCTCGGGACGGCGATGGTCTGGCCGAAGTGGTTGAAGTTCTCGTCGGCCGAGCCGCCGAGGGTCAGGTCACCGCGCTGGAAGGCGTACTCGCGCGTGCGCTGCGCGTCTTCGAGCAGCTTGTCCGAGAGCTCGCCGATCACGTCCCAGAAGGCGTCCTCGAGGTCGGTGCGGCTCACGCATCCGGCGCTCTTGAAGAGCTTGGCCGCGATCTCGTCGGTGTTGATCACGGCGTTGGAGGTCGGGGTGCACTTCACCGCCGAGCAGTCTTGGGTCGGCTCCATGCCGTAGGACTCGATGATGTTGCCGTAGACCCGCCACTTCAGCTTGCCGTTGCGGGTCGGCCGCGAGGGGATCAGCTCCACCAGCGGCGTGCCCCCGGCGATCACCTCCCAGGCGAAGTCGAGCCCGCACTCGGTGAAGGCCGGGTCGCCCTCGTTGGAGCGCGTGGCGCCCGGCGAGTAGAGCCGGTCCTGGCGCATCTCGGCCGCGCGCGCATTGAGCGTGTTGGCCGCCACCTCGAGCTCCTCGTCCTTCTCGAGCAGCTTGCCGCCATCGTGGCCGCGCGCGCGCAGCTGGGCCGCGACGCTCTTCTTGATCTTGTTGGCCAGCCAGATCTTGGTCGCCTCGCGGGCGTTGACGTCGCCGAGCCCGGAGTCGATGGTCTCGTCGCCCTCGCCGGCGTTGAAGGTGCGGCGCTTGCCGTCGCCGCCGACCTGCGCCGCGCGGACCTGCCGGCTCACGCTGTCGGTGATGGTCTGGAGATCCGCGTCCGAGATCGGGGCATTCTTGAGCCCCTCGACCTCGGCGACGACTTCGTCGAGCCGGCCGAGTGCCCGCTCGATGTTCTGCACCTGCTCCTCGGAGAGCTTGTAGAGCTTGGTCACGCTGTTCACCTCACTGGTTCAATGATGTCGAAGGCTGAGCCGCCACCAGGCGGCCTGGGAGTCGTTCGGGTCAGGCAGTCGCGCCTAGCGAGGCGATGCGTGCCGAGAGAGCCTCGGGCAGATCCACCACGTCTTCGGGCTGGTCGGTCGTCTCGTCGACGGGAGAGTCCCCGTCCGGAAGATCGTCGGTTGCATCCTCGAGCACGGCCAGGCCGAGCTCTCGGAGCAGGTCGGGCGGAAGGGCGACGCTCAGGCCGACGTAGCCGGCCGTATCGCCCGCCTGCGGGCCGTCCTCACCATCCCACGGCTTCCAGCGGCTCATGGACACCCGCGTTCCGTTCTCGGACTCCTCCTGGATGAACTGCGGGAGGAGTTCGACCAGGCGCGACCGCTGCTCGGGCGTGAGGTCCACCTGGCCGGAGACGTAGGACTCGCTTCTAGAGTCGTCCACGAACTCCGTCTGGTCGATGCTCTCGATGGCGCGCTGCACTCCGGCCGGCGTCGCTTCGCCTCCGCGGACGACGATGAAGCTGGTGCCGGGGAAGCGCTGGTTCAGGTGATCGAGCGCCCGGGTCATCTCGGCCGGGAGCGCCGCGTCGGCCCGGCCGGCCTCACCGCCCGCGTCCGAGCAGGTGCAGTCGCCTTCTCCGTCTCCGCCGCCCGTGCAGCTGCAGTCCTCGGCGCCGCGCGTCTCCTCAGGCTCGGTCGGGGTAGCCTCATCGGCCCCCGCATCCTCCTCCGAGTCGGCTGCCCCGCAGCTGCAGCGCCTGTGCGCCGGCTCGGCCGAGCGGGTCGAGCGCGTCTCCGAGGCTTCGTAGGCCTCGGCCACCATGCCGTCGAGCCCGTCGCGCAGATCGCCGGCGGCGTCTCGCAGCTTCTCGAGCTGGCTGAGCGTGGACTTCGAGAACTTCTTGCCGGCACGAGTGTTGAGTCCGCTCATGAGGTCTGCCTCTCCGTTGGGTAGCAGGAGCCGCTTCTGCGAGTCCGTCATGCTGGCCACCAGGCGCGCCTTCATGAAGGGCGGGCGGGTGAGCCTGAGCCGGCGGTACTCGGGCAGCGTCGACTTGTACAGAGCCTCGCGCTCCTCGTCGTCCGCGTCTTCGGCGCGATCCACCCAGACCGCTCGGTACATGGCCGCCATGGCCACCTGCCGGCGCTTGGGCTCGTCGTCCTCGGCTTCCGCGTCATCGGGAACTCCACCCATGCCGGCTTCGCCCTCGGCCGAGGTTTGCGCCTCGGCGTCTTCGGGAACTCTGCTGGTATCGGTTTCGCCCTCAGCGTGCGACTCGGTGTCGGGCTCGTCCTGCTCGTGATCGTTGGTGTCGCCCGCCGCGGCTCGCGCCTGGCGGAGGTCGGAGGTTGCGGTGTCGTCTGGGGCGTCCGCGCCTGAACCGCGGGCCTCGCCCACAATGTGGGTGGCCGTCGACCGGCAGCTGTCGCCGTCACACAGGTTCAGGGCGCGAAGGAGATGCTCGAGCACCTCGGCCCGCTGCAGGTACTCCTCGCGCGGACGCTTGCCGCCGGCCCCGCGCCGCAGCACGTCCTGCGCTTCCTCCAGGAAGTCGAAGGTGACGTTGCGCTCCCGCGTGTCGATGCCGCGCAGGTAGCGGGTGATCCGCTGGCGCTCGGCGCGGCCGGGATCCAGGAGTGCGTCAGGGTCGCCGCCGATGGCCACGATGCTGAACTCGGCCACCTCGTTGGCGACGGGCCGGCCCTTGGTCAGGCGCGTCGGGAGGCCCCTCTTGTCGAGCGGATCCCAGCCCAGCGAGATGGCGCGCATGAAGCCGCGGCGGTACTTCGAGTCGGCCAGCGCTCCGACCGGGTCTTCGATGTCGAAGTAGGCCATGGCGTTGAGGCCCTTCTGGCGGCCGAAGGGGACCTCCTCGATCTCGCCTGCGCCAATGGGGAAGGTCGCAGCATTGTGGAAGGGGAGGACGACCGGGTTCTTGCGGTAGTTGTCGAGCAGCCAGGGCAGGTAAGTGGGATCCTGGCCGTCGCGCTTCACGCCTGGCGTCACCAGCACGAAGGGGATGCCAGTGCCGGGCTCGGCGCCAGCGATGGCCGGATCCGGGACCGCGTGGGCGCGGGCAGTGTGCGCCGCTCTGATTGTCCGCCGCTGCTCTGCCGTCATGTCCCGTTCCCGAGATGCAGAAAGCCCGCCCCGAAGAGGAGGGCGGGCTGGATCTCAGGCACCCGAGAGAGATTGCGGGCGGGTCTTGCGACGGCCCTGGTATGATGGCGCCGGAACGTCTGTTCGGCACCGTTGCACATAGTCTAGTGGCTAGGTCCTACGATGTCAATTTGATTCTCGCTCGAAACATCACCCTTGAACCGTGCTTTCTTGCGAGGTCTTCAAGGAAGCAGTACGCTGTGCCACTTAGCGCCGTAATTCTCGCACCGGCCGATCGCCGGCCAAGAAACCCATCGTGTCGCAATGATCTGCTGCCATAGAATAGCTGACTGAGTTTCTTGACCACGATTGAGGCGCACTTCCGATGTGCCGGCCATGCCAAGCCACTGGTCAAGACAGGGAGGACTATCTCTACCGCACTGAATAGGACCTGCTTGCCTGGACCCCGACACGACGGGGATGAGGCTGGAACCCTCCTCCTCGGCCGAATTGCATCGAGTCGATCATTGGCTGCGGGCGCACGCGAGGCGAGTCACAAACCCGCACGACCGCCCTCCGACTCGGGCCCTATTGTGCAACCTCTCGATAACGCTCTGAGAATGCGACTACCCCCTCGGCCGTCAGGCCCTGGCTGAGGACGACCACCCGGATTCCACCCGGCTCCAGCCAGGTCACGAGATGCTCGTAGGGCGGCACCCATACCCGATCCGGCGCAAGCGCGGGGTCGGCCAGGCCGTAACGGTCGTAGGGGCTGCCGTCGGCGAAGTTTCCGGCACTCGCGGCCGCGTAGATGTGCTCGAGCAGCACCGTCGGATCCGCCCCTTCCCAGGAAGGGGGCCAGAGTTCGCCGAGATCGACTGGCGCGTCGAGCTGTGTGTCTGGGCCTTGAATGACGAGCACCGCCTCGGCCCCGTCGAGGTACTCCTGGGTCACCCACCACTTCCCGACGCCGACTGGGCCTTCCCAGCTCCGCACGTAGGATTCCATCAGCCGCGAGTCCAGCGTTCCGGTGATAAAGGCTGAGCTGTCGAGGGCGAAAGTGTTGCTCACCGGAAGGCTGTTGGGGTAAAGGATGGACACGACTTCCGGAACTGCCGGCAAGGTGCCCGAGATCGGATCGAAGGCCTCCGCGCGCACGAAGTCCGTGATAATACCTTGATGCAGACTCGGTTCCATATATTCTGGGGTGAAGTATCCTTCTCCCAAGGCAATACTCGTGTCGATGCTGTGGCTCGTGAAGATGATGTCGGGATCGCCTCCAGGCAACTCCAACCAGCGCTCCAACCGCAGCTTGAAGCCCTCGGCGCTCGAGAGCCAGATGCGGGCAAATGCTGTGGGATAGTAGGCGACGTCATCGAGTTCGATGTCGAAGGTGCGCACTGCTAGCCCCAAATGGCTCGTCGGCGCGGTCTCGGCGATCAGGCCCTCGACGACCAGTTGATCGACGACCGCCAGGTCAGCGACCGGCTGTTCGAAATAGTCGATGAGCGCGTGCAGCCTTGGGTCGCCGGGCGCACTTGCTGTGCCGATGCTCGAGGAGATGATCTCAGGGATTTGGGTGTCAATGACACTACCGGAGAGAGAAGTTGCTTCGCCGGACGCATCTCGCCGCAGGTAGAAGGAAAGGTTGCCCTGCCGGCTATAGCTACGCATCCAGGGCACGTAGCCCGCGCCGTCCAATCCGATGTGGTGGGAGACGACGACGTTCCCGATCTGAGAGACGCTGACACGTTCGCGATCGGCCAACTCACCATTCTCACGGATTTGCAGTGTGCCCGTGATGAGAACGCCAGTTCCGCCATTGCCCGTCGTGAGGGCAGTCTCATCAACCTCTGGGGCCAGGCCGAGGTCGGCAGTGCAGGCAAGGTTGATCGATAGCGCTGCCAGGAGCAAGGGCACTACCAAGACTCGCATGCCCGTCGTTTGCGTCATGGATTGCCTCCCCGTGTGTTGGCATCAAGAACTTGAGCCAAGGTCTGCAGCCTAATCTTTCCTAGGGCTCAGGAATGCCGTCGGAG
>JACKBJ010000015.1 GCA_020634625.1 Caldilineae bacterium | reverse complement strand
CGCGTGGCGGTCGCCGGCGTGCCCGGCGTGCCCGGCGTACCCGGCGTGCCCGGCGTACCCGGCGTGCCGGGCGTGCCCGGCGTACCCGGCGTGCCCGGCGTGCCCGGCGTACCGGGCGTGCCCGGCGTGCCCGGCGTACCCGGCGTACCGGGCGTACCCGGCGTACCCGGCGTACCGGGCGTACCGGGCGTACCGGGCGTACCCGGCGTACCCGGCGTACCGGGCGTGCCCGGCGTACCGGGCGTACCCGGCGTGCCCGGCGTACCGGGCGTACCCGGCGTGCCCGGCGTACCGGGCGTACCCGGCGTGCCCGGCGTACCCGGTGTGCCCGGTGTGCCCGGCGTACCGGCCGGCAGGACGAAGCCAAAGTCCAGCGTGCGGTTGGTGTTCGGGTCGGCGTCGCCGTCGTCGACCGGCTCGCTGCCCAGGCTGAGCGTGATCGCGCTCGAGGCGACGCTGCCGCCGGCGACCGGCGCGCCGTTGTCGTCGCCGTCGATGTTGGTGTCCGGATCGGGCGCCGCGGCCGCGCCGAGGCTCGAGCTGCCGCCGGCCAGCGCCCCGCCGGCGCTGAAGTTGATCGCCGGGACCACCACGATGTAGTCGCCGGGCGGCAGTCCGCAGAACACGTAGCCGCCGCCGGCAGCCGTCTGGGTCTGGGCCACGAAGGCATCGCCGACGGAGAGCTGCCCGTCGGCGTTGCCGTCGTTGTAGAGCAGCAGCGTGACGTTGGCGACACCGGTCTCGCCGTTGCCCGGCTCGAAGCTGCCGTCGTCGTCGAGGTCGCGCCAGACCAGGTCGCCCAGACAGAGCGTGGCCGTATCGGTCGGCAGCGGGGTGGGCGTCGGCCCGCCGGTGGCCGTCGGGCTCGGCGTGGCCGATCCGCCGCCGGTCGAGAAGCCGAAGTCGACGCTGCGGTTGGTGTTGGGGTCGCCATCCCCGTCGTCGATCGGTTCGGTGCCGAGGGCGAGCGTGACGGCGGTCGAGGCGACGCTTCCGTCGTCGGCCGGCGCGCCGTTGTCGTCGTCGTTGGCGTCGTTGTCCGGATCGGGCGCGCCCGCCTCGCCCATGCTCGAGGCCAGGCCATCCAGGCTGCCGCCGGGCAGGAAGCTCTCGGCCGGGATGACGACGAGGTAGTCGTTCGGGGCCAGGCCGCAGAAGACGTAGGCGCCGTTCGCGTCGGTCAGCGTCGTGGCGACCAGGACGTCGATGCCCGGCGAGTAGATCCCGTTGGCGTTGCTGTCGAGGTGGAGGCGCACCGTCACGCCGCCGATGCCGGTCTCGCCGTTGCCGGGCTCGAACGCGCCGTCGTCGTCGAGGTCGTGCCAGACGAGGTCGCCGAGGCAGAGCGTGGCCGTGTCGGTGGGCAGCGGCGTCGGCTGCCGGGTCGGGCTCGGGGTGGGGCTGGGCGGCGTCGGCAGGACGAAGCCGAAGTCGAGCGAGCGGTTGGTGTTCGGGTCGGCGTCGCCGTCGTCGACCGGCTCGCCGCCGAGCGTCAGCGTGAAGGCCGACGAGGCGACGTTGCCGCCGGCGGCCGGCGCCCCGTTGTCGTCGCCATCGACGTCGTTGTCCGGATCCGGCGCGGCCGCGTTGCCCAGGCTCGAGCTGCCGCCGGCCAGCGCGCCACCGGCGGCGAAGTTGTTGGCCGAGATGACGATCAGGTAGTCGCCCGGTGCGATGCCGCAGAAGGTGTAGGCGCCGTTGGCGTCGCTGGCGGTCAGGCCGACGAAGGCGTCGATGCCGGGCGTGAAGCTGCCGTTGGCGTTGCTGTCGGCATAGAGCAGGATGGTGACGCCGGCGATGCCGGTCTCGCCGAGCGCCGGCTCGTAGCGCCCGTCGTCGTCGAGGTCGTTCCAGATCGTGTCGCCGACGCAGAGGCTGTTGGTGTCGGTCGGCAGGGGGGTCGGGGTCAGCGTGGCCGTGGCGCTCGGGCTGGGCGTCGCCGTCGGCCGCGCCGATGGGCTGGCGGTCGGGGTGGGCGGGAGCGTCACGAAGCCGAAGTCGACGCTGGGGTTGAGGTCGCCCATGGCCGCCGGTTCGTCGCCGGCCGAGAGCGTGACGGCCAGGCTGACGATGCTGCCGCTGCCCAGCGCGTCGGTCGTCTCGGGCGCACGCCACAGCTGCGACAGACGCGCCAGGAAGCCGAGCAGCACCGGCGGCGGCGGGGCGCCGTTGTCGTCGTTGTCGACATCGTTGTCCGGATCCGGCGCCGGCAGGTCGCCGAAGCTGGACTGCAGGCCGGCCAGCGGCCCGCCCGGCAGGAAGTTGCTGCCCGGGATGCCGATGATGTAGTCGCCCTCGGCCAGCATGCCGAAGCCGTAGTTGCCGTTCTCGTCGGTGAGCGTCGCGGCCAGCTGCAGGTCGGCGTCGGTGCAGACGCCGTCGGCGTCCGTGTCCTCCAGCAGCACCACCTCGACGCCCGGGATGCCGGGCTCGCCCAGCTCGGGCTCGTAGAGGCCGTTGCCGTTGGCGTCGAACCAGACCGTGTCGCCGACCGCCACGCTGGCCGAGCCGTCCCAGGGGATTCGGCCCCGCGTGACGTAGATGTCGTTCATCGGCTCGGCCGGGTCGTAGAAGAGCTTGACCCGCACCGGCGGGCCGCCGAGCCGCGCGTCGAACCAGGGCGCGTAGAAGGGCAGGCCCTGGTCGAGGACGGGCTCGTCCGGCTGCGGCGGGTTGAACTCGTTGGGCGCCGGCACGAAGCTGACCGGCAGGCCCCAGGCGCGGGCCAGCGCCGCCAGGTCGAGCTGGTCGAGGTCGACCTCGCCCGGCAGCAGCGGCGGGTCCTCGCTGAGGCAGCCGTAGAAGTGCAGGCGGCTGACCGGCGAGGTCCAGTTGGAGGTGTACAGGTAGATCTGTCCCGGCGAGACCTTCAGGTCCAGGAAGCGGTCCGGGATCACCTGCGACTGGTCGGTCTGCCAGGTCGCGCCGCCGGGTCGCCGCTCGTCGACCTCGCGGATCTCGTGCAGCTGGCTGCCGTAACGCGGCTCGCGGGCGGCGTCGACGATGCGCTCCTCGAGCGGTCCGAAGGGCGCCAGGTCGCCGCTGCAGTCGTCGTAGCGCCGGGTATGCCCGAAGTCCTCGGCTTCCTGGCGCTCCAGGTCGACCGCGATGGTGTGGTCGACGTTGAAGGGCGGCATGACGCTGGCCGTGTCGGGCAGCGCGCCTTCGTAGTAGCCCTGGAGCAGGAGCGAGTCCTGCGGGTTGAAGAAGTCGCCGATCGGCACCGGCGTGCGCACGGTGATGAACTTGAACAGGTCCTCGGCGTCCCCGTCGAGGCCGGGCAGGACCATCACGGCCGGGATGTCGTACTCGTGGCCGTCGACGTAGAAGCGCTTGAGGTACCAGGGATCGCCGGGCAGCAGGTCGTGATCGCCGTTGCCGTCGTCGATGGCCGAGTGCGTGGCGCCCAGGGCGCGGCCGATGGCCAGCGTGACCTGATCGCGATCGCCCGCCACATCCTTCAGGTATACGAACCAGGCGCCGTCCACCCCCGGGTTCTGGCCGTCGGGGTGGACGATGGTGAGGCGGTCCTGGAAGCGGTCGGCGATGGCCGCGTCGCCGATGTCGAGGCTCTGCACGCCGCCCAGGGGCTGCGGGCGGGCGTTCGAGCCGCCGCCGCCGGTGAACCAGAAGCGCAGCTGGGCGCGTTGGCCGCGGGTCACGTTCTCGACCGTCACCAGGTGGTCGAGGAACATGGCGGCCTCGGTCTGCGGCGTGGTCGGATCGAGGTCGAGCACCAGGTCCTCGATCGCCAGCACGACCAGCTCGTCGCCGCTGAGGACGACGTTGTCGGCGTCCAGCGCGTCGAGCGTCCCGTCGCCGTCGAAGTCGAGCGTGGGGCCGGAGATCGGCGCGTCCGGGATGCCCGGGAGCCGGGGGCGGAAGGACTGCCAGGCTTCCTCGAGGTGGGTGGCCAGGGTCTGCTCGGAGTGAATCGTGACGGCCTCGGGCTCGCCGTCGAAGTTGGCGTCGAAGGTGGTCAGGCCATAGCCGAAGGCGCCGCCGGCCGGCAGCCCGGTCCCGGCGCGCGGGGCGGGCAGCTCCTCGGCCCGGGTGCCGATCGGGAAGGCGAAGCTGCTGCGACCGGCCGGCACGGCCGTCGGCTGGTCGGTGGTGTCCAGGTAGACGTAGCTGAACTCCTGGACCAGGGCGTCGAAGCGCAGGTCGCGCTGACAGTCGTCGGCGAAGCGGATCTTCGAATAGTGGTCCGGCTCGAACCAGGTTCGGTGGTAGACCTTCTCGCGGGCGTTCTGGCCGTTGGCCGAGAGCTGGCGGTAGAGCGCCACGAGCGCCTCGCCCGAGTTGCGGAACTCGTCCATGTAGGCCGGGTTGGCCGTCAGGATGTCGCCGCGCGGGGCATGCGGGTGCTGCGGGCTGAAGGGCGCCCAGGGGTCGGTGTAGGGCAGCACCTCGACCGGCCGGCCGTCGTCGAGGCGGTCGACCTGGATGTTCGGGTTGCCGGCGCCGAAGGCCAGGGCCGGGCGCGTGGGGTCGCAGCCGATCTGCTCGGGTGCGTCGGGCTGGCCGCCGTAAAGCCGGGCGCCGGTCTCGTCCAGCCAGAGCTTGACCGGTTGCTGATCGGGGTCGTCCGGGTCGAACCAGAAGCTGGCCCGTCGCGGCGCGCCCGGCGGCGCGCTCAAGTTCTCGCTCAGGTCGGAGGGCGCGGGAGGAATCTGCGCCGCCAGCGGCCCGTTCGGCATCGTCCAGCGCCGCCAGCGCGCCGTCGGCGCCGTGAAGGCGCTGGTCAGCAGGTAGCGGTCGGCGTCCCAGCTGGCCCCGGCGGGGGCCTCGGCCAGGTCGGGCAGGATGAACTCGGTGTAGTGCCGCGGCAGGGTCAGCACCTGCTCGTTGTAGAACAGGCACTCCTGGTCGAAGGCCGGCAGCTGCTGCTGGTCGAGGCCTTGCGGCGCGAGCGGCTCGGGCGCGGCATCGTCGGTCGTGGCCTCCGGCTGGAGGCCGGCCGCCGTCAGGCGCCTGGCACGCTCCAGCGCCGCGGTGGTGCCCAGCGCCGGCGCCGTCAAGGGCGACCGGGCGGCGGCGCAGGGGCGTAGCTGATCGATCACGAAGTCCTGGGCGCTGGCCGCCGTGGATTCCAGCTGGATGTTGAAGACGTCCGTCAGGTCGACCGCGCCGATGCCGACGAAGTCGGCGAAGGCGAAGTCGATGCTGAAGGGGACGCTGCTGGCCGCGACCAGCCGGGTCAGCGAGGCGCTGTGCGTGCCGTCGCTGAGCGTGATGCGCAGCGGTGTCTGGAAGGCCACGCCCGCATCGTCGAAGATGTAGTAGATGCGCAGGCGGTCCATCGCCGAGAAGTCCGCGCCGAGGCCGGCGCCGCCGGCATCGTAGTCGAGCGTGAGCCGCGCCTGGCTGTCCGGGTTGGAGACGTACTCCAGCTGGCCGGCGTTGACCCGCAACATCACCATGTTGAGCGGCTGGCCCAGGCCGCCGCCCTGGTAGGGGCCGAGGGTCACCCGCCGGATCTCGCCCAGCACGCTGCCGGCGGGGCCGACGTCGTCGACGATCGTCTTGGGGCCCTGGTCGTCGATGTCGACCCGCAGGAAGCTGCCCAGGGCGACGCTGTTGGTGAACTCGAAGTCGTCGATCGGCGCGAAGGGGCAGCTGGCGGCGCGGATCTCGACCTGGTAGTCCTCGATCTCGCCGTCGAGCGCCATGCCGGTCGGCCCGAGGCCGGCCTGGCTGCTGAAGCGCAGGCGCAGATAGGTCGCGCCGGGAACGGCGTCCTCGGGCGTCTCGAAGAGCAGGCTGTTGGAGACCGGGTTGCCGGCGAACAGGGTCTCGTCGACCACGACGTGCTCGCCCGCATCGTCCCAGTCGCCGTCGCGGTTGAAGTCGATCCAGGCATTGGCCAGGCCGCCCCGGGGCGAGCTGCTGGTGTTCAGGTAGAGCGCGCTGGTGATGCCCTGCTCGAGGGTCGAGAGCAGGACGATGCCGTCGTCGTCCGCGCCGGCGCAGGGCCCAGCCGATTCGTCGCCGGTCGCGCCCATCGCCGGCTGGCCATCGTCCTCGCCGTCGACGCAGCTGCCCAGGACCGGGCCGCCTTGAACCAGCAGGTGCCGCGGCCCGTTGTCGGCCAGCAGGGTGCTGTAGCCCAGCGCCTGCGGCGCGTCGCCCAGGTCACGCTGCGGCCCCAGATCGGGCAGCGCGTCCCCCTGGGGGCGGACGGCCAGGCGCTCGCGCATCTGCCCGCTCATGGCCGGGTTGGTCGTCTCGTGCACGTAGGTGAACTGCGAGCCCCGCGCGCCGACGTAGGCCTGCGCCGTGCCGCCCTCGAGGCGTCCGGTGTACGGCAGGGCGTCGGGGGACTCCAGAACCGGCGGCACGGGGCCGATCGGACCGCCCATGTAACGGATCTGCGGGCGGTCGATCTCGGTGGCCGGCGCGGGATCCAGATCGTCGAAGCCATCGAGGTCGCGGATGTCTTCGAGCACGGTGTGCTCGTGGTTGAAGGGCGGCGGAAGGGGCAACCAGGGCAGCTGGCGCGGATTCTCGAGCGCGTAGCCCTGCAAGCGCACCGAGTGCTGCTCGATCGTCACGTCCGTCTTGGGGATCGGCGTCCGCAGGGTGATCGACTGCAGCTCGCCGGTGGCGCAGGTGCCGATCGCGCTGACGTTGTACTCGTGGCCGTCCACGTAGAGGCGCTTGAGGAACCAGGGGCCGCCGGGCGAGCGGTTGGGGCTCAGGGGCGCGGCCTGCATGGATGCGCAGGGCGCGCCCAGCGCGCGACCCAGGATGACGATGGCCGTGTCGGTGTCCGGGTCCGAGTCGACCAGGTAGACGAACCAGGCGCCGGGCAGGATGTTGCCGATCTGGCTGCCGCCGGGGACGATGGTGAGGAGCGGACCGGTGTCGCCCGCGATCAGCGCGCCGCCGATGCCGACGGTGCGCGATTGGATCCGCCGCGGGCTCAGGCCGTAGTTGTTCCAGACGTCCAGCACGGCGCCGCTGTTGGAGACGGGGCCGAGCTCGACGAAGTGGTCCAGGAACTGGGCCTTGCTGCCGGCGCGCAGGACCAGGGTCTCGGTGTGCAGCACCACCAGCTCGTCGCAGGACAGCGGGCTGCCGTCGGCATCAAGCGCGTCGAGCGTGCCGTCGCCGTCGAAGTCGATGCGCATCCCGCCCAGCAGGCTGGGAAGGCTGGCTTCGTCGGAGACGCGCACCATGTCGAGCCGGCCGTCGAAGTCCGCGTCCAGGCTGGTCAATCCGTGGCCCAGCGGCGGGCTCGAAGGATCCGTCTGCTCGAGCTCGGTGCCGACCGGGAAGACGATGCTGGTCGAGCCGGGTGCGCCGCAGGTCGGGCGCGGCGCCGAGCGGTGCAGGGCATCCGCGCTGGGCGCCGCCTGGGGCAGCGGGTCGTTCTCGAGCAGCATGTAGGTGAGCTCGGCCATGATGGCCGGATACCATTCGTCGGTCGCCGAGGCGCTGGGGTTCATCGGCGCATCCGGCAGCCCGTCGTTGTCGGCGTCGGTCAGGCGTCCGTCGGCGTTCAGGTCGAGGTCCAGGTGGGTCGGCTCGTACCAGTGGCGCAGCCAGACCTTCTCGGAGGCGTTGACCGCCGATGCCCGCAGGTTGGCGCCGCGGCTCACCTCGTCGACACCCGTCAGGCCGGGCCACTGGGCGCGCAACCGGGGGTCGCCCAGCCGCTCGGAGATCCAAGCCGGGTTCCAGGTCACCAGGTCCATCTCGGGGGCCTGGTCGCTGTAGGGGTCGAAGGGCCCGTCGGGATCCGTGTAGGCGGGATCCTCGGGCAGCAGGCCCGTGTTGGGGTCGACCAGCCCGTCGTCGCCCGCCGTGGCCGGGCGGTTGGCGTGCGCCGGATGGTTCGGGTTGCCGACGATGGGGTAGCCATGCACCCGCAAGGCGCTGTACTCGCCGGTGTCGACGGCCTGTCCCTGCGGCGCGGCCGAGGTCGGTTGCGACCGCGCGCCGGCGACGAGCCCCAGGGCGGTGGACAGCGCCAGGACGAGCAGGGCGGACCCGAGCGAAAGGGGCGAAACGGCCTTGGGGGACGCGCTGGCGCGCTGCCCCTTGCGTGGCGTGTCCATATCAGCTCCTGGTGAAACCGGTGCCCCGTCGCCGTTCTGGCGATGGGCTCACATCGAAACCCGTGGCATGGGTCCGCATCGGATCGGCTTGTCACGGCGGCCCGTGGCATGGGGACAGGGTGAAGGGGGCCGCGGATCGAAGTGGCAAGATTGGCGTTAGTATAACATTAAGTCGCCGGCTTGGCTAGCCCGATTCTGGACCCGTCGGCCCTGCCCCCCGCGCGCGACCGCCATGCGGGCGCCGCCACTTCCGGTGCCGGATCTGTGTCCGTGCTCGGCCCCGCGCGCTATACTCCGGCGCATGATGACCCAGGACGCGAGCGCCGATCCAGCGCTCGAGCGACGGGCGGCGGCGTTGCTGGACCAGATGGCCGTCGTCATCCTCAACCATAACGGCCGCGCGCACCTCGGCCCCTGCCTCGAGGCCTTGCTGGCGGCCGATGGGCTGGCCGGGCCGGAGGCCATCGTGGTGGCCGACAACGGCTCCCGCGACGGCTCCCTCGACTGGCTGGCGGATCGACATCCGCGCCTGCGCCGCATCGCGTTCCGCTCGAACCTCGGCTTCGCCGCCGGCAACAACGCCGCCGCCGAGCGGGTCGATGCGCCCTGGCTGCTGTTCTTGAACAACGATACCCGCGTTCGGCCGGACGCCCCGCGCCAGCTCGCGCTGGCCGCGGCCGGCGGCGCGGATGCCGTCGGGGCGCGGCTCCTGAGCTGGGACGGAAGCCGGCTCGACTTCGACGGCGGCGCGGCCTCGTTCACCGGGCACGGCCATGCCCTGGGTTATGGCCGGCCGGTGCCGGCCGGACCCCCGCCGCCGCCGCAGCCCAGCCTCTTCTGCAGCGGCGCGGCGCTGCTGGTGCGGCGCGAGACCTTTCTGGCCCTGGGCGGTTTCGCGCCCGACTACTTCGCCTACTACGAGGACCTGGATCTGGGATGGCGGATGCAGCTGGCGGGCCTGACGCTGCGGCAGGTTCCGGCCGCCCGGGTCGAGCACCGACATCATGGCAGCGCCGGCCAGCTGCCGAGCGGTCGTGCGGCGCGGCTCTACGAGCGCAATGCGCTGGCCACGGTGCTGCGCAACTACGACACACCGAACCTGGCGCGGGTCCTGCCGGCCGCCCTGGCCTTGGCCGCCTGTCGCGCCGGCGCTGCCGATCGCGCGGCCGCCCAGGGCCTGATCGACGCGGCTGCCTCCGCCATCGAGGCCGGGCCGGGAGGGCTGCCCCTGCCGCGCGCCGACTGGCGCGGCTGGCCGATGCTGGCCGACCTGGCGCTCGACTTCGCGGCGCTGGCACGCGGGCGCGAGGCGGTGCAGGCGCTCCGCGCCAGGTCCGACGCCGAGATCCTGCCCCTGCTCGGCCGACCCTACGCCGCCGTGCCGGCGAGCAGGGTCGCCGAGGCGGCCCTGCGTCGAGCCGTGGCGCGCTTCGAGCTCGAGCCGATCTTCGGTCCCCTGCCGGATGCCGATCGGCCGGCCCAGGGGCCGCGCGAGGCCGGCCGTCTGGTTCGTCGCGCGGCCGGCGCGCTCCGCCAGGGCGGCGCCCGTTGGCTGGTCGAAGAGGCGCGCGGCTACCTGCGCTGGCGCCGCGGCTCGCATGGTTGAGCGCGGGGCCGGGGGCCAGCCCGTGGGGCCCGAGCCGGAGGCGACCCTGAGCCCGGCCTTCAGCCCGGCCGACGCGGTCGACCTGATCATCGTCAACTGGAACGGGCGCCAGCATCTCGAGCGTTGCCTGCCGGCCCTGGCCGCGCAGCGCCTGGCGCCGGCCCAGATCCTGGTGGCCGACAACGCCTCGAGCGATGGTTCGCAAGCCTGGCTGCGCGAGACCTGGCCTCGGGTGCGCCTGCTCGAGCTGGAGGCCAACCTGGGCTTCGCCGAGGCCAACAACCGCGCCATTCGGGCCAGCCGATCGCCCTGGGTCGCCCTGCTCAACAACGACACGCTGCCCGAGCCCGGCTGGCTCGAGGCCCTGCTCGATGCCGCCCGCGGGCAACCGCGCGTCGGCAGCGTGGCCAGCTGCATGCTCTTCCTGGAGGATCCGGGCATGGTCCAGTCGGCCGGGATCGCCCTCGACCCGACCGGAATCGCCTGGGACCGGCTGGGTGGCGCCGCGGCCGATCGCGCCGCCGAGCCCGGCGGCGTCTTCGGCGCTTCGGCGGGCGCCGCGCTGTACCGGCGGGCCGCGCTCGAGGATGTGGCCGAGCCGGATGCCGAGGGCCGGCCGTCGGTCTTCGACCCGGACTTCTTCATGTACCTCGAGGACGTCGACCTGGCCTGGCGCCTGCGCCTGCGCGGCTGGACCTCGGTCTACGCGCCCGCGGCGCGCGTGCTGCATCAGGGCAGCGCCAGCAGCGGCGAGGGCTCGCCTTTCAAGAACCGTCTCCTGGCCCGCAACAAGGTCTGGACCCTCGTCAAGGACTATCCGGGCCGCCCGTTCCTGCTCCGCTTGCCCCTGATCCTGGCCTACGACCTCGCCAGCGCACCCTATCGCCTGATCGTGCAGGGGCAGACGGCGGCCTTCGCCGGACGCCTGGCCGCGCTGTCCGGCCTGGGCGCCGCGCTGGCCAAGCGTCGCCGCATCCAGGCCCGCCGCCGTGCGACCTGGTCGGAGCTGCGGGCCGCCATGAGCCCCCTGGAAGCGCCCTGGGCCGTGTTGGCCCGCTACGCGCATCTGAGCGGCCGTCGGGAGGCTGGTCCGGCCCGGCCCGAGCCCGGGGAGCCGCGCGCGTGAGCTCGGGCTTCTTCGAGCGGGTCTACCGCCTGGTCTCGCAGGTGCCGGCCGGGCGCGTCACCAGCTATGGCGCGATCGCGCGAGAGGCCGGCGGCGGCGCCGCGGCCGCGCGCAGCGTGGGCTGGGCCTTGCGGGCGCTCCCGATCGATCGCGCGGAGCGCGTGCCCTGGTGGCGGGTCGTGAGCGCGAAGGGGGAGATCCGCTTCGCGCCGAACAGCCCGGAGGCCGAGGCACAGCGGGCGCGCCTGGAGGCCGAGGGCATCCGCTTCGAGACCACGGGGCGGATCGACCTGGCGCGCTTCGGCTGGCCTTGACCGGCCGCTAGGGCGCCTTCGGCTCGGGCCCGTGAACCCAGCGCCCGCCGACCTGACGGTAGAAGCGCAGCTCGGCGGGCATCTTAAGCTCGACCCGCGCCAGGTCCGGCGCCAGGCGCTCGATGAACACCGCCTTCGGCGGCTCGGCGTCGGGATCGGCCACGAAGCCGGTCACCTGCGACGCGCGCCAGGCGGGATCGGCGCTGGGATCGAGCGTGGCCTCGAAGAGCTCGACATCCCCGCCGCGTCGCGCGACCAGCTCCAGGCTCAAGGTGGCTTGGATGCCGTCGTCCAGGCCAGCCCGCGCCTCGGTCACGCGACCGAGGCCGAAGCCGAGCACCGCGGCCAGGCTCAGGACGGCGAGGTAGACCCCCCAGAAGCGCGGCCCCGGAAGCCGTCGCGTGAGGCGGGCCGGACGGACCGGCGCGGCGAGCAGCTCGGCCGGCAGGTCGGCGGCCTGGATCTGCCAATCGACGCGCGAGCGCATGCGGCTCAGGGATAGGAGCGGCGCTGGCGGACCAGGCCCGAGAGCAGGCGGGGGAGGAGCAGGCCGGCGCCGGCGCCGAGGAGCAGGAACATCAGGCCCCGCAGCGTCTGGGGGATGAACTGCAGGGTCAGGTAGTAGAAGAAGCGCGGGAACCGGACCGACTGATAGACCTCCTGCAACAGGTACGCGATGCCGAGGGCGACCGCCACGCCCGCCACCACGCTCAACCCGAAGATCTTGGCCAGATCGCTGGCGGTGGGGAGGCTGACGTTGGGCCGCTCTTCGACCGGGTGCGCCGGGCCATACGGGAAGGGGCCCAGCAGCTCGGACTGGCGGTGCTCCTCGATGACGTAGCGCAGGGCTTCGTCGAGCGAGGGGGCGATGGCGATGGACTTGCTGCCGGGCTCGCCCGGGCCGAGCGCCTGGTCGAGCGATCGGTCGCCCAACACCAGGATGCTACGGCAGCCCAGGCTCTCGGCCTGCTGATGCGCGTTCAGGTCCTCGCAGACCAGGAAGGCTTCGGAGGGCGAGCCGGGCAGCTGGGACAAGGCCTGGACCAGCAGCTCGGGGCTCAACGAAGCGCCGGGCAGCGTCTCGGGCGCGGCCAGCCTGGGGATGCTCCGTTCGAGGCGACCCTCCGCCGCCTCGGCCAGACGGCCGACGACCATGGGGCCGAGCCCGCCGACCAGCAGCTCCTGGAGCCGGGTCGGCCAATCGTCATCGGTCGCCAGCGCGGCCGCCGTGATGAGCACCTGGGTCATGCCCAAACGATAGCACAGCGCCGTCGCGTTTCGCGGGCTGGCGACGGACGGGGTTGGCGGGCCCCGGCCCGGGTTCGGGGCCGACCCGCGCCGCGCCGTGGCGGCCCGGGGCCATGGGCTCGTCCGGTCGGATCGAGGATTCGAAGTCGCGATCGACCCGGCTTGATGTTATAATCGCGCGCATCATGCGCAGGCCCTGCGGAGCCCGACGGTAGGGTCGAGGCGTCGATGCCCGGCCGCCACGCCCGCAGCGCGCTCCGTCGCATGACATATCGCCGAAGCGGACGGGCGAAGGCCCAAGTCCAGGATCGGGTCTGCCGGCCCATTTCCCGACCGGACGCGCCCGTCCGAGCCGACCATGAGCGATCGCCGGCCCAGCGATCGAACCGCATATCGCCGTCACCAGGAGGCAAACCCCACCATGCCGAGCCCTGGTCTACCGCCCGAACCGACCGCCCTCGCGTTCGGCGAGCAGCGCTTCGAATCGGAGACGCTGTTGCAGGTCGATCTGCACGACCGCGTCATCCAGGACGCGGCCGGTCCGCTCGCCGACCTCGCCGACCCCCTGATCGGCCGGCCCCTGGCCGAGCTCTGGCGTCCCGGCGAGCGGCTGGCGCTCGATCGGCGCCTCGACGATGCGATCCTGCTCGGCCGAGACTGCTTCGGAGCGATCGCCCTGGTCGGTGGCCCGGCCTGGGTCGAGGTCGACGTGGCCTACGACTACCGCTGTGGTCAGCGGCTGGCGCTGCGCCTGCGGCGGGTGCTGCGGCCGCCGAGCCGCGAGGGGCCCGCGCCCGACTCGGCGGTCCCGCCCGAGCCAGCGCCGGGCCGGACCGAGAGTCCGGGCGGCGTGTCGGCCGCGCCGCCGGCCGAGCCAGCCGTCTCGAGCGCCGACCGGCGCGCCGCTCGGGAGACCCTGGTGCTGGAAGCGCTGCGCACCGCGGGCGCGGCCGCCCTATGGGTGGGCCCGTCGGGCTCGATCGAGGCGCTCACCCCGGTCGCCGAGCGCCTGCTGGGCCGGCCGGCCGCCCTGCTGCTGGGTCGGCCGATCGAGGCCCTGCTGAGGCTCGGCCCGGAGGCCGGCGTCGCGCTTCAGGCGGCTCGCGAGGCCGGCCTGCCGCAATCGGTGCTGGCCCAGCCGGCCGAGGGGGGCGGCAGCCTGGCGCTGGACTGGCTGCCGGCGGCGGGGCCGGGGGCTGGCCACGCGATCCTGACCGCGCCGCAGTCCGAATCCCCCGACCGTGAACGCACGCGCTTTCAGACCCAGCTCGTTTCGTCGGTCGCCCACGACGTTCGCGACTCGATCGCCGCGGTCTACTGCGGCTTGCACACCCTGGCCCAGGAGCTGCCGGAGGACAGCCCGCTGCAGGACCTCGTCGCTCAAGCGCTCGAGGAGAGCGAGCGTGCCAGCCGCATCACCGAAGACGTGCTCTGGATCTCCCGGCCGAGCGACCTGAAGCGAATCGAGCTGGACCTCGACACGGTCGTTCACGAAGCCCTGTCGCGCTACCGCAAGCGCGCCGCCGGCGCCTCGATCGAGCTGGAGGCCCGTCTGCAGTCGGGCTGTCAGGTGATGGCCGATCTGTCCAGCCTGGAGCGTCTGGTCGGCAATCTGGTCGAGAACGCCCTGGACGCCACGCCGCCAGGCGGCGCCCTGTGCGTCACGACGCGAGCCGAGTCGCGCGGTCAGCCGGGCGCGTGTCTGTCGGTCCGCGACACCGGCATCGGCATCAAGGAGGAGACGCGGCCCAACGTCTTCGATCCTTTCTTCACCGACAAGCACGGCGGCACCGGCCTCGGCCTGGCCATCGCGCGACGCGTCGTGTTCGACCACAGCGGCCAGATCCACTTCGACAGCAAGGAAGGCGAGGGCACCACCTTCCACGTCTGGCTGCCCGCCTGCGAGATCTGACGCAGCAGCGGGGCCAGGGATGGCCCCACCGGCCCAGGGCGGACGATCCGCCACCCGATCGACGCGAACCCAGGGAGCTGGACCCGAGATGAGCAGAGCCCACACCGTGCTCGTAGCCGAGGACAAGGCGCTGACCCGCGACTGGATGGTCCGCGCGCTGAAGGCGGCCGGCTACGACGTCGTCGCCGTCTCGAACGTGCCGGAAGGCGCCGTCGCCATCGAGACCCACATGATCGACGTCGCCTTTCTGGACCTGGGCCTCGCCGATGGCGACGGCCGTGATCTGCTCGACCGCCTGCACGCCGTCGCGCCCGAGGTGCCGGTGGTCATCGCCACCGCCAACGACACCGCCACCAGCGCGGTCGAGCTCCTGCGGCGGGGTGCCTACGACTACGTCGTCAAGCCCATCGGCCCCAACCAGCTGCTGCGCCTGGTCGAGCGCGGCATCGAGCTCTGTGCTGCCCGGCGGGCGCTGTCGGTGCTGCGCGATGCCCGCGACCGGGACCGCCGTGGCTGGGACGTCGGCGAGACCTCGCGCATGCGAACGATCGAGAGCCTGGTCAACCGCTTCGCGCCCACCGAGGCTGGCATCCTGATCCAGGGCGAGAGCGGCACGGGCAAGGAGGTCGTGGCCCGTGCCTTGCACGAGCGCTCCGACCGGGCCGAGGGCCCCTTCGTCGCGATCAACTGCGCCGCCATCCCGAGCAACCTGCTCGAGAGCGAGCTCTTCGGTCACGAGAAGGGCGCCTTCACCGGCGCGATGTCCATGCGGCGGGGCCTGCTCGAGCTGGCCCACCGCGGAACGCTCTTCCTGGACGAGGTCACCAGCATGCCGATGGAGATGCAGGCCAAGCTGCTGCGTGCGCTGCAGGAGTTTCGCTTTCGCAGGGTCGGCGGCCAGAACGAGATCTCGGTCGACGTGCGGGTGCTGGCCGCCTCGAACCAGAGCGTGGTGCAGGCCATCGAGGAAGGCAGCTTCCGCATGGATCTGTTCTACCGGCTCTGCGTGCTGACGATCGAGCTGCCGCCGCTGCGCGAGCGCGGCGTCGACATCCCCTGCTTCATCGAGCGGTTCATCGGCGACTATCGCGAGAAGACCGGAACCTCGGTCACGGGCGTGACCGAGGCGGCCCTCTGGGCCCTGTGCCGTTATCGCTGGCCGGGGAACATCCGCGAGCTGCGCAACACCGTCGAGCGCGCCTTGATCTTCGCCACCGGCGAAGATCGGATCGACCTGGCGCACCTGCCCGACGTCGTCCGTGCCGCCGCGCTGCCGGGTGACGCGCCGCCGGGTGACGCGCCGCCGGGCGGCGCACCGCCCGGCCCTCCGGGTGACGCCCTGGGAGCGCCGACGCTCCCACGGCCGCAGGGACCGCTTCCCGCCGAGGGCGTGGACCTGAAGGCCATGATCTCGCGCTGGGAGCAGGACATGGTCGGCAAGGCCCTCGAGCGCACCGCGGGCAACCAGACCCAGGCCGCGCGCCTGCTGGGCCTGACCCGCGACGAGCTGCGCTACCGGGTCGAGAAGTACGCCATCGCGGTCGAGGCATGAGCCCCGAGCCGCCTGAGGAATTTGCCGCAGGGTCGGGGAATGGGACCCGCCCTCCGGCGTCGATCGGCCATCGAGCGCCCGAAGCCAGTGCCTTTTCGGGACTGGCACGATCCTTGCACCAAGGTCGTCCCGCCAAGGCGCCGGGGGTGGCAGCCGTGCCGCAGTGGCACGGGACGGCTTCTCCCACGCGCGCCCGGGCGGATGCGACGGCGGCACACAGACGAGCGAGGTAAGCGCATGCAGACGGACATCGCGACGCTCATTCGATACGGGATGGCGGTCGCCCTCTTCGGACTCGGCCTGACGACCTGCGCCTTGGGCATCTGGACCCTGCTGTCGCGCGAGTACCAGCGCACCCTCAAGGGCATCTCGGCCCAGTCGAGCCGCCTGCATGCGCGGGCGATGAGCGAGATCGGTGCGGTGCCCCTGATCGATGCCTCGGCCCGCCTGGTCGACGCGGTCAACCAGCTCGTGCGTACCGCGATGGGCGTCGGCGCCTTCCTGAGCATCATCGGCACCCTGCTCTGCGTCCTCGCCTTCTGGATGTTCACCTTCTAGCCTCGTCGACCTCCGACCCGGCCCTGTCAAGGAGCTACGGAAATGCCCAGTTCGGCCCCTGAGCCCCAGCCGACGGCGGAGCGCGAGATCGCGGCCGCACGGCGTTACGCCGCGACGCTGCGCGAGGACCCCAAGGCCATCGCGCTGGCCGAGGCCTACCTGCCGCTCGCCGTCGAGGGCAGCGCCGAAGGCGACGCCGGCGGCGACGCGCTGCTGGCGCGGGCCCTGGCCGGCGAGCATCTGGTCCTGGTCGGCCGGCCGGGCTGCGGCAAGACGACCCTCCTGCGCGTGGCCGCGCTGGAATTGGCCCGGCGCTATGGCGCGGCGGGCGCTCGACTGCCGATCTACCTCGACCTGGCCACGGTGCGGCAGGGCGAGGGGGTGGAGGAGCTGGCCCTGCGCAGCCTGGCCAAGGCCGGCCTGGCGGAGCGTTCGCTGCCCTCGCTGGCGCCGGTGACCCTGCTGCTGGACAACCTGGATCGCGCGACCGACGTCTACCTGCTCGAGAACCTGGAGCTCCTGATCCGGGCCGGAGGCCAGGCCGGTCCGCGCGTGGTGGCCGCCTGCCGCAGCGCCGACTGGCCGAACTACCGGCTCTGGTTCGAGGATCTGCCGCAGGCCGCGATCGGCCCCCTGGCGCCGGGCATCGTGGCGCAGGCCCTGCAGCGCCTCCTGCCGGCCGAGAGCGCCGGCGCGGCCCTGCGCTGGGTCGAACGCGACGCCGGCCTCGGGGCCGCCCTCGGCAGCCCGCGCACCCTCCAGGCCTTCCTGGAGACCGTCCGCGCTCAGCCGCCCGAGCGCTGGCATCGGCGCCAGGTGATGGATGCCCTGCTCGAGACCCTGCTCTCCGGCCTGCCCGCCGCCGAACGCGGCGCCTACCTCAACGCCCTCCGGGACGTGGCGGTCGGCGGCCTGGGCGGCGGCCCGCTCTTCGAGGTCGACACGGTGGCGATGGGCCTGGGCGTGACCCGCGACGACATGATCCGAACCGGCGCGGTCGAGCCGCATGGCTCGGCGCTGGGCTTCGTCGAGCCGATGCTGGCCACGCACCTGGTCGCCCGCGCGCTGGACGCCCGTGCCGGCCATCAGCCGGCCGGCCTGATGGCCCAGCTGGCCGCCCTCGAGCCCTCCGTCCGCGAGACCCTGATGGCGCATGTCTACGGGCTGGTCGAGCTGCCGGAGGCTTTCCTGGAAGGCCTGCTCCTGGCCGGTGACGAAGGCCCCGAGCTGGTCGCCGCCTGTCTCGCCTCCGCCGCCCTGCCGGGCGGCGCGCGAGGGCCGCGGGCCATGGTCGACCGCCTTTGCGATGCCGCGCCCCGGGCGGCTGGCCGGGCCTTCTATCAGCTGGCCGAAGCGCTGCGGCGGCAGGGTCTGGGCGAGGCGGCCGACATCGCGGCACGCGCCGCGCTCGAGCGCGAGGGGGGCGCCGCGGCCGGCGCGCCCCGAGGCGGCGGGGCCGAGCTCGCCGACGCCGCGGCGCCGGACGAGTCGGAGCCCACGGCGCCGGCCATCTTCGACCGGCCGGACGTCGACGCGCCCCCACCGATCGGGTCCTGGCTGCACAGCTTCATCGGCGCCCGGAATCGGGGCCTGGCCCTGCGCGGCGGCCGCGACCTGCCCGGCGCCCGCGAGGCGCTGTTGCGGGCTCGGGCGGCGCTGGACCGGGTCGAAGGCGACCTGGTCTTCGAGCAGGGCCTGCTGGCCGCCGAGGCCGGCGATCACCAGGCCGCGCTGTCGGCGTTCGAGCAGGCCCTGGCCGAGGATCCCCGGCGCGCGCGCTACCTCTATCACTACGGGCGGACGCTGATCGCGCTCGACCGAGCGGCCGAAGCGATCGAGCTGCTGCAGCGCGCGCGAGAGGCGGCGCCGGGACAGGCCGAGATCGAGGCGCGGCTGGCCGAGGCCTATCGGGCGCGCGGCTGGATCGAGGAGGCCCTGGCGGCCTTCGAGACGGCGCGCAAGCTTGCGCCGCAGGTGCCCGATTACGATCAGGCGGCCGGCGAGCTGCAGGCCGAGCTGGGCGACCTCGAGGCAGCGGCCGAGGCGATGCAGCGCGCCACCACGGCCGCGCCGGACGCGGCGGCCTGGCACGATGCGCTGGGCCAGGTGCTCAGCGAGCTGGGGCGGGGCCCGGCCGCCCTCCGGGCCTTCCGGCGGGCGGCGGCGCTGGCGCCCGAGGTCATGGGCTATCAGCGGCATCTCGGCCGCGCGCTGCTCGCCGCGGGCGATGCCGCGGCCGCCGTCGAGGCCCTCGAACGCGCCTGCCGCCTCGATCCGGAGGCGCCCGGCCCGGTGGCCGACCTGGGGATGGCCCTGGCCGAGGCCGGCGACATCGAAGCCTCGATCGAGACGCTTCGCCTGGCGGTGGCGATGGACGATGCCTGGCCCGCCGACCAGCTCAAGCTGGCCCAGCTCCTGCGCGGCTCCGGCGTGCTCGACGAAGCCCTGGACCATGCGCAGCGCGCCGCGTCCATGGCGCCGGCCAGCGTTGCGGCCCAGGCCGAGCTGGGCCAGGTTCACGAGGCCAGGGGCGAGTACCGCGAGGCGCTGGCCGCCTTCGTCACCGCGGCCGAGCAGGCGCCGACCGAAGCCCGGCACCGCGAGGACATGGCCGATGCCTATGCCCAGCTCGGCGACGCGTTGGGTGCGGCCCAAGCCACCGAGCAGGCTGCCTGGCTCGATCCCGAGAGCCTCTCGGCGCTCGAGCGCCTGGCGGGCCTGCACGAAGCGAGCGGCGACCTGGATGCGGCGCTGGAGGCGCTGCGGCAGGCGGTCGGGCTGGCGCCGGAACGCGCCGAGCTGCAGCGCCGTGCCGGTCAGCTCCTGCTGCGGCTCGGCCAGACCGAGGCGGCCATCGGTCACCTCGACCAGGCCACCCGGCAGGCGCCCGAGGATGCGGGTGCCTGGTTCGCGCTCGGCCAGGCGCTGCAGGCCGATGGCGATCCCGAGCGTGCCCTGGGTGCGCTACGACGCGCGGCGCGCCTGGCGCCGGGGCAGGCCGACTACCTGGGCGAGCTGGTGGGCGTGGCTCGGGCGCTGGGGCGTCCGAACGAGGCTCGGTCGGCTGCCGACGCGGCGCTGCAACTGGCTCCGCAGCGTGCCGACCTGTATGCCATCAAGGCCGAGGTCGAGGCGGCCGCCGGCGAGCTCGAGGCGGCCAGGGAGGCCTATCGGCGCGCCCTGGCGCTGGACCCGGAAGCCAGCGACTATCGGCTGCGCCTGGCCGAGCTTCAGCCGCCCGAGGACCCGGCGCTCCTGCGGCGGCTCCTGGAGCAGGTGGCCAGCCGGGCGCCCGACGCCGAGGTCAGCCGCCGTCTGGCCGAGCTGCACGGCAGCCAGGGGGCCTGGCTCCAGGCGGCCGACGAGTACGCGCGCGCGCTCGCGCAGCGGCCGGACGACGCCTGGCTGGTCGCCGCGCGATCGGCCGCCTTGCGCAAGGCCGGCCGCGTCGACGAGGCGGTCGCCGAGCTCGAGGCGGCGCGCGCGCGCCTGGGCGACCCGGGCGTCCTGATGGTGGAGCTGGCCCTGGCCCAGGCCGCCGTGGGCCGCGACGCCGAGGCGATGCAGGCCTTTGCCGCCGCGGCCGACGATCCGGCGCTGACGCCCGAGGCCAGCTTGAGCTGGAGCCGATTGGCCATGCGCCAGGGCGAGGTCGGGCCGGCGATCGAAGCGGCACGGCGGGCCCTGGCGGCGCGCCCCGATTGGGCCGAGGCCTTCGCTGCCCTGGGCGATGCCTACGCCGCGGCCGGCTTGACCGAGGCCGCGCTGACCGCGGTCCGCGGCGCGGCGACGCTGGCGCCGCGGGACGCGCGCTACCGCGAGCTGCAGGCGCGCCTGTCGCGCGAGCTGGGCCGACACGACGAGGCCATCGCCGCGCTCGAAGAGGGCATCGCGGTCGACCCGGGGCAGGCGCGGCTGCACTACGAGCTCGGCTGCGCCTTCGAAGGCCAGGGCTGGCTGCAGGAGGCGCGCGGCGCCTTCGCGCGCGCCGTCGAAGCCGAGCCGCAAGCACCGCGTTACCTCCGCGCCCTGGCCCGACATCTGGCCCAGGACGACCTGGAGGCGGCCATCCGTGCGCTGCGCGTCGCCGCGCAGGCCGATCCGGAGGACGCCGACACGGCCTTCCAGCTCGGACGCCTGCTCGGGCGGGCCGGCGACGACGAAGCGGCGCGCCGCGCCTTCAAGCGCGCGCTCGAGCTCGAGCCGGAGGAGCCGGACTACCACCGGGCCTTGGGTCAGTGTCTGGCGCGGATCGGTCGGCCCGACGCCGTCGAGCACCTGCGGCGCAGCGTCGCGCTGGCGCCGAAGAGCGCCGAGGCCCAGGTGGCCCTGGGCGAATGGTACGTCGCCGCCGGCCGGCAGGCGGCCGCGCTGGTGCACTACGTTCGTGCGATCGAGCTGGAGCCCGAGCGTGCCGATCTGAGGTTGATGCAGGGAGCCCTGGAGCTGGCGCTCGGTCGGCCGGCCGAGGCGCCGGCCGACGCGCCCGACGCCGCCGTCGGACCCCTCGCCGCCCTGCCCGCCGCGGACGTGAATGCCACGACGGACGAGGCGGACGCCGACCTCGACCTGCAGGATCTCGGGCTGGCCCTCGAACGGGGCCGGCAGCTGACCGACGATGGTTGGACCATCGATCTGGCCGCGCCCGAGCTGGCGCCGCCCCTGGCGATCTCGGATGCCGAGCGGCATCGGCTGGTCCAGCGGCTCGAGCTGGGCCTGGCCGAGGCCGCCCCCCAGGAGGAGGCCGAGATCGCACTGGTCCTGGCGCGCCTGCAGGGCCGTGGCGGTGACCCGGGCCGCGCGCTGGCCGCGGCCGAGCGGGCGGCCGATCGGGACGGGGCGCCGGCGACCCTGCTGGCCCTGGGCTGGGCCCGACTGCTCTGCGGCGAGGCCAGCGCGGCCCTCGAGGCGCTGGGCATGGCCGCGGCGCTCGGCGAGGCGGGGCCGGAGCTCGGCCTGCTCGAAGGGCATGCCCACGCACGGCTGGGCGATGCCGGGCGCGCGGCGGAGGCCTTCGGGCGCGCGGCGGCCCTGGCGCCCCAGGCGGCTACCCCTCGGCTGCGGCTGGCCGAGGTGGAGCGCGAGCGCGACGATCCGGCGGCGGCCCTGGCGGCCTATCGCGCCGCCTACGCCATCGAGGCCACGCCCGCCCTCGCGGCCGCCATCGGCCATGCCGCCGCTGCGGCCGGCGCCGCCGAGGAAGCGCGCGACCTGCTCGAAGCGGCCGCCCTGCGCTGGCAACGCTCCGGCGAGGTGCTGGTGGCCTTGGCCGGGGCGCGCCGCGCGGCGGGTGATATCGAGGCCGCGATTCAGGCCCTGGACCAGGCCCTGGCCGCCGAGCCCGAGCGGGCCGAGTGGCAGGCCGAGCTGGGCCGCGCCCTGTGGGACGCCGGCCGGCTGGAGCAGGCGCGCGAGCGCTTCCAACGGGCGGCGGAGCTCGAGCCCAGCCAGCGGGCGCATCGCTTCGACGCGGCCGAGCTCGACTTGGCCCTGGGCGATCGGGCGCGGGCGCGGGCGAGCCTTGAAGCGGCTCGGTCGGCCTGGCCCGGGTCGGCGCGGGCGGCGCTGCTGCTGGCGCGCCTGTCCCTGGACGAAGGTCAGGCCCAGGCGGCGTGCGAGATCCTGGCCCAGGCCGTGGATCATGCGCCGCAACGCGCCGATCTGCACTTCTGGCTGGGTCAGGCGGCACGCGCGGCAGGCGACCCCGGTGCCGCCCAGCGCCACCTCGAGCAGGCGGTACAGATCGACGATCGCTTCGCCCAGGCCTATCTGGCCCTCGGCGACGCCTATCTCGACGCGGGCGCCACCGACGATGCGGTTCAGGCCTACGAGCAGGCCCTGGTCGGCGAGCCCGGGCTTTCCGAAGCACGGCTTCGGCTGGCACGGGCCTGCGCCCTGGCCGGCTTGCACGAGCGCGCCGCCCAGCAGCTCGACGCCGCGGTGGCCCAGGCGCCGAGCGACCCGGAGCCCTGGCGGGTGATGGGGCAGGCCTGGCTGGAGGCCGAGCAGGCCGACCGAGCCGTCGCCGCCTTCGCCGCGGCGATCGAGCGCGCACCCGAGGACGCGGCGCTGCATCTGGAGGCCGGCAAGGCCTATCGCCAGATGCGCGACTACGAGTCGGCATCGCGGCGCTTCCGTCGGGCCCTGCACCTCGCGCCGACGAGCAAGACGGCCTATGCGCAGTACGCCGCCACCAGCGCCATGCACTTCGTCGAGCGGGCCGTGCCGCTCGGCGAGGATCGAAAGGAGACCGGCTCATGACGATCGACCAGCGATCCCGACGGCTTCGCGCGGTCGGGTTGACGGGCGGCTTGGGCCGCATCGGCCGCCTGCTGAGCGCCGGTCGGGCCGAGTCGGCGGTGATGCCAGCCGTCATGATCGTCTCCAGCCGCCACCGCCTCTGGCAGCGCTACGGGCCCGATGGCGTCTTCGCGATCGAGCGGGCGGTGGGCGAGCTGATCGAGGCCATGGACGCGCGTGGGCTCTCGGGCACCCTGGTATACGCGGACGACAGCCCGCTCCTGGGACGCTTCGGCGTGCTGCCGGCCGACACCGGTCGGGCCGATCAGGTGGCCCGGGTCGTGCGCGAGCTGGCCGCGCGCATGGCCTGGACCGAGGAGTCGGTGGGTCACGTCCTGATCCTGGGCGACGACGGCATCGTGCCCTTCGATCGACCGACCAACCCGGCGCCGGACGACGAGTCGGCGCTGCGCTCCGACCACATCTATGCGGCCGACGCCGACGAGCCCCTGATGCCGGTACGCGCGGTGGGCCGCATGCCCGACCGTGGCCTGAGCTTGCTGGTGGCCTCGATCCGCGAGGCGGCGGCTGCCCATCGCCAGATCGCGGCGGGCCGGCCGCTGCCGCTGACCGACGAGGCCTTCGGTTACTCGGCCAGCGTCTGGAAGCGCGCCGCGCGTGGCGTCTACGCGGCCGTGGGCGATCCGGCGGCCTTGCGGCTCTGCCCGCCGCTGACCCACGTGGAGGCGCCTCGCCCAGGGGCCGATGGTCCCCGCTATCGCTACTACAACCTGCACGGGATGGTGGACTCGCCAGCCTGGTTCGGCCAGCGCGACCCGGCCTTCCGGGCCGACTACGATCGCTTTCCGGTTGCCTTGCGGCCCGAGGACGTGCAGGCGGCGCCCGGCAACCTGGTCTTCAGCGCGGCCTGCTATGGCGCACACATCGAGGGCCGGGCGGTGCACGACTCCATCGCGCTGACGCATCTGGCCGGCGGCTGCCGCGCCTTCGTCGGCGCCACCGGCGTCGCCTACGGCGGCCTGGACGGCGGCCTCGTCGCCGCCGACCTCCTGGCCTACCGCTTCTGGGAGGCCTTGCGCTCGGGCGCGGCCGTCGGCCAGGCCCTGGCCCACGCCAAGTGGTCGCTGGTCTCCGAGACCCTGGCCCGCCAAGGCTACGTCGATGCCGAGGACGAGAAGGCGGTCCACAACTTCGTGCTCTACGGTGACCCGAGCCTGGTCTACCAAGCGCCGTCTACCTGGGCTGAGGACGCGGCCGCGGTGGGTCGGGCAAGGGGAGCCGCTGGGTGGGCCGGGCCGGCGGATTGGGTGGGGACCACGCCGGCTCGGCCCCGTGCCATCGACGTCGTCGATCCGGTCCAGTCGAGCCCGGCGGCGCTGGGGCAGCTGGTGGCCCAGGTGCGCGGCGCGGTCGCCCGACTGCTGCCCGAGTTCGGCGCCGGCGAGGTCGGCGTTTCGACCCAGCCCGCCCCCCGCCGCGTGCATGCCAAGAGCGGTCTCGTGGCCGGGGATGCGTCGCAGGGGCCCATGATCGTCACCTTGAAGAAGTCGCTGCGGACCGGGGATGGCACCGCCTGCCGCGAGGTGGTCTGCGTGACGGTGGACGCGCGCGGCGCGATCCGCAAGCTGACCGTGTCGCGCGGATGAACCCGCCCGCCGCGGGGTTGCCGCCCCGCACCGCGGAGCCTCGGGCCGCGGCGCGCTTTGCCCTGCTCGGGGTGGGTGGTGCCGGCCTCGGCGCCCTGCGGCGCCTGCGCGAATCGGGTCTGGAGGGTCTTCGCTTCGTGGTCGCCGACACCAGCCGTCAGTCCCTGGCGCAGGCCGGCGACGCCCACCGCGTGCTGCTGGACGGCGGCAGTCGGGGCCTGGGCAGCGGCGGAGACCCCGTGCTGGGCCGAGCGGCGGCCGTCGCCGGCGCGGAGGCCGTGCTGGCCGCCTGTGGTCAACCCGATCTGGTGCTCCTGGCGGCTGGCCTGGCCGGCGGCACCGGCGGCGGAGGGGCTCCCGAGCTGGCCAGGCGGCTGCGCGCCAGCGGCGTTCGGGTGCTTGGCTTCGGCATCATGCCCTTTCGTTTCGAATCGCATCGCCGGGCCGCCGCCGCGGAGCGTGCGCTGGCCGAGCTGCGCGCGGCCTGCGACACCACCCTCACGCTCGACAACGATCGCGTGCTGGCGGTGACCGGCGCCGCGCTGCCCCTGGACATCAGCCTGCGCGTGGCCGACGAGGTGCTGCGTCAGGCGGCGGTCGGCCTCTACGGGCTGACCCGTCGCCAGGGCTGGCTCAACGTCGACCTGTCGCTCTTGTACGGGCTTCTCGAAGGCGGCGGCGACGCCTGTCTGGCGCTCGGCATCGGCCGCGGCGAGGCACCGGCGCAAGGCGCCATGCACGCGGCCATGGCCAGCCCGCTCTCGAACATGGCCGCGCTGGCGCATGCCCGCGCGGTCCTGGCGCAGATCGTGGGCGGCGATCTGGAGCTGGGCGATACGGAGGACGCGATCGCCCTGCTGCGCCAGCGCCTGCCTTCCGACTGTCGGATCGTGACCGGCGCCGCGCCGGATCCGAACCTGAAGGGGGCGGCGCAGGTGCTGCTCCTGGGCGTTGGTCTGGCCGGCCCGGCCCGCATGCCCTTGTCCTGGCGGAGGCAGCCCGAGGGTCTGGAGGGCATGCCCGGCCGGCTCCGGCTCGACCTGCAGCAAGGCGCCTACGTGATGGACGCGCCCCCGCTGCGGCGGGTGGTCTGATCCGATGGCCGAGTCACCGCGCGCCGTCGCCTGCCGTCACGTCTACCGCAAGTTCAAGGCCATGGAGGGTGTGAAGCCGTCGGTCCAGGCGGCCGGCCCGAACCGGGTCTTCACCTTTCGGCGCAGCGATGCGACGTCGCCGGGTGGGCCGAGCATCAGCCAGATCGTTCGCGTCACGGTCGATCCGGAGGGTCGGATCCTGCGGGTCGTCGCCTCGCGCTAGCCCAGACCCTCAGCGGCCGAAAGCCTCCGGCAGGTCCACGCTGACCAGACTGCCCAGGGGATGGCGCTCGACCCGAACCCGGCCCCCGTTGAGCCGCGTCAGCAGCGCCACCATGCGCAGCTCCAGGGCGAAGTGGGCATCTTCGACCGCGATCTCCACCGGTTGACCGCGTCCCACCTCGCCGGGGGTCGGTCCCCGATCCTGTACCGTGATCCGGGCGCGTGGACCCGGCTGGCCCGGCAGGGCGACGATCTCGATCCGCAGATCAGCCCCGTGGGGCGAACGACGGGCGGCATGCAGGAGCAGGTTGTCGAGGATCTGGGCGACGACCTCGGGCTGGCCTTCGACGGACGCGAGCCGCGGGTCGACGGTCTGCTCGGCGCGCAGGCCCTTCTGATCGAGCTGCGGTTGGGCGCGCTCGACCGCCTGTCGCACGAGCGCGGTCAGATCCAGCGCCGAGCTCGATCGGGAGCCGGGGTGTTCGGCCTGCAGCACGGTGGACACGTTCTCCAGCATCACCTGCATGCGGGCCAGGTTGGCGTCGATCCGCTCCAGGTAGCGCTGCACCTGGGCTTCCGCCAGCGTGCTGCCCGAGCGAAGGAGCTGGCTGTAGCCCAGAATGCTGTTGACGGGGGCGCGCAGGGCCTCGCCCAGGTCGGGCACCAGATCGCCCGCCAGGCTCCGCCCCACCGGATCGCGCGGACGGATCACCACCAGCCGGCTGGCCGGCGAGCTTTCCGCCGCCGGGCGTAGGCCGAAGAGGTCCAGGTGGATCGACGGCTGGGCGATGTCGATCGCGCCAGCCCAGTCCGGCTTGCCGCTCCGCTCGGCCTGCGTCAGATCGGACAACAGGGATTCCGCCGACGCGATGAGGGTCGAGAGCTCGCGGTCGACGAGGCCGCCGGGATGGCCGAGCAAGCGCTCGGCCGAGGCATTGGCGTAGCCGATCCGGCCCGCGGCGTCGGTCAGCAGAATGCCCAGCGGGAGATGGCCCAGCACCGCCTCGTACTGCGTCAGGCGGGCGGCCAATGCCGCGATGTTCGCCGGGCCGGAGCTTCCGGTCGATGCCTCGACGTCGACCGGCCGGCCGACGGCATCCTGCTCGAGCCGGTCGACCCGCTCGCCCAGGTGGTCGAGGCGATCCGCGATTCGGCCGAGCGTGCTGGTCTGGCTGTGCAGCGCGGTCATCACCTCGGGCAGGCCATAGCCGGATGGCGTCCGGGAGGGTTCGGCGCGCGAAGGCATCGGACGGGCCTTCGACGCCGTGGAGCGCGGTCGGCGCAAGCCGGCGAAGCGACCGCCGGCGCGTTCCCAGCTCAGGTTCTGGGCCGCGGCGCCGGCGACCAGCGCGAGCCCGCCGGCGAGGGCGCCCATGCGTGCCCAGGCCGGGTGCATGGCATCCATCGGCTGGAGCAGGTCGAGCAGGCTGCCCAGCGTCAGGAGGCCCAGCAGGGCCAGGGCCGGTCGCGAACGCCGCGCGGTGCCGAAGAGGATCGAGCCCCCGACGAGCAGGGCCAGGATCGCCTGGGAAGCATCCCAGAGGCCGTTGATGCCGGTCACCGTCGTCTGCGCGGGCAGCATGCGCAGGTCGCCGCTGAAGGCCATGGCCCAGCGGGGCGCCCAGACCAGATAGGTCAGCAGCATGCCGGCGAAGCCGCCGCCGAGCAGCAGCCGACCACGCCAGCCCTTGCCGCGTTGGGCTCCGGCGAGCCAACCCAGCGTGACGATGCTGGTGACCCCGACCAGGCGGTCGAGCGGGCCGCTCCACATCGTGTGCGGGATCTGCAGGGCCCAGGCCAGCCCGGCCCAGACGAGGCCGATGGCGGTGCAGCCGAGCAGGCCGGCCGCGCTCAGCGCCAGGTCGCGGGCCCCCTCGGCGCGCGGTCCGTCCCGCAGGCGCCAAGCCAGGCCGATCGCGAGGCTCAGGCTGGCGGCAAGCAACAGCCGGTCGTGGTCCCGTGTGATAAGGACATGCATCAGATCTTCGAGCAGCGGCACTGGGCGGTCCTCGCTCTCGTTGGGCCGGTGGGCAGGCCGTTGGCTACCACGCACAAATTGAGCGCCGAGTAGCCTCTCCCCCTATGCCGAGCATTGTAACACAGCCACTTCGGAAAAGCGACATCCGGTGCCGACTTCGCCTGGCTGCGACGAGATGTAGGGGGTCGTCGCCATGAGCCCGGTGATCGGCCAGGCGGCGCGGCCTCAGCTGCCCTTCAGCCGGGTGTAGACCACCAGGCGCTGCTGATAGTTCGCGGCGCCGGCATCCCAGGCGCCGTCGCAGGTGATGAGGTTCATCGTTCGGCCCGGGTTGCGGCCGAAGATCTTCGAGAGCGGCGCGTCGTCGTCGTAGTAGCGTTCCTTGCCATCCACCACGAAGACGTGGCGGTCGCCGTTCTCGTAGGTGATCAGGAGCTCGTCGCCCGGTACGAGCATGCGCAGCTTGTAGAAGACGGCGGGGCCGGTGGGCGAGTCGAGGTGGCCGGCGATGACCGCCGGCCGGTCCTTCTGCCCCGGCAGGGCGCTCTCGTCGAACCAGGCCACGTTCATGGCGATCCGGGGCACGTCCATCTGTCCGCTGGCCAGGCGGCCGACCTGCTCGATGGGCGCGCTGACGCCGATGGCGGGGATCTCGAGCATCACCGGCCGACCGGCGGCCTCGAAGATGTCCGGCGTCGGGCTGCTGTAGGCTTCGGTCGGCGTGGCCGAGGGCAGCGGGGTCAGGGTGGCGGTGGCCGCCGGCAGCGGGGCGTAGGTCGGCACGAGCTCGGCGCGCAGGTTGGCGTAGTCGGGCTCGGGGATGCCGTCGGCCCGGCAGCCCAGCGCCGTGGCCAGAAGCAGGGCCAGGCTGCCCGTTCGGACTGCGTTTCGAGCGATGGGTCCTCGCATGTCAACCTCCTGATGGGCGTCGCTGCGACCGGCCGCGGCGCGCCGCGGTCGGTGGTCGGCGGATCAGCCGAAGCTGATGCGTTTGAACACCTCCGCCATGGCCATGGGCCGACCCTCGGCCAGGGCGCTGTGGCGCTCGCGCAGCCGGCGGGCGAGCGCCGCCTGGTCGTGGATCTGACTCGTGTGCTCGCGCAGCGCCGCCAGCTTGCGCTCGAAGGTGCCCTCGATGTCGATCCAGGTGTCGGGATGCTGCGAGCCGCCCAGGAAGACCTGTCGCACGACGTGCGGATCGAGGCCTTCGACGAGCAGCTGGGGCGCGTGCAGTCGGTCGCGAGCGGTCGGGAAGACCGCATCGAGCGTGGCCTGGCCGACGGCGCGGTGATCGGGGTGGTTGATGTAGTGGTCCCAGTACAGGCTGGCCGGATCGTGGGTGACGACGACGTCGGGCCGGCGGCGCCGGATCTCGCGCGTGATGGCATGCCGCAGGTGCAGGTTGGCCTCGACCTCCCCGTCCGGGAAGCCGAGGAAGTCGACCGTCGCCACGCCCAGGCGGGCGGCCGCCGCCCGCTGCTCCGCCTCGCGCAGCGCGGCCAGGCGCTCCGGCGTCATGCCCGGATCGGCCGAGCCCTTGGAGCCATCGGTCACGATCACGTAGTGGACGCGGGCGCCGGCCTCGGCCCATGCGGCCACCGTTCCGCCGGCCGAGAACTCGGCATCATCGGGGTGGGCCATGACGACCAGGCAGGTGCGGATGTCTCGAAGGTCCATGCGGCCTCGTTGGACAGGGCGCGGGCCGCCCGGCGGCCCCGGATTCGGTCGGGATGGACCGCTCGAATTCTAGCATCGGTGCCGGCGCGAGCCCTCGCCGAGGGCCGTCGGGCGCCGCTCGACGCGGATCGGCCGTGACGCATCCGCTCCGGTTGCGTCTACAATACTCGGCATCGCCATGAATGCCAGGATGCTTCGTGGGACCGCTATCGAGGTGATGGAATGCAGATGACACCGGGATCGGCTGCTCGAGCGCTGCTCGCGATCGCGCTCCTCGGCCTGCTGCTGGGCCGCGTCGCGCCGGAGGGAACGCGGGCGCGTCCGCTGGACGGCCTCGACGGCGGTGCTTGGGCCACGATCGCCAACGGCGACGACATCCTGGCCCTGGTCTGGTCGGAGGGCGTGCTCTGGGCTGGAACCCGGGCCGGTGGCCTGGTGCGCTGGGATCCGACCGAGGGCAGCTATGTGCAGATCCTGGCGCCGCAGCAGCCTCTGCCCTCGAACACGGTTCGGGATCTGGCCGTCGGCGACGACGGTCGGGTCTGGGTCGCCACCTCGCGCGGCCTCGGGGTGGTGGACGACGGCGGCACCGCCGATCTGGCCGACGACGTCTGGCACACCTATACCCGAGAGAACACGGCCGGAGGCCTGCCTTCCGACGATCTGCGCGCGTTGGCCATCGACGGCAACCTGGTCTGGGTCGGCGGCGCCCAGCTGCAGGACTCGGCCACGGGCGCCTGGTCGGAGGGCGGCGTCGGTCGGCTCGACACCGCCGGCACGCCCGACTTCGAGGACGATCTGTGGGCCGAGCCGATCACCTACGCCAGCACGCTCATCGGCGCGCCGGACGGCAGCGAGCGGCTGGGTCTGGTCTCCGACAACGTCAACGCGCTCGCGCTGACCAGCACCGGCGGGCTCTGGGTGGGCACGGGCCCGCACTGGATCCTGGCTCAGGCGCCGGACCCGGACGATCCGCCCTACTGGCAGCGCGTGCATGGCGGCATCAGCTATCTGGACACGGCCGGCACGCCGGACATGGGTGACGACACCTGGCACGGCACCAGCTGCCAGGATGTCCAGGTCACCGTCACCTGCAACATCCAGGCCATCGCGATCGATGCCCAGGATCGGGGTTGGGCGGCGATCCAGGGCCGAGGTCTGCTCTTCTTCGACGCCACGCGCGAACGCATCCCCGACGACATCTCGCGACGCTTCGAGATGCCCGACCGGCCGGTGGGCGATACGGTCGAGGCCATCGCGGTCGGTCCGGCCGACGATCCCGACCTGGCGAACACGGTCTGGGTCGGACGCAGCCGAGGCGGCGTGACCGTGCTCGACCACAAGGGCACCCCGACGATCCGGCGCGACGACGTCTGGAACTTCGATCGGGGCGACTCCTTCACCACCGCCGACGGTCTGCCGCGCGAGCGGGTCCAGGCCCTGACGATCGGCGGCGGGACCGCCTGGGTCGGCACCGGCCCGGAGCTGGGACGCGCCGGCGGCATCGGCCCCATCGGGCTCTTCGACCTGACCATCGGCCAGCCCCTGCTGACCGACAAGGCCCCGCCGACCAACTTCATCAGCGACATCGGCTTCGGCGATGCCGGCTCGCGCTGGGACGGCCATGTCTGGATCGCAACCGGCAGCCTGAACCAGCCGCTCTTCGGCGCGGGCGTGGCCGATCTCGACACGGCCGGCACCCTGGGGCTCGGCGACGACAGCTGGCGACAGTTCACGATGGAGAACACCGACGCCGACGGCAAGGCGCCATGGACCGGGCTGGCGGGCAACAACGTGCACGCCGTGCTGCCCCAGGGCGACCGGGTCTGGTTCGGCAGCCTGGAGACGATCTGGAACGCGAGCAAGCGGGTCTACGAGAACGGCGGCCTATCCGTCTTCGACGGCGAGGCCTGGACCCTGCGCAACATCGAGAACACCGGCGGTGCGAGCGCCGGGCTGCGCGACGCCAGCGTCTCGGCCTTGGCCGCCGGCTGTGATGGTTCGGTCTGGGTCGGTACCGGCAACCGCTCCGAGGGTTGGGGCGGCGGCGTCGATCAGCTCACGCCGGGTGCCTCGGTACACCAGCGCACGCAGGACCAGTGGCGCCACTTCGAGTTCCCGACCCTGGCCTCCAACAACACGACCGACATCGACGTCGACTGTGCGGCCGGCGAGGTCTGGGTGAGCTCGGCCCATCATCAGACCCTGCCGGATTCCATGGGCTCGCCCGGCGGGCGCCTGGTCGGGGGCGGCGTGGCGCGCTACGACATCGCCGCCGATCGCTGGACCAAGTCGGACACGCGCCAGGGGCTGGAGAGCTTCGCCTCCGGCACCATCTACGCCGAGGCCATGAGCGTCATGGGCAACGGGGATGGGCGGGCCTGGGTCGGCGCCTACGGCAGCCGGGCCATGTCGCAGGCCGACCTGGTCAATCAGCGACCCTACTGGCCGGCGCCGATCAACCTGGGTGCCGGCGACAGCTGGACCCACCGCCTCCTCGCGCGCGGCGGCATGGTGCGCAGCATCGCGCGCGACGCCGAGGGCCGGGTCTGGGTCGGCACCAGCCGCGGCGGAGCGGCGCGCGACTCGGCCACGCCGGACAGCTGGCGCGAGGACCGGGAGCTTGCCGGACTGCACATCTACGCAACGCCCGATCCGGCCAGCGAGCCGGTCTCGCTGGCGCCGGCGAACAGCCTGGTGACGGCCAACGACGTCTCGGTCATCGCCGTCGCACCGGGTGGCGAGGTCTGGGTGGGCACCGAAGGCTGGGGCATCATGCGCTACGACCCCAAGGCGGCGGCGGCGACGCCGACGACCGTGGTGCGGCCGCCGGCCACCCCCACGCCACGACCGGCCACGGCCACGCCCACCGCCACCCTCACCGGTCGGGCCAGCGCGACGGCGACCGTCGAGCGAACGCCCACCCGCAAGGCTGGCACCGACGTGGCGGGGCGGATTCACCTGCCCTTCCTGGCCCAACGGCGCCAGGGTTCCTGATGAATGCGCGATCGGGAAGTGAGGCGGGATTTCGCTTGACGTGACGAAACGGCGCAGATAGGATGTCCAAGGCGCATGCGCGACGCCGGTCGCCGGGATTCGGAGCATCCCGACCCGCCGACCCGGCCGGCCGCGCCCTGGATCCGTCTATGACCGGAAGTCCATGAAGCCCATGCAGAAGACCGTCTGGATCCCCCGGCCATCCTGGCGAGCCCAAGGCTCGACCGGCTTCGGGGACCCCGCCCTTCGCCGGACTTGCCGCCCGGGCCCAAGGCGGCGCGCGCTGGCTTCAGCGGACCCGGGCGGAGTCGCGGCGCTTGCGCTTGAGCCAGCCCAGCACCCGCGGATCCTGGCGGCGAAGCCGCATGCGCGCGAAGGCTTTGACCTTGGCGCCGAGCCAGAGTCGGGTGACGGTGTTGCCCTGGTCGTTGCGGAGCCAGATCGTCGGCGCGATCCACTCGAAGTCCGACTTGATCAGGTTGCCGACCTGTCGAACATCCACGCCGATGATCTCGGCGGCGCCGTCGACCCGGACAAGGATGGCGTCCCAGTCGATGCGGTCGAGGTTGCGGGCGAGGGCCGGAATGTCTTCGAGCGGGATCTTGCGCGCCGCGGCCTGCTCGGCCAGCTCGAGCGCCAGATCGAGCTCGTAGCGCTCGAGCCCGGCGGATGCGAATCGTTCCTTCAGCCGTGTCGTGTCCGTAGCCATCTACCAACGCTCCCTGAGTCGCACGATCCGCTTGGGTCCATGCCCGCCAACGGTAAGTTCTTACCGGATACTGCCCCGTAGGGTACTCGTGTTTCGCGAAGGGTCAAGCCGGTACTTGACAACCCTTGCCGGTCAAGGGCGTCGGGGTCATTCCACGCTAGCGTGCACGCCATAGGGATGGGCTAGGGGCATGTCGAAACAACGGGACATCGAGGCACGGCTGCACCGGCTCCGCAGCGAGGGTGCGGAGCCGGATACCGATTGGCACCGGGCCTACAACGAGGACGTGACCTATCTGGTCAACGTGCTGAAGGACTACGGACCGCCGCTGCGCGCGAAGCTCCAGCAGCGCTCGATCGAGATCGAGCAGCGCGAGAGCGAGCTGAGGCGGACCCGGATGTACGCTTCGCTGGGCATGCTGGTGATCCTGGGCCTTGGGCTGCTGCGCTTCCTGCTCGGCTCGCCGGCCTTGCCGGGGCCCGCATCCCCCGAGACCGCGATGTCGATCGGCGATTCGGGCGCCGTGGCCGGCCAGTATTCCGTCGAGCCCGGCATCGTGCCCGACGGCGGCGCGGCGGGGGGTGCCCCGATCTTCGCCCAACGCGCCGACGGTCGGTTCTGCAGCGACTGGATCCCGGCCGAGCCGAGCGCGGCCGGCGATTGCCCGGGCGCCTGTCGGTGGCAGCGGATCTGCACGCGGGACGGCTGTGATCCGCAGCGGGTCGAGCGATGCGGCATCGACCTGGCGGAGTTCCGCTGCGGCCCCTGGCCCGGAAGCTGTCCGAACTCGACGCTCTGGAACGACGAGTCGATGATCGTCTGGGCCATCGAGCACCGCTTCGAGTGGGACTTCCGCGGGCAGACCTGGCGCGACGCCGAGACCGGCAGCTCGCTGCAGGAGATGCTCGACCGGGCGGTCGCGACCGAGGATCCGGCGCCGCTTCGCTGAGCCGATCGGCCATCGGGACGCAGCGCTGGAATGCCCGTCCGACGGGGCTTCGCTGCTATACTTAACCGGTTGAACCGACCCCGGCAACAGCGAGGAGCCCATGGACGAGAGCCCCACGGTCAAGCTCGTCAACATCGAGCACGAGATGCGCGAGGCCTTCCTCGATTACGCGATGAGCGTGATCACGTCGCGCGCGTTGCCCGACGCGCGCGATGGGCTCAAGCCGGTGCAGCGGCGCATCCTGTACACCATGTACGACACCGGTCTGCGCCCCGACCGGCCCTACAAGAAGAGCGCCTCCACGGTCGGTGACGTGCTCGGCAAGTACCATCCGCATGGCGACTCGGCGGTCTACGACGCCATGGTGCGCATGGCCCAGGACTTCTCGATGCGCTATCTGCTCGTCGACGGCCAGGGCAACTTCGGATCGATCGACGGCGACCCGGCGGCTGCCTACCGCTACACCGAGGCGCGCACCTCGCGCATGGCCATCGAGCTTCTGGCCGACATCGACATGGACACGGTCGATACCCGGCCGAACTTCGATGACTCGCGCGAGGAGCCGGTGGTGCTGCCGGCCCGGGTGCCCAACCTGCTGGTCAACGGCGCCACCGGCATCGCGGTGGGCATGGCCACCAACATCCCGCCGCACAACCTCGGCGAGGTCTGCGACGCGCTGATGCACCTGATCGACCGGTGGGAGACGGTCGACGCGGTGACGCCCGACGAGCTGCGGCGGTTCATCCCCGGCCCGGACTTCCCGACCGGCGCGACGATCATGGGCCACGAGGGCATCAAGAGCGCCTACGCCACGGGGCGCGGCCGGGTGCTCATGCGCGCCAAGGCGCACATCGAGGAGATTCGGCCGGGCCGCATGGCGGTCGTGGTCACCGAGATCCCCTTCCAGGTCAACAAGACCACCCTGCTCGAGCGCATCGCCGAGCTGGTGCGCGCCAAGAAGATCGAGACCATCAGCGACCTGCGCGACGAGTCCGACCGGACCGGGATCCGCATCGTCATCGAGATCAAGCGTGGCGGCGATCCGCATGTCACGCTCAACAAGCTCTACAAGTACAGCATGCTGCAGCACACCTTCGGGGTGAACATGCTGGCCCTGGTGGACGGCGAGCCGCAGGTCCTCTCGCTCAAGCGCCTGCTGCGGATCTACATCGACCATCGCATCGACGTGATCGAGCGGCGCACGGCCTACGAGCTGGAGCGGGCGCGTCACCGCCAGCACGTGCTCGAGGGCCTGCGCATCGCCATCGCCAACCTCGACGCGGTCATCGAGACCATCCGCAGCTCGCCCGACGCGCACGAGGCCCGCGACAACCTCATGACGCGCTTCTCGCTGTCGGAGATCCAGGCCCAGGCCATCCTCGACATGCAGCTGCGGCGCCTGGCGGCCCTCGAGCGCGAGAAGCTCGAGGAAGAGTATCGCGACATCAGCGCGCGCATCGCGTGGCTCGAGGCCCTGCTGGCCGACCGCGTCCGGGTCCTGGGCTTGATCCGCGAGGATCTGGTGGAGCTCAAGGAGCGCTACGGCGACCCGCGCCGGACCAGCATCGAGTTCGACACCTCGAACCTCGACGAAGAGGATCTGGTCGCGGTCGAGGACGTCTTCATCACGGTGACCCAGCGCGGCTACATCAAGCGCGTGCTGGCCGATACCTACCGCACCCAGAACCGCGGCGGTCGGGGCATCATCGGCGCACGCACCAAGGCCGACGACGCCGTGCGCGACAACTTCGTCGCCTCGACCCGCGATACGCTGCTGTTCTTCACCGATCGCGGCCGGGTCTTCCAGCTGCGGGCCTGGCAGGTGCCGGATTCCGGCCGCGAGGCGGCCGGCACGCCCATCATCAACCTGATCCAGATCGATCCGGACGAGCGCGTCACGGTGGCGCTGGCGATTCCCAAGTGGCAGATGGAGGCCGGCGGCTATCTGGTCATGGCCACCCGCGGCGGGCGGATCAAGCGCACCGACCTGGCGCAGTACGACGGAGTCCGGCCCAGCGGCCTGATCGCGATCAACCTCGACGAGGGCGACACCCTGCGATGGGTCAAGGTGACCACCGGCGAGGACGAGCTGATCATGGTCACGCGGCGCGGCATGGCGCTGCGCTTCCGCGAACGCGATGTGCGGCCGATGGGCCGCGCCGCCGCCGGCGTGATGGCGATTCGCCTGAAGCCGGGCGACGCCATCGCCACCCTGGACGTGACCAGGCCCGAAGCCGACCTCTTCGTGATCACCGAGCGCGGCTTCGGCAAGCGCACGCCGCTCGAGCAGTATCGGCTTCAGGGCCGCTTCGGCCAGGGCATCCTGACCATCGCCGCCAGCCGCATCGAGGAGATCGGCGAGATCGTCGATGCCCGGGTGGTCGAGGACGGCCACGAGATGGCCCTGATCACCGAGAGCGGCATCCTGATGCGCACGCGCACCGATGCCATCAGCCGGATGAGCCGCGCGACGCGTGGCGTGATCGTGATGCGCCCCGACGCGGGCGACGCAGTGGCGTCGATGGCCTACATCAACGATCGCTCGGATCCAGACGCCGAGGCGGATGACGCCGACGTCGGCGACGCCGTCGACGAGGGCGCGGAGCCGACGACGCGCGTGGATCCGCTGGCCGACGCGCCGGAATCGGAAGACGCGGACCGGTCGGATGACGCAGACCCGTCGGACGATGCAGACCTGGCGGAGGACGGCGACCCGCCGGAGGACGACTAGGCGCCGAATCCGGCCGCATCGACCGGGCGTCGGGACCTCGATCCGACCCGCTGCGGAAGCCGCCGTCGCGAGCGCAAGCCCGCGACGACGGCTTCTGCCTCAGGTCCGGTAGTCGGCGTTGATCCGCACGTAGTCCGCCGTCAGGTCGCAGGTCCAGACCTCGTCCTCGGCCGCGCCCAGACCCAGGCCGAGGCGCAGGGTCAGCTCGGGGGCGGCGAAGATCGCGGCGGCCTCCGCTTCGCCGAAGGCGCTCGGGGTGCCGGCCTCGAAGAGCCGCAGCCAGGCGCCGCCCGGATCGCCCGCCTCGACGAAGCCGCTGGCCGCGTCGAGCGCCATGCGCGCCGGATCGATCGGCACGCCGGCCCGGCCGGCCGCGGCCACGATCCGCCCCCAGTTGGGGTCCGCGCCGGCCAGGGCCGTCTTGACCAGGGGCGAGGTGGCGATGGCATTGGCCACCTGCCGCGCCTCGGCGGCGCTGGCGGCACCCGTCACGCGCACGACGGCCAGCCGGCTGGCGCCTTCGCCGTCGCGGACGATGGCCCGCGCCAGGTGCTGGCACAGCGCCGTCAGGCCGGCCTCGAAGGCGGCCAGGTCGGCGGCGCCGGCAGCCCCTCGCGGGTCGATCGCATGCCCCGAGGCTCCGCTGGCCAGGATCGCCAGCGCGTCGTTGGTGCTGGTGTCCCCGTCGACCGAGATGCGGTTGAAGCTGCGGTCGGCGGCGCTGCGCAGGCAGGCGGCCAGGCGCGTGGGCTCGAGCTGCGCATCGGTGGTGACGAGGGCCAGCATGGTCGCCATGTCCGGGTGGATCATGCCCGAGCCCTTGGCCGCGCCGGCCAGCTGAATCCGGGCGCCCGAGGGCAGGTCCAGCGCCAGCGCCGCCTGCTTGGGCCGCGTGTCGGTGGTCATCATCGCCAGCGCCAGGTCGCGCCCGCCGGCCGGGCCGATCCGAGCCGGCAGCCCGGCCAGGCCCGCTTCGACCTTGGCCATGTCCAGCGGCACGCCGATGACGCCGGTCGACAGGACCAGCACCTCCTCCGGAGGGCAGTCGGCCAGCGCCGCCGCGCCGGCCCGCATCGCCCGGGCGTCGGCCAGCCCGCGCTCGCCGGTGCAGGCGTTGGCGTTGCCGGCGTTGATCAGCACCGCCCGCAGCCGGCCGGCGCCTTCCGGCAGGGTCTCGCGGCCGAGGATCACCGGCGCCGCCGCCACCCGGTTGCGGGTGAACAGCGCGGCCGATGGACAGCTGGCATCGGCCAGCAACAGCGCCAGGTCCAGGTTGCCGGAAGCCTTCAAGCCGCAGGCCAGCGCGCCGGCGCGGAAGCCGGCCGGTGCGGTGATCAGGCCGGCCGGATCGATGCGGTGGGGGTCGGGGTTCATGGCCTGGCCCGTCCCGCGGCGGAATCGGTGCCCGGCGGCGGATCGCCCAGCGCTGCGGTGCCGAGCGGCCGGATCATGGCCGTCTCGTCGCAGTCGTCCTTCAGCGGGCAGAGCTGGCAGTCCTTCCAGACCTTCTCCGGAAAGCGTTCCTTGTCGGTGATCGTGAAGGCCTGGCGCTCGAAGAAGCCGACGGCCCGCGTCAGCGTGAAGAGCTTGTCGATGCCGCGCCGCCGCGCCTCGGCCTCCAGGGCGGTCACGATGCGGCCGCCGATGCCGTCGCCCTGGGCCGCCTCGCTGACGATCAGCGAGCGGACCTCGGCCAGGTGCGGGCCATAGACCCACAGCGAGCCGCAGGCGACCACGCCGCCGTCCCGCTCGGCGACCACCCAGTCGGCCAGGGTCTCGCGGATGTTGTCCTCGCCGCGGGGCAGCACGTTGCCGATGCGGGCGTGGCGGCGGACCAGCTCGGCGATGGCCGCGACGTCGGCCGCGCTCGCCGGCCGGATGGCCAGCGGTCCGCTCGCCAGGTCGACCGTCGCGCTCAGCGGCCGCGGCAGGCTGGCCATCAGCCCGCCTCGGCCAGGCAGGCCGCGAGGATGTCGACCGCCCGGTCCGCGTCGTCGCGGCTGGCGATCAGCGGCGGCGCCAGCCGCAGCACGTCCTTGCCGGCGGTCAGGACCAGCAGGCCGCGCTCGCGGGCGGCGGTCGCGATCGGCGCGGCCGGCTGGCTCAGCCGCAGCCCGAGCAGCAGGCCCAGACCGCGGATCTCCACGATGCGCGGATCCTCGAGCGCGCCCAGGCGCTCGCGCAGGTGGGCGCCGACATCGGCCACCCGTTCGAGGAAGCCGGGCGCGGTCACCCGGTCGAAGACCTGGCAGGCGGCGCGGCAGACCAGCGGGCCGCCGGCGAAGGTGCTGCCGTGGTCGCCGGGCTGCAGCACATCGGCGACGCCGGCCGAGGCCAGCAGGACGCCGATGGGCAGACCGCCGGCCAAGGGCTTGGCCGCCGTCAGCAGGTCCGGAACCACCCCGTAGTGCTCGTGGGCCCAGAGCCGACCGCTGCGGCCGAGGCCGCATTGGACCTCGTCGAAGACCAGCAGCGCCCCGGTCTGGTCGCAGACCTCGCGCAGGGCGCGCAGGAACTCCGGCTCGGCCGCGCGGACCCCGCCCTCGCCCTGCACCGGCTCGACGAAGACGGCGCAGACCGTGTCGTCGATGGCGGTCCAGGCCGCGCGGACGTCGTTGTAGGGCGCGAAGCGAACCTCCGACAGGAGCGGGCCGAAGGGCTCGCGATAGGCCGGGTTGAAGGTGAGCGAGAGCGCGCCGATGCTGCGGCCATGGAAGCCATGGCTGAAGGCGACGATCCGCGTGCGCGGACCGGCCGCTCCGGCCTGGCCGGCCTTGCGGGCCAGCTTGATCGCCGCCTCGTTGGCCTCGGTGCCCGAGTTGGCGAAGAAGACGCGCTCGGCGAAGCTGCTGCGCGTCAGGCGCTCGGCCAGGGCGACCATCGGCAGGTTGCTGAAGAGGTTGCTGGTATGGGTCAGCCGGCCGGCCTGGTCGGCCACCACCGCCGCCCACTCGGGGTCGCCGTGGCCCAGCGCGTTGACCGCGATGCCGGCCGTGAAGTCGAGGTAGCGCCGGCCGTCGGCATCCCAGACCTGCATCCCGCGGCCGCGCATCAGCAGAACCGGCACCCGGGCGTAGACCCCGAGCAGGTGGGCCTTCTCGGCGGCGAGGATCGCCGCGCCATCGACCTGCTCGGCCGCCGGGTCGATGCGGCCGTCCTCGGGGGGCCGGGCTTCGTCCGGCGCGCCTTCCGACGGGCCGGCGGCTTCGCCGTCGGTCGGGGTCCCGGCGGACGCCGACGCCAGGAGCGTCCCGCCCCCATCGGCCAGGCCGGCGAGGTCGAGGATGCGCACGCGGGGCAGGCCGGCGGCCAGCGCGGCGAGGGCGGCCCGGACCTTGGGCGCCATGCCGCCCTGGATCGTGGCCGCCGCGATGCCGGCCTCGGCCGCCTCGGGCGTCAGGCGGGCCAGCGGCTGGCCGGCGGCGTCGCGCACCCCCGGCACGTCCGAGACGAAGTCCAGGCTGGCCGCGCCAAGCGCCAGGGCTACCGCGGCGGCCGCCTCGTCGGCGTTCACGTTGCAGGCCTGGCCGTCGTCGGCCAGGGTGACCGGCGAAACGACCGGCGTCACGCCGGCCTCGAGCAGCGCCAGCAGGACGCCGGCGCGCACGGCCGTGATCGTGCCGACCCGGCCCAGATCGGCTTCGGCATGCGTCTTGAGCCGGCCGCGCAGGAGTCCCCGGTCGATGCCCGAGAGGCCCATGGCGTCCACGCCGGCCGCCATCAACGCCGCGACGATGCGCTTGTTGGCGTGGCCCGAGAGGGCCATCTCGACCACCTGCATGGTCAGCGGATCGGTCACGCGCAGGCCCTCGACCTTGCGCTCGACCAGGCCGTAGCGCGCCTGGGCTTCGGCGATGGCCCGGCCCCCGCCATGCACGATCACGATCGGGCCGGCGGCCCGGGCCACGTGGCGGGCCAGGCCGGCCAGGAAGCTGGCGTCGTCCAGCTGGTGGCCGCCGATCTTGAGGACCTGAATCGGGCTCATGCCGAGAGCTCCGGCCGCTCGAGGCCGATGGTCTCGTCCAGGCCGAACATGGCGTTGAGGTTCTGGACCGCCTGTCCGGCGGCGCCCTTGACCAGGTTGTCGAGCACCGAGACCAGGATCAGCTGATCGGGGCCGGCCTCGGCCATGCCGAGGACGCAGCCGTTGGAGCGGACGACGTGCATCAAGCTCGGCAACCGCCCCTCGGGCAGGAGGCGCAGGAAGGGCTCGTCGGCCCAGGCTGCCGCCAGACGCTCGCGGGCCCGGCCGGGGCTCCAGCCCGGCGCCAGGCCGGCGTAGAGGGTCGACAGGATGCCGCGCCGGACCGGCAGCAGGTGCGGCGAGAAGATGAGGCTGGGCGCCCCGGCGCCGCCCCAGCCGGCCAAGGCCTGCTCCATCTCGGGCAGGTGGCGGTGGCTGCGGCCGACGTTGTAGGCGCTGAAGTTCTCGTAGACCTCGACGAAATGGGTATGCGCCTGCGGCGTGCGACCGGCGCCCGAGACGCCCGACTTGCTGTCGGCGATGATCGGACCGCGCAGGGCGCCGGCCGACACCAGGGGCAGGAGCGGCAGCAGGATGCTGGTGGCGTAGCAGCCGGGGTTGGCCACCAGGCGTGCGCCGGGCAGTCGATCCCGGGCCTGTTCGGTCAGGCCGTAGACGGCCTCGTCGAGCAGCTCGGGCGCGGGATGCTCGTGGGCATACCAGCGTCGATACACGGCCGGGTCACGCAGTCGGAAGTCGGCGCTGAGGTCGATGACGCGCCGGCCGGCGTCCAGCGCCCGGATGGCCTGCTCGGCCGAGGCGGCGTGCGGCAGACAGAGCAGCGCGCAGTCGATCGCATCCAAGGGCGCCTGGTCGGGCGCGATCAAGGGGAAGTCCGGCGCCTGAGGATGGATGTCCGAGAGGCGGCCGCCGGCCTGCGAGGTCGAGGTGGCGAAGGCGATCTCGACCACCGGATGGCGCCACAGGATACGCACCAGCTCCAGCCCGGCGTATCCGGTTGCGCCGAAGATGCCGACGCGGATCATCGCTTGCTCCGTGCGGGGTGCGCCGCCTGCAGCGCGCCTACGAAAAAGGCCAGGCCCCAACGGGTCGGGCCTGGCGGACGATCGCGAACATCGGCGCCAATATAGCCGGCGGCTGGCGGTCTGTCAACGGCACGGGCCCCTTGCGGCGTCCGGAACGGCCGCCGTCCAAGCGCCCGAAGCCGGCGCCGCCGTCCTCCGACAGACGGGCTGCATCCGGCGTTCGAGCTTCCGGGGGCCGCGGCTTCAGGTCGATCGTTGCATCCCGATGCACGCACGCATTCACAGAAGACCTACCACGCGGCCAGGCCGCGCGCTACCGGCTTCATCGCGTTTCCGCGGCGGTAGGTTAGCTCGGCGGCCAAGGCGGCTGGACCTGGCGGGGCCCACGGCCGGGCCGCCGGGTCCCGCGCTAGCCCTCGGGTGGCGCGGGGGCGATCCGATAGCTCGCCGGTTGCCGGGTGGCCGGCGTCAGCCCGCTGACGACCCCGATCACCGTGGCATCGTCCGGGATGTCGCCGACCTCGATGCGCGCGCGGCCCTGCCGGTCGACCTCGGGGCGCCAGACCTTCAGGCCGGTCGGCCCGAAGACCAGCACCTGCAGGCCCCAACGCTGGGGCAGCACCGGCGGCACCCGTCGCCAGCCCTCGGCGGAGAAGGCCGGATCGTCGGGCTCGATGGCGCGGCGGCCCGACCCGGTCTCCAGGCTCAGGCCCCGGATGGCCAGGCCCTCGAGGTTTACCGCGTCGTCCGTGACCAGCTCCCAGCGCAGCAGGATCTCGCTACCGGCGTAGGCGTCGAGGTCCAGCCGCTCGTTCAGCCAGCCGCCGCGCTGGCCGGTCAAGCCGGCGCCGAAGTTGATGCCGCTCGGGCTGTCCTCGGTGGTCTGCGGGCTGGTCAGGGCCTGCCAGGTCCGACCATCATCGGCCGAGACACGGTAGTAGCCGTAGTCCCAGTGCTCCTCGACGGCCTGCCAGAGCTCGAAGTCGAGCGCGGCCGACTCGGTGGTCCGCAGGTCGAGCGCCAGCGTCAGGCGGCTGTCGATGTTGTCGCCACGACCGGACCACCAGATCTCGGGCTTCGGGCCCGGCGCCACGGCCTGCGCCTGCGCACCCGGCGCCAGCGGCTCGAGCAGGCCGACCTCGGTCGCGCCGGCGAAGTCCAGGCGCAACCGGCCCTCGGTCACCGCGCCGCTCAGGTCGTAGTAGTCGCTGCCGTATTGGGCGACGCGGTCGTCGAGGCCCTCGGCCGGCCACTCGGACCATTCGGCGCGGCTGACCTGGCTCCGGCCGTAGTCGAAGAGCGCGCGTCCGCGGCGGATGTCGGGTGGCAGACCGTTGGCGGCCGCCCAGTCGAGGAAGACGGCGTCGAAGGGCATCGGCTGGCCGATGGCCGCCAGCGCCGCCTCGACGCCGGCCACCCCGTCCGAATCGGCCTCGACGAAGGCGCGGATGACGGGGTCGCCGAAGCGGGCGCGGAGCCAGGCGAAGAAGGCGTAGCTGGCGGCGTAGTGGCCGGCGTTGGCGCCCGAATCGGCCTCCCACTCCAAGAGCGGCAGGTCGGCCGCGGCGAAGAAGCTCGAGCCGTTCTGGCCCCGGTAGCCCGCCACCTCGCTGGCCAGCTCGCTGAGGCCCTCGTTGGCCCAGACCGCCTCGTTGGGGTCGTGGTGCCAGTGGATCATATGCTGCAGCTCGTGGGCCAGCAGCGCCAGGTAGTCGTAGGAGCCCGGCGTGTAGACGCTGAGGTTGATGTAGAACATCTCGCGTTCGTTGGAGTTGGGCTCCACGCTGCGCGGCTGCTCGTCGACGCTGTAGAAGTAGCCGGCGATGCCGGGCACCGGCTGATGGTGCAGCACGTGAACGCGCGGGTCGCCGTCGATGCCGGGCGACCACTCCGTGCCGTAGACCTCGCGCACCGCCGGGTAGACCTTGGCGTCGAAGCCGTCGGCGCCGCGCGCCAAGGCTGCCGGGTCGAAGGCCTGGTCGGTCTGCACCCAGAAGTAGGCGCTGTCGCGGATGGCCTCGAGCCGGGCCTCGACCTCGAAGTAGCGCTGGGCGTTGATGTCGTGCAGCCAGAAGGTCTCGACATCGCCCAGCCGACGTTGCGGCGGGCTGGCGGGCGTGGCGAAGTCGGGGGCGACCGCCAACCGGCCCATGCGCAGCGCCAGCGCCAGCGGGTCGCGGGCCGGGGCCGCCGCATTCAGGCGCGTCAGCAGCTCCGCCCCGTCCGGGTCGGCCGCAAGGCCGTCGCCCGCGGCGGACGCGGCCCCCGCCATCGGCGACGCCGAGGGCGCCGTCCGCGACGATCCGTCCGCGTCGGGCGCGGCATCCCTGCCGTCCCCGCGCCCGGCGCAGGCGGCCAGCAGGATCAGGGTCAGCGGCGGGAGCCAGCCTGGGACGCGGATCGGGCGGTGCATGGTCCGGATTATAGCGCCCGCCCGGCCCGATCCGCGAGGCCCCGCCGGCTCAGCGACTGGCCGCCCCGCCCGACCCGGCGGGCGCGCCCAAGGTGACGCGCAGCGTCAGCTGCTCGCCGAAGCGGTCGACCGTCAGCGCGATCTCGTCGCCGGCCCGGTAGCGCCAGAGCTCGTCGGCCAGCGCGCGGTCCAGATTCAGGGGCTGGCCGTTGACGGCCAGGATGACATCGCCCTCGCGCAGGCCGGCGCGCATGGCCGCGCCGCCGGGCGCGAGCTTCATGACCGCCGCGCCCAGGGCCCGCTCCATGCCGCTCTCGCGGGCGAGCTCCGGGTCGATGTCGGTGGCCTCGGCGCCCAGCTCGGCCCGCGGCCGGCCGTCGATCCATTCGTCGGCCAGGGAGCGCACCACGTTCGAGGGGATCGAGAAGCCGAAGCCCTCGACGTTGCCGCCGCCCGACTGGTCGCGGCGCACGATCAAGGTGTTGAGGCCGACCACCTCGCCCCGCATGTCCACCAGCGGCCCGCCCGAGTTGCCGCTGTTGATGGCCGCGTCGGTCTGGATCAGCGGAACGTCGATCACGTCGTACTCACGGTACTCGAAGGTGCGCAGGTCGAAGCCCTCCTCCTTCACCCGACGGTTGAGGCCGGCGATGATGCCGGTGGTGACCGTGTTGATGAAGTCGGTGCCCAGCGGGCTGCCGATGGCCAGGACGCGCATGCCGGGCTCGAGCGATGCCGAGTCGGCCAGCGGCGCCACCGCCGGCAGCTCGGTGCCTTCGGGCAGCTTGAGCACGGCGACGTCGTAGGCGGCGTCGAAGTGCACCAGTTCGGCCTTGGCGCGGCGGCCGTCGATGAAGACCACCTCGAGCGCCGAGGCATCGTGCACCACATGCGCGTTGGTGGCGATGTAGCCGCGCGCGTCGAAGATGACGCCCGAGCCGGATCCGACCGGCTGGATCTTGATCGGCGCGAAGGGGTTCTCGCGCGCGTAGCGCAGGTTCAGCACGGTCACCACGGCCGGTCGCGTGGCCCGGACCACCTCCAGCACGGCGTCCTCGGCGGTGACGGAGGCGGTCAGCTGGGCGCTCGACAGGCCGGTCGCGCCGCGGGGCGTGACCTCGGCCGGCCGATCCAGCGCGGTCTCGTGCTGGACCAGCCACCAGGCGGTCATGCCGCCGGCGGTGGCGCCGATGCCGGCGGCGGACAGGACCAGAGCAGCCAGGATCGCGACGACGCCTAGGGTTCGATACATGGGTTCACCTCGTTGGTCAGCGTTCATCGAATCGGGATTGCATCGTTACGCAGGGCGAAGCCCGTGTCGATCGACGCGCGCCGGCGCCGGTCGGCCGCGGGGCTTCAGGTCAGCGGCAGGGTCACGCGGAAGGCGGTGCCATGGCCGGCGGTCGAGACGACGGCCACCCGGCCGTCGTGCGCCCGCGCCACGGCCTGGACGATGGCCAGGCCCAGGCCCGTGCCGCCGCTGGCGCGGTGGCGGGCCTTGTCGACCCGGTAGAAGCGGTCGAAGAGAAAGGGCTGATCCTCGGCCGGAATGCCCGGCCCGTCATCGGCCACCTCGATCAGCGCGCCCTCCGGCGTGCGGCGCAGCGCGAGTCGGACGGTGGTGCCGGCCGGCGTATGCGTCATCGCGTTGCCCAGCAGGTTGAGCACCAGCTGCTTGAGCCGATCGCGGTCGCCGATCACGCTCAACCCCGGCTCCGCCTCGACCTGCAGCCGGTGGTGCTCACCGCCCAGCAGCTGCGCCTGTCGGCCCAGCTCGGCCATCAGGGCCGAGAGGTCGACCGGTCGGCGCTCCAGGGCGCTCTCCTCGTCGCTGCGCGCCAGCATCAGCAGGTCGCCGACCATTCGGGTCATCCGCTCGGCCTCGCCGCGGATGGCGGCCAGGCCCTCGGGGTCCATGCGGCCGGTTCGCTCCATCAGCTCGGCTTCGCCGCGGATGGTGGTCAGGGGCGTGCGCAGCTCGTGCGAGACATCCGACAGGAAGCGCCGTTGCCGGTCGAACATGCCCTCGATCTGGTCGAGCATGGTGTTGATGGTCGAGGCCAGACGGCCCAGCTCGTCCGGCGGGCCGTCGGCCGGCACCCGCTGCGAGAGGTCGCGCTTGTCCTGGATGCGGCGCGCGGTGCGCGTGATGGCGTCGATCGGGCGCAGCGCGGCCTCCGAGATCGCGGCGCCGATCAGGACCGACATGGCGGTGGCCAGCAGGGTGCCCAGGAAGAGCAGCCGGCCCAGTCGCTCGAGGCTCGCCTCGCTGGCGGCCAAGGGGCTCAGGATCTCGACGACGGCCCAGAGCCGCTGGCGCAGGAAGACGGGTTGGCTGTACGAGTAGTAGGCGCCCAGGTCGCTGGTGACCAGGGTGACCCGGTGGGGCTGACCGGCGTTGGCCGCCTGGAGCAAGCCGTAGTCGATCGGCATGCGCGACTTGGCCGTCAGGCGTTGGCCGAGGCTGGCGTCGTTGCTGTCGACCACGTGCCCGTTGGCGTCGTAGAGGCGCACCGCGACGCCGCTGAGCAGCCAGTCGCCCGCGATGGCGTCCAGGCTGCCCAGCCGTTGCAGCAGCGAGGCCTCGGCCGGCGTGAGGAAGGGCCCGCGGATGACGACGCGCTCGGTGTCGATGGCGCGCTGCAGGCTGTCGACCACCTGCTTGGCCCGATCGCGGCTGGAGCGGTCGATGTCGCGCATCACGCTGCCGCTGAAGTACCAGTAGAAGAAGAGGCTGAAGGAGCTCAGCATCAAGGCCACGACCACGCTGAAGAAGATCGTCAGCTTCCATCGGATCAGGAGCGCGGGGCGGTGCAGGCGCAGGCGCGGGGCCGCGGGCGCCGGGCGGGGGGCGTCGGCTTCGGCCGGCAGCTGGATCGCCGTCGGCCGGCCGGGGCGGAAGCGCTCGAGGCGCTGCATCAGCTGGGCTCGCGCAGGGCGTAGCCGACGCCGCGCACGGTGTGCAGCAGGCGGGGCTCGTCGGCCGCCTCGAGCTTGGTGCGCAGGTAGCGCACGTAGACTTCGATGATGTTGCTCTCGCCGCCGAAGTCGTAGCCCCAGACGTCGTCGAAGATCTGGTCGCGCGTCAGGACCTGACGCGGATGGCGCAGGAACATGTGCAGCAGGTCGTATTCCTTGGCCGTCAGGTCGATGACCCGCTCGCCGCGGCGCGCCTGGCGCGTGCCGGTGTCCAGCGACAGATCGGCGAAGGTCATGACCTCCGGGCCGTCGGGGCCGGGCGGATGGCGGCGCAGCAGCGCCCGGACCCGCGCCAGCAGCTCCTCGAAGGCGAAGGGCTTGACCATGTAGTCGTCGGCGCCGGCGTCCAGGCCGGTCACCCGATCGCTGATGGCCTCCTTGGCGGTCAGCATCAGGATCGGCACGCCGCCGACGGCCCGCAGCCGGCGGCAGACCTCGACGCCGTCCATCTCGGGCAGCATCCAGTCGAGGATCACCAGGTCGGGCATGCGCAGACGGGCCTTCTCGAGGCCGTCGGTGCCGGTATGGGCCATGTCGGCGTCGTAGCCCTCGAAGATCAGGCCGCGGCGCAGCATGCTGGCGATGCGCTCGTCGTCCTCGACGATCAGGATATGCTCGGAATGCTCGGCCACGTTGGATTCTCCGCGTCGCATGGAGGGCGCTCGGGGTTCGAAGCTGCGACGATTATAAGCGACTTTAGGGGAGGGCAGGATCGACCCGGCCAGCATAGCGGGGCTGGGTGAGCCGCGAATGAGCAGGGCATGGATGCGGCATGATCGCGCGGGCCGTCGCTTCGCCGCGGAGGCGGCCCTACTTGGTCTTCTTGCTGAGGAGGTAGACCAGGGCGCCGCCCGCGATCAGGCTGAGGTAGCTGATGCTGCGGTAGAGGCCGGTCATGGCCAGGGCGGCGCTGCCGGCGAAGCCCTTGATCTCGAGGGCGGTGGCCAGCACCGGCTCGAAGCCCAGGCCGCCGGGGGTCAGCGGGATGACGGTGATGAAGGCCTGCAGCAGGGCGAAGAAGACGACCAGGGGCAAGGGGAGGGATTGGCCCAGGGCCAGCCCCACCAGCCAGAAGGCCAGGCCTTCGAAGGACCAGGCCAGCAGCGACAGGCCCAGCAGGCGGCCGAAGCGGTCGAAGGACAGCACCAGGGCGCCCGAGAATCGGTTGTAGACGGCGGCCAGGCGGCCGGGCATGAGCGGCTCGAGCCGGCTCCCGTGACGGGCGACGAGGATCAGGCCGACGATCATGGCCAGGGCGCCGACGCCGCCGACGGCGAAGAGCTGGAGCAGGCTGCAGCCCAGGTTGGACAGGTCGGGCGGGCTGGCCAGGCAGGCGTAGGGCCCGCCGGTCACGCCGGCGGCGAGGACGTCGCCGTAGGTCAGGAGACCGGTGGTGACCATCAGGCCGACCAGCACGATCAGGTCCAGGATGCGCTCGGCCACGATGGTGCCCATGGCATGGGTCCAGCTCGAGCCGCCCTCGCGGCGCAGCAACCAGCCGCGGTAGAGGTCGCCGAGCTTGGCCGGGACGAGCGCGTTGACGAACCAGGACAGGTAGATGATCTCGGCCAGGTCGCGGTTGCGCGGGATCTCGGCCGCCGGCGTGCCGGCGTTCTCGAGCAGCAGCCGCCAGCGCAGGGCGCGGACCGGGAAGTTGAGGTAGTAGGCCAGCAGCGCGGCCCCGTAGAGCAGCGGGCTGGCCTGGCGCAGCTGGCTCCAGGCGGCGTCGAGCTCGGCCGGGTCCTGGCGGGACAGGAAGAAGCCGATCAGGGCGACGGCCGCCAGCAGCGAGACCAGGGTGCGCGGGCTGGCCAGCCGCGAGCCGAGCGTGGGGGGGCGGGTGGGCGAGTCGTTCATGGGCTGGGCTTCTCGGTGGGAGGCGCGGCGAGGGTCAGGCCGGCCAGGAGGCCGAGCTGCACGGTCATCTCGTGCACGAAGAGGTTGTCGAGCAGGTTGTGGATGCTGGTGGCGACCAGGACGCCGAGCAGGCCCAGGCCGAGGGCGGCCCGGAGCCGGCCGGCCGAGCCGGCGGCGCGCAGGGCCAGGCCCAGCAGGCCCAGCCAGAGCAGGAGGAAGCCGGCCAGGCCGATCAGGCCGGTCTCGGCCAGCAGGTTGAGGTAGATGTTGTGGGCATGGCCCAGCGCGTCGGGCCAACGCGGCAGATGGACCCGGCGATAGGCCAGCGCGTAGTGGCCGGGGCCCTGTCCGAGCCAGGGCGCCTCGGCCCACATGGCGACCGCGGCCTCCCAGTGGGCGATGCGCTCGAGGGTCGAGAAGTTCGCGTCGGTGACCTCGACGTCGGTCACCCCCCAGGCGCGCTCGGTCTGTCCGATCGAGGCCAGGCGCTGGCCGACGCTGGCCGGCAGCCGCTCCAGGCCGCCGCCGGCGAGTCCGAGCAGCACCAGGCTGGCGAGGATTCCGGTCAGCCCGGCCGTGCGGCGGCCCAACCGGGCCGAACGAAAGCCGGTCGCCAGCCAGGCCGTCCCCAGCGCGGCGCCGCCCGCCGCCGCGGCCAGCCAGCCGCCGCGCGACCAGGAGAGCAGCAAGGCCAGCCCGGCGAGCAGGGCCGCGAACGCGCCGACCAGGGTCAAGGTCGGCGCGATCGATCGATCGGCGGTGCGACCGCCGCGGCCGCCCTGCCCGGCATGGCGCAGGCCGTCCAGCAGCAGGGCCGCGCCGAGCGGCCAGACCATGTTGGCGTAGCCGGCGAAGGGGTTGGGCTGGCCGAAGCTGCCATGGGCGCGGTGGATGCGGCCGCCCAGCACGGCGTAGGCCTCCGGCCCCCAGCGCGCGAGGGCGGTCCAGGTGCCGAGCAGCGCCTGGGCGGCGCCGGCCAGCAGCAGGCAGATCAGCAGCCGGCGGATCGCGCGCGGCCGGCCGGTCAGGCTGGCCGCCAGCACCAGGGCCAGGCCGAACTCGAGCCAGCGGGCGATCTCGACGGCGGCGACCCCCGGTGCGATCGCCCCCCAGGCCGAGGCGGCCAGGGCGGCCAGGAAGAGGGCCAGCGCCGCCAGGAGCGAGCGCGGGATCGGCAGGCCGGGCAGCTGGCCGCGGGCCAGCGCCGGCAGCAGCAGTGCCAGGCCGGAAGCGGCCAGGAGGAGCGGCGTGGGCGTCAGCGCCAGGCCGCCCAGGGGCAGCGGAAGCAGGCTGCCGAAGGGGACGCCGAAGGCGGCTGCGCAAAGCCCGAGCCAGGGCCAGCGGAGCAGGGCCAGCAGGCCCAGCGCGAACAGGCCGAGGAGCAGGGCTCGGTCCGGCGCCAGGGCCAGGGTCAGGCCGCCGGCCAGGAGCAGGGCCGCCCGGCCCGACCGGCGGCGGTCGGGCGCTGCCGGCCAGCGGCGGGGAAGGGCGGGCGCCTGGCCCGAGCGTGGGATCAGCATGACCGGTGGAGGATAGTCACCCGGGCGCGATGCGGCCAGTTCCGACGCGGTAAGGACGGCCCGCCACGACGCGTCCGAGCCAGCGTCCGGGCCGGCCTCGACGCAGGCGGTCGCCGGCCCCGACCTGGCATCCGCAGCCTGCGTCCGCGAGATCCGCGAGCACCGGGAGACCCGATCCATGAGCCGCATCGATCCCTTCGAGCGCGTGCGCCGGCTGCGGCGCGCGGCCGACGCACGCGGGACGGGCGAGTCCGCCGGCCGCGTGCCGCCCGGACAGAGCCTGACCCACAAGTTCCCCGTGCTGACCTATGGCCCGACGCCGCGCGTGAGCACCGAGGACTGGCGGCTGAGGGTCTTCGGGCTGGTCGAGGCCGAACGCGAATGGGATTGGCCGGGCTTCCTGGCCCTCCCGATGGAGACCCAGACGGTCGACATCCACTGCGTCACCCGCTGGAGCAAGCTCGACACGACCTGGACCGGCGTGCCCTTCACCGAGCTGCTGAAGCAGGCGCCGCCCCGCCCCGAGGCGGACCACGTGCTGATCCACTGCCATGGCGGCTACACCACCAACATGCGCCTCGACGAGATGCGCGAGCCGGGCGTGATGGTGGCCCATCGCTACGAGGGTCAGCCGCTCGAACGCGAGCACGGCGGACCGGCGCGGCTGCTGGTACCCAAGCTCTACCTCTGGAAGAGCGCCAAATGGGTCAGCGGCTTCGAGCTGGTCCGCGGCAATCCGCCCGGCTTCTGGGAGCGCCACGGCTACCACATGCACGGCGACCCCTGGGCCGAGGAGCGCTTCGGCTGAGCTCAGGCCTCGGCCCGCTGCCGCAGGGCCTCGAAGAGGATCACGGCCGCGGCGCCGGCCGCGTTGAGCGACTCGGCTCGACCCGGCATGCGGATGCGCAGGCTGTCCGTCGCCCGGGCGCGGGCCTCGGCCGAGGGGCCCGCGGCCTCGCCGCCGATCACCAGCAGGCTGGGCGCACGCCAGTCGACCTCGCTATGCGCCAGCCGGCCGCCGGCCTCGGCCAGCCACAAACTCGGCCGCGGCTCGAGCTCCGCCAGGAGGCTGTCGATGCCCGCCCAGCTCAGCTGCCGGACCGGAACGTGGAAGTGGGCACCCATGGCGGCGCGGACGACCTTGGCGTTGCTCCAGTCGACCGTGCCGGGCGACAGCAGCACCGCGTCGACGCCGGCGGCGTCCGCGCTGCGCAAGGCGGTGCCCAGGTTGCCCGGATCGCGCAGCCCGTCCAGGAGCAGGAGCAGCGAGGGCCGGTCCGGGAGCGGCAGCTCGGGAATCGGCAGGACGGCCAACAGGCCCTGACCGTGCTGGGTGTCGCCGACCTGGCGCAGCAGGGCGTCGGCCACCGGGATGGGCGGCGCGCCCGCCTCGATCAGGCGTGACCGCAGCGCGGCGCCGCGCGCGCTCGCGTCGAGCAGGTCGCTGGCCAGGCTGAAGGCCGGCCGATGGCCCGCGTCGAGCGCCGCCTCGACCAGCCGCAGGCCCTCCAGCAGCATGCGCCCCTCTCGCTGCCGGAAGGCGCGGCGCGACAGATGCTGGACATAACGCAGCTTGGGGTTGCTGTCGCTGGTGATCATGGTCCGCTCCGGGCGCTCGAGGCGCGGCGGAAGAAGGCTGGGCGGCGGAGGACGGCGGAACGCGACGCGGCCGTGAGCGGCGGCGGAACAGAAAAAGGGCGCCGCGAGGGCGCCCTTTGGCTGACGACGTCCGAGCTCAGGCCGCCTGGGCGGCGCCGGCCATTTCGACCAGCGCGCTGAAGGCCACCGGGTCGTGCACGGCCAGATCGGCCAGAACCTTGCGGTCGAGCTCGACATTGGCCAGGCCCAGGCCGTGGATGAAGCGGCCGTAGCTGGTGCCGTTGGCGCGCGCCGCGGCATTGATGCGCTGGATCCACAGGCGACGGAAGTCGCGCTTGCGGTTGCGCCGATCGCGATACTGGTAGGCACGGGCCTTCAGGACCGATTCGGTGGCGCGCTTGATCAGGCGCCGGCGGCCCTGATTGAAGCCGCGGGCTTCCTTCAGGATCTTCTTGTGACGACGATGGGTCTGGGGACCCCCCTTGACGCGCGACATCTAGTGGACTCCTCGGACTACTTCCAGAGATAGGGGGCGAGCTTGCGCACGCGCTTGACGCTCGCCTTGTGCGTGACTTCCATGTACTCGTCGAAGAGCCGGCGCGTCCGCTTCGACTTCTTGCGGCGCAAGTGGCTCTTGCCGATCTTGGTGCGCATCAGCTTTCCGGTCCCGGTCACCTTGAAGCGCTTGGCCGTGGACTTGTGGGTCTTCATCTTCGGCATCGGATCTATTCCTCTCTCGGCCTGGTGTCTCGACTCCGGCCCGGTCTCGCGCCTGGCGCCGGATCAGGTGATCGGGGCCAGGACCATCAACAGCGAACGCCCTTCCATCCCAGGATGCTGCTCGATGACCGCGATGTCGGAGAGCTCCTCCGCCACCTCCCGAAGCTGCTCGAGACCGATCTCCGGGTGGGTGATCTCGCGTCCTCGAAACTGAATCCTGACCTTGACCTTCATGCCGGACATCAAGAACCGACGGGCGTTCTTGACCTTGAATCCGGCGTGGTAGTCGTCGGTCTTGGGTCGCAGGCGAATTTCCTTGATTTCAGTGGTCTTCTGCGCCTTCCGAGCCTCGCGCTGCTTCTTGTCCTGCTGGTAGATGAACTTGCCGAAGTCCATGATCCGGCAGACGGGCGGGTCGGCGTTCGGCGCCACCTCGACGAGATCCAGCTCGCGCTCACGCGCGGCATTGATGGCGTCTCGCAGGGCAAGGATGCCCAGCTGCTCGCCATCGTCGGCGATCACGCGCACCTGGGATGCCGTGATCTGCTCGTTGAAGTTGTGTCGAACGGGCACCTCGACGTACTTCTTGCTTGACCGTCTCTTGATCTTGATCACCTCTCAGACGCGGGCCGGATTCGGGAGTGGGCGGTACAAGACTTGAACTTGTGACCTCCACGATGTCAACGTGGCGCTCTAGCCAACTGAGCTAACCGCCCTCAGAGCCACAGAATATATCATGCCCGCGAGTGGGGTGCAAAATCCGCCAAGCGCGCACCGCCGCGCTCCGCGGCTGGCTCGACCGGCTTCTCGAGCGCTACAATCCAGCCCGCTTTCAGAGGGGTCGATGGCCGCGCTCGAGGCGACCCGGCCCCGGCCCGGCGGACCTCGCCGAGCCGACGCGAAAGACCCACAAGGAGAGATGGCCGCGATGAGGATGAGGATGAGCACGATCGGTCGACGAGCCCCGGCCCTGGCGGCGCTGCTGCTGGCCGCCGCGATGACCGGCGCCTGCGCCGGCGAGGAGGCCGACGAGGGCGCCGCGGGTGACGCCGCCGCCCCCAGCGTGAGCTTCGTGGACTTGACGGACGGGGCGACGCTGCCCGCTTCCGGCGAGGTCTGCCTCGAGGTGGCCAACCTGACGATCGAGCCCTCGGGCGAGGTGGTGGCCGGCGCCGGGCACCATCACATCCTGATCGATCCCAGCGCGGACGAGCTGAGCGGCTACAGCGAGGGGACGCTGACCGATCCCCTGCCCAAGGACGAGACCCATGTTCACATGGGCGACGGCTCGGCTTGCACCACGTTGACGCTGACGCCGGGCGAGCATACGCTGATGGCGGTGGTCGGCGACGGCGAGCACACGCCCTTGAGCCCGCCGGTCGTGGCCACGGTCAAGGTCAACGTCGGCGAGTAGCGTCGGAACGCTCGGGCGGGACGGAGCGAAGCGCCCCGTCCCGCCGGGCACCGGCCCCGGGCCGCGGCCCGGGGCCGGCCGGCTCAGCCCGCCGCGACCCCGGGCACCGGGAAGGCGCCGGCCATCTCCTCCACCTCGGCCCGGATGCGCGCGATCCGGGCCGCGTCCTCGCCGGCCTCGATGACCTGGTTGATCCAGCCGGCGATCCGCCGCATCTCGGCGGTCCCGAAGCCGCGCGTGGTCACCGCCGGCGTGCCCAGGCGCAGGCCGCTGGTGACGAAGGGCTTCTCCGGATCGTAGGGGATCATGTTCTTGTTGGTGGTGATGCCGGCCTGGTCGAGCAGCTGCTCGGCCAGCTTGCCCGTCACGCCCTTGGGGCGCAGGTCGACCAGCAGCATGTGGTTGTCGGTGCCGCCGGCCACGATGCGGAAGCCCTGGCCGGCCAGGGCATCGGCCAGCTCGCGCGCGTTGGCCAGCACCGCTTCCTGATAGGCGCGGAACTCGGGCGCCATCGCCTCCTTGAAGGCCACCGCCTTGGCCGCCACCGAATGGCCCAGCGGGCCGCCCTGCAGCAGCGGGAAGACCGCCTTGTCGATGGCCTTGGCGTGCTCGGCCTTGCAGAGCACGATGCCGCCGCGGGGCCCGCGCAGGGTCTTGTGGGTGGTCGAGGTGACCACGTCGGCCACCGGCACCGGGTCCGGGTGCAGGTCGGTCGCCACCAGGCCGGCGATATGCGCCATGTCGACCAGCAGCAGGGCCCCGACATCGCTGGCGATCTCGGCCAGGCGCGCGAAGTCGATGCTGCGCGGGTAGGCCGTCGCGCCGCCGACCAACAGCTTGGGCCGCGCCTCGCGCGCCTGGCGCGCCAGCGCGGCGTAGTCGATCTGCTCGGTCTCGCGGTCGACGCCGTAGGCCACGATCTTGAAGAGCTTGCCGCTGAAGTTGACCGGGCTGCCATGGGTCAGGTGACCACCCTGGTCGAGCCGCAGCGCCATCAACGTGTCGCCCGGCTCGAGCAGGGCCATCAGGGCGGCCATGTTGGCCTGCGAGCCGGCATGCGGCTGCACGTTGGCGTGCTCGGCGCCGAAGAGGGCCATGGCGCGGTCGCGGGCCAGGTTCTCGGCCTGGTCGATGAACTCGCAGCCGCCGTAGTAGCGTCGGCCCGGCAGGCCCTCGGCGTACTTGTTGGTCATCACCGAGCCGGTGGCCTCGAGCACGGCCTGGCTGGTGTAGTTCTCGCTGGCGATCAGCTCGATGCCCAGCCGTTGCCGGCCGGCCTCGCGCGCGATGATGGCGGCGATCTCGGGATCGACCTCGATCAGCGGCCGCGACAGGGGGTAGCCCGAGGCAGCGCCGGGGCCGGGAGCGGGCGAGCGGGTCATGGTCACCTCGTGAGGATGGTCCCGCGCTCGGTGCGCGGCAGGGCCGGCGCCAGACGCGAGCGCCGGGCGCGACGGTGGACCCCGCGCCCGGGCATCGGTATGATCGGGCCGAGTATAGCATCGACCCCCCGCGCCATCGCGAGCCAGGCCATGCCCCCGAGCGTCGAGGCGAGCCAGCCCCAGCCCGATCCGCAGCACGAGCGGGCGATGGCCGACCGCTGCGATCTGAACACCGCGCTCCTGCGGCGCGTCGGCGCCCAGCTGGGCTTCGAGGCCGATCTGAGCGCCGCGGCGGTGGCCCGCTTCGAGCGCTACGCCTCCGAGATCGTGGTGGCCAACGCGGGGCTGAACCTGACCCGCATCACCCGGCCGGACGAGATCGCGATCCGGCACTTCCTCGACAGCCTGATCTGCCTGCGCGGCCTGGGACCGCTGGCCGAGCGCGAGACCCTGCGCCTGATCGACGTCGGCGCCGGCGCCGGCCTGCCGGGCCTGGCGCTGAAGCTGGTTCGGCCGGGCTGGCAGCTGAGCCTGGCCGAGTCGGTCGGCAAGAAGGCGCGCTTCCTGGAGGGCCTGGTCGCGCAGCCGGCCCTCGGGCTGGCCGGGACCCGCGTGCTCTGCGCCCGGGCAGAGGACCTGGGTCGGGCGCCCGAGCACCGCGCCGCCTACGACCTGGCGCTGGCGCGCGCCGTGGCGGCCTTGCCGACCCTGGTCGAGTACCTGCTGCCGCTGCTCCGCGTCGGTGGCCGGGCGCTGGCCCTCAAGGGCGCCGAGATCGGGGCCGAGCTGGACGCCGCGGCCCCGGCCATCGAGGCCCTCGGCGGCCGGCTGGTCGAGGCGCAGCCGTACCGGCTGCCCGGCCTGCCCGAGGCGCGGCACCTGATCGTGATCGAGAAGCGATCCCCGACGCCCGAGCGCTACCCGCGCCGGGCGGGCCTGCCGGCCCGCTCGCCGATCGGCGCCGGCTAGCCGGCCGCCCGCGCTATACTGTTGCGCATGCAGCGCTTCCTGGCCCGCCTGGCCGCCGCCTTCGCCGCGCGCTACGGCACCCTGCTCCTGGTCTTCGGGGCCCTCCTGCTCGGCCTGGGCGGCCTGATGCAGCTGGCCCGGATGCGGCAGATGTCCGCCCTCGAGGCGCTCGATCCGCCGCCCGACTTCGAGGCCTCGCTGCGGGTCGAAGCCGGGCCCGGCGAGTCCCCGGTGCTGGCGGCGGGCGCCGAGTCCCCGGGCCCGCTCGACCCGGCGCTCGGTCCGACGCCCGACCCGCTGCGCGACCCGGCGGCCCAGCCGATCGCCAGCCCGACGCCGGCGCCGAAGCCCGAGCGGATCGAGATCCCGGCCGTCGGCATCGACACCCCGGTGGTCGAGGTGGGTTGGGAGGCGCGCGTGGTCAACGGCGAGCAGCAAGGCAACGTCTGGCAGACGGCCGACTACGCCGCCGGCCTGCACCGGGGCTCGGCCGGCATCGGCGAGCCGGGCAACACGGTCATCAGCGGCCACAACAACATCGCCGGCTCGGTCTTCGCCGAGCTGCACGCCGTCGAGGAGGGCGACCTGGTCTACCTCTCGAGCGGCGAGCGGCGCCTGCCCTATCGGGTCGAGACCAAGCTGGTGCTCTGGGAGGAAGGCGCCTCGCCCGAGCGCCGACGGGTGAACGCGCGCTGGATCGAGGCCACGCCGGACGAGCGGCTGACCCTGATCAGCTGCTACCCGCCCTGGGGCAACACCCACCGGGTCATCGTCGTGGCGCGGCCGCTGGACGACGAGGCGCTGCCCGACCTGGCCGCCGGGGCGGCGGCCCGATGACGGCCGCGAGCGCCGGCGCGGCGCCGCGACCGGGGCCGATCGGCCTGGGGCCGCTGCCGCGGCGCGGTCGGCCGCCCTGCGCGAGCTGCCGGCGGTCAACGCCCTGGCCGACGCGCCGGCCTGAGCGCGGCGCGCGCCGATCACGGCCGCCCGTTGGTGGTCGAGGCGGCGCGCCAGACGCTCGAGGCGGCGCGGGCGCGGATCCTGTCCGCCGGCGCGCCCGATCTCGAAGCGGCCGTCGCGGCGCCGCCGGGCGCCGAAACGCGCGGCGACGCCGGTCGGGCCGACCTGGTCGAAGCGGTCCTGGCGCGCCTGGATCGCCTGCTCCGCCCGGGGCCGCGCCCCCTGATCAACGCCACCGGCGTCCTCTTGCACACCAACCTGGGCCGCGCCCCGGTCAGCCGCGCGGCGGCCGAGGCCATGGCCCGGGCGGCGAGCGGCTACTCCGATCTGGAATACGCGCTCGACAGCGGCAGCCGCGGCTCGCGCCACGACCTGCTGCTGCCGCTCATCCGCCAGCTGACCGGCGCCGAGGCGGCGCTGGTGGTCAACAACAACGCCGGCGCGACCCTGCTGATGCTCTCGGCCCTGGCCCTCGGCCGCGGCGTCGTCGTCTCGCGCGGCGAGCTGGTCGAGATCGGCGGCGGCTACCGCATCCCGGAGGTCATGGCCGCCGGCGGCGCCCGCCTGGTCGAGGTCGGCACGACCAACCGCACCCGCATCGCCGACTATGCCGCGGCCATCGACGAGACGACCGCCCTGCTGCTGCGGGTGCATACCAGCAACTACCGGATCGTCGGCTTCACCGAGGCGCCGCGCCTGGAGGACCTGGTGGCGCTGGCCGCCGAGCGCGGCCTGCCCCTGGTCGACGACCTGGGCTCGGGCAGCCTGCTCGACACCGCCCGCTTCGGCCTGGCCTCCGAGCCGATGGTGCCGCACAGCATCGCCGCCGGCGCGGCCCTGGTCAGCTTCAGCGGCGACAAGCTCCTGGGCGGCCCGCAGGCCGGCATCATCGTCGGTCGGGCCGACCTGGTGGCCCGCCTGCGCAAGCATCCGCTGACCCGCGCCATGCGGCCCGACAAGGCCAGCCTGGCCGGCCTGCACGCGACCCTGCTGCACTACGCCCGCGGCGAGGCCGAGCGCGAGGTGCCGCTGTGGCGGATGCTGGCGGCCGATCCGGCCGACCTGGCCGAGCGCGCCGCCGGCTGGCGCGCGGCGCTGGCCGAGCGGGGCATCCGGGCGCGCGTCGAGCCCGGGCGCTCGACCGTCGGCGGCGGCTCCCTGCCCGGCGAGACGCTGCCGACCCGGCTGCTGGCCCTCGACAGCGCCCATCCGGACGCCCTGGCGGCCCGGCTGCGGGCGGCCGAGATGCCGCTGATCGGCCGCATCGCCGAGGGGGCGCTGCTGCTGGATCCGCGCACCGTGCTGCCCGACGAGGACGCGGCCCTGCTCGAGAGCCTGAGCTGGGCGCTCTCGGGCGCGGACGGGAGCGGCGCGCGCGGCTCCGCCTAGGTCCGCCGGCCCCTTTACCGCACGGATGTTCGAGGCTAGAATCGGCGCCCCATGATCCACCTCCGGCGCCTGACGGCCCACAACTTCAAGCAGCTGCGCGAGCTCGACCTGGCCCTGCCGTCGCGCGGGCGCATCCTGGTTCAGGGCCTCAACGAGGCCGGCAAGTCGACGCTCTTCGAGGCGGTCTTCTTCGCCCTCTTCGCCCGGCCGCTGGCCACCGAGAGCGGCCGGGCCAACCTCGAGGACCTGATCCACTACGGCAGCGAGGAAGCCTTCGTGGCCCTCGAGCTGGACCTCGCCGGCGGCCGACGCATGCTGGTCACGCGCCGGATTCGCCGCGGCCGACCGAACGTCTGGGCGCTGGACCTCTTCGACGCGTCCGGCGGCGTCGAGGAGCTGCGCGCCAACCGCGAGGTGAACGCCCGCATCGAGGCCGAGCTGGGCTTCGACGGCGAGGCCCTGCTCAACACCTGCTTCGTCGAGCAGAAGAAGCTCGAGAAGCTCGAGGGCATGAGCCGAGCCCAGCGCGAGCAGAGCCTGATGAAGCTGCTCAACCTGGACCGGCTGGTCGAGATCGGCGAGCGGCTCAAGCTGCGGGTCGGCGACCGGCAGGACCTCGAGCGCCTGGCCGATCGGGAGCGGCTGGCGCGGCTGCAGGCCGAGCGGCCGGCCCTCGAGGCGCGCTTCGCGGCGATCGAGGAGCGGCTGGCGCGGCTGCAGGCGCATGCCGCCGTCGAGGCGGCCCGGGCCGGGCTGGCCGCGCTCGAGCAGGACGACGTGGAGCTGGCCGCGTTGCGGGCGGCGGCGGCCCAGGCCGCCGCACGGGCCGCGCGGGTGGCCGCCTTGAGCGAGGGCCTGGCGCGTTGGGAGGCCGGTCGGGCCGCGGCCGCCCGCGCCAGCGAGGCCGCCGGGCAGGCCGAGCGCCAGCGCGCCGAGCTGGTCGCGGCCGAACGGGTCGCGCAGGAGCAGCTGCCCGAGGTCACCGCCCGCGGCAAGGCCCTGGCCCGTCTGCGCCGGCGCCGTGCCTGGCTGGCCGAGCTGCGGGCCGAGCGCGAGGCGCTGATCGAGCGCATCGCCGCCCGCGATGCCGCGCTCGATCAGCTGGCGACCGATCTCGAGGCGCTCAACACGACGCGACGCGGCCTGGTCGAGGCCAGGGGCATGGCGCGCGAGACGCGCGACGGCCTGGCCGAGCTCGAGCAGGATCGCCGGGCCTTCGACGTGCGCGAGGCCCTGGCCGACTGGCTGGCGGCCCTCGCGGCGCGCGAGGGTTTCGCGGCCGGCGACGGCGCCCTCGAGCTGGCCAGCCAGCGGCACGAGGCCCTGGCTGCCCGGGCGCGGCTGCTGCAGATGGCGCTGCTGGGCTTCGGGTTGGCCTGGCTGGCCTTCGCGGCCCTGGTCGGCCTCGTCCTGGGGCCGGGCCCGCTCTGGCTGCTCCTGCTGGGCCTGGCCGGGCTGCTGGTCCTGGGCCTCCTGGCGCTGCTCCTGCCGACCTGGCGCGCCAGCCAGGCGCTGGCGGTGGAGGTCGGCCGGCTCGAGGGCGAGGCCTCGGTGGCCGCGCGCGAGGCGGCGCGCCTCGAGGCGCGGGTGGTCGAGGCCGAGGCCCGCCTGCGCGGCCTCAACGCGCTGCGGCCGGCGGATGCCGAGCGCGGCCGACGGGTGCTGGCCGAGATCGATGGGCGCCTGGGCGAGCGCAGCCGCGCCGAGGTCGAGGCCCGGCTGCAGGCGCTGCGGGAACGCGAGGCCCAGGCCAAGGCCCAGTCCGAGTCGCTCGGGGCGCGCGAGGCCGAGCTGCGGGCGCGCACCTTGGGCCGCAACGGCGAGGCGCTCGGCCTGGAGCGCGATGCCTGGGCGCGCGAGCTGGCCCGTCGGGAGGCGGTCCTGGAACGCCGGGGCCCAGGGATCGCGGCCCTGGCCGAGCGGCTGGGCATCGGGCCGGCGCCGGCCGATCTGGAAGACGAGATGGGCGCCCTGCGCGAGCGCTTCGGCGCCCTGCGCCGCCAGGCCGAGCGCATCCCGGAGCTGCAAGCCGGCCTGCGCGCCGCGGAGGACCGGGCGGCGCAGTCCCGCTCCGAGGCCCGCGCCGCCTGGGCGTCCCTGCCGGCCGACCCGGACCGCCCGGACTGGCGCGCCGATCTCGACGATGTGGCCTGGCAGGCGGCCGGCGCCGCCCTGCGCGCGGCGCATGCCGCTGCCGGCGGCGAGGCCGCGCTGCGGGCGGCGGCCGCCGCCGAGCGTGCAGCCGCCGAAGCCGCCGGCGCCCGACAAGGGCGCAGCGTCGCCCTGCAGGCCGAGCTCGACCGCCTGGCCGAGCGCCTGGCCGATCGGGTGGACGGCGCGCCGCCGCGGCTCCGGCTGGCCGCCATTCCGCCGGCCGAAACGGAGCCGACCGCGGCCCCGTCGCTTCCCGATCAGACGGCGGTTCGCGCGGCGCTCGCGCGTGCCGCCACGGCGCTGGCGCCCCAGCCGGGCGAGGCCCTGCCGAGCCTGGCGGCCGAGAGCGAGGCGCTGCGGACGCAGCTCGACGTCGCGCGGCACGAGACGGCGCGGCTGGCGGCGCGGCTGGGCCTGGTCGGGCAGCTGCTCGACCCGGCGGTGGCCGAGGCCGAGCACGCGGCCATGGCCCGCGATCACGCCCTGCGCGAGCGGGCCTGCGACATCGTGGCGCATGCCAGCCGGAACGCGGTGCGGCGCATCCTGCCCAGCACCCTGACCCATATGCGTCGGCTGCTGCCCGCCCTCACCGAGGAGCGCTACTTCGACGCCCAGCTCGGCGACGACTACCGAATCCAGGTCTTCGACGAGCGGGCGGGGGCCTGGAAGATGAAGAACATCTTCTCGGGCGGCACCCGGGACCAGCTCTCGCTGGCGCTGCGGCTGGCCTTCGCCCTGGCCACCCTGCCCGAGGAGCGCGGCGCCGCGCCGAGCTTCCTGTTCCTGGACGAGCCCCTGGGCGCCTTCGATGCCCGACGGGCCGGTGCCTTGATCCAGCTCTTGACCGAGGGCGAGATCGCCAGCAGCTTCGACCAGATCTTCCTGATCAGCCACCTGCGTGTCGAGCCGGGCCTCTTCGACTACCACCTGATGCTCGAGGAGGGCCGGGTGACCGAGAGCGACCTGCCCGAGCCGGAGACGGCCGGCTAGCACGCCCTTCGGCGGTCGCGACGGATCGGCTCAGTCGAAGCCGACGCCGACCGGATGGCTCCGAGGCGAAGCGCCGCCGGCGCCCGTCTTCGGCAGGATGGTCGGCGCGTTGCCGACCCAGAGATCGACGTCGTCGCAGTCGCCGCCCAGATCGGCCGTGCTCGGCCCTACGAGCTGGCTCGCCGGCCTGTCCGACGGCAGGATGTACCACATCCCGTCGGCCCCGCGTTGGTGGGCGGTCGTGATGCCCCAGCGGCCGCCGGCCTGGCGCAAGAGCTCGCGGACGCGGATCCGGGTCGGACCGGGGAAGCCGATCTCGATCCGACCCTGGGCGTCGGTGCGCCGTTGGTGCACCCGCGGCTCGGTCTCGCCCGGCAGCAGCTCCAGCACGTCGAACTGCAGGCCCTCGAGCATGCGCTCGCCCGGATCGAAGACCCCGTCCCGGTCGGCGTCCTCGAACTTGTGGATGCGCACCGTCGGCCGGCAGGTCTTGTCGCCCGGCGTGCGCGGCGGCGGCGACGGCCGGTCGGGCGGCGTGTTCGACGGCGGGGGCGTATGGGAGGGCGTCGGGGTGACCGACGGCGTGGGCGTCGGACTCGGCGTCGGGCTGGCCGTCGGCGTCGGCGTGTCGGTGGGCGTGGCCGTCGGGCTCGGCGTCGGCGTGCTGGACGGCGTCGGCGTGGCCGATGGCGTCGGCGTGTTGGAGGGCGTCGGCGTCAACGACGGCGTCGGGGTGCTGGACGGCGTCGGCGTGGCCGATGGCGTCGGCGTGTTGGAGGGCGTCGGCGTCAACGACGGTGTCGGCGTGTTGGACGGCGTCGGCGTCGCCGACGGCGTCGGCGTGTTGGACGGAGTCGGCGTCAACGAGGGCGTCGGCGTGCTGGAGGGCGTCGGCGTCGCCGACGGCGTCGGCGTGTTGGACGGTGTCGGCGTCGCCGACGGCGTCGGCGTGATGGACGGTGTCGGCGTCGACGACGGCGTCGGGGTGTTGGACGGCGTCGGCGTGACCGACGGCGTCGGGGTCGGCGATGGCGTCGGCGTCACCGTCGGTGTGTTCGTGGCGGTGGGCGTCGCCGTCGGCGTCGGGCTGGGCGTCGGGCTCGGGCTCGGGCTGGGCGTCGGCGTCGGGCTGCTGCTCGGCGTCGGCGAGGGCGTCGGGCTCTGGGTCGGCGTCACCGGCGTCGGGGTTGGCGTCGGCTGCTGGGCGGCGCAGCAGAAGTCCAGGTCGACGTTGTCCAGGAAGAGCTCGACGCCGGGATCCACCTCCCAGCTGAGGGTCAGGGTGGTCGGTCCCGCGCCCAGGGCCATCATCCGCATGGTCTGCGGGATCCACTGACCGCTGGGCTGGACCGTGGTCTCGTCGGCCAGCAGCAGGCTGGCGCCGCCTTCGAGCCGGGCGAAGACCTTGAAGCGGCCCGCCCCGTTGTCGCGCCGATGCAGCTGCAGCTTCAAGTCGGCTTGCTGCGGCCCGCCGGCCAGGACCGAGATGCTGTGCGCGATCTGCCCGCGGTCGGCGTTGGAGGCTTCCAGCAGCTGCAGCGACGCGTTGCCGATGGCCGGATCGGGCGGGTTGGCCACGTGCCGCGCGTAGCGCAGCGACTTCCAGTCGGTCGGCACGGCGAAGCCGAGCACCGGCGACTCGAAGCCGCCATGGTAGCCCTGGTAGACGTTGCCGTCGCAGGTGCGCGGCGCATCCGGGTGGATGGCGCAGTTCACCGGCGGCGGGGTCGGCGTGGTCAGCGGCGCGCAGCGCCAGAAGTAGAAGTCGGTCTTGTAGTAGCGGCCGGTGCCCTTGCGCTCGTTGCGGACGCGGTCGAAGTCGCGCTGGGTGATGCGCTGCACCGTCTTGACGTTCGGGCAGAGGGTGTAGCAGAGCGGGTCGGTGGTGACCAGGCGCAGCTCGTAGGGCGGTGGCTGGCAGAGGTAGAAGTTGTGCGTGATGATCATGTCGGAGTCCGGATCGCGCCGGGCCACCACGCTGGCATAGAGGTTGGACGGGTTGCCCGGCTCGTGGACCACGATGTACAGCGGCTCCAGCGGGCAGAAGCTGGCCTCGTAGCGATCGCCGTCGCTCCACAGCAGGTCGCAGCCGGTGCACTTGTAGGGCCCCTTGCCCACCGTGTCGACGAAGGCCTCGACCCGGATGAGCCAGGCGTTCGTGCAGCAAGGCGCCGGACACAGGGTCGGCCGGGGCGTGATCGAGGGCGTCGGCGTGATCGAGGGCGTCGGCGTGATCGAAGGGGTCGGGCTGGCGCCGGGCGGGGTCGGCGTGTTCCGTGCCGGCGTGACGCTGGGCGTCCCGGGGCCGGGTGTGGGGCTGCTGCTGGGCGTGGCGCTGGGCAGCGGGGTCGCCGACGCGGTCGGGCTGGGCGGCGGGGTGGCGCTGACCGGGATCGGGGTGGCGCTGGCCTGGGGCGGGGTCGGGCTCGGCGCCGGGGTCACGCTGGCCGGCGGCGGCAGATCCGTCGGCTGGCCGGTGCGCACCACGGTGGGCAGCGTGGTCGGCGTGCCGGTCGACTGCAGCGGCAGGCTCTGGGCGGCGGTGGGATCGACATGGCCGGCCAGCAGGCCGGCGGCGAAGAGGGCGAGGAACAGCGCCAGACCCGCCGCGAGCCGCTCGCCGAGGCCGGGGACGCGGTCCTGCGATCGGCCGCGCGAATCCATCGCGCGACCCAGTCCCGTGCGGTCATGACGTTGCGGGTTCATGCGGACAGCTCTGTGGTCGCTCGATCGGTCGGGCGCGAAGCGCCGCGCACCGGGGCAGGGGCTGCAAAGACGAAACCCGTCGCGTTACCGCGCAGGCGTGTGAGAATTCCGTGCGTGATTCTATCCCGAGCTTGCGGCGCGCGCAAGCAGGTGACCATACTATTAAATATACCGTATGTGCCGAGCGATGTCACGCCCGGCGCGGGTCTGGCCGGGCGTTTCCGGCGGCCATTCGGCCGTCGCCGCCGACGACCGCCGGCCGGCAGTCGCCGGCCGCCAAAGCCACCCTAATGCCCGGCTCGCTCGCTACGTTATACTCGTCATTCGCGGCCCGGGCCATCCCGGCGTCGTCGCCTGCCACCTGGCGCCCCGATGCGCTCGACTCAGAGGCAAGAGCCATGCTGCCGTTCCTCGCACCACCGCCTGCCCGCAGGCTCGGACGCCGCCGGCCGGCCCGCCGCCTGGCCTGCCTGGGCCTGGCCCTCGCCCTGGCCGCCGTCTTCGCCGCCGGGGCATCGAGCGCCGGCCCCGGACCCGCGCGCGCCGCCCTGCCTGACGGGCTGCTGCAAGCGCCGACCCCGGACGGCCCCTGGGAGCCCGACGGCAGCTGGCGCAGCGTCCACGGCCCGTCGCTCGAACCCCTGTGGCAGGGCGGCGAGGGGCGCAGCGATCGGCCCTGCGGCGCCATGGCCGATCGGGCCGGCAACCGCGGCACCACCCCGCCGCTCTGCGCGGTGCACGGCCAGCCCGACGGTGCGGGCGGCTGGATCGGCTGGGCGGTGGGCGAGCAGGGCATGCTGGCGCGCTACACGGCCGGGCATTGGGAGCGGGTCGACGACCTCGATCCGCGGCGGACCAGCCCCCTGACCTACCACCTGCACGACGTCTTCGTGATCGGCGCCCGGGATGTCTGGGCCGTCGGCTGGGTCGAGGGCGACCGCGGCTGCCCCTCGACCCTCGGCTGCGGCGCCGTGCTGCACTACGACGGCGTCGACTGGACGATGCAGCCCCGCTCGCCGATGGGCATCTTCGCCTGCATGGAGCGCCTGAACGCCATCGACATGCAGCAGGACGCCGAGGGCGGCTGGTACGGCTGGGCGGTCGGCGACAAGAGCGACGACTGTCAGGCCGGCGGCGCGCTCTACCTGGGCTACAACTACGACGCCAGCAAGCCCGACACCTGGCGCTGGTTCCGCGTGCCGCAGGCCTCGCGCAACATGCACGACGTCAAGATCGTCGAGCGCGGCGACGTCTGGGCGGTGGGCGAGTTCGGCATCGAATCGCACTGGCACGAGCCGGTCGCCAACCCCAGCTGGTCGGTCTACGGGAAGTCGGGCGCCGACGACCGCTTCAGCGTCGACCTGGCCGATCCGACCTATGGCTGGGACGCCGGCGTGCGCGGTCGGCTCAACCGCTACGTCGGCACCTGCCACGACGACGACCCGGGCACCCAATGCTGGTTCGACAACATGGCCAGCCCGATCCAGGACCAATCCGGCAACAAGGTCATCACCGCCATCTTCGACCTCGACCTGATCGACCGTCGGCGGGGCTGGCTGGTCGGCGCCGAGGACAGCCGGCGCTCGACCATCGCCTACCTCTACGAGGACAAGCGCTGGAAGACCGCCCCGATCGAGGGTGACCCCGGCAAGAGCCTCTACGGCCTGCACGTGGTCGACCCCGGCCTGGCCTTCGCCGTCGGCGACGAGGGCACGATCCTCGAGTACCGCGCCGTCGAGGCGCCATCCACCGCCACGGCCAGCCCCAGCCCCAGCGTGACGGCGACCCCCCCGCCCAGCGCGACGCCCGAACGCAGCCCCGAACCCAGCGCGACGCCCGGGAGCAGCCCCGAACCCAGCGCGACCCTGGAGCCCACGCCCAGCGCGAGCCCCGAGGCCTCGGCCACCCCGGCCGAGACGCCGGCCGAGACGCCGAGCGTCGTGCCGCCGAGTGCGACGGCCACGGACCGCCCGCCGCCCAGCGCCACGCTCCGGCCAACCGACGGCGTTCCGATCTACGCGCCCTTCGTCCTCAAACGGCGCTAGCTCGCGCGCCCGGCGGGACCGCTCGCCGCGTCTGGGCCCTGCGAGGCTCGCATCGGCTCGGGGCGCGATCGACCGGATCGGCTCAGGGCGCGATCGACAGCGCCGGGTCGCCGAAGAGCAGAAAGGTCCTGGCCACGTCGCCGGCCGCGGGCAATTCCTGGCTGCTGGCGCGCCAGGCCGGCATCAGGGCATCGCCCAGCCGCAGCGATTGGCCTTCGGCGCGCGCCAGGCCCAGGGTCTCGGCCAGGCTCCGCGACAAGGGCAGCTGGTCGCCGCCCAGGGTCAGGCTGGTCGGGGCCAGCTGCGCCACGGCGCCGCCCGCCGGCTGCCAGAGCATGGCCTCGGCCAGGCTCTCGCCCTCGCCGGCGGTGAAGAGCCCGGTCAGGCAGGTCATGTGCAGGACGATCGCCGGTCGGCCCGAGGGCAGGAGCCCGGGCAGGTCGCTCGGCCGGAGCAGGCCGTCGCGGCCCCAGCGGTCCAGGCTGCCGTGGCCGAAGTAGGCCAGGAAGCCGGCGCCGGCGCCCAGGGCCTCGGCGATCCGGGCGGCGCCGTCGGTGGCGCCCGACTCGGGGGCGACGAGCGTGCTGGCCTCCAGGGGGCCGAAGCGGTCCATGAAGCCCTCGGCGTCGGAGCGGAACCCGGGCTCGCTGCCGTCGGCGACGGCCACCAGCCGCGCCTGCCAGGGCTGGGCGCCGGCCGCCTCGAAGGCCAGGGTCTTGGCCACGAAGGTCGCGACCTGGTCCGGTCGGCGGGCCGGCACCCGGCCGACCGGCAGCTCGGGCCAGCCGTCGCCGTCGAGGTCGGCCATCGGGCCGTCCGCGGCGGTCAGGCCGCCGAAGGCCGTGTCGACGAAGAGGGTCGGCAGGCGCCAGGGCTCGGGCGGACCGCCGTCCGCCGCGGCCCAGGTGTCCTCGCTCATGTCGCCGACCAGCAGGAGGTAGCGCGGCGGGACGGCCCAGCGCGAGCGCGCCATGCGCAGGAAGGACCGAATCGCCTCCGGCTCGGGCGAGCCCTGGCCGAACTGGTCGACGACGGCCTCCAGCGGCAGCCAGCGCGCCTCGAGGCCCTGGGCGCGGCGCCGGGCCAACAGCGGCTCGAGCGGCGCGGCCAGGCCGCTCGGCGCGATGGCCAGCCAATCCGCGCCCGGCAGCTGCCGCAGATCGGGCTGGCTGGACACCGGCCGGATCGACTCGGGCGCCGACCAGCCCTTGGGGCCGACGGCCAGGTAGCGCCAGCCGGCCCGGCTCTCGATCGCGTCGACCGCGCGGCCGTCGGCCGCCCGCCCGAGGGCCGCGGCGTTGACCAACCAGCGCGCCTCGCCCGAGGCATCCAGCTCGAAGACGTCCGCCGGGCCCGAGAAGCCCGCCAGCGGCAGCGGCCGGTCGCCGGCGCGGAAGGCCAGCCGGTCGCGGTGGGCCAAGGGGCGCAGCGGATAGTCCAGCGACAGGGCGACGAGGTAGCTGATCTCGGCGCGCACCTCGGGCAGGCCGGGCAGGCTCAGCCGGACCCGGTTGTCGCCCTCGCGCAAGAGGCCGGCCGGCAGATCGAGCCGGATCGCATGGTCGCCGGCGCCGTCCCAGCGTTGCTCGGCCAGCGGCCGGCCGTTGACCGCGATCGCCAGGCGGTGGTCCGGGTCGGCCGGCGCGGACGTGTCGGACCAGAGCGCCAGGCGCAGCTGGCCGGGGCCTTCGGCCAGGCCCTCGACCGCCAGCTGGATCTCGACCTCGCCCTTGGGCGCCGCCAGCATCTCGCCGATCCAGGGCCCTTCGGGGCGCCGGGGGATGTAGCGCAGGCGCGGCCGGTGCTCGACCGTCGCCATGGCCCGATCGCCGGGGGGCGACTCCGTCTCGCCGGGCCGCGCCGCGAGCCCGTCTTCGACGTCGACGGCCGGCGCCATCCAGGCCGGACGCTCGCGGCCGGCGACCAGCAGGAACCGGCGCCGGCCATCGTAGCGCTCGGTGACCGGTCCGGCGTAGAAGTCGAGCCGAAAGCCGCCGGCGTCGGGCGCGGCCTGGACCCGCGCCGGGTAGGGCCGGCCCTCGGCGTAGAGCCGCAGGTCGGAGGGGTTCCGGTCGCGCCAGTCGAGGCCCGCCCGCGCCAGGTCGCGGGCGCTCACGCGCACCGGTCCCGAGTCGGCCACGGTGATGCGGGCGGCGAGGGCCGGGCTGGCCGCCGGCCGACAGCCGGCCAGAAGGGCCAGGCCGGCGAGCGGGGCCAGACCGGCGAGAAGGGCCAGGCCGGCCAGCCGCCGTCCCATCGGGGCCGGCGGCAGATCGACCCGGGCCCGCCCTGGCCCGAGGCGCGGCCGCTCGGTCGGATCGAAGGCCGGCTCAGCCATCCCGACCGAGCTGCCGGACCCGTCTTCCCAGGGCGATCAGCAGCAGCGCCAGACAGCCCAGGACGAAGGGGTCGACGCCGCGCCGGCGGGGCGCCTCCGGGTCCCGGGCGGCGGGATCCGCCGCCCGTCCGCGCCGGCCGACCGCCCGGCGCGGTCGCGCGACCGCCGCGCCCGAGTCGGCGCCTCCGCGGCCGGCGCGAGCACGGCGGCGTCGGCCGACTCGCCCCGCGGCGGAGCTCGCCCGCGGGGCCATCTCGGCCGGGGCGCCGAGCGCGAGGCGCGCAGGCGTCGACGCGGCCTCGAGCCCGGCCGATGCGACCTCGGCTCCGTCGATCCAGCCAGCGGGCCCGCGGCCGAGGCCAGGCGGTGCCGGAGCCGCGAGCCCCGCCGGCCGCGGCCAGGTCGCCCGGAGGCACCGCCGGGTCAGGTCGCTCGGCCGGCTCGCCGCGGCTGCCGAGGTCCCGGCCGTCGGCCGCGCCGTCGCGCTGGCTGCCGGACCGACGCCGGCCGGGCTGGCCGTGGCGCGGGCGTGCGCGAGGGCCGTTCTGGCGCCGGCTGCGCGGCGCCCGACCGGAGGGTCGCGACCACGACCGCCGTCGGGCCGGCGCCGGTCGGGGTCGCGCTCGGCGCCGGGTCGGGCGTCGGGTCGACCGCCGTCTCCGAGGGGCGCGTCGCCGCCTCGCCGCAGGCCGCCGCGCCCAAGCGCGCGCAGACCGGGCCGAAGTACTCCGAATCGTTCTGGTTGCCGACGGCTTCGATGCGGTAGTAGTAGTCCACCCCGGCCACGACCGCGCTGTCGATCCAGGCGTAGTCGGCGCCGCCGTGGCCGACGCCGCGGGCGGGCTGCCAGGACGCGTCGATCGACTCGAAGGGCCCCTCGGGCCGCGGGCCCCGCTGCACCAGGAAGCCGGCGTGATCCAGCTCGGTCGCGGTCTGCCAGCTGACCCGGATCGTCGCGCCCCGCGCTTCGGCCCAGGGTCCGATCAGCGTCACGGCCGCGTGGGCCGGCGCCGCGATGGGCGGGGCCAGGACCAGCCACGCCGCCAGCCAGGGACCGGCGGCGAGCGCCAGGCGCGACGGCCCGGACCGGATCACGGCTCGGCGCCGGCCGTAGTGCCCGCGCCCGCGTCGCCTCGGCTGCGCGCGGTCACCAGGCCCTTGGCCAGCAGATCGGCCAGGAAGCCGGTGGTGTCACGGGCTGCCTGCTCGGGCTCGACCTCGTACTCGCGGCAGATCTGGTCCACGATCTCGGCCACGCTGCGGCGGGCGTCGATCAGCTGCCAGACCCGCGTCCCGACGGCGTTGAGCACCTGGACGCGCCCCTTGCTGGGCAGGATCAGCACCGCCTCGTCATCGGCGATGGCCGAAGCCACGTCGGCGTGGTGGGCCGGGATCGACGTCAAGTTCAACGCGTTGCTCGCTTGCGGCGGACCAGGGCGGGACGGATCGAATTGTACATCAATCCCGCGATCCGCCGGACCCGCCCCGCGCCCGGCGGATCGCGGCATGGACCAGCAGGCGCTGGAGCCGGCGGATCGCGGCCCGGGCCGGGCGCAAGCCGGCCCGGGCCGCGGGCCCGTCGCCGACCTGCCCGGCCAGCCACAGCTCGAAGGCGCCCAAGCCGCCGAGCAGCCGGTTGACGGCCGGCCAGCAGCCCCGGTCCATCCCGCAGCGCTGCGATCCGCGAAGGCAGGCTTCGACCCGGCCCAGGATCTGGTCGGCCGCGATGGGCGGGTCGGCCGCGGCCCGGTTGTCGCCCTTGGCGACGAAGTGGGCGCCGACCCGGCCGACCAGGCGATGCGTGACCAGGCTGCCCTCCAGGCTCAGCACCAGGATGTCGCCTCGGCGCAGCGCCGCGGGCGCGACCGGCGCCAGCGCGATCGCGTCGCCCGGGCGCAGCAGCGGCGCCATGCTGTCGCCGACCACCCGCAGCTGCAGCCGGTCGCGCCCGGTCATCCCCAGCCGGGCCAGCGCCTGCGCCTCGGGGCCGCGGTAGGGCCGTCGGGCGGAAGCCGCGGCCCCGCCCGACGAATCGTCCGCGGCCTCCGTGCCCGGCGTCTCGGAGGGCATCAGGGCCGCGAGAGGCGGGGCAGGTGCAGGCGTCGACCGGGCAAAGGCGAGGGCCCCGGCGAGGGCTCCGGCCGCGGCGTGGCGCTGGGCAGGTCGGTGGCGGCCGCCGGCAGCCGCAGTGCCGGGTCGCCGAAGACTGTGTAGGTGTCGATCAGGTCGAGGCTGCTGCCGCTGGCGTAGAGCCCGAGCCGGGCCGCCTGGGCCAGGTCGGCCAGGGTCCCCGCCGAGCCGCTGAAGAGCGCGCCGTAGAGGCCGCGCTGCAGGGCTTCCTGGCCGCTGGTCAGGGCCAGCCCGGTCGGCGAGAAGGTGGCCACCGCGCCGCCACCGGCCTGGCGCAGCAGGCTCTCGGCCATGCCCTCGCCGTTGGGGAAGTCCCAGGTGCCGTCCAGGCAGGTCCAGCTCAGGACGATCGGCAGCCGGGCGCCGTTCTGCAGGCGCGGCAGGTCGGCCAGGCCGAGCAGGCCCTCGTGGGTCCAGCGCTCGCGGGCGCCGTGCCCGACGTAGTTCAGCATCAGCGCGCCATCCTGGTTCACGTCGTCCAGCAGCACGGTCTTGAGCGCGGCGGCGTCGGCATAGTCGTCCAGATAGCGCCGGCGGATCTCGAGGCCGGCCGGCAGACGGTCGGCGATGAGCCGCTCGGTGAGGGCGACGAAATCGCCGGCCGGGTCGGGCGTGTTGTCGACGGCGAAGACGTGGCGCCGCATCCAGTCGGCCGGCGGCGCCTGTTCGTAGGCTTCGATCTTGTCGATGACCCCGTCCAGCTCGGCCGCGTTGCGGACCGGGATGCGGCCGACCGCGATGTCGGGCAGCGGGTCGTCGCCGATCAGGGTCGCCAGCTGGTTGCTGCTGTCGACCTCGCCCTGGAAGGGATCGACCCAGGCCAGGTTGGGCGGCATGCCGATCGGCGCCGTGCCGATCCGGGTCGGGTTGTAGCCGTGCAGGTTCCAGTGGCCGTCGCCGACCAGCACCAGGTAGCGCGGCGCGGGCGGCGCCCATCTGGCGAAGGCATGCGCCAGGAAGCGCCGGATGGCGCGCGGGTGATAGACCCCGTCGTTGAACACGTTGTACAGCGTGTCGATGTCGACCACCAAGGTGCGCAGGCCCTGGCTGGCGCGGTAGTCGGCCAGGCGCTGGCTGCCGGCCAGGAGCGCGCGCGGGCTGACGATGACGTAGTCGGCGCCGGCGACCGCGTCCAGGTCGCTGGGCTCGACGCGTCGGATCGAGCTCGGCCGCAGGGCGCCCGAGGCCGTGCTGGCCGCGACATGTCGCGGACCGGCCGGCAGCTGGACCTCGACCTGCCAGTCGCCGTCGGGCATCCGCTCGACGCGCGGCGCGACGAGCGCCACCGGGTGCATCGCGTCGCTCAGGTCCCAGACCTGGGCGTCGGCGGCGTCGAAGCCGCCGATGCGGTAGCGGCTGGCCGCCGCCGCGGCGGCCTCGAAGTCGATCCGGCCCGCGACGGCCTCGAGGTGCCGGTCGTAGTCGATCTCGATCCAGTCCAGGAAGAGGTCCTCGCTGCGCACCGCCTGGTCCTGCAGGACCGTCAGCCGCAACGGGTTGTCGCCTTCGATCAGCTCGGCCTGGGGCAGCGTCGCCTGCAGCTGGTAGCGGGTCGGTCCGTCCCACAGCGCCTCGCCCAGCAGACGGCCGGAGGGCCCCCAGACGAAGCGCACGTGGTGGTCCGGCGCCGCGTCGGGCGCCTGGCTGGCGGCCAGCAGCTCGACCCGCAGGTCGGCGGGCGCCTCCGACGGCGCCGGCGCGTCGATCGCGAGGGCGAAGGTCTCGGTGACGGCCGCCACCGGACCGGGCTGGATGCGGTACCAGAGCCAGGTGTCGTCGTTGGTGAAATGGGTGGTGTAGTACCAGCGGTGGTCCTCGAAGCGCCGGGTCGCGCGGTGCTGCGCCACCAGCGGGCTGGTCGGGTCGGGCGCCGCCGACCTTTCGGCCAGCCGGGGCCCGGGCGCGGCCTCGAGCGCCAGCCAGTAGGCCTGCTCGTCGGTGTAGCGCGTCTGGCCCAGCACGGTCGGCAGGCTGCGGCCGAAGAAGGGCGTCTCGCCCGGCTCGGGCCGCAGCCGCTCGCCGTAGAAGTAGATCGCGTCCTCGGGGTCGAAGCGGCCGTCGGCCTCGCCCGTGACCCGGATGTCGACCGGCTGCCCGGCCCGGCTCAGGCTCAACCGCCGCGGATCGATGTCGTCCACGGCCATGCCGGCGGCGATCAAGGCGGCCCGGTCGATGCGGTGGATGCCGTCCTGCTCGACGCCGATGCGGAAACGCGTCCCCGCGGCCGCCGGCCGATCGGGCGCCGCCGGGCCGGCCAGGGCCGCCAGCCGGGCCGGGCTGGCGCGCCAGCCCCGGGCGGCGTCGCGGTTGACGACGCCGTCCAGCCCGAGCGTCGCCTCCGGGCCCGTCGCCGCTTCCGGTGGCGCCAGGGGCGGCGCGCCGGCCGGCCGCTCGAAGCGCAGCGCCAGGCGGATGCGGGGCTGCTGCAGCAGCTCGCCGCGGACGGGGTTGTAGCGGAAGGGCCGGATCTCCAGCCGCGCCAGCCGCCGGTCGCGCTGCCAGGCCAGCTCGGCGATGCGGGCCGGCTGCTCCGGGAAGAAGGCGTCGCGACCGTAGGCGCCCGCCCGCGGCGGGCCGCTCGCGGCGGACTCCGCACCGGCTGCCGCCGCGGGCGGCGCGAGCCGCAGGCGATCCGGCAGGCTCCGCCGCTCGACCTCGAGGATCTCGAGCCGGGGCTCGGCGTCCGGCGGCAGGGCCACCAGCAGGCTGGCCAGCGGCAGGTCGGGCTCGCCGGCGCGCGTGGCGGCGGTCAAGCCGGGCCAGCCCGCCGGGCCCTGGCCGCTCAGGTCCAGCTCGGCCAGGTCGGAGGCGCGGGCCAGGGGCGGCAGGCTGAGCTCGAGGATCAGGCCGCTGGCCGATTGCTCCAGCAGCCGCAGCCGGGCGCCGCCGGCGCCGGCGACCGGCCGCGCCGGACCGAGCAGCAGGAGCAGGCCGAGCAGACCGAGCAGCGCCTGCGGCCGGCGCTTGCGGGCGATCATGCGCGCGGCGCGGGCGACCCGAGGGTCTCCCAGGTGCGCGCGTCCATGCTGGCGAAGAGGCGCTGCGGCGGGCAGGCCGCGACCAGGGCCGCCAGGCGCTGCATCAGGGCCGGCAGGCGCGAGGGGTCGAGGCCGACCACCGGCGTGCTGGCCAGCAGGCTGGCGATGGCCTCGGCCGGGCGCATGGGCTCGAGCCGGGGCGCCTCGGCGCGATCGAGCCGGAAGAGGCCGGCCAGCGGGGCCCCGCCCGGCCCCTCGGGCTGCACCTGGCTGGGGTTCGAGAAGGGGCTGGCATGCGCCTGCCAGATGCCCATCGGGCCGGGCATGACGACCACCAGGTCGTCGTTGAGCACGCGTCGGCCGTCGGCCCGGCGCGCCAGGCTGGTCTTGCCGCTGCCGGAGGGGCCGAAGAAGACCTGCGCCGTCATCCCGTCGACCAGGGCCGCCGCATGCAGCATCAGGCCGCCCCGCTCGAAGACGGCCAGCGCGCAGCAGACCCGCAGCAGGTAGTCCAGGTCGGCCAGGGGCTCGTCGGCCGCCAGGCGCATCCGGGCGCGACCGGCGCGGGCGTCGACGCAGGCTTCGAGCCGGGGATGGGCCAGATGCAGCTGGCCCTGCTCGAAGCGCAGGTCGAGCATCGGCGAGCAGGGCGGCCCCGGGTGCGGGCGCAGCTCGAGCAGCTCGAGCTGCAGGTCGGGCGGGCCGGCGCCTTCGGGGGGCGCGGTCCGCAAGAAGGGCCCGAAGCGCAGCCCAAGTCGGCGGACGATGTCGGCATCGCCAACGCGCAGGCGCAGAACGACGCCGGCCACGTCGAGATCGAGCGTGCTGCCGGCGTCGAGCGATTCCATCATGGGTGTCGGCGCGGGATCGAGGCCGGGCCGGGGCCGCGCGGCGTCCGCGACCCGGCGGCGGCCGAGCGCTACTGCCCCGGCCCCGCCGTGTAGTCGGGATCCCAGGGATTGGTCATGGTCTCGGTGATCGGATCGAAGGCGTTGCCCCCGATGGGGCCCAAGGCGGTGCCGGCCCGCGTCTCCAGCTCGGCCTCGTGGACGATCCGCGGTGCCTCGTAGCGGCCGCGACCCAACGCCCCGGCCTCCTGCGGCGTCCATGCGGCCGCGGTCCTTCCCGGTCCTTGCGACATGTTCCTGTCCCCCAACGCTCGGTTCAAGCGAATCCAGCTGGCGCATCCCAAGGCCGGCCGCACGCGCGAGGCGCTCGAGCCCCTAGCACCTCAGCGAACCTTGCCCCGATACGGCTGTCCGATAATCGTAGCCCATCTTAGCATGGACCGTCTATGGGCGCGACAATCCAACCCGTCGGTCGAGATTGGATCGCCATAGGCAGCCCAAGCCACCGCATCGCTTGCATCGTCATCGTTGCCGTTCGGGTTAGCTAACGTCCTGGCAGGCACAATGGATACGGTCCGCTGCGCCGCGCGCCGAGATTGCCGGCCCGAAAGACCCGGCCTCACCCCCGTCGGCCCAGCTGGCGCAGGCCGCGGGCCCAACGCCGCAGGTACAGGGTCGGCAGCGGGCCCCGGCCGTAGCGCTGGCGCATGTAGCGCGGGCCGGGCACGAGGTTGATGGCCAGGAAGGCCAGGCGGCGGCGCCAGCCGGTCAGGGCGCGCAGGTCCTGCCAGAGCCGCCAGGCGGCCGGCCGCGGCGCCGTCAGCCGAGCCAGCGCGGCGCGCTCGGCCGGCGAGGGCGCCATGTTCGCCAGGGCCGCCGCGGCGGCGGCCGGCAGCGCCGCACGCCAGGGCTCGGCCGCCAGCTCGGACAGCACCGACTGCAGCGGGAGGACCAGGCCCCAGTCCCGGGCCGGCTCGAGCAGCGCCGGCCAGTCGATGGCCGCGCCCTCGGCTTGCAGCAGCGCGGCGATGTCGTGCAGCCAGCGCAGCCGCGGGTGCCCCGGCCGGCCGTGGTGCAGGGCCAGGTGGGCGCAGAGGTGCAGCAGCTGGGCGCTCGGCTCGAGCTGCCGGGCGGCGACCCCGTCCAGGTCGGCCGGGCGGGTTCGCGCCCAGAACCAGGCCATCGGCAGGCGGTCCTGGTAGAAGGGGTCGTCGAACAGCTGCCAGTGCAGCTCGACCAGGGTCTCGGGCGGCGCACTGCGGTACAGCATCACCTCGTTCTCGAAGGCCAGCCGGCTGCCGCGATGCGCCTCGACCTGGCCGGGCGCATAGCCCAGCGCGCGCAGCGCGGCCAGCGCCGCCGGCACCGCCTCGGGGCGCACCAGCAGGTCGACGTCGCCCATGCGCCGCAGGCCCGGGTCCCGGAACAGCGTCAGGGCCAGGGCGGCGCCCTTGAGCAGGATCAGCTCGACGCCGGCCGCGGACAGGGCCCCGGCGATGCGCCGCGTCTCGGCGCGCAGCCAGGTGTTGACGGCCAGCACCTGGTAGCGCTCGCGCTCGAGGGCCAGCCGCTCGGCTTCCGGCGGGCGCAGGCCCTCGCGTTCGACCAGCTCGCGCAGCAGGCCGGCCACCCCCTCCGCATCGGCCAGACGCACCAGGCCCGGCCAGTGCCAGGCCTGGTCGCGGTAGCCGTCCAGCGCATCGGGGCGCAGCCGCGCCGCGAGCAGGCGGGCCAGCTGCGCTGCGATGTCCGGCGGGCCGGCGGGCTGGGTTGGGGGCATGGGCTCTGGCGCGGTCCGTCTGGCGAGGTCTCGGGCGACATGCTAGGTGCGCGGCCGGTTGCGGTCAACGCCGCGCCAGGCTCCTGCCGGGGTCGGGCGCGGGAGCCCCGCGCTCCGTCCGGCGGTTTGCACGCGCGCCGGCGCCTGGCCTAGTCTTCGACCCCTGCCGCCGACCAGGCCCTGGCCGCCGGCCCGGTCGGCCCAGCCGGTCAGCCCAGCCGGTCAGCCCAGCCGCCTCGAACCCGCGGAGCCGCCCGCATGCAGCGTTGGCATGTCCTGATGACCAAGCCGCGCCAGGAGCTGCGCGTGGCGCAGGCCCTGGCGCTGCGCGGCATCGCGGTCTTCGCGCCGACCCTCGAGTACCGCGGCAAGCGGGGCAACCGGCTCGACAAGCCCTTCTTTCCGCGCTACCTCTTCGCCCGCTTCGACTGGGAGCGGGACGGCCTGGGCCAGGTGCAGTGGACGCCCGGCCTGAGCCAGGTGGTGGCCTTCGAGGGCGAGCCGGCCTGGGTCGAGGACGCCGTGCTGGACTACCTGCGCGCGCGGCTCGAGGACATCGACGGCGACGACTTCCTGCGCATCAAGGCCGGCGAGCGGGTGCGGGTGGTCGAAGGGCCCTTCCGCGACTACGAGGCCGTCTTCGACCGCCACCTCAACGGCGAGGGCCGGGCGGCCGTGCTGCTGGAGATCCTGGGCCGCAAGACCCGGGTCGAGCTCGAGCTGGACGCGCTGCGGCGGGTCTCGCCCACGTGACCGGCTCGATGGACGACCGGCAGGGCCTGCGGCTCTACGTGGCGCGCCAGGCCTCCAGCCCGGCGCGCTACGCCTGGGAGGCCCTGATCACCACGCTCTTCGGGCGCCTGCCCAGCGTGCTGGGCATCGGCCTGCGCGCGCTGGCCTACCGGCTGATCCTGCGCATGGACGGGCTGGCCGCCATCGAGACCGGCGTGCGCCTGCGCTTCTGCGACGGGATCCGGCTGGGGGCCGGCAGCTACCTCGACGAGGGCGTCTACCTGCACGCCTGCCCGGGCGGGATCCGGATCGGCGCCGGAAGCTACGTGATGCACCACGCTGAGCTGCACGTCTACAACTTCCGCGATCTGCCGCAGGCCGGCATCCAGGTCGGCGAGCAAAGCCTGATCGGCGAGTTCTGCGTGCTGCGCGGCCAGGGCGGCATCCGGATCGGCGATCGGGTCTACCTGGCGACGCTGGTGCAGCTGCTGGCGGTCGATCACGTCTTCGCCGACCCCGACCGACCCTTCGTCGAGCAGGGCATCACCGCGCGCGGCATCGTGGTCGAGGACGACGTCTGGATCGGCGCCGGCGCGGTGGTGACCGACGGGGTGCGCATCGGCCGGGGTGCGGTGGTGGCGGCCGGCGCGGTGGTGACGCGCGACGTCGCGCCGCACACGGTGGTCGGCGGCGTGCCGGCGCGGCCGCTGAGCGACATTCGCGCCGAGGCCGCCCGGCGGGCGCTGGCCGGCGAGCGCGCGGCCCGGAGCGCGGCGCCGATCCACCATGCCGATGGGCGGGTCGCGCCCGGCGCGAAGCCGGGCTAGGCGGCCGGCCGAGCCCGGGCCGCTTGTGTCGACTACCGCAACCGGCAATAATGGCGGCCGGGCTCGATGCCCGGAACGTCCGCGACTGGGCCTTGGTCGACCGGCTCGCCGCCGGCTCGACGGTGACCCGATCCGCCCGGACGGCTATCCTTTGGGATGGCGCGGGCGGCGCTCCGGCTGGACCGGAGGTCAAGCCCGGCGTCCTTTCGTCACGCTTAGGTTCCGGCCTTCACGGGCTCGGACGACAGGAGTCTCGCACGGCAGCAGCCTCGGACAAGCACCGACCCCGCGCGGCCGGCCGCCCGAATCTCGGGCGATCGCCGGCCCCGCGCGGCGGTGAACCCATCGCTCGGGATGCCGATCGTCGCGCCTGGCCGCGACGATGCGGCGGAGCCATGCCCGGCGCATGACCACCCTGTCCATCGTCATCCCGGCCCTCGACGAGGCCGGCGGCATCGCCGACATCGCCGGCCGGGTGCTCGGCGCCCGGGCCGGCCTGGCCGCGATCGGGGTCGAGGGCCTGGAGCTGATCGTGGTCGACGACGGCTCGACCGACGGCACGGCCGAGATCGCCGAGGCCATCGCCGGCGTGACCGTGCTGCGGCATCCGCGCAACGCCGGCTACGGCGCGGCGATCAAGACCGGCTTCCGGTCCGCCCGGGGCGAGCTGCTGGCCTTCCTGGACGCCGATGGGACCTACCCGCCCGAGGCCTTCCCCGAGCTCTGCCAGGCCCTCCTCAGCAGCGGCGCCGACCTGGTGGTCGGCACCCGCATGGGCCACCCGGAGAGCGGCATGCCCTTGACCCGACGGCTGGGCAACCGGCTCTTCGTGCAGCTGATCAACCTGCTGGGCCGGCAGCGCATCAGCGACAGCGCCAGCGGCCAGCGGGTGCTGCGGCGCGAGGCGCTGGCCAAGCTCTATCCGCTGCCGGACGGCCTGAACTTCACGCCGGTGATGACCACCCGCGCGCTGCACGAGCAGCTGACGATGATGGAGGTGCCGATCCGCTACGAAGAGCGGGTAGGCGACTCGAAGCTGTCGCCGCTGCAGGACGGCCGGCGCTTCCTGAGCACGATCATCTGGACCGCGCTGGCCTACAACCCGGCCCGCGTGCTGGGGCTGGTCGGGCTGGCGCTCCTGGGCCTGGGCGGGCTCTTGGGCCTGGGGCTGGTGGCGACCCGCGCGGCGGGGGTGACCCGGCTGGGCCCCTGGGGCGTGGCCGGCGCGGTGGGCACGCTGGTGTCCGGCGTGGCCGGGGTGAGCATCCTCAACCTGGGCATCACCTTCAACTACCTGGTCGGCCTGTTCCACCGCGAGCCGGTCGAGCAGGGGCTCTTCGGCCGGCCGGTGCTGCCGGGCCTCGACCGCCACTTCGGGCTCTTGGGCCTGACGGCGATGGCGCTGGGCCTGGCGACGACGGCGACGGCCCTGCTCCTGGGCTTCGGCGGCTGGGACCTGCCGCGCATCTGGCTCTGGCTGCTGGGCGGGGCCCTGTTCACCCTGGTCGGCCTGCAGCTGGGCATCTCCTGGCTGCTGATGCGGGTGCTCGAGGAGCTGAGCCTGCGCGAGGCCAAGACCGCCCTGGACCTGGGCGACCCGGCGGCGACCTCGCCGGTGGAGATGGCCGGCTGATGGCGACGACCCGCTGATGGAGACGGAGCAGGCATGACGACGACGATCCAGCCGGAGGACATCCGGCACAACCTGGGCGCGCGGCCGGTCAAGGGGCTGCGGCTGCCGGAGTTTCCGGACGCCGGCGCCGCCGTGCGGGCGCAGACGCATGCCCGGCCGGCGACGGCGGTCGACGTGCTGCTGGTCAACCCGCCCTCGCCGGACGGCGGCATCTGGATCCGCACCCAGCATCGGGTGGGGCGCCGCAGCCGCGAGGAGATGGTCTGGCCGCAGTGCTCGCTGGCCCAGCTGGCGGCGATGCTGGAGCCGACCTACCGCTTCGAGATCATCGACGCCATCGCCGAGCGCATGACCTGGGACGACTTCGAGGCCCGGCTGCGCGCGGCGGCGCCGAAGCACTACCTGACCCAGGTGACGGCGCCGACCCTGACCAACGACATGCGCGGCGTCATGCTGGCCAAGAGCCTGGGCGCCACGACGATGGCCTTCGGGACCCACGTGACGCCGATGCCGATGGAGACGATGCGCGACTTTCCGGCGCTGGACCTGATCGTGCGCGGCGAGCCGGAGCTGACCTTCCGCGAGCTGATCGACGTGCTGGAGGGTCGCGAGGCCGAGCGGCCCGACTGGGTGACCGACATGCTGCGGCAGACCGACCCGCGCTGGGAGCCGGCGGCGGCCGGCGCGGGCGAGGGCCCGGGCGAGGGCGGCCGCCGGGCGGCGCTGCGGGCGGTCAAGGGCCTGGTCTGGCGCGAGGGCGACCAGGTGCGGATCAACCCGGACCGGCCCTTCATCCCGGACCTGGACGCGCTGCCGATGCCGCTGCACCACCTGCTGCCGCTGGACAAGTACCGCATGCCGCTGATGAAAGGCCCCTTCACCTTCCTGGTGACCAGCCGCGGCTGCCCGGCCGGCTGCAAGTACTGCATCAAGCACGTGACCTACCAGTGGTCGGTGCGGCTGCACTCGCCCGAGCGGATCATGCAGGAGCTCTGGCTGCTGCATGGGCTGGGCATCCACAACATCCACATGTACGCCGACCTGTTCACGGTCAACCGGGCGCAGGTGGTCGAGCTCTGCCGGCAGATCATCGACCAGGGCCTGAAGATCAAGTGGACCTGCAACAGCCGGGTGGACTACGTCGACGAGGAGATGCTGCGGCTGATGGGCCAGGCCGGCTGCTGGCTGATCAGCTGGGGCATCGAGAGCGGCAACGCGCAGATCCTGAAGCAGGCCGCCAAGGGCGCCGACCCGCAGAAGGCTCACCGGGCCCTGGCCTGGGCCAAGCAGGCGGGCATCAAGAACTGGGGCTACTTCATCATCGGCCTGCCGGGCGAGACCGAGGCGACCATCCGCGAGACGATCGACCTGGCCAAGCGCCTGCCCTTGGACATCGCGCTGTTCCACGTGGCGGCGCCCTACCCGGGCACGCCCTTCTTCTTCGAGGTGGTCGAGAACGGCTGGTTCAAGGCCGGCACGCGCTGGGAAGAGGTCGACATGGACAAGGGCACGGTGCTGCAGTACGACAACCTCTCGGCCGAGGAGCTGCTGGAATGGCAGCGCAAGGCCTTCCGGGAATGGGCGCTGCGGCCGGGGCCGGCGTTGACCTACCTGAAGATGCTCTTTGGGGATTTCCATACCTTCAAGCGGGCGCTGCGGGTCGGGATGGAGCACTTCACCTGGGCGATCGGGATGAAGCAGGAGGCGCAGTAGTCAACCGATGAAGCTCATCGTCCAGATTCCCTGTCTCAACGAAGCCGAGACGCTGCCGGCGACGGTGCGCGACATCCCGCGCACGATCCCGGGCATCGACACGGTCGAGATCCTGGTGATCGACGACGGCTCGACCGACCGCACGGTCGCCGTGGCCCGCGAGCTGGGTGTCGAGCACGTGGTGTCCTTCAAGCGCAACCGCGGGCTCGGCTACGCCATGATGGCGGGCTTCGAGGAGGCGCTGCGGTTGGGCGCGGACATCATCGTCAACACCGACGGCGACAACCAGTATGCCGGGGGCGACATCCCCAAGCTGCTGGCGCCGATCCTGGCCGGGCGGGCCGAGATGGTCATCGGCGACCGGCAGACGGACGCCATCGCGCACTTCTCGCCGGCCAAGCGGCGACTGCAGCGGCTCGGCAGCCGGGTGATCAGCCGCCTGGCGCACGTGGCGGTGCCCGACGTGGCCAGCGGGTTCCGGGCCTACACGCGCTTCGCGGCGATGCACCTCAACAGCCACGGGTCCTTCGACCATACGGTCGAGCATACGATTCAAGCCGGGCACAACCGCTGGGCGGTCGAGGTGGTGCCGATCGGCACCAACCCCAAGGCGCGCGAGTCGCGGCTCTTCGACAACATCGGCGAGTTCGTGGTCCGCTCGGGGCTGATCAGCCTGCGCACCTACGCCAAGTACCGGGCGCTGACGATGTTCTCGGCGGCCGGCGCGATCAGCTTCGCGGCCGGCGTGGTGCTGGGCCTGCGCTTCGTGTGGATCTACCTCTTCGGCCAGACCAGCGAGCTGCACGTGCAGAGCCTGATCCTGGCGGCGATCCTGCTCCTGGCCGGCTTCCAGATGGTGCTGACGGGGGTGGTGGCCGACCTGATCGGGACCAACCGGGCGCTCCTGGAGGACATGGCGGCGCGGGTGAAGGAGATGGAGATGCGGGCGCGGGAGGGTGGCGACGCCAAGCCGAGCGGGCGGCCGCCCGGAGGCGACCGCCCGTGATGCCGGGTCCGGCGCGCAGCGGATCAGCTGGCCAGCTCGAGCGGCTCGTCGGGGTGATCGGCGTCCCAGAGGGCCTTGAAGCCGGCGTTGTCCAGGCCGATGTTGGCCCGGTTGCGGGTCTTGCCCTTGTAGGTGCCCGGGGCGTTCAGGGCCTCCACCACGGCACGGTCGGCGGAGGTGTTGACCCGGAAGTCGCCGTCGCGGCCGATGGAGGCGCGCACCCGACCGAGGCCGGGCAGGCGGACGGGCATCCCGTCGGCATTCCTAGCTAGGAATGCCGGCAATTCTGGTGCTGACTCCACCCGATTCCTTGCTAGGAATCGGGCGCGGTCCTAGATAGGAATCGAGACAAGTCCTATGCCAAATTCGACGACGATGCCGGCGGTCACCGAGCTGATCGCCCCGTACGGGGGATCCCTGGTCGACCTGCGCGTGCCGGAGGCCGAGCGCGAGGCGCTCAAGGATGCGGCCGGTCGGCTGCCGAGCATCCAGATCTCGGCACGGGCGGCCTGCGACCTGGAGCTGCTGGCCAGCGGGGCCTTCTCGCCCTTGGACCGGTTCATGGGCCAGGCCGACTTCGAGCGGGTGGTCGGCGAGCTGCGGCTGGCCGGTGGCGCGCTGTTCCCGATCCCGGTGACGCTGCCGGTGGCGCCCGAGGACCTGAAGGGCGCCGGCGACCAGCTGGCCCTGCGCGATAGCCGGAACAACCTGCTGGCGGTGATGGACCTGGAGGACATCTACCCCTGGGATCTGGCCGAGACGGCCCGCCAGGTCTATGGCACGACCGACGCGCGGCACCCGATCGTGGCCGAGATGCACCGCTGGGGCGGGCTGAACGTGGCCGGCCGGCTGCAGGTGCTGGAGCTGCCGCGGCACTACGACTTCGCCGAGCTGCGGCTGACGCCGGCCGAGACCCGGGCGCGGCTGGCCGAGCTGGGCCGGCCCAACGTGGTGGCCTTTCAGACCCGCAACCCGATGCACCGCGTGCACGAGGAGCTGACCCGGCGCGCGGCCGATTCGGTCGACGGGGTGCTGCTGCTGCACCCGGTGACCGGGATGACCAAGCCGGGCGACGTGGACCACTACACCCGGGTGCGCACCTACAAGGCCCTGGCCGAGCGCTACTATGCGCCGGACCGCATCCTGCTCTCGCTCCTGGAGCTGGCGATGCGCATGGGCGGGCCGCGCGAGGCGCTGTGGCACGCGCTGATCCGACGCAACTTCGGGGCCAACCACCTGATCGTCGGCCGCGACCATGCCGGGCCGGGGGTCGATTCGAAGGGGCGGCCGTTCTACGGGCCCTACGACGCCCAGGACCTGGTGCGCCGGCACGAGGCCGAGCTGGGCGTGCGGATGATCGAGTTCAAGCAGATGGTGTACCTGCCGGGCGCCGACCGCTACGAGGAGGTGGACCGGCTGACGCCCGAGGAGCATACGGCCTCGATCAGCGGGACCCAGGTGCGCGAGGAGTACCTGAACGCCGGCCGCCTGCTGCCGGAGTGGTTCACCCGGCCGGAGGTGGCCGAGATCCTGGCCGAGGCCTATCCGCCGCGCCACAAGCAGGGCGTGTGCATCTGGTTCACCGGGCTGAGCGGTTCGGGCAAGAGCACGACGGCCAACATCCTGAAGGTGATGCTGGAGGAGGCGGGCCGGCGGGTGACGGTGCTCGACGGTGACGTGGTCCGGACGCACCTGTCCAAGGGCCTGGGCTTCAGCAAGGAGGACCGCGACGCCAACATCCGGCGCATCGGCTTCGTGGCCGCCCAGATCGTGGAGCACGGCGGCGTGGTGATCTGCGCGGCGGTGAGCCCCTACAAGGCCACCCGCAACGACGTGCGCAACCTGGTCGGCGAGGACCGCTTCTGCGAGGTCTTCGTGGATACGCCGCTCGAGGTCTGTGAGGCTCGGGACGTGAAGGGCCTGTACGCGAAGGCGCGGCGGGGAGAGATCAAGGGGTTTACGGGGATTGATGATCCGTACGAGGCGCCGGAGAGCGCGGAGGTGCGGTTGGATACGGTGGGGTGTCCGGCCGAGGACAATGCCAAGACAGTAGCAGCCTGGCTTGGCGAAGCAGAATTCATTGTCCCAAGAAGTGCGAAGTCGGGTTCGAAACACGGGCTGGAACGACGTTCGTGAGGCACGACGCCATACCCACAGATGTTTCGATCGTGATACCGACGTTCAATCGAGCGGAGATGCTTCGCCGGTGTATAGCCTCCGCGCTTGCGCAAACAGTTCGATGTGAGGTCGTCGTATGTGATCATGGGAGTCAGGACGAAACACCACAGATTGCCGCGAGCTTTGGAGATCGGATTCGCTACATTCGCAGAGAGCAGGACTCAGGTGTTCACTTTGCGTGGTTGGACGCGGTAATCTCTGCGAGCGGATCGCTCGTTCATATCAACTATGATGACGACTACATCGCACCGACGTTTGTTGAGGAGTGCTTGAAGTTGATCACGCCGGAAGTGGGGCTCGTGTTCAGTTTAGCGCGCGTGCGGGATGAGTCAACTGGATCCACGGTCATGGATTGTTTCACTGGATTCGGGAAGACCGGAGTCTACTCTTCCCGTCGCTTCATGGCGCTCCAGTTCCATAGTCTCGTTTCGCCTGGAGCGACGCTGATGCGCCGCGAAGATATCATTGATCAGCTACTGGTTGGCGGCATTCCGTTTGCACGACGGGAGTATCGTGGGGTTGGGCCAGACTGGCTGATTACGGCAATGACATGCTTGAAGTACCCAAAGGTTGGGCATGTGGCAGAGCCACTTGCGATATTCTCCGCAAATGATAGCTCGATAACCTACATCGCAGAGCGAGATCCAGATCGGAGAGTTGCACTACACGGTGCGTATCAGGAAGCACGGCGATACTATGTTGTTACTTGCATCGTGCGAGTTCTTAGAATTGATCGAGTTGCATCAGTATTGAGTGAGGCCTTTCGCGTCTGGGGGAGGGTATATTATCGCCTAATGAGAGTTGCTTACCGCAAGGATGCCTGACGCACCATGAACCATCGCAGAATCAAGCTCGCGCAAGACACAATCTCTCGAGACGACATTGAAGCGCTCGTGGAGTGGCTGAGAGAAGATCACCAACTTACGAAGGGGCCGCTAACGCAGGCGTTCGAGGCGGCACTAGCCGAGTACGTTGGTACCAAGTACGCTATTATGGTGAATAGTGGCTCGTCCGCGAATCTCCTCATGGCATCGAGTTTGCTGGAGGCGGGTTACCTGCGTAATAAGAAGGTCGTCGTTCCCGCCGTGTCTTGGATTACGACGCTTTCTCCTTTCATTCAACTGGGCTTTGAGTGCTTCTTGTGCGACTCTGACCCCGATGATCTTGGGGTTGATCTGGATCACCTAGAGGAGTTGCTGCGCCGAGAAAGACCGGCTCTGATGATCGTTGTGCATATCCTCGGCCATCCCAATAAGATGCGGCAGATCCGTAGTCTGTGTGAGACGTATGACTGTCTTGTGATCGAAGACGCCTGCGAGGCATTGGGTTCCGAGTATGATGGGGTCAAGACCGGAGCACTCTCATTGGCTGGCTCGTTTTCCTTCTACTACGGGCATCATATCAGTACGATCGAAGGTGGTGCGATTGCTACTAGTGATGAACATCTCTACAGCACCATGCTCTCAATTCGATCGCATGGATGGTCGCGAGACCTCCCGGAATCGGATCGAATCGCCTGGAGGCTGGAGCATGGGATCGATGAGTTCCGAGAGTTCTACAGCTTCTACTATGCGGGATACAACTTACGTTCGACTGATCTAAACGCGTTTCTTGGCCTTCAGCAACTTCGCAAACTACCTGAAATCGTGCAATTGCGCAGCCGCAATTTCGAGCGGTATCGAGAGAATCTTCCAAAGCTCTGGGTGCAGAGGAGTGAGGGGAGTTTTGTTTCGAGTTTTGCATATGGAACATTCGTGAGAAATCGACTTGAACTGGCACGACATCTGAGGGGTATGGGTATTGAGTGTCGCCCACTTGTCTGCGGTAGTATGGGGCGCCAACCGTTCTGGATCAGGCGATATGGAGCGATGAATCTTGACGTCGCAGATCGCGTTCACGATTACGGCCTCTATCTTCCCAATCACGCGGCCCTTACTGCCGATGACATCAGTTACATCACGAATTGCGTGAATGAGGTGGCTATTCCACTATGACGTTTGCACCTATGGCTAGGTGACAATTGGCTGCGATCCTGGTCGTTGATCGCTCTGCGTCACCACTTGGTGGCGAAGCGGCTGTGGTGGCCTGGGTACTGCAAGCCCTCATCGAGGCACATGACGTCACCGTGTTGACCTGGTCGCCTGCCGATCTGGAGGGACTCAATCACTACTACGGCACAACGCTGAACGCGCGGTCGTTTCGTTTGAAGCACGCACCGTGGACGCTTCGCGCCGCGCTACAGATCGATCCTGGCCATCGCGCCAGGTTGTATCCCCAGGCGATGCTCTGGCGCTGGGCACGGTGGCTTGGTCGAGACCACGACATCGTCTTCTACGCGCTCGGCGAGTGTGATATCGGTGCGAACGGACTGCAGTACGTCACGTATCCCTGGCTTGCCGGGCGTGTCCGGCGGTTGCGCCAACTGGCGGAAGCGCAGTCAATGGCATGTCGCTCGAGGGCGGTTCTCGAGCTGATCCGTCCGTGGCGACTGATGTCCGGCTTCCGAGTCGAGCGAATGCTCGCGATGCGCACGCTGGCGACATCGGAATGGACCGCGGCGATCTTGCGACGTGAGTACGGGATCGATGCGCCAGTGCTCTACCCACCGGTGCCGGGACCCTTTCCGGTCACGGAGTGGGAGCAGCGGCGTCTCGGCTTTGTGTGCGTCGGTCGATTTGCGCCCGAGAAGCGCATCGACATGATCGTAACGATTCTCGATAGATTGCGTGGGCTCGGCCATGCCGTTGAACTTACGGTGATCGGAACGCGCGTGAATTCGAGGAACCCGGCCTACGATGCGGAGCTCAGCCAGGTCTTTCGGGAGCACAGATCTTGGGTTCATGTCGTTGAGGACCTGCCGCGCGGCGAGATGCTCGCGTTGATCGCCGAGCATCGATTCGGGATACACGGGCACCCTTGCGAGCACTTCGGGATCGCCGTGGCGGAGATGGTGAAGTGCGGTTGCATTGTCTTTGCGCCAAACGATGGGGGGCAGGTTGAGATTCTGGGTGGCGATGCGCGCCTGCTTTATGACGGCGTCGAGGATGCGGTGAGCCGCATCGACGCTGTGATGCGGAGCGATGCGATCCAACGGGAGCTTCGAGGTCGCTTGAATCAGGTGGGCGCCCAGTTCGGTGTCGAGCGCTTTATGGATGGACTCCGAGCCGTGGTGAGCGAACAGATCTCGGTCGATGGACGCGAGGCCGCGTGACGGTCGCGGACCCAGAAGCACGAGGATCGATCGCCTATGCGATCCAGGACTTCGATCGCACCGGAGCGATGCGTGCGCCGTACCAGGTGCTCCGAGGGTTCACATCGGCTGGGTGGGAGGCTCGGATCGTGACCGTGGCCAGTGAAGCTAACGCCGCTATCGACGAGGTCTGGGGAAATGTGCCCGTCGAGCGTGTCGGGCGACTCGGCGGCCGGCGATCCCGTGTCTTCAGGTTGTTCTTGCGGATGTTGATCCGTAGCAGATCGGAACTGGTGATCTCCTGGGTTTGGTACTGGCACGCCCTAGGGCTGGCACTTGCCCGGATTGCACTAGGCCGGCCGTACATCATCTGTCTCGACTCGTATTGCTATCAGGCAGCATGGGACATGGAGGGTTGGCACTCACGTATCCATGCCCGGCTGCGGTACGGAACCGTGTTGAAGGCTGCGGATCTGGTGATCGCCGAGACGCCGACCGCAGCCTGGCATGCCAGGCAGATCGTACGTGAAGACCGAGTGCAGATGATACCAGTCTGCCTTTGGCGTCGGGCGCTGGAGGAGGTAGAGGCGCGCTGGGCACGGTCAGAGGCATCGCTGGCACGTGAGCCGGTCGTCCTGTATGCCGGGCGCGTCGCGCGCCGAAAGAACCTGCATGACCTGATTCGGGCATTCGGCGGGCTTTCCGAGCGCTTCCCCGATTGGCGTCTGGAGATCATCGGACCCGTGGCTGAACAGGACTACTACCGTGAACTGCGGGCTCTCGTGAACGCGCTTGGGCTTGCGCACTCGATTCGATTCGGTGCCCCTAGTTATGGTGAGGCCCTGTATCGACGCCTTCGCACGAGCGCCGTGTTCGCGTTGCCGTCGAGCGGAGAGGGCATGCCCTCGGCCGTGCTCGAAGCGATGTACTTTGGCGGAGCGATCGTCGCAGGCCGATCGGGCTCCGTCGGTTATCAGTTGAACGATGGCGAGTGCGGGCTCTTGTTCGAGCCCGGAGACCTTGCGTCGTTGACCGAACACCTCGACCGACTCATGTCTTCACCGGTGCTTCGAGACGACTTGATGCGGCGCGCCCGGACGCGAATGTGTCGGCATTTCGACTGGGACCTGTACTTTCCCGCGTTGAATGCCCGTGTCCTTGCGCTGCAGGTCGGTTCGTGAGTGGGCGGGAGTTGGGCGCGCATCAGCGTCGATCGCGTGACACGCTCGATGAAGGTATGGGGTGTCGCGTTGCCGTTGCGCGTTGGAGCCAAGAGGATGGGGTCGCGCTCGCAATCGAGCGGGAGATCGAGGCCTTGGGCTGTCATGCCTTTGGGTTCACCGTTAACGAGCTGCTCCCGCATGAGGTCGATGTCGTGTTGACTTTCGCGCCATACGGACGCTTTGGCCCATTGACTCGACAACTGGGCAGGATGCCAGGCTCGGCTCGCCCGAAGTGGATTCACTGGAGCATGGAGTGCTTTCCGAACTTGCGCATACCCTGGCCGTTCGTGTCGCGCGTCTCGATTGCGCGCTCTTGGATCGACGCGCGGCGAGTCGCCGAGGAGGGCCGGAGTGGGCCCGCTAGACGGCGTTTGATGGCCTCCGGGTTCGGTGACCGACTCACCCGATGGCGCATCGTGGGCGACTACCTCCGTGCACTTCAGACAGGTCTGATGACGCAGCTCGTCGAGAGTTCTTCGATTCATGCGGAGATCTATCGGGCGCATGGCTTCGACGTGCCCTACGTTCCCTGGGGCATGTCGAGCGCCTGGTATGCCGATCTCGATCTGGAGCGGGACATCGACGTGCTCTGGATGGGCAAGCGCCGCACGCGACGCCGCTCGCGAATTCTGGATCACGTTCGGGAAGACCTGTCTCGGCGAGGCGTAGAGATGCACGTGATCGATGGTGTCGAACGACCCTTCGTGCACGGCGAGGAGCGCATCCAGGTGCTGAACCGAGCCAAGGTGACGCTCAACATCCTCCCTCGCTGGTACGATACGGCGTTCCCGTTTCGCTTCGTGCATGCGGCGGGTAACGGATCGCTGGTTGTGTCCGAGCCGGTGCTGCCACATTGCCCCGAGATCGAGGCCGACGTGCACTATCGCGTGGCCCAC
>JACKBJ010000014.1 GCA_020634625.1 Caldilineae bacterium | reverse complement strand
ACCTGGACTACAAGGACTTCCTGGTCAGCGCCCTGGATGCCGAGTGGCGCGGGCGCTTCCAGCGGACCGTCGAGAGTCGCCTGCGCCAGGCCCGTTTCCCTTGGCACAAGACCCTCGAGCAATTCGATGTCGACTTCCAGCCCTCTCTCGACCGTCGCCAACTGCGCGAGCTGGCCGGCTGCGGCTTCGTCGAGCGGGCCAGCAACGTCGTCATCCTGGGCCCGCCGGGCGTTGGGAAGACGCATCTGGCCGTTGCGTTTGGGGTCAAGGCGGTCGAGGCGGGTTACACCGTGCGCTTCATGACGCTCGAGACGCTCATGACCCGCCTGACCCGTGCCAAACGCGAGAACCGGCTGGAGCGGGTGCTGCAGCAACTGACCTACCCCAAGCTGCTCATCCTCGACGAGATCGGCTATCTGCCGCTCAACCGAGAGGAGGCCAGCCTCTTCTTCCGTCTCGTGGTCCGTCGCTACGAGCGCGCCAGCACCATCGTCACCAGCAACAAGAGCTTCGTCGACTGGGGCGAGGTGTTCAACGACCACGTCCTGGCTACCGCCATCCTCGACCGGCTGCTCCACCACGCCACCACGCTGAACATCAAGGGCGAGAGCTACCGGCTCAAGGAGAAGCGCAAGGCCGGCCTGCTCGGCCGGGCCCAGTCTGCCGCTCCCGCCGCTGCCGAGTCGCCCATCGCCGAGGAGGTGCCGATGACCACCTGACGCCGTCGTTCAGAGGACATCCATGTCGGCGTTCAGGGGACATTCTAGATCGGTGAAAGTGGGACAATCTTCGTAGGTGTTGACATTGGATCCACGAACGCGTGCCTCCCGAGCGCGAACGAGGAACTCGAAGGTACCCCGCCGCGACATCGGCAGGGCGTGACGACCCTCAGGATGCACGCGATGAAGCGGCGATCGGCCTCGGATCCGTCCCGAAGCAGGTCTCCAGTTCCGAAGCCCGCTGTTGGGGGCGATGCCGTGCACAGTTAGCGGGTGTATCATGGCGCTACGCTTCGCGATATTGTATCTCGACGCAAGTGTGTCGCTGGGGACCGGCTGAGCACATGTGTTAGGAGAATAGTATGAAACCCAAGAACGATGGAAGTGTTGGGATCCCAATGCTGGTCGTAGCGTTACTCAGTATTGGCGCAATGATCGGCGGATGTCAACTAGCACAGGAAGACGAGACGTCGACCAGGAATGCTGGAGTAGATGAGGAAGGACAGCGCCAAGACGACAAAGAAGCGGAGCGGGGTGCGCAAGGCGTTGTTGCTGTAGGAGACATGAGTTTCAACAGTGATCCCTTTCGTGTTCAGTGCATCGGCCGACGTCTTCCACCGACGGGGAGAATATCCCGTGTCGAGTTCGAGATCAGCTCTGACGGCCAGGGCGGTGTTTCGGCAATAGCCACACACATTCTAGCGGGCGGGGAACGAGAAGTGAACCAGGTGTTTTCTCGCACCTCAAGGCGAATGATTGATTGGTACCCAAGTGGTGGTGTGGCTGCCATTGTGGAGTTTGAAGCGCCTATTCCCAAAGGTATCGTGCTTGGAAAAGATGTTGCCACTCGGTTGGTTGGCTTTCATCCTCCCACCACGTTTGACAAGGATGAACTCATCAGCGCGTTGAATAGAGGGGTGGTGGAGTCATTAGAGGGTGTTGTTATGAATGGTCGCGAAATGGCGAAGGTGACTGTTCCATTACAAGGTGGAGCTGAATATGCTCTGGTGTGGGTCGATGCCGCAACTGGAGCCAAGGTTATTGCGGAACGGCATGGCGCCGACGGCACGATTGCGGGCGAGTGGCGTTGCGAGGGCCTGGAAAGCGAGATCGATGTTGTTGAAGGTATTGGGACTGAGCTTCGAGTTGACGAAGGCGCGGTCATGCGGGGCGAGATAACGACAGTGATGAATGTGGGTGAAGGCTCTGATCTTGGTTATGTGCCAGCATCAGCGGTAGAGGTTGTTGATTACTGGCTACACAAAAGTGACAAGGAAGCATCGGTCGTGGGGGTTTAGGCGAGAGGCTATAGTTAACGGAGAGCGGGTAGGTGTTGTGGATTGGGCTTTCGTTGTGAGTCTATCTCAGCGTGAGGGAAGACCAGACGAGGTGGTATATATGTTCAAGGCAGGATCGACGATGGTCGACTCCAAGTACCAGGGAGGTTATCTGCCTGACGGGCCACATGAGGGGGTGCCGTTTGCGGTTATGGAGAGTGGGGTTATGCTTGCGGTCGACGCGGATAGATTCGAGGCGATACACACCTTGGAGGAAATGCGTAGCGAGCTGAAAGCACGGATAGAGATTGGTACGCGTCACGAGGGAACAGTGGAAGGGTGAAGTGCTGCTCACCCGGGATAGGCAGAACACCTGCCCGAGAACCATCGGTCCGAGCGCTCGATCTCGAGCGGCTCGGCACAAGGAGCGACTCCGTCATGCAGGTCAATCAGTTCGTCGTCAGCCTCAACAGCGAGGATCCGGAGCGCCTCATCGCGTTCTACCGGGACACGATCGGTCTCTCTGCGGCCGACGACGTCGCCCCCGGCGCCTTCCGGGCCGGCTCGGGCAGCTTCATCGCCCTGATCATCGAAGGCCACAGCGAAGTCGTCGGAGCGACGAAGGAGCCCCAGCGGGTGCTCTTCAACTTCCTGGTGGAAGACGTCGTGTCGGAGCAGGCGCGCCTCGAGGCGGCCGGCGTCGACTTCGTCGTTCCGCTGCACGAAGAGCCCGGCTTCGGCCTCATCTCGACCTTCGTCGACCCGGATGGCAACTACGGCCAGCTTCTGGAGATGCGGGGCTGAGCCGCGGCAGCAGCTTGCCCACGCGCGCCCGATAGGCCGCGTACTCCGGATAGCGGGCCTCGAGCAGCCGCTCCTCGACCGCCGCCTTGCGGTCGAAGTAGGCGTAGGCCAACGGCGCCACCAGCAGGCCAGCCCACCAGCGGCCGCTGAGCAGGGCCATGCCCGTCAACATCAGGATCACCGCCAGGTAGATCGGGTGTCGCAGCCAGGCGTAGAGCCCGTGGGTGACCAGCTGGCCGTCCACGACCGGCACCACCGTCGGCGTCAAGCTGCGGCCCAGCCCCTGGCTGGCAGCCAGGATCAGCAGGGTGGCCAGGATCATCAGCGTCAGCGCCGCCGGGCGGCTGCCCGGGGCCGGCGGGCCAGCCAGGCGATCGCCCGCAAGCTGGACGCCGCCGCCGACCAGCGCAAACAACGCCAGCTGGCCGAGGACCCAGGGGTCACGCAGGCTCCGCGCGAAGCGCAGCAGCATGTCCAGGCGGCGCTCAACCACGCGGAACGTCGGGGTCGTGCGCGTCGGGCGTCGACGTCGTCGGCTCGCTCGTGGCCAGATCCTCGGCGATCACCGCCAGCGCGTGCGGCTGACAGATGCAGACCTCCATGCGCCCCGAGCGGACGATGCCGCGACCCTCCCAGGCCTTCATCGTGCGGCTCACCGTGAAGAGCGTCGTGCCGGTCATCTCGGCCAGGTCCTGGCGCGAGAGCGGCATGTCGATCAGGATGCCCTGCTCGGTGCGCCGGCCGGCCTGGTTCGCCAGGCGCAGGAGCGCCCGCGCGATGCGGCGCTCGACCCGCTCGGTGGACAGCTCGCGCAGCTGGTCCATCACGTGGCGGAAGCGGCCGGCCACCACCGCCATGCCGTTCACCGCCAGCCGCGGATGCTGCAGCATCAGCTGGGCCACGGCCGCGCCCTCCCAGCCCAGCAGCTCGGCCTCCTCGACCGCCTCGGCCGAGACCGGGAAGTCGATGCCGCCCAGGACGGCGATGATCCCGACCGCGCCGCCCGGCCCGACGAAGCCCATGATCACCTGGTGGCCCTCGGCCGTCACCTGGCTCAGACGCAGCCGGCCGCGGGTCACCACGTAGAAGCGCTCGGCCGGCTGATCCTGGTACAGCAGGAAGTCGCCGGCCGCCAGCCGGCGCGGCTGCGCGGCGGCCGCCATCGCCGCCAGACCGGCCTCGTCCAGGCCCTTGCAGAGCCCGAGGCCGCGCAGCAGGGCGCTGGCGCCTCCGTCGGCGTCGATCACCGCGCCGCGTCTCGGTACGAGCGGCTCCCCTGCAGCCTCATCCGCGGCCCCTCCTTGGTCGAACGCTCGCGCGGCCGTGACGACCTCGCGTCACGGCCGCGTGAGTGTATCACCGGTCGGTCCCGCCGCAAGCCGGGCCCGCGGCGCTAGCTCGTGCCTTGGATGGCGCGATCGAGCTGGTCGCTGGTCAGCATCGAGCTGCGGATCTGCTCCGCCAGGTCGGTCACCGCGCTGGGCGAATGCGGGATGAGCAGCGTGTTGGTGGTCGAGGTGGCCCCGATCTCCTTGAGCGTGTCGAAGTACTGGGTCAGCAGCACGATGTTCATCACGTCCTGCGGCGAGGCGCCCGGCACCGAGCGGGCGAACTCGTCGACGCTCTCGCGCAGGCCGTCGATGATCGCCCGGCGCTGGTCGGCGATGCCCTTGCCCGACAGGGCCTTGCTCTCGGCCTCGGCCTGGGCCGCCTTGACCTTGAGGATGCGCTCGGCCTCGCCCTTCTCGGTGGCCGCGATGCGCATGCGCTGGGCGGCGTTGATCTCGTTCATCGCCTGCTTGACCTTGGGGTCGGGGTCGATGTCGGTCACCAGGGCCTTGAGGATGCCGTAGCCGAAGTCGTCCATCACCTCGCGCAGCTCGGTCTTGATGGCCTCGGCGATGTCGTCCTTCTTCTCGAAGACGTCGTCGAGCTTGATGGTCGGCACCCGGGCGCGGACCACGTCGAAGACGTAGGAGGTGATCTGGCGCTCCGGGTCGTCGAGCTTGTAGAAGGCCTCGAAGACGCGATCGGGCAGCACGTTGTACTGCACCGAGACGACCACCCGCACGAAGACGTCGTCCTCGGTCTTCGTCTCGACCGGCACGTCCAGCTGCTGGACGCGCAGGTTGATCGGCTCGGAGACGGTCTCGAAGAAGGGGCTGAAGTAGTGCAGCCCCGGACCGGCCACCCGCGCGAACTTGCCGAAGCGCTGCACCACGCGCGCGGTCTGCTGATCGACGGTGAACAGGAAGGGCAGCACCATGGTCCAAACCTCCATCCAGGGCGGGGCCGCTTGCGGCCCCTCGGCGGCTACGAGCCGCCATCCTCGCGGCTCCGGCCAATGCCCCGATCTACGTCCGGTCGTCGACCGGGGTTGCATGGGGCGGCGGGCCCGCCGCGCGCCACCGCCGCGTTGCCCAAAATCCCGGGCAAAGCCTGTCCCAAGCGGCGCGGCTTGGGATACAATGGGCCCCGTCGGATGCCCTGCCGGCAGGGTCGAGCCCGCTCCAGCCCGGTCCCGCCGCGCCTCCCGCAGCCCAGGAAAAGGACCCCGCCCGTGAAGCACCCCCTGCCCGCCCTGTCCGCGAGCCTGCTCGCCTGCCTGACGATCGGCCTGCTCGGCACCGGCCTGGTCGCCGCGCGGCCGGACGCGCCCGCCGCCGCGCCCAAGGGCGCCGCCGACGGAGGATCCCCGGCGGCCCCGCTGGCCCCGCTGCAGGGCGCCACCGGCGGCAGCGCCAGCGCCTGCAGCCTGGCGCTGCGCGAGACGCTCCAGCCCGAGCAGCCGCGCATCTGCGACAGCGCGGACGTGACGGTGACCCTGGCCTTGAGCTGCCCGACGCACTTGCCGGTGCGCCTGGTCGTCGCCATCGACCGCTCCAAGTCGATCGCCGACCCCTCGGTCAGCGACATCCTCAAGCAGATCCAGCAGAACGTCCGCAAGGTGCTCGACGAGATCGACTTCGACCTCGATCCCGAGACCAAGGGCGCGGTGATCTCGCACGGCTTCCGCGTGACGGTCGAGACCGAGCTGACCCACGACAAGGGCCGCGTGCTGGGCGCCGCCAACGGCGTGCGCTTCCTGGCCAGCGACCTGGGCGAGGACCCGGGCGAGGCCATCGACGCGGCCAGCCAGATGCTGGAGAACGCCCGCCGGCCAGGGATCTCGCCGATCGAGATCATCCTGCTCTACGGCGACGGCTGCGACGCGACCGTGGCCGGCTGCGAGCAGGCGGCCCGCGCCGCCGGCGCCCGCGCCAAGGGCAAGGGCATGCACGTGATGGCGGTCTGCTACACCGAGTCGGATCGCGAGACCTGCAACAGCTCCTACCGGCAGATCGTCAGCAACCGCGACTTCTACTTCGAGGGCCGGCAGGCCAGCCGGGTCCCGCCGGCGGTGGCCGGCCTGGTCGCCCAGGGCGGCGCGCTCGGGCTCGACACGCTGAGCCTGTTGGAGTGGCTGGGCCCGGACATCCAGTACCAGGCCGGCTCGGGCCGGCCGGCCCCGGTCCTGGCCCTGCCGCGCATCAGCTTCGGCTTCGCCGGCCTGAGCCGGGCCCAGGTGGTCACCGCCAGCTACACGATCCGGCCGGGCCGGGAGGGCCGGCTGCCCCTGCGCGTCGCGGGCAGCCAGGTCAGCTTCGTCGACAGCCTGGGCCGCAGTGCCGACCCGGTTCCGGTCCCGCTCCGCGATCTCGAGGTCGGGCCCTGCATCGTCGAGACGTCGACGCCGACCGCCACGCCGAGCCCCGAGCCGACCGAGACGCCGACGGTCACGCCGACGCCCGAGGTCTCGCCAAGCCCGCCGCCAAGCGCGACGCCGACCGAGCCTCCGGCCAGCGTCACGCCCCCGCCCAGCGCGACCCCCCAGACCGTCCGGGCCTACCTGCCCCTGGTGGCGCGGCGGGTCTGCAAGGTGGCCGAGCGCAGCACGGACGTGGTGCTGGTGGTGGACGCCTCGAGCTCGATGGATCAGATCAGCGGGGACCGGTCCAAGATCGAGGCGGCGCGGCAGGCGGCCAGCCGCTTCGTCGGCCTGCTCGATCCGGACAGCGATCGCGCGTCGGTGATCGCCTTCAACCACGAGGCCCGTCTGGTCAGCCCGCTGATCGACGACCTGGCTGCCCTGCAGGCGGCCATCGCCAGCATCGCGACCGACTCGGGCACGCGCATCGATCTGGCGCTGGACCGGGCGGTCGATCAGCTGGTGGAAGCGGGCGGCCTCGGGCGCGAGGCCGACAACGCGGTGATCGTGCTCTTGACCGACGGCCGTCCCGACGGCGGCACCGAGGCCGCGGTGCTCGCGGCCGCCGACCGAGCCCGAAGGGCGGGCATCACGATCTACGCGGTGGGCCTGGGCGAGGACGTCGACCCGGAGCTTCTGCGCCGGGTGGCGACCCGCGGCGAGCTCTACCTGGAGGCGCCCAGCGCCGACGACCTGGCGGCGATCTACGCCGGGCTGGCGGGCGACCTGCCCTGTCCGGGTGGGGTGATCCTTGGGCGACCCTGAGCGCGGCACCCGGCAGCGGGTGACCCTCGTCCACTGGAAGGCGGCCGAGGCCGAGCCGCTGGCCGAGCGCCTGCGCGGCCTCGGCTACGCGGTGGCGCTGCACGGCCAGCCGGACGGCCATGCCCGGCTGCGCGAGGATCCGCCGGCGGCCTTCGTGATCGACCTGGGGCGGCTGCCCTCGCATGGCCGCGAGCTGGGCGGCTGGCTGCGCCGGCAGAAGGACACGCGCGCCGCGGTGCTCGTCTTCGTCGGCGGGAAAGCCGAGGCGGTCGCGCGGACGCGGGCGCTGCTGCCGGACGCGACCTACACCGACTGGGACGCCATCGAGGCGGATCTGGCCGAGGCCCTCGCCCATCCGCCCGCGGCGCCCGCCGTGCCGGGCACGATGGCCGGCTACTCGGGCACCCCCCTGCCCAAGAAGCTGGGCATCAAGCCGGGCGACGGGGTCCGCCTGCTGGACGCGCCGGCGGACTTCGAGCGGACGCTGGGGGCGCTGCCGGAGGGGGCCTCGGTCCAGCGCGGAGCGCCGACGGGCGGCGCGGACGTGATCCTGCTGTTCTGCGTCTCGCGCCAGGCGCTGACGCAGCGCTTTCCGGCCGCCGCCGAGGCCATGCGCGAGGGCGGCCGGCTCTGGCTGGCCTGGCCCAAGAAGGCCTCCGGCCTGCAGCAGGACCTGGGCGACGCCGAGGTCCGCGCCCATGGCCTGGCCCACGGCCTGGTCGACTACAAGGTCTGCGCCATCGACGCGACCTGGTCCGGCCTCTGCTTCGCCCGGCGCGGCGCCGTCCGCCGGCGCCCCGGCCTCAGCCGCCGATGACCGTCAGCTCCCGGGGCAGCGTGGTCAGGCTCTCGCAGCCCCGCTCGGTGACCACGACGTCGTCCTCGATGCGCACGCCGCCCAGGCCGGGCAGGTAGACGCCGGGCTCGATGGTGAAGGTCATGCCCGGTTCGAGGTAGACGTCGCTGCCGGCCTTCATGTCCGGCTCCTCGTGGACCTCGAGGCCCAGGCCGTGGCCGGTGCGATGGATGAAGTAGGCGCCCAGCTCCTCGGCCTCGATCGCCGCGCGCGCCGCGGCGTCGACCGCCTCGCCGGTGACCCCCGGCCGCACCGCCGCCCGGCCGGCGGCGTTGGCCGCCAGGACGGCGGCGTAGGCCGCCATCAGGTCGGGGTGCGGCTCGGCCCCCGCCACGACGTAGGTGCGGGTGATGTCCGAGAAGTACTGCCCGTGGCTGGCGCCCCAGTCGACGATCACCAGGTCGCCCGGCTGGATGGCGCGGTCGCCCGGCGCGTGGTGCGGGCTGGCGCCGCCGGGGCCGGCGGCCACGTGCGGCTGGAAGGGGAAGGGCATGTCCGAGCCGGCGCGCAGCAGCTGCATGACCAGCTCGGCCGCCAGCTGCCGCTCGCTGGTCTGGCCCGGCACCAGCGTGGCCAGGGCCGGCCCGATGGCCGCCTCGGCGATGCGCACCGCCTCGCGCATGGCGGCCAGCTCCGCGGCGTCCTTGAGCATGCGCAGGTCGGCGAAGGCTTCGTCGGCGTCGAAGATGCGCGGCGGCTGCTTGCCGCGGGCCATCAGCTCCAGCTCGAGGAAGCGCATGCGCCGGCCCTCGACGCCCAGCCAGACCCGGCCGTCCTCGTCCTCCGGATCGCGGTCGACGCTCACCTCCTGCTCGACGATGGTGTTCAGCGCCGCCAGGGCCGCGGCCACGGCCGCCTCGGGCCCCTTGACGTCGTCGTAGGCGAAGGCCCGCGCCGGGAAGGGCAGCTGCTCGGCCTTCATCGCCTCCAGCTCGGGCAGCACCAGCAGCGGGCTGCCGGCCGCCGGCAGGATCAGCAGCACCGGTCGCTCGGAGAGGTGAAAGGCGACGCCGGTGAAGTAGTGCAGGTTGGGTCCGGGCACCAGGGCCACGGCGTCGAGGCCGGCCTCGATCAGGATCTCGCGCAGCTCGGCAAGGCGCTCGTCGCGCATGGTCGTCCCCTTGGCGGTGTCGAAATCGGCGGCCGCGGTGCGCCGGGCAGGGCCTACCCGCGACGCGGCTGAGTGTAGGACCGGGCCGGCCGAGCGTCCAACGCGGGCGACGCCCTCAGCCGGATGCCGGGCTCGCCACGCGCGGCTCGGCGTAGCCCAGGGGCCGCAGGGCCGCCGCCACCTCGTCCAGGATCAGCGGGTCGTCGATGGTGGCCGGCACCGTGTAGGGCTCGGCGTCGGCGATCTTGCGCAGGGTGCCGCGCAGGATCTTGCCCGAACGGGTCTTGGGCAGGCGCTCGACCACCGTCGCCCGCTTGAAGACGGCCACCGGGCCGATGCGCTCGCGCACCCGCTGCACCACCTCGCGCACGACCGCCTCCGGATCGCGCGTGCAGCCGGCGTTGAGCACCAGCAGGCCCAGCGGCAGCTCGCCCTTCATGGCGTCGGCCACGCCGAAGACGGCGCACTCGGCCACGTCGGGGTGCGCGATCAGGACCTCCTCCATCTGGCCGGTCGAGAGGCGGTGGCCGGCCACGTTGATGATGTCGTCGGTGCGGGCCATGATGTGCACGTAGCCCTCGGCGTCGAGCTTGCCGGCGTCGGCCGTGGCGTAGTAGCCCGGGTGCTCGCTCAGGTACTTGGCGCGATAGCCGGCGTCGTTGCCCCAGAGCGTCGTCAGGGCCCCCGGCGGCAGCGGCAGGCGCAGCACCACGTCGCCGATCTGTCCCGGCGGCAGCTCGGCGCCCGCGGCGTCCAACACCCGCAGGTCCCAGCCGGGCATGGCCACGCCGGCCGAGCCGGGCTTGATCGGCAGCGGCTCGATGCCCAGCGGGTTGGCGGCGATGGGCCAGCCGGTCTCGGTCTGCCACCAATGGTCGATCACCGGCACGCCCAGCTGCTCGGTGGCCCAGGCCAGGGTGGCCGGATCGCAGCGCTCGCCGGCCAGGAACAGCGCCCGCAGGCTCGAGAGGTCGTAGTCGCCGATCAGTCGGCCCTCGGGGTCCTCGCGCTTGATGGCGCGGAAGGCCGTCGGCGCGGTGAACAGGGTCGCGACGCCGTGCTCGGCGATGACGCGCCAGAAGGCGCCGGCGTCGGGCGTGCCGACCGGCTTGCCCTCGTAGAGCAGGCTGGTGCAGCCGGCGATCAGCGGCGCGTAGACGATGTAGGAGTGGCCGACCACCCAGCCCACGTCGGAGGCGGCCCAGAAGACCTCGCCCGGGCGCATGGCGTAGATGTGGCGCATGCTCCAGGCCAGGGCCACCAGGTGCCCGCCGTTGTCCCGCACCACGCCCTTGGGCTGGCCGGTGGTGCCGGAGGTGTAGAGGATGTAGAGCGGGTCGCCCGCCTCGACGGCGACGCAGTCCGCCGGCTCGGCCGCGGCCACCGTCTCGGCCCAATCCAGGTCGCGGCCCGCCACCCGCTCGGCCGGTCCTTCCGGGCGCTGCAGGATCAGGCAGGCCGTCGGCTTGTGGCTGGCCAGCGCGATGGCCTCGTCCAGCATCGGCTTGTAGGGCACCACCCGGTTGGGCTCGATGCCGCAGCTGGCCGCCAGCACCACCTTGGGTCGGGCGTCGTCGATGCGCGTGGCCAGCTCGTTGGCGGCGAAGCCGCCGAAGACCACCGAGTGCACCGCCCCGATGCGGGCGCAGGCCAGCATGGCCATGACCGTCTCGGGCACCATCGGCATGTTGACGATCACCCGGTCGCCGCGCTCGACGCCCAGCGCCCGCAGCGCGCCGGCCAGGTGCGCCACCGCGTCGCGCAGCTCGGCGTAGCGGTAGGCGCGCTTGCGGCCGGTGACCGGGCTGTCGTAGATCAGCGCCAGCCGGTCGCCATGCCCGGCCGCCACGTGGCGGTCGAGCGCGTTGTGGCAGGTGTTGACCCGGGCGCCGGAGAACCAGCGCGTCATCGGCGCCGCGTCGTCGTCCAAGACCCGGTCCCAGCGCCGCTCCCAGTCGATGGCCTCGGCCGCCTCGGCCCAGAAGGCCTGCGGGTCGGCCTGCCAGCCGGCATGGACCTCGGCATAGCGCGTCATGGCTCAGTCTCCCTGCCGGCCTCGCCGCGGGGGCGGCGGAGCCGGGCGTCTACCGGCGGTCGAAGGCGTGCTGCCCCGGCATTCTACGCCCCGGCGCCGGCGGGCTCAATGGTCGCGCCCGACCGGCCTGGGACCCCGTTGACACCCCCGGAGGGCTCCGATATACTCGCCGGCCAGGCCAGCCGGCCCCAACCGCGGAGGAGAGCCCCATGGACGCGATCGCCCAGCAGCTGACGACCCTGATGTGGATCCACGGCCTGACGGCGGTCATCTGGTTCCTCTCCGCGCTGGTCGCCTACTCCAGCTACCGTGCCTTCAAGCAGACGACCGACCTGGGCTGGACCGCCGCCTTCGTGCTCCTGGGCGCGCTGCGCGCCGGCTACATCCTCGAATCGCAGGGCTGGCGCGACAACCTGAGCTTCTTCGGCCCCGAGATGCTGGCCTCCCTCGCCGGCAGCGTGCGGCTGCGGCTGCAGTTCGCGTCGGTCGAGCTGGTGGCGGTGCTGCTGGTGCTCTACTTCTTCCGGGCCCGCCGCAAGATCATGTAGTCGGCGGGCGCCGCGCCGGATTGACGCCGGCCCCGGCCGGCCCTATCATCTCGAACAGGTGTTCCGTTCGAGCCCGGGGGCTGCATGGCCGACTTCCTCGACAAGCTGAGCCGGGTGGTGGACGAGAACCGGTCCGCGTTGCTCGAGGGCCTGCGCCCCGAAGGTCGGCCATCGGCGCTCGACCTGGGCGCCTTCGTGAGCCGGCACTGGCAGGCGCTCCCGGCGCGCTCGGGCGCGGCGATGCGGCCGGCCTATGCCGTCGACGGCAGCCTGAGCCAGATCGACCTCGACAACGGCAGCTACCTGATCATCGCCCAGGCCCTGTGCATCGGCCAGGACGCCTTCGAGGACAGCCAGGTCGACGTGCAAGTGCTGCCGCCGACCACGCCCCGACCGACCGCCGCCCGCTTCGCCGACCTGGTGCAGCGCTACCGCGAGCTGAGCCTGGCGGCCGAGGTAGCCGCGCACCGGCTGCCCGAGGGCAGCCTGCTCTACCTCGACGGCGCGCTCTACGGCCTGCTGCCCCAGCTCTTTCCTTCGGCCGAGGACGAGGACGCGCTGCGCGACCTGCCGGAGCTGGTGCTCGAGCGCTACCTGCGCCTGATGCAGGTGGCCCGCGAGCGCCGCATCGACCTGGTGGCCATCGCCAAGACCAGCCGCGAGGCCACCCACGCCAAGATCTGGCTCGAGGCCGGGCCCGCGCCGAGCGGCGCCCAGATCCCGGCCGACGTCTCCGACTCGGGCATGCTGCAGCGCTGGACCGAGGGCCGGACCGGCCTCAGCGCGCCGGTGCTCTTGGGCCGCTGGGGCTTCACCGGCGGCTCGGCGGCCCTGCTCGAGCGCGAGGACCTGCGCCGGGCGCCGGCCATCGCCAGCTGCTTCATCCGCCTCTCGCCCTGGGACGAGGTCCTGCGGGTCGACCTGCCGGGCTGGCAGGCCGGCGACGAGACCACCCTGGCCGATCCCATGCGCGGCCGGCCGCTGCCCGGCGGCGCGGACGCCCTGAGCCGAACCGTCGAGCACCTGCGCCAGGACTACGGCGGCCCGGAGGTCTACAATGCCCTGCTCTACAGCGTCGATCGCGAGGTGCGCCTGAGGCGCCAGGTCGCCGCCGAGGTCTACCTGCCGCTCATCGGCCAGATGCTCGCGCTGCCGCTGCGGCCGGACCGCTCCAGCCGGCGCTTCCTGTGAGCCGCGCCGCCCGCCCCGAGGGAGCCGACCATGCCCCATGAAGCCCGCCCCGGCCCCGAGGCCGCCGTCGGCTACGTCGTCGGCGAGGTGCGCACCGACGCCTTCGCCTTCGTCACCACGCCCGACATGGCCCCGCCGCGCCTGGAGTACGTCTGCCTGCGCGGGGTGCAGGAGGCCGGCGCCGAGGGCGCGCCGCGCGCGATCGACATCCTGGCCCAGGTGTCCAGCCTGAGCGTCAACAGCCGGCTGCTGTCGCCGTCGATGAGCTTCGCCGAGGTCGAGGCCATCCTGCGCCGGCTGGGAGCCTCCCCGCCGGTGGTGCTGGGCGAGGCCAAGGTGTTGGGCTACCTGGACCCGGAGACGCGCTCGGTGCGCCTGCCGCGCGGCGCGGCCATGCCGGGCGCCGTCGTCGAGCGCGCGCCGGACGCCATGCTGCGCGCCTTCTTCGGCAAGGGCGTCAGCAGCGGCCTGCACATCGGCTCCCTGATCAACCGGCCGGGCGTCGAGGTGCTGATGGACCCCAACGGCCTGCGCCGGCACATGGCGGTGATCGCCCAGACCGGCGCCGGCAAGAGCTACACCGTCGGCGTGCTGCTCGAGCAGCTGCTGCAGCTGGGCGGCACGGTGCTGGTCTTCGACCCCAACAGCGACTACGTGCTGATGGGCCGCACGCCCGAGAAGCAGCCGACGCCCTTCGCCGAGCGGGTGCAGGTCTACCGGGTGCCCAACGAGCAGAAGAACCGCATCGCGGATGCCGAGATCGGCCGGGTCGAGCACCTCAGCGTGCGCTTCAGCGGCCTGGACGTCGACGAGCTCTGCGACCTGGCCGGCATCACCGAGAAGGCGACCAACATCCGCTACGCCGTGCGCACGGCGGTCGAGCGCCTGGCCGGCAGCGACTACAGCCCGGAGGACCTGCGGGCCGAGCTGGAGCAGATCGCCGGCCTGTCCGGCCTGCCGCCCGAGGGCCGGGCCGAGGCCGGCTTCGACGTCGAGCGCTTCCTGGGGGGCGAGGCGGAGCTGGATCGGGAGGCCGAGCTGCCCGAGTCGGACGATCCGGACGACTGGTTCGGCGATCCGGCCGAGCGGGCGCGCCAGCGGGCCGATGCTCGGCAGCAGGCGCGCCAGGCGGGCGCTGGCGCGAACGGCGGCCGCCGCGCGGCGCGGCCGCCCGGCGACGACGCCATCGCCGGCGCGGCCAAGGCCATCAAGTACATCGACTTCCTGTCCGCCCTGGGCATCTGGGGCTTCGAGGACGTGCCGCTGGCGGCCCTGCTGCGGCCGATGCGCCTCTCGGCGGTCGACCTCTCGGGCGTCGACCGCAAGATCGCCGACTTCCTGGTGACCAAGATCGTCAGCGAGGTCTGGAAGACGGCCACCCGCGACGGCCTGGCGCGGCCGGTCTTCCTGGTGCTGGAGGAAGCGCACAACTTCGTGCCGGCCGGCAAGGACGAGGGCCGGGCCGGCTGGTGGCTCAAGCGGGTGGCCAGCGAGGGCCGCAAGTTCGGCATCTTCCTGGTGCTGGTCACCCAGCGGCCCTACCGGGTGCACCAGGACACGCTCTCGCAGTGCGGCAGCCAGATCATCATGCGCCTGACCAACCCCGAGGATCAGAACGCGGTCCGGCGCGCATCCGAGAGCATCTCCGAGAGCCTGTTGGCCGACCTGCCGGGCCTGAACGTGGGCGAGGCGGTGGTGCTGGGGCCGACGGTGCGGGTGCCGGTGATGGTCCGCGTGCGCCGCCGCGAGAGCGACGAGGGCGGCAGCGACATCGACCTGGTCGAGGCCTTGACGCAGGCCCGGGCCGAGCTGGGCGTCGAGCGCTTCGCCGGCCGCGCCGAGGCCGAGCGCGCGGCCCGCGGCCGACAGCCCTGGCGCGAGGAGATCTGAGCCCCATGCCGCGCATCGTCTTCGCCTCCGACAGCCATCTGAACAAGCACTATGCCCGCATGACGCCCGACCAGCTGGCGCGGCGTCGCCAGCAGCTGCGCGAAGCCTGGCGCGAGAGCGTCGACTACGCCCTGTCGAGCCAGGCCGACGTCTACATCCACGGCGGCGACCTCTTCGACGGGCCCAACCCGCGCGCCACCGAGCTGACCTGGGCGGCCGAGCAGTTCCAGCGCCTGGGCGACGCCGGCCTGCGCACCTTCCTGATCGGCGGCAACCACGACATCCCCAAGACCCGGCTGGCCGGCTCGACGCCGCAGCGGCTCTTCGAGAAGGTGCGCCTGGCCGAGGTCTTCGTCGACCCCACCCGGGTCGCCTGGTGGACCGGCGAGCTGGGCGGCCTGCGCCTGGCCATCGGCGGCCTGCCGCCCGATCCGCGCCTGCCGCGCGACGCCGACCCCTTCGAGCGCCTGGTCGAGCCGATCGCCCGCCCGGCCGGCGTGGACTACGCCATCCTGGTGACCCACTACGCCGTCGAGGGCACGCTGAGCCCGCTGGCCGAGGAGGCGACCATCCGCCAGGCCTCGATCGCGGCGCTCGAGGGCGTGGTCGACCAGCTCCTGGTGGGCCACATCCACACGGCGCGCGAGATGGAGATCGGCGGGGTGAAGCTGCTCTTCCCGGGGCCGACCGAGCGGCTGAGCTTCGGCGAGCTGGACCTGAAATGCGGCTTCGCCGAGATCGAGCTGCGCCCGGGCCGGCCGCGCCCGAGCGCGCGGTCCAAGCACATCCACACCGACCCGCAGCCGATGCGGCGCGAGACGATCAGCGCGCTGGACCTGCCGGCCGAGGCGCCGACCGAGTGGCTGGCCGAACGCATCCAGGCCTTCTCGGCGCCCGACCAGATCCTGCAGCTGCGCCTGCAGGGCCCGCTGCAGCGGGCGGCCTATCAGGCGCTGCGCCTGCGCGAGCTCTGGCAGCTGGGCAGCGAGCTGAACTTCTACTTCGACCTGGACCGACACCTGCTGACCATCGAGGTGCCCGAGCCGGGCGACATGCCCTATGCCGGCGCCGGGCCGGTGAGCACCCGCGGCGAGATCGCCCGGGTGGCCGAGGGCTTCCTGAACGCGGCCGAGGACGCCCTCGAGCGCGAGCTGGTGGCGGCGGCGCGCGACCGGGTGCTGGCGCTCTACGGCAGCGGCGAGATCGGCGACGACGACCGGGATGGGCCGGAAGCGCCCGCCGAGACCGGCGACCGGGACGAGATGCCGGACGCGGCGCCGGACGCGGCGCCGGACGCGGATCGCGCCAACCCGGAGGCGCTCGCGTGAACCCGCTGTCGATCGCCGAGCTGAGCGCCCACATCAAGGACCTGCTCGAGGGCGACCCGCTGCTGGAGGACGTCTGGGTCGAGGGCGAGGTGTCCAACTGCCGGCCCTATGCCAGCGGCCACTGGTACTTCTCGCTCAAGGACGAGAAGGCGACCATCGGCTGCGTGATGTGGAAGTTCCAGGCCCAACGGCAGCAGCACCTGCCCGAGGACGGCGGGCGCTTCCGGATGCACGGGCGGGTCTCGGTCTACGCCGAGCGCGGGCAGTACCAGCTGCTGGTCGACCAGGTGGAGCCGGCCGGCCAGGGCGATCTGCACGCGCGCTTCGAAGCGCTGAAGCGCAAGCTGGAGGCCGAGGGGCTGTTCGACGCGGCGCGCAAGCGGGCCCTGCCGGCCTATCCGATGCGCATCGGCATCGTCACCAGCCGTCAGGCGGCGGCGCTGCGCGATGTGCTCAACGTGCTGGCGCGGCGCTGGCCGGTGGCCGAGGTGCTGCTGGCGCCGACCCAGGTCCAGGGCGATGCGGCGCCGCCGCAGATCGTGGCGGCCATCGAGGCGCTGGGCCGGGCCGGCGTCGACCTGGTCATCGTCACCCGTGGCGGCGGCAGCCTCGAGGACCTGTGGGCCTTCAACGACGAGGCCGTGGCCCGGGCCATCGCGGCCTGCCCGGTGCCCCTGATCTCGGGCGTGGGCCACGAGGTCGACTTCAGCATCGCCGACTTCGTGGCCGACCTGCGCGCGCCGACGCCTTCGGCGGCGGCCGAGCTGGCCACGCCGGACATCGACGAGCTGCGCCTGGCGCTGGACGGGGCGCGGATGCGGCTGGACCGGCGGATGACGGCTCGGCTTGGCGCCGCCGAGGACCTGCTCGCCGCGCTGCGGCGGCGCCTGGCCCTGGCCGGGCCGGCGCGCCGGCTGGCCGAGGCCCGCGAGCGCCGGGCGCAGCGGACGGCCCGTCTGGTGCGCGCCATGCAGGGCGAGCTGCGGCTGCGCCGGGCCGGGCTCGCGGCCCGTGCCGAGCGCCTGGCGGCCTTGAGCCCCGAGGCGGTGCTGGCGCGCGGCTACGCGCACGTGACGCGCAAGACGGACGGCCGCACGGTCACCCGGAGCGGTGACCTGAACGCGTGCGAGGGCCTGCGCATCCGGGTGGCCGAGGGCAGCTTCGAGGCCCTGGTGGCCGGTCAGCCGAGCTTGTTCGACACCCACGAGGAGGACGAGGCATGAGCGATGGAACGCCGGAGCCGGGCGCCGGGCCGGGCGATGCGAGCGCGCCGGGCGAGCCGACGTTGGACGCCTTGATGCAGCTCGATGCCGAAGCCATCGCCGGCCTGGGCTACGAGTCGGCCCAGGGTCTGCTCGAGCTGGCGGTCGAATGCATGGAGGCGGGCTCGTTGCCGCTGGACGAGAGCATCCGGCTCTTCGAGCGGGGCATCCAGCTGGCGGAGCGCTGTGGCGATCTCCTGTCGGCGGCGGAGCTGCGGGTCACGGAGATCGGCGGCGGCGAGGCGGGAGGTCCCTGACGCCGCCCTGGGCCATGCGCGGCGGCCGGGTGCCGAGACCGACGGGAAACGGAACCCGGACGCGAGCGCCAACACGAACGCCGGCACGAACACGAACCCCAACACGAACACGAACCCCAACACGAACACGAACCCCAACACGAACACGGACGCGCACACCGACCGGCACACGATCGCGAGGAGGCGGATATGGGCTATGCGGACGACCCCCAGGTGCGGACGATGCTCGACAACCTGCCGGCGAAGACCGGCAAGTCGCTCGAGGCCTGGTTTGCGCTCATCGGCGCGCGGAAGCTCGAGAAGCACGGCCAGATCATGCAGCTGCTCAAGGGCGAGCATGGCGTCAGCCACGGCTTCGCCAACACGATCGCCCTGCTCTACCGGCAGCAGGCGGAGGGCGGGCCGGTCGCCGACGACGAGCTGGTGCGCGCCCAGTACGCCGCGAAGCCGGAGCTGAAGCCGCTCTACGACCAGCTCGTCGCGGCGGTCGGCGCCTTCGGCGAGGATGTCGAGCTGGCGCCGAAGAAGGCCTACGTCAGCCTGCGCCGAGCCCGGCAGTTCGGCATCATCCAGCCCAGCACCAAGTCCCGGATGGACCTGGGCCTGAACCTGAAGGGCCAGCCCGCCAGCGGCCTGCTCATCGAGGGCGACAAGTGGAGCGGCATGTGCAGCCATCGCATCGAGCTCCACGGGCCGGAGGCGCTCACGCCCGAGGTCCTCGACTGGCTGCGGCGGGCCTACGATGCGGCGGGCTAGGCGCGACCCGCGCCGGCCTCGGCCGATCGCGATCGCCGGCCTGCTCCTGCTCGCTCCGGCGCTGATCGGCTGCGGCCAGCGCGCCGACGACGCGCCCGCGCGCCGGCGGCTGGACCGCGCGGTCGAAGACGCGCTGCGGGCGACGCAGACCGCCGAGGCGGCCTTCGATGCCACCGTCGCCGTGGCCGTGGCGGGCACCGCCACGCAGCTCGCCGGCACGGCGGCCGCCGGCCGGACGCCGGTGGGCCGCATGGCGGAGGGCGCGACGCCCGAAGGCGATCTGGTGGTGACGACCCTGGCCACGCCGCTGCCGACGCGGGACGTCGAGGGCTTGAACGAGGCCGAGCTGGCGGCGGCGGTCGAGGCGGCGGTGGCGGCCGCGCGGGCCCCCTCGGACGCGGCCAGCGCGGCCGGCCGTTCGGCCACGGCGGACGGCGCGGTCGATCCGGCCGAGACGCTGCGGGTGGAGGTCCAGATCGCCGGCGCCGAGGACTGGCTGGCCGAGGCCGAGCGCCTGCTGGCGACCTACACCGAGCGCTACGGCGCCTTGGCCGAGGAGAGCCGCCGATCCGTCGCCGAGCTGGAGGCCCAGCTGGGCTCGGTCGCCGAGGCTCTGGATGCGCTGCAGGGCTGGTCCGACCTGGCCGAGGCCCGCGCCACCGAGGTGGCCGAACGGGTCGCTTCGGCCCTGGCCACCGCCCAGGCGCGCGCCACCGAGCGCCACCAGCGCATCGAGGACTGGCGCGCCGCGGCCCAGGCGACGCTCGAGGCCCAGGGCGACCTGGCGCGCCGCGGCCCGCGCGAGCGGCCGCGGGACCTCCCGGCGACGCTGGCCAAGCTGGGCGACTTCGGCCGCGCGCTGCGCGAGGGCCTGGCCGACGGCGAGATCGACCCGGTCGAGCGCGCGGTGATCGCCGAGCTCGGCGCCGAGGCCGCCGCCGGGCTGCACGATCACGGCGGCCCGCTGATGCAGCGCCTGGCCGAGGACGTCGACCGCAGCCTGGACGCGCTGGAGCGGGGCGACTGGGACGCGCTGCGCGCGATGCTGCGACGCATCGAGGCCGGCTCGCCGTCCGGCGAGCCCTAGGCCGTGGGCGCCGAAGCCCTGGCCGCCATCCAGGTCCGCGACCTCGGCAAGCGCTTCCGGGTGCCCGAGCGCGAGGCCGGGCTGGGCGCGGCCCTGCGCGGCCTCGTGCACCGACGGACCCGCGAGGTGCGGGCGGTCGACGGGCTCGACTTCTCCATCGCGGCCGGCGAGATCGTGGGCTTCTTGGGGCCGAACGGCGCCGGCAAGACCACCACCATCAAGATGCTGGCCGGCCTGATCCAGCCCTCGCGCGGCGAGGCGCGGGTGCTGGGCTTCCGACCGGGCCGCCGCGACCGGGCCTACCTGCGCCAGATGGCCCTGATCATGGGCAACCGCAACCAGCTCGGCTGGGACCTGCCCGCCCTGGACAGCTTCGCGCTCAACCGCGCCATCTACGCCATCCCGCCGGCCGAGTTCGAGGCGACCCGCGATGCCCTGATCGCGCTGCTCGAGCTGGGCGACCTGGTGCGCAAGCCGGTGCGCAACCTGTCGCTCGGCGAGCGGATGAAGGTCGAGATCGCCGCTTCGCTGCTGCACCGGCCCCAGGTGCTCTTCCTGGACGAGCCGACCATCGGGCTGGACCTGTCGATGCAGCGCCGCATCCGCCGCTTCATCCGCGACTACAACCAGGCCTTCGGCGCGACGGTTCTGCTCACGAGCCACTACATGGCCGACGTCGAAGCCCTCTGCGAGCGGGTGATCGTCATCGACCACGGCCGCCTGCTCTTCGACGGCCGGCTGGACGCCCTGGCGTCGCGCTACGCCGACCAGAAGCGCCTTCGGGTCACCCTGGTCGAAGGCGCACGGGTGAGCCGGGAGCGCCTGGCCGAGTTCGGCGAGCCGCTGGAGCTCGAGGCCGGCCGATTCACCCTGGGCCTGCCGCGCGAAGCCGTGGCCCGCATCACCGCCCGGCTGCTCACCGAGCTGCCGGTGGCCGATCTCTCGATCGCCGAGGTCTCGATCGAGGACGTGATTCAGCGGGTCTTCGAATCCGAGCCCCAGGCGGCCTCCGACGGATGAGGCACCTGCTCGCGATCTACCGCGCCCAGCTGATCTTTCAGCTCCAGCAACAGCTCCAGTACCGCCTGGGGCTGCTGATCTGGATCCTGGGCATGGCCATCGAGCCGGTGGTCTACCTGGTGGTCTGGCGGACCGTGGCCGAGTCGCGGCCCGACGGCACCGTGGCCGGCTTCTCGGGCGCGGCCTTCGCCGCGTACTACATCCTCTGGATCGTCGTGCGCACCATGAACATCGCCCTGACCCCCTGGGCCTTCGAGGAGCGGGTGCAGCGGGGCGGGCTGTCGCCGATGCTGCTCCGGCCGGTCCACCCCTTCCATCTCGACCTGGCCGGCTTCGTGTCCTTCAAGCTGGTGTCGCTGTTGGTGCTGACGCCGATCGTGGGTGGGCTCTGGCTGATCTTCCGGCCGGCCGTGACGCTGGCGCCGCTCGACCTGGTAGGCTTCGGCCTGGCGATCTGGACCGGCTTCGTCATGCGCTTCATCCTGGTCTGGGCGCTGGGCCTGGTCACCTTCTGGGTGGTGCGGGTCAGCGCCATCTTCGACCTCTTCTTCGCCGTCGAGCTGCTGCTTGGCGGCCGCCTGGTGCCGCTCGAGCTGCTGCCCGGGCCGGCCGCCGCCATCGGGCGGGTGCTGCCGTTCTACTATGCCTACGGCTTCCCGATCGAGCTGGCCCTGGGTCGCCTGAGCCCGGAGGCGGTGCTTCGGGGTTTCGGCATGCAGGCCCTGTGGGCCCTCGTCAGCGGCCTGGCCCTGGCGCTCCTGTGGCAGCGCGGCCTGCGCCGCTACACGGCGGTGGGGGCCTGAGATGGGGCTCGCGATGTCCGCGACGGGAGCCGCCTGAGATGCGCCTCCCCGGCAGCCTGCGCGTGGCGCGCGAGTACCTGCGGCTGGGCCTGCTCAACGAGCTGCAGTACCGCGTCAACTTCTTCGTCCAGCTGGGGCAGTCGCTGATCGCGGTGGGCACGGGCCTGCTGGCGCTGTCGCTGGTCTTCCAGCAGACCGACCAGCTGGCCGGCTGGAGCCGCGATGCGCTGCTGGCGGTGATGGGCGTGCACGTGCTGGTCGGCGGCCTGGTGCAGATGCTGATCCAGCCCAACATGGCGCGGCTGGTGGAAGACGTGCGGCAGGGCAGCCTGGACCACCTGCTCTGCAAGCCCGAGGACGCCCAGGTGCTGGCCAGCTTGCGCGAGTTCCGGCTCTGGCAGGGGGTGGACCTGCTGGTCGGCGGCGGCCTGCTGGGCTTCGCGCTGAGCCGCATGGGCGGGGCGCTGGGGCCGACCCGGCTGCTGGCCTTCGCCGCCCTGCTGATCCTGGGCCTGTCCATGATCTATGCCGTCTGGCTGATCCTGGCCTGCAGCGCCTTCTGGATCGTGCGCTCCGGGGACATGCTCGAGATGTTCTCCAGCGTCTACCAGGCCGGCCGCTGGCCGGTCACGGTCTACCCCGGCTGGCTGCGCAACCTGCTGACCTTCATCGTCCCGGTGGCCTTCGCCGTCACGCTGCCGGCCCAGGCCTTCACCGGGCCGCCGAGCGCCGCGCGCTTGGTGCTGGCCGGGTGGCTGGCCACCATCCTCTGGCTCCTGGCGCGCGCGATGTGGCAGGCCGGGCTGCGGCGCTACTCCGGCGCCTCGGCCTGACCGGGACCGGCGGGTGCGGTCGGGCCGGAACGCGCATCCAGCTGGCGCTGCCCTAGGGGCAGCCCGTCCGCCAGGTCAGGCCATTGTAGATCGGATGGTAGGCGGCGTCGGCGCGCTGCAGCGTCAGGCACTCGCGCAGCGGGTTCATCGGGCCGGGCGGCGCCGAGGGGTTGCGCCGCAGCCCCCAGCCCGAGACGCTGGCTGGATCGGCCAGCGCCGCGTCGATTACCGCGGCCGGCGCCCCTTCGCGGGCGGACTGGCAGAGGCAGGTGGAGCCGAGCGGGGCCGGCCCGGGTGGCGGCACGAGCTCGCTGATGCCGGCGAGCGTGGCGATCCAGGCGTGCCCGTCGCGGTCGAAGGCGATGTCGAACGTTCCGTCGTCCATGAGGCCATCGGCCATGCGGAAGGTCTCCCAGCGCCGACCGTCGAAGCGGCTGACGCCCCCGTCTCCAAGGTCTATCTCGGATGCCACCGCCCAGACGTAGCCTGCCGGATCCACGTCGACCGCCCAGATGCCGTCACCACCCAGGCCATCCCGCTTGCGGTAGGTCGTCCAGCTCCGACCGTCGAAACGCGTCAAGCCACCGCCGTCGGTGCCAAACCAGAGCGTGCCCGAGGCCTCGACCGCGATCGCGACAACCGAGTCATCGGCCAGACCATCGGCGCGGGTGTAGGTCGTCCAAGTCCGGCCGTCGAAGCCGCTCACGCCGCGATCCGTATCGAACCAGACGGTGTCGCGCGGGCCACGGGTGTCGACGGCGATGCCGTAGACCGTATCGCCGACCAGGCCGTCGGCTCGCGTGTAGCGTTGCGGACCGGTGGGGCCAAGGTGCACGACGCCGGCATCGGTGCCGATCCAGGCGCCGCCCCGCTCATCCGCGGCCACGCGGTGGATGCGCGCCACGCCCATCGTCTCGGTCGTGACCCGGGTCCAGGTCGCGCCATCGTGGTGGGCCACCCCCATCCCGTCGACCCCGACCCACAGGTTTCCCAGCCGATCGGCATCCAGCGCGCCCGGCGGGATGCCGAGAATGCGGCCTTCGAACATGCCCTCGGCCTTCGTGTGCCGGCTCCAGCGCTGGCCGTCGAAGCTGTCGAGAATGTTGTCTTCGTTCAGCAGCGGGAAGTAGCCGGCCCACAGTTGGTCCCTGGCGTCGAAGTCGAGGGCGAACGCCACCAGGTTGGTAGGGCCGTCGCGGGTCAGGAGCCGCTGCCATGCCCGACCATCCCACAGCGCGATCCCCTCGGTGTGAAAGCCCATGAGGAGGCTGCCGTCGGCGCCGACGAAGGCCCCCGCCGGCCAATGGCCCCCATGCTGGGAGAGGTAGGCGTCGGTGTCCGGAACGCGCTGCCAGCGGCCGTCTTCGAAGCGATGGACCTCCAGGTCGTTCACCACCCAGACGCGCGCCCGATCGTCGACGGAGATCCGGTCGTTCTGGCTGGGGGAGCCGGTCACGATGCCGGGATGGCCCGTCCACTGCGCGGACCCGGGATCGTACTGAGCGAGCCCGGTGCCGATGGCCGCCCAGAGCTGGCCCCCCGGCGCCAGCACAAGGTCGTTGACCTCGCTCGAATCGAGCCCATCCAGCGGGATGTCGTGCCAGCGAAGGCCGTCGAAACGGGCGAGGCCGGAGTCCGAGCCCGCCCAGAGCGCGCCGTCGGGCCCGATCGCCACCGAGCGAGCCGCGCCCGCGGGGGCGCCCTCCGATTCGAGGAGGGTCGACCAGCCATGGCCGTCGAAGTAGCCGAAGCCGCCGGCGGTTGCCACGAGGACGCTGCCACCTGGCCCGGCCTCGAGGTCGACGACGCGGGCCGATGGCAGGCCATCGGTCACCGTGTGCAGCGTCCAGCCCAAGCCATCGAAGTGGGCCAGGCCGAGGGGGGCTGAAAGGCCGCGGGTCAGGCCGGTGGCCAGCGCGATCCAGACATCACCCTCCGGGCCGATGTCGAGCAAGTCGACGCCCCGACCGACCAGCCCCTCGGACCGAGTGAAGCGTCGAACGCTGCCGTCCCGGCGATCGATTCGCGTGACGCCGGCGCTCAGGGTGCCGACCCAGATGACATCCTCCGTCGCCGCGAGGGAAGCGATGCAGTCGGCGCAGGCATGATCGCGCCAAACGCCGCGGGCGCCGGCCGGCTGTGCCGGCGCCGCGGGCAGCGCGCTTGCGGCGGCAGACGGGCCAGCCAAGCCGGCGGCGATGCCGACCAGTGCGAGGCCGAAGATGGCGATGCCCAACGTGGCTCTTTCGATCATGGCTCCCTCCCACCGATCGCCCTTCCGAGCTGCCTACGCGCAAGCGTCCAGCCGGTCCCCAGCGACGCAGTTGCGCCGAGACCCGAGATCGCGTAGCTTGATCCCATGATACACCGGCTGACCGAGCACGGTATCGACCTCCCGCCAGCACGCTTCGACGCTGGAGCGGCTGGGCGCACGGCAGTAGGCAACGCTTCGGCGCGGCGACTGTTGAGCGCACCGGAAGCGCGACTTCCGGGCGCTGGCGGATCGGTTCGGCAGCGAGCGGTACGGCCTTCGGTTGGTACCTGGAGCCAAGCGGGTGATGGCCGCCTGGCGGATGCATCGTGATGGCGCGATCGACCGTTAGACCCGTGACCAACGTCTGTCCGACGAGCGGCGCCGGATTCACCGATTGTTCGTGGCGGCCAAGGAGCGCACACCAGCGCCGAAGACCTGGCGGGAGTGCGCCGAGCTGCTGAAGACCGAGGCGCGCGTTCGGGATTCACGGCCGCCGTCGCTCTGTCCGACTACGTGAGCACAGACGTTGTGACATCATGAGTGCACCCGACTCGGGGCAATATTGTGGACTGTCCTCGTTATGTCGGCGCGATCCGAACTGTTATCCATCCGCAACTGCATCCCATCGATAGTCTGCGATGACGAAAGGGGACTTGCCCATGTCCACCTCTCTTCCAATACAAGTGATCGCCATACTTTGTCTATCCAGCATATTGGGTTGCAGTAGTAGGAGCGACCAGAACTCCGTAGATCTTGCTAGACGAGAGTCTACGCTTCCCACTGAAGCGGAGAACATTCGCATGAGCGACCAAGCGCTCACCTCCAGTGCGATCGCGAGTGGCCGGGGCTTTCACCCCTCCTTGTCCATGCTTGTTGGAGGGGAGGAGTTCGTTGCTAAGGTCGAAGTGAAGAGTGTGGGTGTGACTCGATACGATACTTGGTCCGGCGAGCCAGAGTCCGAAGTCCTTGGACAGGGTGAGTCGCGTTACCGATATCGGGTCCTCGACTTCGAAGTACTTGAAGTGCTGCACTATGGCACTTACGTCGATGCGCCTAGTCGGTTGCTAGCTCCAGGCTGGGTGGCTCCAGCATATTCGTTGGACCTCAGTCCGGCTGACCTAGCAAGTGACTTGTTTCAAGTTGGCGATGTCGGTTATGTTGTTTTCGGGGCGGCAAGTTCAGTGATCGACTTTCCATATCAGAGTTTCATCAGGAGCGAAGCTCTGACACAGTCCGAACAGTCCAGCACACTAGTTGGTGCAGGCATGTTAGAGGAATGGTGGGAGGTAAGCGATGGCGTCATCACTGGGACCATCCACGGTATCGATTTCCAGAGTGAGTCCGAATTGCGGAGCGAGTTCGCGGATGTACTCGGTGGTGTTCAGTAGTGCGGTTCTCGAGAGATGATTCAAGCCGCAACAAAGCTCTGCTTCTTTCGTCGCGAACTTCCAGGCCTGGTACGCGATCGAGATCGCGATCTTGGTGGGGGTGGCGAACATCACCTACGAGCGGTTCTGGCGGGCGCAGATCGAGTGTTTGAGGAGATGCGCTGCCTCGCGCCGCAGGGAGATCCGCAGCGCTCGGGCCAAGCTCGCTGCTGCCGTGACCGAAGCGGCTGTCCAAGAACCGGTGCACGGGTGTTGTAACGCATGGACACGAGCGCCGTGTCGCGTCCGGCTATACCGAGACGGAGCGTCGCCCCGAGCTGGAGGCACCATGAAGCGAAGCACACGTTCGTCCAGATCGAAGCTCGGCCATGCCTGGCTGCATGGCCCGGGCGCCCTGCTGCTCCTGGGCCTCCTCGCCGCCGCCTACGCCTCCCCCGTCGCGTCCCGCGTACTGGCGGTCATGCGTGGCGTCGCCAACAGCGGTCTGCAGGTGCAAAACCTCGACCTGCTCGAGCGGGCCACCATGCTGGTCGACATGTACCCGAGGGCAGGCCGCGGGCCGATCACGATCCAGCGGCCCGGGGTCGGTCCGGGCTGGGCCGCCAACGTCTACGTGCCGGCCGAGGCCACGGTGCGGAACGGGATCTACAGCGCCATCGTCCGTTCGGACCGAGAGACCATTCCGCTCGTGCGGACGGATTGGGGGAACTCGGGCGCCGCGACCCTCTACGAGGGCGCGCGGCCGGGCCAGGAGCTGCTGGTCCCGCTCTTCAAGGGCTACCGGCTGCCGGCCTCGGGCGCTTCCGGGGCCGCTGCCGCCCTGCACGACTCGATCATCGATGTGCAGAACACGGACACGTCCCGCTCCGCAGGCCCGATCGAGGCCCGACTCGAGCTGCGCGATCCATCGGGCCTGGCCCTGACGCGCTGGACTCGGCAGATCGAGCCCGGCAGCTCGATCGGAATCGACGTCGCCCAGGAGCCGGCGCTGCGGACGCTGCCTGACGGCTTCGCGGGCAGCCTGCGGGTTTCCGCGGACACACCGCTGGACGCGGGCGTGTCGATCGACGTCACGAGCTGGGAGCGGGCCGCGGCGGCCTCCCAGGTCCGGCCCTCGTGGCACGCCGCCCACCGGCTGCACGCGCCCCTCGTCGCCAGCGGGGCGCTCCGCAGCTGGATCGTGGTGCTCAACACGGGTGACCGGCCGGTCGAGCTCGAGCTGAGCTACCGCCGCAACGTCGACGCCTCGGGCGATGCCTGTGGCGAGGGAGTGATGCGCCACGGGGATCGCGCCTGGTCGATCGACGCCGGCGGCCTGGCGATCTTCGCCCAGGGACCGGGCGGCGGCAGCGGCCTGCCCGAGGGCTGCGTGGCCTCGGCGACGCTGCTCGCGGACGCTCCGCTGTCGGCCTACGTCCTGGTCGAGGACGAGGCGATGGGCACGGCCGGCGCCTACCTCGCCGCCAGCGACGACGAGGCCCGGCCGCGGGTCCACCTGCCCCTGTTCCGCAACCGCCACACCCGAGCCGAGCTGAGCACGGCGATCCAGGTGATGAACCCCGGCGCCGAGGATGTCGACCTGCGCCTGCGCGTGTACGGCTCCGACGGTGAGGCGATCCCCTGTCCGAGCTGCCAGGCGAGCCTGCCGCCGGGCTCGGCCCGGCTCTGGTACCCGCCGGAGATGGAGGACTTCCGGGCGCACACCAACACCTACGGCGCGGTACAGGTCGAGGCCACGGGTCCCGTGCTGGCCGTCGTCTCGGACGCCTCGGCCACGGGCGTGATCGACACGGCCATCTACCGCGGGCTGGCGGCGGCCGAGCCGGAGGCCGAGGCGGATCTGAACGCGCCGCGCTACGCGCCCATCGTCGTCCGTGGGGCGGTCGTGCGCGCGCCGCACCGGATCTACCTGCCTGACGTGAAGCAGCTCGGCGGGTCCGCTCCCTGAGCACTTCCCCCGTCACCGGCGTTGGTCCGACGAGCGGCGCCGGATTGACGGACTGCTCGTGGCGGCCTGGGCGTGCGCACCCGTGCCGAAGACCCGGCGGGCGTGCGCCGAGCTGCTGAAGACCGAGGCGCGCATGTGGGCTTTCATGGAGGTCGAAGGGATGCCTCCCACCAACAACCTGGCAGAGCGCTGCCTTCGCCGGGCGGTGATCCGGCGCAAGAAGAGTTTCGGGACCGATTCGGAAGCCGGACGTCGGTTCGTGGAGCGCATCATGTCGGTCATCACGACGCTCAACATGCAGGCTCGGCCAATCTTCGAGTTCCTCGTAAAGGCAAGGGAGGCTCATATACGTGGATCACAATCACCGTCGCTCTGTCCAGCCACGCTCACTGCCTGACAGAACATAAGAGCTAGGCTGGCGCACAAGCCGCCACCTCCGTAGAGTTGGGTTTGCTCAGAACCACACTCAAGGAGAGAAGACGGTGTCCGCCAGCCTGAACGCGCATTCTACGGTGCTCCGCCATGTCCGCCAAGGTTGTCCGCGAGAAGATCTGCGTCGGCTGCGCGTGTTCGCCTGGTCGGTGACCGCGCTGCTCCTGACCTCCCACGTTTCGCTGACCGGCTGGGCGCTGGTGATCGCTGGCGATACGAAGGCGGCAAGTCGCTGGCGTCGCCTCTGGCGATTCCTGAACAACCCGCACGTCGATCCCGCGGCGTACTACCGCCCGTTCATCGTCCAGACTCTCAAGAGCTGGTCTGGGCGCGACGTGCTGGTCGCCATCGACACGACGAGCCCCAAAGGGCGATGCGTGGTCTGCCGCGTCGCGCTGGTCTTCCGTGGCCGGTCGATTCCGCTGGTCTGGCGCAGCTTTGCGACGCAGGGGCACACCTTGGCGTTCGAGGACTACCGGCCGCTGTTGGATGACGCTGCCACGCTGCTCAGCGGCACCAAGTCGGTGATGCTGCTCGGCGATCGCGGCTTCGGCGGCGTCGAGCTTATGCGCTGGTGCCGTGACACCGGCTGGGACTTCGGCCTGCGACTCAAGCGGAGCCGCAAGGTCCAACTCCCCAATGGCCGGACCCGCAAGCTCAGCGACTACGATGTCGCGCCGGGCGATGTCTTCGGGCTGCACGATGTTCGTCTCTCGGGCTTCGGCGAGAAGCGATTCGGGCCGGTCCACGTCTTTGTTGTGTTGGCTCCCGAGCCCGACGCCGAGGTCTGGTACATCGCCTCGAACCGAGCGGATGGGCTGCATGTAGCAGCCTGTTACCGCTGCAGGATGAACATCGAGCACAGCTTCCGCGACGACAAGTCCGGCGGCTTCGACTGGGAGTCCAGCCATCTCGTTGCTCCCGCGCAGGTCGATCGCCTGCTCTTGATCCTCGCCGTCGCCACACTCTACACCGTCTCGGAAGGGGTGTTCCTCGTCGAGTCCGGCGCGCGCGAGCTCGTCGATGCCCACTCCCGCCGTGGTCTCAGCTACTTCCAGATCGGCTGCCGAGCCTACCAACGAGCCACGGCGCTCGGCCAGCGGTTCAAGCTGCGCCTTCATCTCAACCCGGCTCCAGACCCCGATCCGCTCACCCGCTTCGGCATCTCCTTCAAGGTCTTCAACCGATTCGAATGGCTGATGGGCGACACCGCGCCGGCCGGCGTCTAGGACGATGTGTCAGGCAGTGAGCCAGCCACGTGAAAACGCACCTTGAATCTGGGCGCCCAATCCTGTAATCTGGATATACAGTTCACCTGATGGCCGAGAACATCATCGCTCCCGGGGCGTGTCTGGATGCGCGGGGGAGTAACACTAGTTCATCCCGTCGCCAGAGCATCCACGTTTCTTGCCGATCAAAATGGATTGGAGAGTAATCCTATGATCAAGGATGATGATGCTGTTCGTGGTGACACACCGAAGCGGACGTCACGCGGGATAACTACGAAGCACTACCTAATTTTCTCACTATCTATTTCCGTTGGTCTTTCTCTATACTATTTCGCCATCAACTCGTTCCCAGCACCATATATCATTTTTGCTGTGATATTGCTGTTTGTTCTTGGCATCGGCATCCGGGGCACAGTGCGCAGCGCGGTCTTGCCGCAGCCCGATACGTCATTTCATTCCGCGGACAAAGATGCTAGACGATGGGCGGTAATTGCGGCCACATCTCTTACCTGTGGCGCCGTCTTTCCTGTTGTATTGTTTAGCCTGGTAGCAGATTGGTCATACCTCGGCGCATCTCTTAGGGGTGGCGAGTACCTGGGTTGGTTAGAGCGTATTGTAATCTCTGCACTAATCGTATTTGCGCCGGCGTATTTTGTTTTGATCAGGATAATTCGTAAATCCACCAAGGGGAGGACCAATCATCAATAGCGCAACTAACCGATGGGGATGTTTTCTCCGTGACCGAAAACCGAACGCCACTTGATCTCTGGCCTGAACAATAACCGTGGAACACAGTATACAGCCGGTTCCATCGGTGACAGCAGGCAGGGATCTGGCAGAAGATCCTCGATGACCTGCTCGAGCAGGGCAATCGAGTGGGCGAGGTGGATTGGGAGATCCACTTCGTTGACGGCTCGATCGTCCGCGCGCATCAGCATGCAGCTGGTGCAAAAGGGGGGACCCAGAGACCGAGGCGCTAGGGCGCAGCCGTGGCGGCTTCAGCACCAAGATCCACGTCCGATGCGACAAGACTGGAAAGCCCATCACCTCTCTGATCACTCCCGCTCTGTCCGACTACGTGAACACAGACAACACGGCAATTCTTAGGTCTAGGATCGCATGCATTTTCTGATGGACTCACCTCATTTCCGAACCACATCGGTATTTACCCTGGTCTGTCTGTTGCAGACGCTCATCGCTTCGCTGGTAGGTTTCGACTCACAAGCTAGGCAAGCGGCACCGGCGGGCGATCAGTTGGTCGTTGAGGACCAGTTTGGCGGAGCGACGCGAGCCGTAGTCATGGTTGGCGCTCACGCCTATGTTGGGCTCGGGCACCGTGTCGTGGTGCTCGACTTGAGCGATCCAGCCGCTCCTACAGCCATCGCCTGGGGGCCGGTCCTCTCCACGCGCATCGCGCATCTCGCCTGGGCTGATGACCGACTCTACGTTGCCACCGATTACCATGGCATCACTGTGTTTGAGGCCTCGTCCGAACCGACACTTGAACTGCTGGGCGACGCGCCCGTGCTTGAGTCGTATGAGGTGGCGACGTGCATGGCAGTCGAGGCAGGCCGAGTTCTACTGTCCAGCCCGCGGAGACTACTGGTGCTCGACCTGCGTGAACCCGGCCAGCCGATTCTGCAAGCAGAGGATGAATCACGAGGCGCAGCCAGCGGACTGGCTCTACGCGGCGATCGCGGCTACATTGCCCAGCCGGGAGGCTTGGTGGTGGTGGACCTCGGTCAGGCGGGTGTACTTCCGGAGATTCAACGAGTCGAACTTCCTCAACCGGTTCGCGACATGCTGTTGAGTGACGATGTAGCTGTCGTATCGGGAAACAGAAGCAACGGCATCATGGTGGTGGATCTAGGAGGTGTTTCAGCACGTCTCATGACTACTCTGGGCTTGCCCCACGAAGCACATGCAATATCGCTCTCAGGGACTCATCTGTTTGCATCCGAGAGCGGGAAGATATCCACCGTCGATATTGCTCAGCCCGAGTCTCCACGCCTGCTCGGGACCTTCGACACGCCAACCGAAGTGAATGGGGTGATCGAAGCGATCGATATCGCCGCGGGCAGCGGCTACGTGTCGGTAGTGGATGAGTTCATGGGGTACTCTCTCTTCGATGCCTCAGATCCGGAAGCGCTAGTTCGCACTGGTCGCTACCAAGCCTTCACCACCGCCAATGCGGTTGCCCTAGGGCGCGACGGCCTGCTTGGAGTGCAAGACTTTCGTAGTGGCCTGCACATGCTCGACACCGAGGATTCGGATGGCGTCCAATGGCTTACCCTGGCCGGCTTCGCCCGCGGTGACCATGTCGCGATCCGCGGAGATCAAGCCCTTGTCACAGGCAGCAAGCTTCACATCGTCGATATCGGAAACCCGCTCTTCCCGTCGCTGCTTGGATCCGCGGATCTTGGTGGGAATGGGCCCACTGACCTGGTGTTTGACTCGAACTTGGCTCTCGTGACGCACAGTGCTGGACTGAGCATCTTCGATCTGACCAATCCCGCAGATCCACGACGAGAGGCGCTCGTGCCGCTTAGCGGTGGCGGCGTTTCAGTTGCCCTCGTAGGTACCAAGGCATTTCTGACCACGGGCAGCGCTGAGCTTGCCGTGCTCGACATTCAAAACCCAGGCACTCCCGTCCTTCAGACTCAATTGAGGCTACCATCGCGGGGCGTGGACATTGAGAGCGAGGCCGGCGTCATCTACATTGCTCTGCGTTCGCATGGTTGGATATCGTTCGACGTTTCCGTTCCCGCAGCACCTCAACTGCTTTGGCAGGAAGAAGTGCCTGACGATGCACTCGCATTGGCAATCCAGAGCGGAGAGATGATCGTCGCCGGCGCAGGCGGGCAGCTTGAGTGGTTCGACCTTAGCGATCCCATACAGCCGACACATGTTGACACTTGGATTGGGCAGGGCTACTTCGAAGATGTGATCCTGTCCAATGAGAAGGCGTTCGTCTCCGGCGGTCCGAGTGGGCTATGGATCTATCGGCTTGGACAACTACTGCCGAGCCCGAGCCCCACGGCATCGCAAACAGAGAGCCCAACACCAACCGCAACTGACTTGGCTTCTGCAACACCAACGCCTGGAGACATTACTCCGAGTCCTAGTGCGCCGGTGCCGGACCTAACCCCTGCAACTCCGCCCACTTCGACCTCGACGATCACGTCCACACCGAGCCAGGAAACAGCTTGGCTGCCTATGGTCGTTCTAAGGCGATAGTGCGCGTTCAACCGTCCCTCGCAACCAGCTACTCAATGGCATCGGTGCGACCTCGGCTATGGCACAGGACTTCGGACAACCGGAACCCAGCCCGGCAGGCTGAGCCGAACCCAAGCGCGTACGGCCTTCCGAAGGCTGCTGGAAGCGCGGCGCGGCTCAGGCCCCCGACTCCGGCCAGCCGTGTGCACCGATCAGCGGCACGAAGGCGCAGGCCTCGCAGCGCTCGCGGCGGTAGGCGTCGCCCTCGCGGATGATCACGGTCAGCTCCTGGTAGCCGCCGGCCTCCAGCGGGATGACCAGGCGGCCGCCTTCGGCCAGTTGTTCGAGCAGCGGCGGCGGCGGGGGCTCGGGACAGCCGGCGGCCACCAGGATGGCATCGAAGGGCGCCGCCTCGGGCCAGCCCAGGCTGCCGTCGCCCTGACGCAGGGCCACCTCGGTGTAGCCGAGCGCCTGCAGCAGCGCGCGCGATCGGCGCGCCAGGGCCGGCAGGCGCTCGATCGTGTGGACCTGGGCGCCCATCTCCGCCAGCAGCGCGGCCTGGTAGCCGCTGCCGGTGCCGACCTCGAGCACCCGCGCGCCGGGGCAGACGCGGGCCAGCTCGAGCATCTCGGCCACCACGAAGGGCTGGCTGATGGTCTGTCCGCCGCCGATGGGCAGCGCCTGGTCGGCATAGGCCAGCGCCTGCATGGCCTCGGGCACGAAGCGGTGCCGCGGCAGCTCGGCGAAGGCCGCCAGCACCGCCGTGTCGCGGATGCCGCGCGCCTGGAGCTGCTGGCGCACCATCGCGCGCCGCTCGCGACCGCGCTCGCTGTCGGCATCGTCGCGGCCCGGGCCGGCTTCCCCGCGGCTCGCCATCTCAGCCCGCCGGGCCCGGCGGGCGACGGCGGGCCAGGGCGCGCGTCGCGGCAACCAGGGCCTGGGCGCCGGCCGGCTTGCCGCGCAGCCGGTCCATCTGCCGGGCGGCGGCCGCGAGCAGCGCGCGATCCGATGCGCTCCCGGCCGCGCGCTCCAGGCAGGCGAGCAAGGCCTCCGGCTCGCCGCCGGCGTAGAGGTAGGCCGCGCTCGCGTCGCCGAGCTCGACCCTCGGCCGGGCGGCGGACGCCGTGGATCCCGAGCGCATCGCCGCTTCGGCCAGTCCCTGCTGGATCGTCGCGAGCAGGCCAGCTGCATCCTGTGCCGCCGCGTCGCCGGGACCCGGCAGCGCGGCCGGCGGCCCCAGCGCGCGGGCCTGTCGGGCCAGGCGCTGCGCGCAGTCGAGCAGCGCGGCCGCCAGGTCGCTCAGGGCTTCCGGCAGGGCCGCGCCCCCGAGCGCGGCCAGGACCCTGCGGTCGATGGCGTCGGCCTCCACCAGGCTGCGCTCGGCCAGCGCCCAGTCGGCGTCGGCGGCCGTGGTCGGCAGGCTGGCCAGCCGCAACAGGGCCTGCAGCGCGACGGCGCCCGAGACGGCCTCGGCCGGCATCCCCAGCTCGAGCGCCTCGACCAGGGCCTGCGCGGCGGCCTCCGGGTCGCCGCCGGCCAGGACGCCGGCCAGCCAGGCCCGGCCGTCCCAGGCCCAGGCGCCGCCGGGCGGGGCCGTGGCGGCCTGGGCCAGGGCCGCCGCCAGGCGCGGCAGCGGGACGGCCGGCTCGGTCGGGGCGGCCGCGGCGCTCATCGCAGGGTCGAGGGCAGGATGCCCATCTGCTTGCGATACTTGGTCACCGTGCGGCGCGAGATCGGCTGGCCGCGCTCGGCCAGGCGTTCGGCCAGCTCGGCGTCGCTCAAGGGCTTCTCCTCGCCGTCGATGATCTCGCGCAGGAGGTCCTGCACCGACAGCGCCGCCTTGAAGAAGGTGGCGAAGGGCACCACCTGCCGGTTGGGCAGCATCACGTACTTGTCTTTGGTGGCGCGGCTGATGGTCGACTCGTGCAGCTCGAGCGCCTCGGCCACCTCGGCCCGGGTCAGGGGGGCCAGCTGGCGCGGGCCGGACTCGAGGTAGGCCAGCTGGCGTTGCAGGACGTAGGCGGTGACCTTGCGCATGGTCTGCCGGCGCTCGTGGATGTGGCTCAGGAAGGCCTCGGCGCGGCGAACCTGGGCTTGCAGGACCTCGCTCTCGGCTTCGGTGACATGGCTCGCCTTGGCCGCCTCGCCCCCCTCGGCCACGCGCAGGGCCAGCGCGTCGTAGAGCGGGTTGACCGACAGGTGGTAGCGCCGCGACTCGACGATCTCGATGCGGTAGCCGGTGCCATCCCCGGCCGGCCGCACGATCACGTCGGGCGCCACCGCGCCCGGCCCGGTCTCGCGCTCCCAGGGCGCCAGGTCGATCGACTCGGCGATGGGGTAGGGCCGCAGGTGGCCGCGGATGAACTCGCGCGCCGCCAGGATCTCCTCGTGGGTCGCGTCGAGGGCGCGCGCCAGCTGGCCGTAGCGGCCGTGGCCCAGGTCCTCGAGGTGCGCCTCGATCAGCCGCCGCGCCAAGGGGAAGCGCTCGCCCTGGGCCTCCCAGCGCGCCAGCTGGATCAGCAGGCATTCGCGCAGGTCGCGCGCGCCCAGGCCGATGGGGCCCACCGCCTGCAGCGCGGCCAGAACCCGCTCGACGTCGGCCTCGTCGACCTTCAGCGAGGCGGCGACCATGTCGACCGGCATGCCCAGGAAGCCGCGCTCGTCCAGCTCGCCGACCAGGAACTCGGCGATGGGCATGTCGGCGGCGTCCAGGAGCATGGCCAGCTCGTCGAGCAGGTGCTCGTGCAGGCTGCGCTGGTCGGCCAGCAGGCTGAAGACGTCGAAGGCCTCGTCCGGGTCCTCGGGCTCGACCAGCTCGCGCGCCTCGCGCTCGGCCAGGCGCTCGCCGCGCTGGCAGCGGTAGCAGCTGCCGTCGCGGCGCAACGGGTCGCCGCAGGCCGGGCAGAGCGGCGTCTCGTCCAGGTTGAGGGCCGGGTTCTCGTCCAGCTCCTGCATGATCAGGTCGCGCAGCTCGATGCCCGAGAGCTGCAGGATCTGGGTGTACTGGATGAGGCTGGGCGAGACGCGCATCTCCTGGCGCTGCTGGCCCGACATGCCCATGAACATCATTCGACCCCGTACTCTTCCATCTTCTGGTACAGCAGGCGGCGGTAGACGTGCAGGCTGCGGGCGGCCTCGCTGCGGTTGCCCTCGGCCTGGCGCAGGGCTTCGACGATCAGGGCGCGCTCGACGTCGGCCAGCACCTGCTTGAGCGGAACGGCCTCGCGGACCAGGGCCGCCACGTCCAGGCCCAAGGGGCCGGCGCTGGCGGCCTGCGGCGCGGCATGCGCCAGGTCGAGGTGCTCGGGCATGATCACCCGACCGCCCGACAGCACCACCGCGCGTTGGATGGTGTTCTCGAGCTGGCGCACGTTGCCCGGCCAGGACTCGGCCAGCACGGCCTGCATGGCCGCCTCGCTGATGCGGGTGGGCGCCGCGTCGAGCGCGCTGCGGTGCTTGTCGAGGAAGTGGGCCACCAGGGCCGGGATGTCCTCGCGCCGCTCGCGCAGCGGGGGCAGCTCGATGCGGATGACGTTGAGCCGGTAGTAGAGGTCCTCGCGGAAGGTGCCGGCCTTGACGTCGGCCTCCAGGTCGCGGTTGGTGGCGGCCAGCAGGCGCACGTCGCTGGACACCGTGGCCTGGCCGCCCACCCGCTCGAACTCGCCGAACTGCAGCACGCGCAGCAGCTTCTTCTGGGTGCCGGGGCTGAGCTCGCCCACCTCGTCGAGGAAGATGGTGCCGCCGTCGGCCAGCTCGAAGCGACCCTTGCGCAGGGCTACCGCGCCGGTGAAGGCACCCTTCTCGTGGCCGAAGAGCTCGCTTTCGAGCAGGGCTTCGGGCAGGGCGGCGCAGTTGACCCGCACCAGGGGGCCGGTTCGCCGCGGCGAGTTCTGGTGCAGGGTGTCGGCCACCAGCTCCTTGCCGGTGCCGGTCTCGCCGGTGATCAGGATGGCCGCCTCGCTGGCCGCCACCCGGCCGATCAGCTTGTAGACCTGCTGCATGGCCGGGCTGCCGCCGACGATGCGCTCGCGGCCGTCGGCGCTCTGCAGCTGCGCCTGCAGGTCGCGCACCTCGGTCGACAGGCGGCGGTGCTCGAGCGCCCGGCGCACCGTGTGCAGCACCATCTCGGGTTCGAGCGGCTTGATCAGGTAGTCGTAGGCGCCGGCCTGCATGGCGCGGATGGTGCGCGAGGAGCTCGAGTCGGCGGTGATGACCAGGACCGGCAGCTCGGCCTGGGTCCGCATGGCCGCCAACGCGTCCAGGCCATCGCCGTCGGGCAGCCACATGTCCAGGAGCACCAGGTCGGGCGGGCGCTCGACGAAGGAGACCATGGCCTCGGCCAGGGTCTCGGCCTCGACGATCTCCAGGTCGGCTTCGCTCAGGAACTCGCGCAGGAGCTCCCGGATGGCCGGGTCGTCGTCGACGAGCAGGACGCGATGGGACATGGGGCGGTCTCGCGGGCTGGGACGGCATGTACGTTTAGCGGACATTCTACGGGGTTCGGGCGCGCTTGTACAGGGGCGGTCGCGGGCGCCGGCACGCTTCCTGCTATCATGCGGCGCCATGGAGCGTTTCCACGACGCCGGCCATTCGCCCCTGCCGCCGCGCGACTTGAAGGCCACGCTGGCCGGCCTGCTGGCCGGTCTGCTGGCCACCGTCGACGCCGAGGGCGGCGCGATCTACCTGCGCGACGCCGAGCAGGGCGACCTGGAGCTGGTGGCGCTGGCGGGGCAGACGCCGGAGGCGGCCCGCGGCCACCGGCTGGCGCCCGACGAGGGCCTGCTGGGCCGGGTGCTGGTCAGCGGGCGCTCCCTGCTCAGCGAGGATGTCGCCCTGGACCCGCGGGCCCTGCACCGACGCCCCGACTGGGATGCCGAGCCGCCGGTGCGCGCCTGCCTGGCCCTGCCGCTGCGTACCGGGCAGCTGGTCATCGGGGCGGTCGAGCTGACGCATTCCCGGCCCGGCGCCTTCGATCCGGAGGCCCGCGGCCGCGCGGCCATCCTGGCCGACGCGGCGGCGCTGCTGATCGAGCAGGCCCGCCTGCAGCTGCAGCCGCCGCCGGCGGCCCTGGACGCACCGGCCCTGTCGGACGAGGAGCCCATGGGCATGCTGACCCTGAACGCCCGGCTGCGCGTCACCAGCGCCAACCCGGCCCTGTGCCGGCTCCTGGGGCAGCCGGTCGAGGCCCTGGTCGGCCGGCCGGCCCTGGCGGCGCTGCCGATCCTGGGCCGGCCGCGGGCGCGCGACGCGCTGGAGGCGGCGCTGCGCGGCACGCCGGCCCACCTGGGCACGGCCCGGCAGCCCGACCGCGCCGGCGGCGAGCAGGCGCTCAGCCTGAGCCTGATCCCGCTGGGCGATCCGGCCCGCGGCGTGGCCGGCGTGGTGGTGGTGGTCCTCGACGTCAGCGAGCGGGCGCGCCTGGAGGCCGAGCTGCGCACCCAGAACCAGCGGGCGCTGGAGGCCCGCGACCGGCTGCGCCTGGTGGTCGAGCTGGTCAGCCACGAGCTGCGCACGCCCCTGACCAGCGTGCTGGGCTACGCCCACCTGCTGGTCGACCGGCCGGAGGCCGAGCCCGAACGGCGGGCGCACTGGGCCGGCCTGGTGGTCGACAAGGCGCGCCTGATGGCCCGCCTGGTGGGCGAGATCACCGACCTGGCCCGCCTGGGCAGCGCCAGCTTCGTGCTGCGCAAGGTCGAGGCGGACCTGTCGCCGCTGCTGCAGGGCCTGGGCGAGGACCTGGCCACGCTCTCGGAGCGGCACCGGCTGGCCTTCGACATGCCCGAGCAGCTGCCGCAGCTCGCCTTCGATCGCGACCGCATCGTGCAGGTGCTGGACAACCTGCTGTCCAACGCCGTCAAGTTCTGGCCGGCGGGCGGCGAGATCCAGCTGCGGGCGCGGGCGCGTCCGGCCGAGCCGGGCCTGCCGCGGCGCATCGAGGTGGCCCTGGCCGATGGCGGACCGGGCGTGCCGGCAGGGCAGCGCGAGCGCATCTTCGAGCCCTTCCGCCGCGGTGACGAGCGGCAGGCCCGGCGCATCGCCGGCACCGGCCTGGGCCTGGCGGTCAGCAAGGGCATCGTCGAAGCCCACGGCGGTCGGATCCGGGTCGAGGACCGACCCGGCGGCGGGGCGGTCTTCACCTTCTGGCTGCCCTTGGAGGCGCCGGGAACCGAGGTGGAGCGCGAGGCCTGAGTCCCTCGAGCCGGCACGGCTTCGCGCCGGCTCGAGGGGGATCGCGGGCAAGCGCGTGCGACCCCGTGCGCTGACCGGGCGTCAGCGTGGCGACGGCCGAGCGTGGACTCGGCGACACGCGCCCTGCCGGCCGGCGTGTTAGGCTGTCGTCGGGCGCTCGGGCCGCCAGGTCTGTCCCACCTCGCGGCCGGAGAGCCCGGACGATTTGCCGTTGCCTCTGCCGGCACCCGGTGCCGACGCGCGGAGGGTCGGGCCCCGCAAGGCCAGGCTCCCGCGCGCGGCGAAGCCCGCACCCCAGTCACCTAGGAGTTTGCGATGGAAGACTTGCTCGTTCGCGACATCATGACCACCGACCTGATCTCGATCGACCGCCACCTCAAGGTTGCCCAGGCGCTGGAGCTGATGCACGCCGAGGGCGTCCGCCGCCTGCCGGTGGTGGTGCCCGGCGACCGGCTGGTCGGCATCATCACCGAGAAGGACGCGCGCCTGGCCCTGCCGCGGGTCGCCGAGGCGGGCGGGCTCGGTGGCTACGACGGCCTGAGCTACGAGGGCCTGCATGCCTCCGAGCCGCCCTCGGTGCAGGACGTCATGAGCCACTACGTGCACACCCTGACGCCCAACCGCTCGGTGGCCCACGCGGCCGAGCTGCTGGCCGCGCACCGCATCAGCGGCCTGCCGGTGGTCGAGGAAGGGCGGCTGGTCGGCATCGTCACGGCCTACGACATCTACCGGCTGGTGGCCGATGCGCTGGTCCGGCCGCGGGTGCGGGCGGCGGCCTGATCGGGTAGGCGTTCGGTCGGATCGGGCCGCGCCCGACGCGCGGGTCGATGCCTCCGACCGAGTGCATGGGTCAGCGCCTGCGGACGTGGACGTCCTTCGCGGGCACGGGGTCGACCCCGGCCTCCCTTGCCCGGTCCAGACCGAGCGCCAACCTGCCCAGGCGCAACAACAGCAGCAGCCCGGCCGCCGCAACGCTCGCCCGCGCCAGACCATCCGCCAGCACGCTTGCCGGTCCCCAGGCATCGGCGGGCACCCTCAGCGCCGGCTCCATCCAACCCAGCTCCTCACCGCCCGACGGCAGGTAGGCCAGCCCGCCGAACACCTGCATCAAGCCGCCGACGGCAGCGCCAGCAGCCGAGGCCAGCCACAACGGCACGGTGGCTGGCGCCTGGGCATCCCCACGCAGCCGCCCTCCCAGCGCCACCGCCACGCCGAACAGCGCGCAGGTCAACGCCACCGCCACCACCGGCCCCGGCAGCGCCAACAGGAGCTCGCCCTCCAAGTTGCCCAAGCAGCGCGCATCGTCCCAGGGCGGCAAGCCGCAGCGGCCCTGCGTCGTCTGCCGGAGTGACAGGTACAGCGCCCCGGCCAGCGGCAGGGCCGCGCCCAGGCCAAGCATCCGCGGGTCGCGTCGCAGCGTGCCCACCACCGCCGTGGTCAGCAGGGTCGGCAGATACAGCCAGGGAAGCGTGTCTTCCCAGTCGAAATGTCCGTAGGGCGTGTAGGGGCCATCGATCCCCAGCCCATAGATCACCAGGGCCCACATCGGCAGCAGGGCCAACCAGGCGCCTTGCTCGGGCCGGCGTGGGCCTCGCCACCAGCCCGCAACGCTGGCCATTCCCAAGCCGATGGCCAGCGCGAACGCGCCCAGCATCGCGCCGCTCATGGGCAGCTCGCCCACCCGCCTTCCAAAGCCGAGCATCGCCATCAGCCAGGTCAGCTCGGCCGCCAGCAGCAGCACCGTCGGCGCCAACGTCCAGGCCGGCGTCCCCGCCACAATCCTTGCCTTGGTCACGCGGCCCTCCAACGACCATGCCGGGGCTTCACGTCGGCGGCGCCGAAGCGACCCGCCGCGCCGGTGTACGCGCCGACCCGAGGCAGGCGGTTGCGTAGTTTCATCGATCGCAGCTCCTCGCGCCTGAACGCGAGCGCAGACCTGGCGGGATCCCGGCGGCATCCGCCGCGGGCGGGTGACGTCCGAAGCGCTCGCATGGGGCAAGGATACGGGTCGCGACCGGGTGCGAAGCTGTAGATCCGTACAGGCGTCGAGCGCCGGGCTACGACATGTGTCGTAGCCGCCTCCACGCCAGGACCAGCCGCGCCGCGGCCGGCCCGATTGTCGTAGCCAAGAGTCCATGCCGGCGCCGATTCACCCGCGCCCCGATCCGGCGATGATTCAGTGATGCACAGGGTTGACCTGACAGTCGTGGACCACACGAATGCCCTTTCCGCGATGGACAGCCTGCCGGGCTCAGCGAGGTAGCTCCAGCGCGGTCGAGTCGAGAACGTAGAGGCCCGTCCGTTGGCCTGACACCGCCGCCACGGGCAGCCGGATGCCATCGGGCGACCAGGGGCCAAGCCACACCGGCTCATCGCCTCCCGCGCCAAAGGGCAGCGTGGACCCGACCCCCTCGCGCTGACCATCCGGGGTGCGGTAGACCGAGACACTGGCCGGCCCGGCCACCGCCAGCCGCGCGCCATCCGGCGACCAGCGAAGACGCTGCGGCAGCAACCCCTCGCCGCGGATTGGCGTCCATGCCTCGCCCGCGGCGCTCACCGGCCGGATCCATATCGCCGCCTCCCGAGACTCCGGCGCACCGCTCTCGCCAACGGCTAGCCAGCGGCCGTCCGGGGAGGCCGCCAGGAAGCGCTCGAAGGGCAAGACCTCCAGTTCGCCCGAGCTCAGGTGATAGAGTCTCAGCGGCCGGCCGGGCATCCGGAACCAGATCAGGATCGCCGGCCGGCCGTCCACCGGCATCAGGGCCTGGCTGGTCAACAGATGCGCCTCCTGCTCCGGGACAAACGACTCGGCTAGGGCAATCGCGCCCTGGCTTGCCGAGAGCAGCACGGGCCCCCTGTCGATGGTCTCGGGGATCAAATAGCTTCCCTCATCGACCCATCGGGCCGCGACGCCGCAGGGAGCGTCCTTGTAGCTCTCCGATTTCCAAGCCAATTCAACGATCAGGCGGCCCGTGGCCGCCTCGCGCAGCTCGCTTTCGTGCGCGGCGCAGTCACCGACGGCGCTGCGATCGAGGACTTGAAAACCGCCCTCGGGCGAAAGCTCCCCATCGGCCGACCCCGCTGTCGCGCTTGGCTCAGCCATAAAGCCGTCGCCACAGGGCCAGCCGACCAGCCCGTCGAGGATTACCCGCCCATCCGCGCTCCAGCGCAGCGCGCCTCTTCCGTTCGTCCAAAAGGAAAAGCCGACCTGCCGGCGGCTGGTGCAGATCTCACCGCGATCTTGGTCGAGGAAGCGCAGCGTGCCGCCGGCGCTCGCAGCGCTGTCGTATCCGTAAGCGGGCCGGTAGACGTCCTCGCCCATCTCCCAGAATGCGAAGAATCGGCCGTCCGGCGACCACGAACTCACCCCTTCCGAATCGTTGATCCACTCGATGCCCGATGCGGTCGCCACCAGCGTCATGGCGCCGACGGTCGCAGTCGGGTCGCCATGCGCCTGAGCCGCCTGCCAGACCGGCGGCGGATCGTCCTGACCAGGCCGGATCACGCTGGCCCGCGACGGTGGTGGGGTGGACCCTGATGCCGGTGCATTGACCGCCGTCGCCGGGCTCGGGTCGGCCGGGGGTTCCACGTTCGAGTCAGCCGGCGCGCAGGCAGAAAGCAGAGTAGCTCCTAGCAGGGCCAAGGCAAGGCATTCAATCCAATCGAATGCACTCGCCAAGGCCCGGACATCCGCCACTTCGATCATGCTCCGAGGCTAGCCTCTGTTCGCCGTTCGCACCAGTCGCTGCACGATTGCGCCTAGGGCACATGGGTGGCGCGCGTCAGGGCGTGCAGGCCGGCGACCAACCGTAGGCGCACCTCGTGGCTGAAGGGGTCGCTGGGGTCGAGGCGTTCGGTGCGCGGGTCGTTGGAGAAGACCTGCAGGTAGAGGGCCATGGCCTCGCCGGTACGGAAATCCCCGCCGTCCATCCGGAGCTGGAGCTGCAGAATCGACGCCGCGCCCGGCGCGAGGACGAGCGCTGGCTCGAGCCAGCCGGCGGGATCGATCGCCCCGTCGTCGCGCGTTTCCGTCAGACAGCCGCAGGCGGAGTAGATGCGCGAGATCGTGAGCGGTTCGTTGCCGACGTTGTGAAGCTCGATCGTCTGCCGGGCAGGCGCGCCGCGATCGTGCAGGCCAAGCCCGAGGGTGTTGACGGCATTGAGGCCCGCGACGGCGAGGGCTGGTCCGACGACTGCGCCAGCCCCGGCTTCGAGCCGTCGCGGGGCAAAGGCGTGATCGAGCACATTTCGGTCCTCGCTCAGCGCGAAGCGGTCGATCTTGCGCACCGGCACGGGCTGCCAGGAGGCGGTGGGGGGCAAGGGCTTCATGCCCGGCCAGGGCCAGGGTAGGCGAAAGGCGACGCCACCAGGAGGTTCTTCGAGCCCGATAGTCGAGGTCGAGGGGGTCTTGCTCGGGAGGGTGTTCTGGCTGGATGCGTCGGGCGAAACGGTCGCGGCCGGCCGGCTGGCGACTCGAGCGGATACGCCGAGCGATACGAGGAGTACGGCGAGAACCGCGAGGGTGAAGCGCGCACGGTGCATGAGGGACTCCCGGTCTAGCCGCGGCGGCGGCTTGACGTCGTCTGCAGCCATGATACAACAGGGCTTTGGAGAATCAGAAGGAGACCGGCAGGCTGAGCCAGGCGTGAAGGGGACTCCCCCAAACTCGGGCAGGGCACCCGGTTCGCTCGCACCTGGTCTTGTCCGACCGTATTGGGGTCTTGGAGCGTGGCACGCGCCGCGCCGACAAGGGCAACACCCACGCTGGATCGCCGCTCGAGCCTCTTCTGGTAGAGCGACCACCATCGAGTACTGGTGCCCGATCGTGATCGGTGCCGGTCCGCCGACCGGGTCGCTCTGGTGAACGATGGAGCGGTCCTCGAGGCATCGCGCGTGCGGACGGCCGCAAGGTGTCCCGTCCAGGGCAAACAACCAGCGGCACCGCCGCGATGGCGCGTCGCCACGGCCGGGCAAACTGCGGTACAATCGATCTCGCAACCGGGTCAGACCACGTGTGTCTTTCACAAGTCACGCCTGACACAGTTCCACTCTTCGAATCCAATGCCGCCTCAGCCCCGCGCGGTCACAACCGGCGGCTCATGCAGTTCGGTTGTCAAGAGTCCTGTGAAAGACCGCTTCTTGGCCACGTGCGCGCAAGTCAACGGGAGGTACGAACCGTGAAGGCGGCGTCGATGACGCAACTCGTCGTGCTTGCGTCGATCTGCGGGCTCATCGGATGGGCCATGGCGCAGGAACCGTGGCCACGTGGCCTGGCCGGCTCCGAAGCGCTCCAGGCCGAGACGCCGACGTCCAAGCCGGACCTCCTCCCGATCGAGACCGAGATCGGCTATCCACCGCCGCCGCTCCCAACCATGTCGGCACCAGCGGATCCGACCGCATTCGCGCTCTCGCCCGAGGACTACGCGCAACAGTGGGTCGACCGAGAAAACGCCCTCTATAGTCAGAGCATGGCTGAACAGGGTGGCGAGGCCAGGAACTACATCACACTGACCGAGGCAGTTGGACTACCACTGTTTAGCTACGGCGATTCCGTTGGCTTCATCTACGAAGTGGATCCGCTGTTTCAACAGCCCCCCTACATTCTGGAGTTCATCGATCGATTCAGTGGCTCACCGAGTGGCTTCCGGGTCCCATCCTATGACCTTGCGTTCCTCCAGGGCATCCTCGAGATCGTCGAGACGACCGGGGTCATGCCCTAGGGTATGCGTTCAGGCGGTCCCCAGGCATCGGCGGGCACCCTCAGCGCCGGCTCCAACCCGCCCGCAGCGCGCCATCCGGCATCCGCCGCGGGCGGGTGACGTCCGAAGCGCTCGCATGGGCAAGGATACGGGTCGCGACCGGGTGCGAAGCTGTCGATCCGTACAGGCGTCGAGCGCCGGGCTACGACATTTGTCGTAGCCGCCTCCACGCCAGGACCAGCCGCGCCGCGGCCGGCCCGGCCCGATTGTCGTAGCCAAAGGTCCATGCCGGCGCCGATGCGCCCGCGCCCCGATCCGGCGATACTGGAGTCGCGGTGGACGACCCGCCGCCAGGACGGATCTCGGATGGTGTTGAACGCGGGAGTGAAGCGATGGAACAGGCGATCGGCGGCAGGCTGGCGATGGTGGATGCGGAGGCTCGGGCGGGCGAAGCCGATCGGGCCGCGGCGCAGGATTGGGACAACGCGACCTGGATCGCGCGCCTGCGGGGCCAGGGCGCCGAGCGCGAGCTGGCCTTGAGCGCGCTGCGCGACTACCTGCGCCGCTCGGTCTACGTCTACCTGCTGCGCCACCGCGGCGACCTGGCCGGCCTGGACCCCGACGAGCTCTACCAGCTGGCCGAGGACTTCACCCAGGAAGCGCTCCTGATCGTGCTGCGCGAGCTGGACGGGTTCCGCGGCGACAGCAAGCTGACCACCTGGGCCTACCGCATCGTGGTCAACCTGGCCATCGGCAAGCTGCGGCGCAAGCACTGGCACGACCTCTCGCTGGAGCACACGCTCGAGGACCGCTCCGGCCCGAGCCTGCTGGAGCGGCTGGCCGACACCGGCATCGCCGATCCGGAGACGGCCCTGGTGCAGCAGCAGGTGCTGGAGCGGGTGCGCCAGGTGATCGCGGAGTCCCTGACCGAGCGACAGCGCCGGGTGCTGACCGGCATCGTGCTCGAGGAAGCCTCGACCGAGGACATGGCCGACCGGCTGGGCACCAACCGCAACAACGTCTACAAGATCCTGCACGATGCGCGCAAGAAGCTGCGCGGCTGCCTGGAGGAGATGGGCGTCTCGGCCCAGCAGGCCCTGGCCTCGGTCGCCGACGGCGCCAGCCTCTGGGCCGTCGGCGAGGGATCCTTCCTGGACGAGGCCCTGGTCGGCGCGGACTGAGTTCGCCACGCGCCGGAACTCGGCGCACCGCCACGGATCGAAACCGGTTCGTGGCGCGGGCGAGCTTCATGGGCGCGCCGGCGCCCCTAGCGCCCGTCCTCCGAGGCCGCGGCCTCCGCGTCGGAGGCCTCCGCCTCGCGGCGCAGCAGGTCCATCTGCGGCAGGCCGACGGTCGAGCCCATGCCGGTCAGGATCCCGCCGGCGGCCGCCAGCAGCAGGTTCATGGCGCCGAAGAGGATCGACAGCGCGGTGGCGCTCGCGACCGGCACCGGGTCGGGCAGGCTGCCCAGCAGGCCGGCGTAGAGCAGCTCGCGCACCCCCCAGCCGCCGATCGAGGGCAGCAGCGTCGACAGCGCCACCAGCGGCACGAAGATGGCCCAGTCGAAGAGGTTCATCTGGCTGATGCCGACCGCCCGGCCCAGCGCCGCGTTGGCGCCCACCAGCAGGAAGGCGAAGGCGAAGCCCCAGCCGGTGGCCAGGGCCAGGGGCCGGCGCTGGTATTCGGCGAAGGAGCTCAGGAAGCGTCGGATGCCGCCGTGGCCCAGCACGCGGCCGGCCAGCGGCAGGCGCTCGGCCAGGTGCAGCCAGGCATCGATGCGGAAGAGCAGCGCCAGACCCAGCGTGCCGGCCAGGCCGACCAGGGCCAGCGTGGTGGCCACCGCCGGCGTGGCATGGTCGCGCACGGCCGGCAGCGCCAGCAGGCCCAGCGCCAGGAGCGGCAGCAGCCCGATCGCCCGGTCGACCAGCACCGTGCTGGCCGCATGGGCCTTGCCGATGCCGTCGCGGGCCAGCGCGATGGCGCGCACCACGTCGCCGCCCATGCCGGTCGGCAGGAACTGGTTGAAGAAGGTGCCCACCAGGAAGAGCTCGGTGGTGCGCCAGGCCGAGATGCGGTGGCCGAGCGCGGTCGTCAGCGCCTGCCAGCGCAGCCCGCGCACCACCGTCCCCAGGCCGCAGTAGAGCAGGATGGCGATCAGGATGTCGACCGGCCGGCCCATCGCCAGCCGCAGCTCGGCGGCCACCGTGGCCGGATCGACCACGTAGCCGAAGAGCAGGGCCAGCAGGCCGACCGTGATGCCGACGCGCAGCGCCAGCGAGCGCTTCGATTGCTGCTTCATGAATCGTCCGTCCTGGTGAACTCGGTGATCTCGACGGCGCTGCCGTCGACGAAGTCGATGCGCTCGCTGCGGCCGCGGCGGGCGATGCCCGACAGCACCTCCTCCGTGGCCGGCGGATCGTAGCCCGGGTAGCGCAGGACCCAGGCGCGCCGCCAGCCCTCCGGCAGCGTCGGCAGGAGCTCGCGTTCGACGTCGGCCGCGGCCCAATGGCCCCAGTAGCGGTAGAGCGCCGGCCGTCCGGCCGCGGGCCCGGCCAGGTCCCAGCCCCTGGCCAGCACGGTCTCGCCACCCGCGATGACGATGTCCTCCGCCGTGGCCAGCTCGGCCAGCCGCTCGCGCAGCGGGGCCAGGCTGGCGTTGGGGTAGACCCAGACCATGTCCAGGCCGTTGATGCGGCCGACGTAGGCCGCCTTGTCGCTCGGCCGGTCATGATACAGCGCCAGCAGCGCCTCGTCCTGCCGGCGCTGCACCTGGCTGCGGTAGACCACCACCCAGTCGGTCCGGCCGGGCTGGTAGCCGCCCATCGATTCGGTGCGGCCGGCGAAGAGCGGCCCCAGGTTGGCCACGCCGCGCGCCGCGACCTCGAGGCTGGCGGCGTTCGGCTGGGCGTTCAGGAACTCGGCCGCCAGGTCGTAGCCCTCGCCCCAGCCGATCAGGAGCACGCTCTCGGCGCCGCGGCTGCCGCCCAGCAGCGGGTTGTACCAGGTGAGCGGGTAGGGCCGGGCGCGCGGGCCGCTGGCCTCGAGGCCGGCGACCAGGGCCAGGCTCAGCAGGGCCGCCAGGCCGGCCGATGGGCCCAGGCGCCGGCCGAGCAGGCGCATCAGGCCGTCGAGCCCGGCCGCCAGCCGCGGCGTCAGGGCGATGCCGGCCGCCGCCGCCAGGGCCATCAGGGCCGGCAGCATGTAGCGGTCCATCTTCTTGGCGCCGGGCGTCAGCAGCAGCAGGAAGACCAGCGCCCAGGCCAGCAGCCAGCGCAGCGCCAGCTGTTCGTCGGCATCGGCCGGTACGGCCGCCGCACCGGGCTCCGCGGCCGAACGGCGGGCGGCCGGCCAGCGCGGCCGGCTGGCCCCCAGCGCCAGGAGCAGCCCCAGGAGCGCCCAGGGGCTGCTGCGGAAGAGGATGGCCAGCGGGTAGAAGAAGGGGCCCGGGTCGGCCACCGGCCGGCCCATGAAGTAGTTGCCGTTCTGGTGCGGCACGCCGCCTTCGGCCAGGAGCTTGACCAGCACGCCGCTGTTGCAGGCGCCTTCGTCGTCGTCGGCCCCGGCTTCGGCGGCGGCGACCGCATCGGCCGTGCCGGCCTCGGCGAGCGCGGTCGCCGCCGTCGGGGTCTCGCAGTCGCGCAGCAGGCTGCCCAGCGGGTCGACCCACATGGCCGGCCAGAGCGCCACATAGACCAGGCCGCAGGCCGTGCCCCAGGCCAGGGCGTCGGATGCGGCGGCGCGCCACCGGCGCCGGCGCAGGCCCTGCCAGGCCAGCCCGGCCAGCGCGAAGGGGCCCAGCACGAAGCCGGCCGACTTGGCCAGCATGGCCAGGCCGGCCAGGGCGCCGGCGGCGAGGGCCCAGCGGCGCGACCGCGATCGGGCCAGCGCCGCCGGCGATCCGGGCTCGCGGGCGGCCTCGGCCGCGAAGCGGCGCGCCCAGGCGGCCAGCGCCAGGATCGCCGCCAGGCAGCTGCCCGCCAGCAGCGCATCGACGTGCATCACGCGCGAGTGGGCGATGACGAAGGGCTCGAAGGCCAGGAGGCTCAGGGCGCCGAGGGCCGAGACCGGCGCCAGGCCCAGGCCGGCGCGCATCAGCCACCAGGCCAGGGCCAGGAGCAGCGTGCTGCCCAGCGCCACCCCGCGCCGGATGGCGAAGATCCGGGGCGTGATGGTCTGCAGCAGGCCCTCGTTGCCCAGGTCGTCGAAGCGGGTCAGGTCCTTGCCGCCCTGGGTCTCGTCGCAGAGCTGGCGCCAGTCGCCGGCGGCCTCCAGGGGCAGGGCCAGGCTGCCCAGCCACATGGTGAGCACGCCCGGGTGGCCGACCTGGAAGGTATCGGCCGGCCGGCCCTCGACCAGGGCGGCGTGGAAGTTGATCGCCCGACAGGTCCAGCGCAGCTCGTCCGAGGCGATGTAGCGGCCCGGTCCGCCCAGGCGCAGCCAGGCGGCCGCCAAGAGGAGCAGCAGGCCCAGCAGGATCTCGAGGCGGCGTTCGGTCGGCGGGCGCATGGCAGCTCGACGGGAGGCGCTGGATCCTGGGCGGCAGGCCCCGAGGCGCGGGCGGATCAGTCGGCGGCGTCGGTGATGCGGAAGGACCAGAGCTCGATCGCGTCGAAGGGCTCGGCCATCGGGTCGGCCATCGGCCGGGCCGGCAAGCGCTGGCCGGTCTCGGCCTGGTAGAGCCCGGCCCGAACGCGATACTCGCCGGGCGGCAGGCCTTCCGCCGGCAGCAGCAAGCGATGCTGATCGTAGACGAAAGCGGTCGAATCGGCCATGTAGGCCCCCGCTTCGTCGCGCCCCCAGCCCGAGCTGGGCGCACGGCCGCAGTCCGGCCAGCCGTCGGACTGGGCCACCGTGTTGCCCGCGGCATCGACCAGGTGGACGAAGACCGACAGGTTGGTCTCGATCGGCGCCAGCGCCTGCCAGACCAGGCTGACGCCCAGGGCCGCCTCGCCCTGGCTGCTGTGCCGTTCGGCGGGCGCCGTGCCGGCCTTGGCGCGCCGGCTGGCGATCGGCGCGCCGTAGGCCTCGCTCAGCAGCGGGTAGTCCGCGCCCAGCAGCCGGATGGCCTCGCCGAAGCGCCAGTCGCGCCGGTCCTCGACCAGCGGCAGCCCCAGCGCGGCGGCGGCGGCGATCGAACGGTCGGCGTCGCGCAGCGCGCGGGGCGCGGGCGGGCCGCCCGGCTCGGCCGCGGCGGCGGCGTCCAGGTCGCGCAGCAGGCGCCGGATCGACCCGTCGTCCTCGACCGTCAGCGGCGCGTCGGTCAGCAGCGGCGCCCGCTGGTAGACCTCCAGCTTGGTCTGGCCCCCGACCAGGATCTGGGCGTGCAGGTGGTAGCCGCGCCCGGCCAGGTCGTCCGGGATCGGCTCGGCGTCCTGCGGACGCCAGGCCACCAGGTAGTAGTCGGGCGCCTCGGGGCAGCGCGGCGCGCCCATGGTGTACCAGCCGGTGATCAACGCCTCCTCGTTCGAGTCGTAGCTGCCCGAGAGCAGGCCGGCGCGGAACATCTCGCGGACCGTGGACCAGCCGGCGCGGTAGGGGAAGCCGAAGTAGCCGCCGCGGGGCAGGGCCTCGAAGGGCTGCCAGTAGCCGGCCAGCCGCGCCTCGGGCCAGACCCGCTTGTACTCGGGGTCGTGGCGCACGAAGACCACCTGCTGGTGCAGGAAGAAGACCAGCAACAGCAGCGCGCCCAGGCCGGCGGCCAGCTGGCGGCCCCGGAGCCTGCCCAGGCGCGTCTCGAGCCAGCCGACGGCCTGGTCGAGGCCCCAGCCGGCCATCAGCAGCCAGGCCGGCAGCATGGTGTAGAAGTGGGTATGCGGCTTCTTGACCAGGAAGGCGGCGGCGAAGAAGGGGCCGGCCAGCCAGAGCAGGAGCATGCGCCAGCGGGCGTCCAGACGCGGGGCCGCCAGCAGCGCCGCCAGCACCGGCAGGAAGACCAGCAGCGCCAGCGAGCGCGGGGGGTCGGCCTCGGTCGGACCGATCTGCAGCCAGGCCGGGCGGGCGATCAGCAGCGCCAGCCCCAGCAGCCACAGCCCGCCCAGGATCCGCCCCGTCCCGCCCCAGGCCAGGACGAGCAGCCGCAGCACCACGGCGATCAGGATCAGGGCCACGGCGATCACGAAGTAGCTGGCGTTGTAGAAGCTGGCGCGGGTGAACCAGTCGCCCAGCATGTTGTAGGGCATGCCGCCGCCCACCCGGCGCTGGCTGATGTAGTCCCAGGTCCGGGCGAACTGCGGGTGCCGCACGAAGGGCAGGTAGAAGGCCAGGCAGAGCGCCGCGGCCAGGGTCACCGGCGGCGCGAGGCGCCGCAGCCAGACCCGCGGCGACCAGCGCTCGGAGACGCCGCGCGAGAGGATCAGCCAGGCCACCGGCGGGACGGCGAAGATCATCTCGTAGTGCGCCCAGCTGCCCAGGCCCAGGAAGAAGCCGGCCAGGAGCAGGCAGCGCCCCGCGTCGGCCGCGCGGCGGTGGAAGCGCCAGGCGCACCAGACCGCCAGCACCGAGAAGAGCAGGACGATGCTCTGGTACTGCACGATGCGCGAGAAGGCGATCAGGTAGCCGTCCAGGGCCATCAGCATCGCCGCCAGCCAGCCGGCGCGGCTGCCGAAGAGCCGCGCGCCCAGGGCCCAGGCGCCCAGCAGCGCCGCCAGGCCCGCCAGCGCGAAGGGCAGGCGCGCCGTGCGCTCCGAGAGGTCGTTCAGGCGCGGCCCCGGCGCCGGCAGGAGCAGCTCGATCGGCCCCTTCTTGTGCTGCAGGATGGCCTCGGGGCTGCCGCTGCGGCCCAGCTCCTGGGCCAGCAGCATGGCCCGCGCCTCGTCGCCCTGGAACTCGGCGTAGCCCAGGTTGGCCAGGCGCAGCCAGCCGGCGGCCAGCAGCAGCAGCGCCAGCGCCGCCACGCGCAGCCCGGCCGGCGTCAGGCCCAGCGGCCAGTCGTCGCCGGCGTCCGGCCGATCCGGCTCCGACGGGCTGCCGTCCGGGTCGGGCTCCGACCGGAGCCGCGAGGCCTCGAAGGTCTGCCGGTAGAAGCGGTACAGGTAGACCGGCAGGACCGCCAGGCCACCCAGCAGCAGGCCGGCCGCCCAGGGCTTGGGCAGCAGGCTGGCCGCCATGGCCAGGCTCAGCACCGCCAGGCCCAGCCCGGCGCCCAGGGCCAGCATCTCGCTCAGGTCCATCTGGCGCAGGCGCAGCAGGTGCGCGCAGGCCAGGCCGCCGGCGAGGACCCAGAAGGCGGTGATGATGAGGGCGATCATGGGGCGTCTCCGCTGGGACTCGGGTCGGCTTCGGCCAGGCTGAAGCGCCCGAGCAGGACGTAGTCGCGCCGGCCGCCGGCCTGTTCGACCTCGGGCCGCGGCCGATCGGGGCGCTCGGGGTCGTAGAGGGCCGCCACGAGCAGGTAGTCGCCGGCCGGCAGCGCCTCGGGCAGGCGCAGCGCGTGCGGATCGACCAGCACCTCGCCCGGCGACCAGCCGGTGGTCGGGCGCGCGCCGTCGGCCGGCTCGGCGTCGTGCTGGGCCAGGGGCGCGCCGCTGGGCTCGCCGCTGACCGGGTCGGCCGGCAGGAGCTGCAGGGTCACCCGATAGCGGCTGCGCATCGGCGCCAGGCCGCGCCAGTAGAGCGTCAACGGCAGCTCGGCCCCCGGCGCCAGGGCGATGCCGTCGGCCGGGCCGTCGTAGCCCAGCAGCTCGGCCGCGCCGCCGACCGTGGCGCCGATGGCATGCTGCATCTCGGGCAAGGCCGTCACCCGCCGCGGCGCCCGGACGTCGATGCCGGCGAGCCAGAGCCGGCGCACCGGCAGCAGGGCCAGCGGATCGCCGCGGCGGAAGCCGCGCGCGCGGCCCTCCGCGCCGCAGCAGTCGAGGGCCAGCCGCAGGCCGTAGCGGCCGGCCTCGGCCGGCAGGTCGAGCGACGCGTCCAGCCGCCGCGGCTGTCCGGCGGCCGCGGCCTGGCCGTAGCCGGGGATCGCGACCCGGCCTTCGGCTCGCACCCGGCCCCAGGTGTCGACCAGCTCGATCCGCAGCCGCGCGTCGGCCGCCTCCGGCGCCGGGTCCGCCGGCGCGCCCAGGCGCAGCCAGACCGCGAGCGGCAGACGCTCGCCGGCGGTCCAGCCCGCCTCGGGCGCCGGGGCCAGGTCGTAGCCCAGGATGTCCAGGCCCCGCCCGCGCGCCAGGAGCGGTCGCCCGATGGGCAGGCTGGCCCGGGCGGGCGGGCGCGCCGGGGCGCGCAGGACGAGGCTGCCCAGCTCGATCGGCCCCTCGGCCGGGTGGACCGCGCCGGACTCGGGCTCGTAGACCCTGGCCGTCAGCCGGTACTCGCCCGCCGGGGCGCCCGCGCTCACCCGCAGGTCGTGCGGCTCGTAGACCAGCGTGCCGAAGTCCCAGCCCCGGGTCGGGCGCAGGCCGTGGAAGGGCGCGTGGTCGCCGTCGGCGACGTTCTCGCCCGCGGCGTCGAGCAGCTCGAAGGCCACTTTGTAGTCGGGCAGGTCGCGCTCGGCGACCTTCCAGACCAGGCGCAGTCGGCCGCCCTGGCCGGCCACCAGGGGCTCGGGCAGGGCCTGCCAGCCGAGCAGCTCGAGGCCGCCCAGGCGCTGGTTCTGCCGCCGGGTCGGCGCCTCGGGCCCGGCCAGGTCGGGCGCCGGCTCGTAGGCGTGCAGGTCGAGCACGATCGAGCTGGCCGGGAAGTCGACCCGGTCGACCTCGATCAGGTGCTCGGCTAGCCAGGCTTCGTAGTCCGCCGGCGGATCGACGAACCAGATGCGGTCGTAGCGCGCCAGGAGCGGCTCGAGCAGCTCGGCCGGCGGCCGCTCGTCGGGCAGCCCGCTGGCCAGGAAGGGCGGCAGGGCCAGGATGTCCAGGTCCGGCAGCAGCGGCTGGTAGGTGTAGCGCAGGACCGGGTGGGAGACCGCCAGGAGATCGCCCCGGGCCCCTTCCGAGGCCGTCACCGCATGCGCCCGCAGGTAGGCCGCCAGGGCGCGGTGGTCGTCCTTGGCCAGGCTCGGGTCGCCGTAGTACCCCTGCACCGAGGCCGACATGCCCAGGCCGGCCAGCAGGAGCAGCGCCAGGCCCAGCCCGCGCCGCCGCTGCTCGAGCCCCCAGCCGCCGGCCGCGGCCAGCAGCCAGGCGGCCGGGATGGCCAGCAGGATGTGCCGCACGCCCATGTAGACCGGCTTGAGCCAGGTCAGGCCGTAGAGCCCCAGCACAGGGACCAGCAGGTAGCCGAGCGCCAGCAGCGCGAGCCCGCGCCCATGCCGCTGCCAGAGCCAGGCCGCGCCGGCCAGGAGCAGGCCGGCGAAGGCCAGCTCGGCCGCCAGCATGCCCAGGTGCCGGCCCGGCGCCGCCAGGCTCCAGCCCGGCGCCGACTTGCCGAAGCCGAAGCCCAGCGTGACGTCGCGCAGCAGGGTCGCCAGGGGCACGAAGCGCTGGTCGCGCTCGGGCCCCAGGCCCAGGCGCCAGAGCGCGTAGGGCAGCAGCGGCGCGGCCGCCAGGCCCAGGGCCAGGAGCGGCGCCAGGGCGCGCCAGTCGCGCCGCCGCGCACCGTAGGCCAGGACCACCAGGCCCTCGAAGGCCAGCAGGAAGACGCTCAGGTAGTGGGTCCAGACCAGCGCCGCGCCGCAGAGGACGCAGAGCAGGGCCCAGCCGGCGGCCCGACGCCGCGGAGCCTTGTCCCGCGCCGCGTCCGGGTCCGCGGTCGCGCCCGAGCCCCAGGCCTCGAGCGCCCGCAGCAATGCGTAGACCGAGGCCAGCCCCAGGCTGACCTGCAGGCTGTAGCTGCGCAGCTCCTGGGCGTACCAGAGCAGGGCCGGCGACAGCGCCGCCAGGAGCGCGGCCAGCAGGGGGATCGCCAGCCGGGCGTCGGCGGAGGATCCGGCGCGCGCCCCCGGGAGCGGCCCGGCCGGCCGCGGGCGCAGGAGCCGCCGCGCCAGCGCCCAGGTCAGGCCGACCTGGGGCAGGCTGACCAGCAGCGACAGCCACTTGCCGGCCCAGATCGCTCCCGGCGTGCTCACCGTGAGGCCCAGGCCGCGCAGCCAGGCGGCCAGCAGCAGGAAGTAGAGCGGCGGCTGCACGTCGCGGGTCAGCAGGGCGTCGAGCGGGATCGCACCCGAGAGGATGCCCGGCAGGTCGAGGCCGGCCCGGTAGAGCGTCAGGCCCTCGTCCTGCCAGAGCGACATGTGGTCGACGTCCCAGGCTCGGATCAGGAGCGCCAGCAGCGTCAGCCCGGCGACCAGCAGCCGCGGGTGGCGCTGCGCGGTCGCCCAGCCGGCCGCGGCACGCGGCTTCGGCGTCACTCGGAGCCCTCGGGCGTGCCCGCGCTTCCCCGCCCGTCTCGGATCGCGATCATGACCCAGCATGATACCCGCCTTGCCCCGCCGCGGCACCTTCCAGGGCTCGGGGCGGCAGGCGGCCGGCCCGCGCCGATTGGCCCCCCGGGCGCCCGATGCTACCCTGCAGCCCGGTCGAACCCGGCACCGCCGACCCGCATGGGCGCGGGTCGCGCTTCGGCCACGACCGCCCGCCCGCGCACCGGAGCCCCGCATGTCCCGCAGCCTCGACCCTGCTTCCGACACCGCCCGCCGCGGGCTGGCCGCCGGGCCCTGGCGCCGGCGCGCCCGCGCCGCCTATCGCCTGGGCCACGCCCTCTGGCGCAAGGTCTACCGGCGCCCGCAGCGGCTGAAGGGCACCGACTACCACCGGCGCTGGAAGATGAGCCTGCGCGACTGGCTGGCCTACCACCAGGCGCAGATCGTCTTCGACCAGAGCACCTGGATGGGCGTGCCGATGCTCAAGAACCCGCTGGACAGCTGGATCTACCAGGAGATCCTGTACGCGGTCCAGCCCGAGGTCCTGGTCGAGATCGGCAGCCATTCCGGCGGCAGCACGCTCTTCTTCGCCCAGCTGATGGACCTGATCGGCGTCGGGCAGGTGATCTCGCTGGACATCGATCGGTCGCGCTATCGGGTCAGCCACCCGCGCATCGTCGAGCTGACCGGCGACTGCTCGGCGCCCGAGATCGTGGGCAAGGTGGCCGCGCTGTGCCAGGGCCGGCGCACCCTGGTCATCCACGACGGCGACCATCGCCGCGAGGCGGTGCTGCGCGACCTGGAGCTCTACGCGCCGCTGGTCTCGCCCGGCAGCTACCTGATCGTCGAGGACGGCATCCTGGACCTGTTCCCGCCCAGCGACGCCTTCGGCTGGCTGGTCGAGGGCCCGCTGCCGGCCACCGAGGACTTCCTGGCCCGGCACCCCGAGTTCGAGGTCGACGCCAGCCGCGAGCGCTACCTGATGACCTACAACCCGCGGGGCTTCTTGAGGCGGCTGCCCGATGCGCCCTCCGAGGCGACGGCCGACGCATCGCCTTCAGCCGCCGGCCACGCGGATCGCCTCGAGCCTTCGTAGCCGACGCCACCCGGCTCGGTGTCGCTGCCGACGGACCTGGGGAATCCCCGACCCATCACCGGATCGGGGGAACCTCGGTTCGGGTCGACCACGAGATCGGCGAGACGAATCGGCCGACCGGCAACCCGGCCGACGGGCGCCAGTCGGGTCGACCGCCGACCGGCCGGCCGAGGAACGGCGCTCACTCCGCTCGCGTCAGCACCACCTGCTTCGCGGCGACGCGGTTGTGCTCCATGTCGTCGTGCGCCCGCGCGATGTCCTCCATGGCATAGACTTCGACCGGCCAGTCTATCTCGCCGCGGTGGATGGCCGACGCGATGTCGGAGAGCACCGTGCTCGGCAGGTTGCCCGCGCTGCCGCCATAGGCGGTCAGCCGAACGCCGGTCGGGATGAAGTCGATCGGGTAGAACTGCTCGACGATCCACCGGTTCGAGAGCATTCCGGTGAAGCAGGTGGTCCCGCCCGGTCGGCATGCGCGCAGCGTGTCGCGCAGCGTGGGCGCGCCGACGAGCTCCAGCGCGCCGTCGACGCCGGCAGGCACCAGGCGCCGCACCGCGTCAACGACCTCGCCGTCGTCCACGACGACGTGATCCACGCCGATGGCGTGGAGGGCCTCGGCGCGGTCGGGCCGGCGCGTGGTCGAGAGGACGGTGGCGCCCATGCGCCGGGCGAGGATCGCGGCCATCATCCCGACGGATGACGTGCCGCCCCGGATCAGGAGGGTGTCTCCGCCGCTGAGGCCTATGCCCACGGTGAGCGAGCCCCAGGCCGTCTGCAGAACCTCGGGCAGCGCGCCGAGCCGGGCCCAGTCGAGGTCGGTCGTCACCGGGACCACGCAGGCGGCGGGCACGAGGGTGTACTCGGCGTAGCCCCCATCGAAGGATCGCCCCATGCCGCCGACCATCGCCACCGCCTTCGAGCCTTCGGGGAGGTCGGTCCCGGGCGCCGCCTCGATCCGACCGGCGGCTTCGATGCCCAGGACGCGCGGAAAAGTCAGGTCCGGGCCGGCGAGGCCGAGCCGCGTGTGCAGCTCCGATCGGTTCAGGCCGAAGGCCTCGACCCGCAGGAGCACCCATCCCGGCCGCGGCGCTGGCCGGGGGATGTCCCGGAGGCGCAGCGCATCGGGCGGTCCGGGCGCATCGAGCACGATGGCACGCATGTGTGGCAAGGCCTGCCTCCAGGTTCGAGTCGTCGCGGCGGTGCCCCGCTCGGGGCGTCGGCCGGTCGCGGTCGCCGTCAGGTCCGGGTCTCGAGCGCCAGCCAGGCGTCCTCGTCGACGCCCTTGACCAGCAGCCAGAACGTGAAGACCAGCTCGCCCGGGATGGCCAGGACGAGCACGAGCGTGGCCAGGAGCTCGGCGGCGCCGGGCGCCAGGATGGCGCCGATGCCCTCGGCCAGGTAGCCGACCGACGCCAGCGCCAGCAGCCAGCCCAGCGGCCGGGGCTGGAAGCCGGAGCGGTGCACCAGCCAGCCGAGCATGGCCAGGTGCAGCCCGAAGAAGAGGCCCCAGACATGGATCATGAAACCGTTGGCGTCCAGCATCAGCAGCGCGAGGGCGCTGCGCTGGGCCGGCTCGAAGACGTCGAGGTAGGCGCCGCCCGCGACGAGGCTGAGCGCCAGGCTGCTCCACAGCAGGTTGACCCCCTGGACGACCGCCTGGCCGAAGCGGGCCAGCATGGCCGCCATCGCCAGCGGCCGGCTGACCGGTCGGAAGAGCACGTAGAGCATGGCCGAAGCCAGGATCTCGATGAGGAAGACGGCCACCTCGGCGCTCATGCTGATGCGGAACAGGCCTTCCGAGGCGGCGATGTTGGCCGCGGTGGCCGCCGCGTCGCCGTCGACGATCAGCCCGGTCTTGCCGACCAGGAAGGCCAGCGGGCCGACGAAGAAAAGGGTCAGGTAGAGCAGGCCGATGCCCCGGGCGAGGCGCTTGGGGCTGGGCCTGTCGACGGCGGTGGCGTGTTCGGCGGCCGGCATGGATGCGCTCCTGTGGCGGGGGGTCCCGGCGGTCCAGATGCCCGGGCCCGACGTCGCGTTGCGTGGCGCCACGATACACGCGTACGCCGGGCTGTCAATCGTTCCAGCCCGGGAGCTGGCCGCTCGGGGATGATCGCCGCCGCCGTCAGCCCAGGTCCCGAGGGCGCTGCGCCTCCCGCTCCAGACAGGCCTGCGCCAGCTCGCGCCCGGCCTGGGCCATGGGCAGGAAGGAGACCGTGACGCGCGCCGCATCCAGCTCGGCCCGGTTCTCCTCGTATTGCATCAAGGCCGCGATGAAGCCCTCGTAGCCCTCGGCGCGCAGCGTGCTCGAGGCCGCGGCCTCGGCGGCGGGGGTACGGCCGATGGCCATCAGCACGCCGCGGATGTTGGACAGGTCCAGCCCGGTCCACAGCTCCGGGTCCTTGGCATCGCCGTAGACGACTCGGCGCCCCTCGACGGCATGCCGCTCGACCTGGTCGGGGTCGGCGTCCAGGCCGATCGGGCGCGCGCCCTGCTCGACCAGGTAGTCGTAGGCCGCGCTGCCGGCCCGCCCCATGCCCAGCACCACGTAGTCGGCGTCGCCCAGGGTCTCCGGCTCGTGGTCGGGGTGCGCGACGTTGCGCTCCCAGGCGTTGAGCCGGTCCTCGAGGCGCAGCCAGAGCGCGTTGACCGAGCGGCTCACGGGGGCGTTGAGGGCGTAGGAGAGCGCCACGAGCAGGCCGAGCGCCGCGACGACCCCCGGGTCGACCCTGCCGCTGGCCGCGGCGGCGACCGCGACGATGAGCGCGAACTCGCTGTAGGCGGTCAGGGAGACGCTGGCCAGGAAGGCGGTGCGGGCGCGCAGGCCGAAGCGCAGCATCAGCGCGAAGAAGGCGATGCCCTTCAGCGGCAGGAGCCCCAGCAGCAGCAGCACGCCGAGCAGGCCGCGGGCGTCCGGCAGGCCAGCGAGGCCGACGGTGAGGAAGAAGCCGACCAGAAAGACCTCCTTGAGCGCCCAGAGCCGATGGTAGAGCTCCTCGGCGCGCTCGTCGCCCGCCAGGAGCATGCCGGCGGCCAAGGCGCCCAGCTTCGCGTCGAGACCGACCTGCGCGAAGAGCGCGCCCACGCCCAGGGCCATCAGCAAGCCGAAGAGCAGCAGCAGCTCGTCGCGGCCGGTGGTCCGCATCAGCCGTCGCAGCCAGGGGCGGGCCGGGACCAGCAGCAGCAAGGCGATGGCCCAGGGGCTCGGGGCGCCCGAGCCGGCCGCCGCGAGCAGCGCCACGGCGACGACGTCCTGCAGCACGAGGATGCCGATCGCCAGACGGCCGTGGAAGGTGTCGAGCTCGCCGCGCGCGTCGAGGGACTTGGCCGTGAGGACGGTGCTCGAGAAGCCGAGGCCGACGGCCAGGAGCGCGGCGGCCGGCACCTCGAGCCCGAAGGCGAGGCCCAGCGGCAGGAAGACCAGGGCGCCCAGCAGCAGGTGGATCGCGCCGACGCCCACGACCTCGCGTTGCAGCAGGCTGCCCAGGCTCAGGTGCAGGCCGATGGTGAACAGCAGCAGCACGACACCGAAGTCGCCGACGGCGTCGATGACCGGGCTGGGCGCGACGCCCAGCAACGCCAGAACGAGGCCGGCGGCCAGGTAGCCGACCAGCGTCGGCATGCGCACCGCTCGGGCGGCCAGCCCGGCTCCGAAGGCGGCGGCGATCCAGATGATGTCCAAGGCGGGTGTCGTCTCGCTTGGGGGTTGGGGACTGGGAGTTGGGGGTGGGGGGCTGGCAACCGTTCACGTGGTCCCCGGCGACCGAGTTGCCACGAGGTTCGTATTCGCGTAGCGTGGCGCCATGATACACTCGCTGGCGGAGCACGGCCTCGCTCTCCGGGATCGAGTCTACGACCTGGAGCGGCTCAGTGCGCGTCAGCAGGCGACGATGTCTACGGCAGGCAGCCGGGCGTCGCCTGCATCCTGACGGTCGTCGCGACCCTACAGATGCAGCAGCGGGGCACCGTCGAGTTCCTCGTTCACGCTCAGGAGGCGAGCGTTCGGGGGTCAAAGCCGCCGTCGCTCTGTCCGACTACGTGAACACGCACGCCGATTGTCACCCAGTGGTCACGTAATCCCTCCGTTTCGAGCCGAGGCAGATGCTGATTCGCGCCGAGACAAAGCTGCGGCCGACTCTTGAGTTCTTCGGCGCCTCAAGCCACCTACCCGGAGCACAAGGATATGGCTGAACCGAGGCTGCTCTGGCCGGCCACGCGAACATGCACGCCAAGAGTTACTTGGATTCATTGGAGTAGCCTCACAGAAGCGATGTCAGCCTCTGAATCCGGGAACTACTGAGTCTCGCATCGGTGTGCTCGCTCGCTAGCGCTCGTCTGGCATCAAGCGGCGCAGTTCGCTCGTGAGCGAGTCAATCGGCCGCGGCTCCTCGGACCACATGAGCGCGCTCGTGGCCTTGCCGCCCTCGAAGCGGTACCAGTCGTCCACCAGCGGCATCGGAGCATAGCGCGCGCTTTCCGAGGAACGCTGTCGGGCAGCGTGCTCGAGGTGGAGGTACCAGTTCGGCGGGTCGGTCTCCCAGTCCGCCGGCGCCGCGGACAGGAAGGCGACCCCCTCGTCCCGTAACCCGCCCGTCAGGATCTCCGGCTCCGACTCGAAGCGGATCCCGCGGCGACGATCACAGCCCCCCATCCTAAGGACGACGTAGCCGGCGACCTCGGGATCGCCCTTGTAGCGCTCGACCACGGAGAGCACGATCGGTCGGAAGATCCAACTCCCGGTGCCGTCGTCTGGGCCGTCCACGGAAAAGTAGCGGGCCGGCAGCACCGCCTCGATCCTCGCTCGCGCGACCTCGTCGGCCGATTGAACCCGCGAGTCGAGCGATGGCTGCTCGAAGGCGTCGCCGGTAGAGATCGTGATGTGCTTGGCCTTGAAGCGATCGCAGTCGGCGTCGGGCTCCGGAATCAGGCCTTCGACCTCGAGATCCGCAGGAAGGACTCCTGCCGGCCGCAGGCCCAGGCAGGCGGAGGCAAGCAGGAGCAGCGGCAGGACAGCGAGCCATTGGCGATTTCCAGCGCCCCGGCGCCGCGCTCGACGGTCGAGCTTCATGCCGCGCACGTGGTTGGTATGGATCGTATCACGTGCAGAGGGCAAGGCTGTACAGCGGCCCCTTGCATGCGTGTTCAAGATCAGTTGCTTCATGAGTTGTTCTCCTGCTGACGACGTCGTTCATTGATGACCTGGTTGACCTACCCCCACAGCAATTACCAGCCCCAGTAGTCTGTGGTTCACGTAGTGGGACAGAGCGACGGCGGATGTGATCCACGGATGTAAGCCTCCCTTGTCTCGACGAGAAACTCGAAGATTGGCCGCGCCTGCATATTGAGCGTGGTGACGACCGACATGATGCGCTTCACGACTCGAAGTCCGGCCTCCGAGTCGCTCCCCAATCTCTTCTTCCGCCAGATCACCGCATGGCGGCGACGTCGCTGCGTCAAGTTATTCGTCGGGGGCATCCCCGCAACCGTGATGGTCGTGCACTGCTGCTATCCCGCCAGCGGCAAAGAACGGTGTTCTAGCACATTGCCCCTCGAGGTGAGTTGGGAGGAAAGCGCACAGGTGTCCACGGACTTGGGGGAACTTCAATGTGGCCGAGAGTCACTTGTGACTTGGTGGAAAGTCGCTAGCGACGTTGCCGCGAGTCGCTAGTGACTTTGTGGAACGTCGCTAGCGATGTTGCGGGGAATCGCTAGCGACGTCGCGGAGAGCCGCTAGCGACATGGTCGAGGATCCTTCCGGGGCCCGACCCACAGCCCGCCGTCGTTTCCCGACGCGTCGCCATGGGATCGCCGGCGGGCTGGTGGAGGCGGCCATCCAGGCTCGACCTGGCGCATGGCTTGCCGGACCGGCGCATCGCGGATAGCGTTTCGGCCCCGCTCGACCCGAGCGCTGGACCCGAAGCCGAAGGAGGCGAGGACATGCACGCTGGCGACACGCTCGAGACCCTGTTCCGACACCATCGCTGGGCCAACCTGCGCATCGTCGATGGCTGCCTGCCGCTGAGCGACGCGCAGCTCGACCAGGGCCTGTTGGGCACCTACGGCACGATCCGCGACACCCTGCGGCACATGATGCTGGCCGAGCGCTCCTACCTCTCGCGCATTCGCAGCGGCGAGCGCTACACGCATCCCGAGGGCGCGCCGCCCCCGTCGCTCGAGGAGATGCGGGCCTCGTTGGACGAGACCGGCGCGGGGCTGATCGCCTGGGCGGCCAGGGTCGAGGCCGGCGATGCCGTCGAGATCGACTGGGACGGCGAGCCGCGGCAGGTGCCCAAGACCATCCTGCTCACGCAGGCGATCAACCATGCCACGGAGCACCGGGCCCAGATCATGGCCATCCTGACCCAGCTGGGCATCCAGCCGCCCGAGCTGGATGCCTGGACCTACTTCGACGGCCTGGCGCGCTGAGCGCCGAGCGCCGCCCCGGCCAAAGGTGGACAGCCCGCGCCCGGTGGATAGACTTTGCGACGCTGCCCGGCTGGCGGCGCGACGGCTGCCGGCAGGAGCCGGCCCGGCGGCTGCGATCCACCCGCGCGCCATGCTCGGACGAGCGGCGCGCTCCCCCGCCCCGAGGATGCGACGATGATCGAGATCGAGACCACCATCCGCGCCGACCGCCCCCGCGTCTGGGCCGCCTGGAACGATCCGGAGGACATCGTCCGCTGGAACGCGGCCTCCGACGACTGGCACACCACCTCCAGCACGGTCGACCTGCGCGAGGGCGGTTCCTTCACGGCGCGCATGGAGGCCAAGGACGGCAGCATGGGCTTCGACTTCGGGGGCGTCTACACGCGGGTCGTCGAGCCCGAGCGCATCGAGTACGCGATGGCCGACGGCCGCCGCGTGGAGATCGACTTCGAGGAGACGGCCGAGGGCACCCGCGTGCGCGAGCGCTTCGACGCCGAGACGGTCAACGACCCCGAGATGCAGCGCCGGGGCTGGCAGGCCATCCTCGACAACTTCGCCCGGCACGTCGAGGCCAAGGGCGCCTAGGGGCATGCCGCCGGCCGGCGTCCGCGCCCGTGCGAGCGACGCCGCAGCTCCGCTCGGTTGCAGGCGGGTCTTGCGACGGCACGGACAGGATGGCGCCGGTGCCTCCGACCTCCGTTCGGTGCCCATGCCGAGGTTCCGGTGTGCAGGGCGCATGAGGTCGACGGGGACCTCGATCGGCGCAGCAAGTCGCAGCGACTTGGGTTGCGATGGGCCCGTCGAGACGGGTCGACGTCAGACCATCAGAACGGATCGACCGCCGGCAAGGCGGCACAGGTTGTCGGCAATCCCAGCGCGTTGGTCGTCCATGAGACGCCCGCATGGCTGCAGATCCACCGCGCCGCCTGGTAGTACGTGATCCCCAGCGGAGACACCGTGTTGGTGGAGCTCAACTCCTGCAAGATCTGGAGTGCCGGCGCTGCGACATCGCTGCACGCGATGTGCCACTGACCGAATTCGTTCTTTCCCGAGGCACAGTTCTTGACGTCCACGTGAAAGGCCTCCTATGCGGACAGCGCGGTCACAAGATCGGAATCGGGCGCTCGACCGACGGGCGAACGCGCAGGCTTGCGCAGGCGACGCTGCCCTGTCCTAGCGCGAGAGCAGCGCCGCCAACACGAGCCCGACGCCCAGACCGACGAAGATGCAGGCGACGAAGGCCAGCGGATTCTGCTCGAGGAAGAAGAAGCCCGCACCCAGGCCGATGAGCAGCGAACCGCCGATCGCCCATGGGCCTCGACTCCTTCGATCTTCAGACGCGTCCATGGTTTGACCTCCTCCTGAGCTGGCTGCGACCACTCGGACCATGCCCTGCGTCGCCGGTCGTTTCAACCGGCGACTGTCCAGTCGTGAACCTGGTCAGATGACCAGTCGAGCCCCGGGACGGTCCGGCCATGGGCACGCGCCTGGGAGCGCAGCGCGGTCGCAAGCGACGGCGCCGCGACGGCTCGGCCCCCAACGATGCATCCACGTCGCCGATCGAGCCTGGGCTCACCCCGAGGGCGCGTTCGTGGCCAGGATCTCCCGATACAGCTCGACGTGCCGGCGCGCGATCTGCTGCCAGCCGAAGGCCGCCGCGACCTCGCGGGCGCCCTCGCCCAGCCGGGCGGCCAGGTCGGGGTTGTCCGCGATCTGGCCGACCGCCGCCGCCAGCGCTGGCCCGGCGCCGGGCGCGACCAGGCGCGCGGCCCGGCCGTCGACCAGCGCCGGCAGGCCGCCCTCGCCGGCGGGCGCCGGCAGCGTCGTCACCACCGGGCGGCCGTGGGCGAGCGCGGCCAGCAGGCTGCCGCGGCGGTACGAGGCGCCGTCCGCATAGGGCAGGCAGACCAGATCGGCCGCGTGCAGCCAGGCCGAGACGCCCTCGGCCGGCAGGTGCCCGGTCCAGCGCAGGCGGTCCTCGAGCCCGCGCCGAGCGGCCTCGGCCTCGAAGCCGGCCAGGTAGCGCGCGTTGGTCGGATCGCTGGCGCCGACCGCGCCGCCGATCATCACCAGCCGGGCGTCGCGCCCGGCCGTGCGGAGCTGGTCCAGGGCCTCGAGCAGGGTCAGGCCGCCCTTCGAGTCGTTCAGGAAGCCGAAGTAGGCCAGGACCAGGCTGTCCTCGGCGTAGCCGGCCGTCCCGCGAAAGCGGGCCCGGTCGTAGCCCGCCGGCGGGGCGTCGGCGATGTTGCTGCCGATCGGCACCAGCGCTTGGCGCGGCCCGACGACCGAGCGCTCCAGCTCGGCGCGGTCGGCCTCGTTGGTGGTCAGGGCCAGGTCGGCGTGGCGGGCCAGCTGGCGCAGCGCCCAGGGCCGCATGCGGCCGGCCTTGGGAAAGAGGTAGGGCACCCGCAGGTCGTGGTAGGTGACCGCGCTGGGGATCGACCGGCGGTGGCCGAGCCACCAGGTCAGGCCGTGGATCGAGAGGTGCATGCCGTAGGCCGCCGCCTGGTACTGCAGGTGCACCAGGTCCGGCCCGGTCAGGTCGATCAGGCGATCCAGGCCGCGCAGCGCGCCGCGGTGCCAGTGACGCACGCTGCGGTAGACCGAGACCCGGCCCGGCGCGGCCGCGCCGGGCGCCGGTTGGGGCTCGGCGGCGCCGGCCTCCGAGCGGCGCGCCGCGTGGTCGACCGGCATCGGCGCGCGGCCCGGCCGCCGGGTGGTCAGCACATCCACGTTCAGGCCCTCGGCGGCCAGGGCCTCGACCAGGCAGGCGCTGTAATCGGCCACGCCGCCCTCGTCGGGCGGGTACTCGCCGCTGATCATGCAGATGCGGAGCGGTCGCGTCTTGGCGCTTGGCATGGCCTGCCTCCTGGTGCCGGCGATCAGGCTTCGGGTCGGGCCTGGCGCGCGTCCGGGCCCGGGTCCGGGCTCGGGCCTGGCCCGAGCGCGCCCGGCGCCAGCCCGTCGCGCAGGACGCTGGCATAGGCCGCCACCCGCGCCCGGCGCAGCGGGCGCTTGTGGCCGGCCAGCCACTTCAGGCCCTCCAGACCCGCCTCGAAGGCGAACTGGGCCAGGATGCCCCAGCGCAGCAGCGCGCCGGCCGCGCGGCCATGGTGCTTGTAGAAGTAGCGCACGCGCGAGCGCTGGAACATGCGGTGGCGACGCGGGACGACCTGCTCGCTGGACTTGCCCTCGTGGTGCAGCACCCGCGCCGCCGGCTCGTAGCGCAGACGCCAGCCGGCCCGGTGCAGGCGGCGGCAGAGGTCGAGCTCCTCGGAGTACATGAAGAAGCCTTCGTCGAAGCCGCCGACCGCCTCCAGCGCGGCGCTGCGGAAGAGGATGGCCGCGCCGGTCAGCCAGTCGACCTCGCCGGCCTCCTCGGGCGCGTCGGCCATGTGGAAGCGACGGATCGCCGGCAGCCCGGGCAGGTGCCAGCCGATGGGCGTGCTCTCGACCAGGCCGACCCACGGGCTGGGAAAGCGCCGGCGCGAGGGCTGGGGGCTGCCGTCCGGATAGTGCAGCGCCGGCCCGACGGCGCCGGCCTCCGGATGGGCCTCGAGCACCGCCACCAGCCGCGCGATGGCGTCCGGCGCGAGCTCGGTGTCGGGGTTGAGGATGAGGGTGTAGGGCGGCGGCGCGAGCCCCGCCGCCGGAACCGCCGGCGCGCCGCCCTGGATCCCCGTCAGCCCGAGCAGCCGGAAGCCCTGGTTGTTGGCCCGGGTGAAGCCGGCGTTGTCCGGGTTGGCCTGCCAGGTGTGCTCGGGGAAGCGCGGGCGCAGCTGCGCGAGCGTGCCGTCGGTCGAGGCGTTGTCGACCACGACCACCCGCAGCGGCCAGGCGTTCGCCGCCAGCGACTCCAGGCAGCGCGCGAGCAGCGCGCGGACCTGCCAGCTGACGATGACGACGCCGACCTCCGCCGTCATCGCGGCCTCAGCGGTCGCGGGCGACCACGTAGCGGGCCACCGCCTCGAGGGCGTCGCGGGCCGGGCTGGCCGGCATGACCCGCAGGGCCTCGACCGCCTGCTCGATATGCGCCTCGGCCGCGCGCTGCGCGCCCTCCAAGGCCGCCGCGTCGTTGCGGATGGCCTCGATCAAGGCATCCACCTGAGCGGCCTCCGAGCTGGCACCGTTGCGCAGCCAGGGCGCCGCTTCGGGATGCGCCTGCAGGTGGAGCAGGGCCGGCAGGGTCACCTGGCCCGAGCGCAGGTCGCTGCCGACCGGCTTGCCCAGCCCGGCCTCGCTGGCGGTGAAGTCCAAGAGGTCGTCGACCACCTGGAAGGCCATGCCCAGCTCGCGGCCGAAGCGCGCCAGCGCGTCGACCCGGTCCGGATCCAGGCCCATCAGCAGGGCCGAGCCCTCGGTGCAGGTCTGGAAGAGCGAGCCGGTCTTGGCGTAGATGCGGTAGGCGTACTCCTCGCGGCTGGGGATGCCGCGCCGGCCGAAGAGCTGGCGCAGCTCGCCGCCCGAGAGGTCGCCCAGGGTCTTGGCGAAGAGCTGGACCACGCCCACCTGGCCGGTGCTGGCCGAGAAGCCGGCCGAGCGGGCGAAGAGCCAGTCGCCGGCCAGCACGGTGGCCCCGGCGCCCCAGCGCTTGTTGATGGTCGGCATGCCGCGGCGCAGCAGGGCGCCGTCGACCAGGTCGTCGTGGACCAGGCTGGCGGCGTGCAGGGTCTCGACGGCCGCCGCGTGGTAGAGCACGGCCTGCGGGTCGGCCTGACCCAGCTGGGCCACGCCGAAGACCAGGGCCGGCCGGATGCGCTTGCCGCCGCTGGCGAAGGTCGACTGCAGGATCTGTCCGAGCAGGGCGAAGCCCACGCCGGTATCGTCGCGCAGGAAGGCCTCGAGCCGCGCCAGGTCGGCGGCCATCGGCTCCAGCACGCTCGGCAGGCGGGTCTCGGGCGCCTCGGCCGGCGTCGCCTGCTCCAGCAGGGTCATCGTGTCTCCCATGTGTCCGGCGACTCCCATCCAAAGAGCCTGGCCGCATTGGCGGTCGTGGCCCTGGCCAGCGTCTCGAGCGTCATCCCGCGCAGCGCCGCAACCCGCTCGGCCGTGGCGCGCAGGTGCGCCGGCTCGTTGCGTTGCCCGCGGAACGGTTGAGGAGAAAGATAGGGCGCATCGGTCTCCAAGACCAGCGCCGATGCCGGCAGGCCGGCCGCGACCGCGCGGGCCCGCTCGGCGTTCTTGTAGGTGACCACCCCGGCCAGCGAGATGAGGAAGCCGGCATCGACCAGCCGCTCGGCCAGCGGGAGGTCGCCCGCATAGCAGTGCATCACGCCCACCGGGCGTCCGGCGTAGGCGCCCGCCGCCCGTGCCGCGGCGGCCCAGTCCAGCAGGATGGCGGCGCAATCCGCGTCCGCGTCGCGGCTGTGGATCACCACCGGCAGCCCCTGGCGCCGAGCCAGATCGAGCTGGAGTCGAAAGACGCGCGCCTGCTCGTCGCGGGCGACGCGATCCCAATGGTAGTCGAGCCCGATCTCGCCGATTGCGACCGCTTTCGGACTCGTCGCCAGCGCCTCCAGGGCCGCCAGCGCGGCCGGGTCGAAGCCGGCCGCGTCGTTGGGGTCGACGCCGACCGTGGCGTAGACGGGCGCCAGCCGCTCGGCCAGCGCCACCGCCGCCCGGCTGGTCGCCAGCTCGGTGCCGATGCTGACCAGGCGGCCCACGCCGGCCTCGGCCGCGCGGGCCAGGATCGCCTCGGGCGGCTCCGAGGCGAACTGGGCCGCGTCGAGGTGGCAGTGGGTGTCGACCAGGATCACGACGGCGACGCGCTGACGCCGGCCAGCGCGAGGCCGGCCTGCAGGATGGCCTCGACCTTGTCGCCGCGCAGGGTCTCGGTGTAGACGCGCAGCAGCGGCTCGGTGCCCGAGAAGCGGATCAGCATCCAGCCGCGATCGGGCAGCCAGAACTTGTAGCCGTCGGTCCGGTCGATGCCCTCGACCGGCAGGCCGGCCAGCGTCGTGGGCGCGGCGGCGTCCATGCGGGCCATCACGGCCGCCCGGTCGGCGGCGTCGAAGCGGACGTCGATGCGCTGGTAGTGCCAGGTGCCGCCGACCTCGGCATACAAGTCGGCGATCAGCTCGGAGGGCTTGCGGCCGGTCTCGATCATCAGGTCGAGCAGGGCCAGGGCCACCAGCAGGCCGTCGCGCTCGGGCAGGCCGCGGAAGGCGAAGCCGCCCGACTCCTCGCCGCCCAGCATGGCGTCGGTCTCGAGCATCTTGGGGCCGACGTACTTGAAGCCGACGCCGGTCTCGTGCACATCCACGCCGTACTTGGCGCCCAGGATGTCGAGCATCGAGGTGGTCGACAGGGTGCGCACGATGGCGCCGCGCTCGCCGCGGACGACCAGCATGTAGTAGGCCAGCAGGCCGTAGACCTGCAGCTGGTTGATGAACTGCCCCTGCTCGTCGGTGGCGCCGACCCGGTCGGCGTCGCCGTCGTTGGCGATGCCGACGTCGGCGCCGATGGCCCGCAGGTGGCGCGACAGGGCGTCGGTGTTGGGCGGGATCGGCTCCGGGCGCTGCATGTCGGGGAAGCTCGGGTTGCGCTCGGCGTGGATGGCGATGAAGCGGGTGCGGGCGTTCGGGCCCAGCAGCCACTCGAGCCAGCCGATGCCGGCGCCCCACATCGGGTCGTAGGCCACCCGCAGGCCGGCCTCGGCGATGCGCCGCAGGTCGACCCGCTCGGCCACGTAGGCGCGGTAGTCGGGCGCCGGGTCGAAGATCCGCACCAGGCCACGGTCGATGGCCTCGGCCAGCGGCAGGCGCGGGATCTCGCTGCCGGGCGCCGGGATGCGCGCCTCGACCCGCTTCAGGATCTCGGGCGCCAGGGCGCCGCCCCTGGCGTCGCGCACCTTGAAGCCGAGGTCCTCGGGCGGATTGTGGCTGGCGGTCAGGTTGATGGCGCCGGCGGCCCCGCGCGCCAGCACGCTGTAGCTGATGACCGGGGTCGGCGTGGCGCCGGAGGTCAGCCAGACCGGCAGGCCCGCGGCGGCCAGGACCTCGGCCGCCGCCTCGGCCATCTCGCGGGCCAGGAAGCGCTGGTCGTGGCCGATGACCACGCCGCGCGCGGCGCCATCGGCCTCGTCGCGGTAGTAGCCGGCCGCCGCGGCGGCCACGCGGCGCAGGTTGGCGAAGGTGTAGCCCTCGCCGATGCGCGCCCGCCAGCCGTCGGTGCCGAAGTGGATCGTGTCGCTCATGGCAGATCGTGCTCCTCTTTCAAGAGCCGGATGTCGTTGTCGACCATGCGGCGGACCATGTCCTCGAAGCCGATCGTCGGCTGCCAGCCCAGCTGCTCGCGGGCCTTGGTCGGGTCGCCGATGAGCAGGTCGACCTCGGCCGGCCGCAGGAAGCGCTCGTCGATCACCACGTGCTCGCGGTAGTCGCGGCCGACCTGGTCGAAGGCGATCTGGCAGAACTCGCGCACCGAGTGGGCCTCGCCGGTGGCGATGACGTAGTCGTCCGGCTCGTCCTGCTGCAGCATCAGCCACATGGCCCGCACGTAGTCGGGTGCCCAGCCCCAGTCGCGCTTGGCGTCGAGGTTGCCCAGCGCCAGCTCCTGCTGCAGGCCCAGGTGGATCCGCGCCACGGCGTCGCTGATCTTTCGGGTGACGAACTCGACGCCGCGCCGCGCGCCCTCGTGGTTGAAGAGGATGCCCGAGCAGGCGTACATGCCGTAGCTCTCGCGGTAGTTGATGGTGATCCAGTGGCCGTAGACCTTGGCCACGCCGTAGGGGCTGCGCGGGTGGAAGGGCGTCAGCTCGGTCTGCGGAACCTCGCGCACCTTGCCGAACATCTCGCTGGACGAGGCCTGGTAGAAGCGGATCTCCGGGTCGACGATGCGGATGGCGTCCAGGATGCGGGTGACGCCGAGGGCGGTGACCTCGCCGGTGAACACCGGCTGGCTCCAGGAGGCCTGGACGAAGCTCTGGGCGGCCAGGTTGTAGACTTCCTGGGGCCGGTGCTCCCGCAGCAGGTGGATCAGCGAGACCTCGTCGAGCAGATCGCCCGAGACGAGGGTGACCCGGTCCTGGAAGTGCCGGATGCGGTCGAAGCGGATGGTGCTGGTGCGGCGCACCATGCCGACCACCTCGTAGCCCTGCTCGAGCAGGAACTCGGCCAGGTGCGAGCCGTCCTGGCCGGTGATGCCGGTGATGAGTGCCTTGGGCATGTGCTTGGTCGTCCTCTTGGCTGCGCTCCGCGCCGAACCGGCGGGAGCCTCGTGGCTTGCGGTCGGCGGCGCCGGAAGGCGGCCGCGCCGCGCCGGCTCAGCGCTCGCGCGCCGGAGCCGACTGGCGCGCGCGCCATTCGGCCAGCACCGCGTCGATGCTCTGTTCGAAGGGGATGCGCGTCTCCCAGCCCAGCGCCCGACGGGCCTTGCCCGCGTCGCACCAGGTGCGCGGGATGTCGCTCTGCCGCATGCGCTCCGGGTCGGGCTGCACGCGGACCGCGACCGGGCTGCGCGCCAGCAGGGCGTCGACGATGTCGGAAACCGGGCGGGGCCGGCCGGAGCCCAGGTTGTAGGCCTCGCCGCCCTGGCCGAGCTCGGCCGCCAGGCGGTAGCCGCGCACGATGTCGCGCACGTCCGAGAAGTCGCGCTCGGCCGCCAGGTTGCCCACCGCCAGGCGCGGCGGGCGCAGACCGGCCTCGATCTCGGCCAGCTGTCGGGCGAAGGCCGGCAGCACGAAGCGCGTGTCCTGGCCCGGACCGATGTGGTTGAAGGGGCGCATGCGGCGGATGTCCAGGCCATGCGAGCAGCCGTACTGCAGGGCCACCAGATCCTGGGCCGCCTTGCTGCTGGCATAGGCGTTGACCGGCGCCAGCGGCGCCGTCTCGTCGGTCGGTTGCGTTTCCGGCGCCGGCGCGCCGTAGACCTCGCAGCTGGTGACGACCACGATGCGCGCCCGGCTGCCGGCCAGGGCCTCGAGCAGGTTGATCTGCATGCGCACGTTGGCCTCGAAGCTGCCCCAGGGGTCCTGCCGGGCCGCCGGGACGAAGGCCTGGCCGGCCAGGTGGAAGACCCGATCGGGCGCGGCGCGCTCGACCGCGCGGCGGGTGGCCTCGGCCTGGCGCAGGTCCACCGCCAGCACCTGGACGCTGCCCGACCCACGCGGTTCGCGCTCCGGTCCGGCACCATCCGCCGCGACGGGGTCCGGACGGCGGGTGCCCCAGACCTCCCAGTCGGTCGCGGCCAGCAGCTCGTCGGCCAGGTGGCCGCCGGCGAAGCCGCCGTAGCCGGTGATGAGTGCGCGCAAGATCGCTTCGGTCTCTTCGGTCCCGTGGACCCTCGGTCGGCGGCGGCGCGGCGCTGCGAAGGCGCGGCGTGGCAACGCAATACGGCGCCGATCGGATGCGGTGGACGGCGCATTCTAATTGACGCCCGGGGCAAAGGCAAAGGCCTGGGAGGCCGATGACGGCTGGGATCTGCGCCTTCCGAGCGCCTGGGGCATACTGTCGGGGCCGGGCCATGCGGGCGGCGCGTCGGTCGATCAGCGGGTCGGCCGGCGCTCAGGGGCAGCGCGTCGCGAAGGGGTGAGCGTGAACGGGAGCGCGGGCGGCGAGGGGCGTGCGCTATGGGCGGCCTGCCGCTCGGCCGTCGAGGCCGAGCGCGTGGCTGCCTACGAGCAGCTGGGCCGCCTGCTGTACCGGCTGCTCTGGCCCCGCGTGCGGCGCGAGCCTCGTCTGCAGCACCTGGCCGAGGACTGCGCCCAGCAGGCCCTGGTCAAGGTCTGGCGCCAGCTCGAGGCCGGCCGTGGCCCGGACGACCCGGAGCGCTTCCTGGCCTGGTCGGGCCGCATCGCCACCAACGCGCTGTTGGACGCCCTGCGCCGGCTGGAGCCGAGCGCGCGGATCCAACGCTCGAAGCGGGTGGCCTTGAGCCAGCAGCTGCGCCTGGACGCCGATGCCGACGCGGGCGGCCAGCCCCTGGCCGAGCGCCTGGCCGACCCCGGCGCGCCGGATCTCGAGGCCGGCATGGCCTATGCCGAGATCCACGCCCTCTTGGGCGAGATCCGAAGCATCGCCAGCGTCAGCGAGCGCTCGCGCACCGTGCTGCTGCGCGGCTTCCTGGAGGGCTGGGAAGACGAGGAGCTGGCCGAGCACCTGGGGACGAACAAGCGCAACGTGCACGTCATCCGCTGCCGCGACCTGGCCAAGCTGCGCCAGGACGCGGCCTACATGCGGCGCCTGCGGCGGCATTACCCGGCGGCGGGCGATGCCGCGGGCGGCGATTCCGAGGCGGACGGGGAGCGCGGCGCATGAGGTCCTCGCCCCCTCCGGGTCCTTGGGCCGGCGATGCAAGCGCACGGCGGCTTTTGCGTCGAAACCATGCAGCCTCGAGCCCCTGGCTCGGGGCAACGAGCGGTCGGCGGCCGATGCCGGCCCGAAGGGATCGAGTGTCGCATGGACTGTAACGAGGCCCGGTCGGCGCTGTCCGGCGAACGCGAGATCGATGCCGCGCGCCGAGCCGCCGCGCGGGCGCACGTGGCGACCTGCGCCGTCTGTCAGGCCCGGGCCGACCAGCTGGCCAGCGCGATCCTGTCCGAGGCGGAGGAGGAGCTGTCCTGCGCCGAGTGCCTGGCGCGCCTGGACCTGCAGGGCGCGGCGATCCTCACCGATGGCCGGGCGGGCGCCTCGGCCGCACCGGGCGCGGGCGCGCCGGCCGACCGCCGCGCCTTGGACCCCGACGACCTGGTGCGGGCGCACCTGGCGCGTTGCCCGGAGTGCGCGGAGGCTTGGCAGCTGCTGGCCACCGGCCTGGCCGACCTGGCGGCCGACCGCCTGCCGACACCGGAGACCTGGCCGCGCTTCGACCTGAGCTTCGCGCGCGATCCGCAGCCGAACGCGCCCCGGCCCGCCGGCTGGTGGCCCCGCGCGCGCGTCAGGCTCGACGCCTCGACGCCGCTTCGCGGGCTCGAGCGGCTGTTCGCGCGCTGGCGGGTCCGCTCGGCGGCGCCAGCCTGGCAAGGCCTCTCGCGCGCCTCGCTGGCCGGCCTGGCCCTCCTGATCGTCCTCGGCCTGGCCTGGCTGCTGCGCTCGGGCACGAGCCTGCCCCGGCAGATCCGATCGCTGTCGCCCTTCGACACGCCGACCCCGAGCCAGGCCGACATCGCCGCGACCCAGACCATGGCGGTGGAGATGGGCATCGACTGGGTCGACGCCGCCGGCGCGGGCGGAGCCCGCACGCCGACACCCGATGGCCTGGCGCCGGGATCCGGCCGCGGGACGCCGATGGGGGCGCGCCGGGCCAGCCCGAGCCCGACGCAAGGCAGCGGCACGGCGCCGGCCGCCGGCCCGCGCGAGCCGGACCGCGGGCGCGAGCGCCTGGCCACGCGTCCGCCGGAGCCGACCCGGGTGGAGCCCTCGGCCATGGTCACCGGCACCCTGCGCCCGCGGGGCAACATCGCCTATCCGCCGCCGCCGCTGGCGACGCGGGATCCCTATCCCGGCCCGGGCGCGCCCGAGCCCCGGCCGATCGCGCCGACCGCGGGCGCAGCCACGGCGCCGGCCCCGACCCCGGCGCCCGAGCCCAGCCTGGCGCCCGAGCCCAGCGCCGAGCCCTCGGCGGAGCCCTGATGCGCTACTACCTGGACAGCATCGGCTGCCGGCTCAACCAGGCCGAGATGGAGGCCTTGGCGCGGCGCCTGCTGGCGGCGGGCCACGCCATCGTCGACCGGCCCGAAGCGGCCGAGCGGGTGCTGCTCAACACCTGCGCCGTCACGGCCGAGGCCGCCCGGGAGGCCCGCAAGCGTTCCCGGCGCTTCCACCGCCTCAGCCCGGGCGCCGAGATCGTCCTGACCGGCTGCTATGCCACGCTCGAGCCGGAGGCGCTGGCGACGCTGCCGGGGGTCGGGCGCGTGGTCGCGAACGCGCGCAAGGAAGACCTGATCGCGCTGCTCGACCCGGCCGCGGCCGAGGACCCGCCGGCCTACGAGCTGGAGCCGGCGATGCGCCTGCAGCGCGGCGCGGGCGGCGGGCATACCCGCGCCTTCGTCAAGGTGCAGGACGGCTGCGACAAGCGCTGCAGCTTCTGCGTGACGACCCTGGCTCGCGGCGCCGGCCGCAGCCGGCCGCTCGAGGCCGTGGTCGACGAGGTCGAGGCGCTGTCGCGGGCGGGCTATCGCGAGGCGGTGCTGACGGGGGTGCACCTGGGCAGCTATGGCCAGGATCTGGGGCGGCGCGCCGGCCTGAGCGAGCTGATCGCGGCCCTGCTGGCGCGCACCGCCATCCCCCGGCTGCGGCTCTCCTCGCTGGAGCCCTGGGACATCCCGGACGGCTTCTTCGCGCTCTGGGAGGATCGGCGGCTGCTGCCCCACCTGCACCTGCCGCTGCAGGCCGGCTGCGATCGGACCCTGGCCCGCATGGCTCGCGGCGTCAGCACGGCCGAGTTCCGCGCGCTGGCGGCGCGGGCCCGCGCCGCCATCCCCGACCTGAACCTGACGACCGACCTGATCGCGGGCTTTCCCGGCGAGACCGAGGCCGACTTCGAGGCCGGCCTCAACTTCGTGCGCGAGATCGGCTTCGGCCACCTGCACGTCTTTCCCTACAGCGAGCGACCCGGCACGGCCGCGGCGCGGATGCCGGGCCGCGTGCCGGTGCCCGAGCGCAAGGATCGCGCCCGGCGCCTGATCGCGTTGGGCGAGACGCTGGCGGCCGCGACGCACGCGCGCTTCCTGGGCCGCGAGGCCGAGGTGCTCTGGGAGCGCGGCGACCGCGCGCCGGGCGCCGGCCGCCGGCAGCGCTGGACCGGCTACACCGAGGGCTACCTGCCGGTGAGCCTGGACAGCCGCCAGGCCCTGGCCAACCAGATCAGCCGGGTGCGGCTGGTGGCGGCCACGGCCGAGGGCCTGCGCGGCCGGCTCCTGGCCGAGCCCGAGATCGCGGGCTCCGCCGGCCGGCTCAGCTCGCCGCTCGGAAGCCGGTTCCCAGCACGCGATCGGTGCCGTGGATGATGACGAAGGCGCCCGGGTCGACCGCGTAGACGGTCTCCTCGAGGTGATGCGCCTGCACCGGGTCGACGGCCACCATCAGCACGGTGCGCTCCTCGCCGCTGTACATGCCCTTGCCGGGCAGTCCGGTGACGCCGCGGCCGAAGCGCTCCATGATGTGCGCGGCCACCTCGTCGCCCTTGGTGGTGATGATGTGCCCCAGGCGCTCGTGGCGGCGTGGCAGGCTGACCTTGCCGCCGGCCAGGGTGTCGGCGGCCGACTGCAGCAGCTCGGTGGCGGTGTTGCGGGTCAGCACCTCGCCGCGTGACTTGCGCAGGCCGACCGTCAGCCAGCCGATGGCGAAGATGGCCAGGTAGAAGCAGGCGCCGGTGGCGATGACCAGCTTGCCGGGCACGAAGCCGACGTGGGCGTTGGCCAGGAACTCGGCGAAGCTGTTGACCGGCTCGGGGTGCAGGGCGATCTTGTTGACCCAGGCGAAGGCCAAGAGCAGGTAGATGTACTGGTAGTTGCGGCGGAAGCGCCGGCCGAAGGCCTCCCAGCTGGAGATGGTGAACTGGGGATGCAGCAGGCTGTCGGCCAGGGTGCCGGCCCAGTCGGCGGCCGGCCGGTGCGGCTGGGCCAGCATGGCGGCGAAGTAGTTGACCTCCATCAGCCGCACCCGCGAGCTCCAGAGCTCGTAGTAGCGGTAGCGCCGCGCCTCGGCGATCAGGAACAGGGTCACCAGCAGCGTGCTGATCGGCACCATGACGTGCAGGTTGGCGGCGTTGTTGCTGAAGGTGAAGGACAGCGCGGCGCCGGTGGAGATCACGGCCCAGTTGGTGGTGGCGTCGAGGCGCTGGCGCCAGACGTTGGCGCGGGTCACCTCGGCGCGGTAGAAGTGGATCATCGAGTTGGCGAACTCGGGGGTGCGGAACTCGGCGCCGCGGAAGCGCCAGAGGTCGCTGCCCGGGTCCACGTCCATCGCGTGCAGGCTGTCGGCTCCGGCCTCGTCCGGTGTGGCCATGGTCTCTCGCCCCCCGTTCAGGTCGGTCGCGGCGCGCGAGGAAGATCGCGCAGCGGCAGCTCGAGCTGCCGCGCCGCCCTACGACCATCGAGCGTGATCCATGGTAACGCGCCGTTCGCCGCGATGCCAAGCTGGCGCAGGTGGGCCGGCTCGCGCAGGCGACCGCCGGCCCGCGCGGCCAGGATGGCCGCGACGGCCCTGGGGCCGAGGCCGGGCACGCGCAGCAGGTCCTCGCGCGGCGCCCGGTTGATCTCGACCGGGAAGCGCTCGGGATGCGCCCGGGCCCAGGCCAGCTTGGGGTCGCGCTCGCGGTCGAGGTTGCCCGCGGCGTCCAGGGGCAGCTCGCTGGCGTCGAAGCCGTATTGGCGCATCAGGAAGTCGGCCTGGTAGAGGCGGTGCTCGCGCCGCGGGTCCTCGGGCGGCTGGCCGTCGAGGGGGGTGTCGGGCACCGGACGGAAGGCGCTGAAGTAGGCCCGCGCCAGGCCGACCTCGGCGTAGAGGCGGCCGGTCGTGTGCAGGATCTCGGCGTCGCTCTCGCCGGCCGCCCCGACCACGAACTGGGTGGTGGCGCTGACGCGCCGGCCCAGGCGCCGGGCGATGCGCGCCACCCGGCGCAGCGGCGCGACCAGGTCGGCGTTGAGGTCCTTGGTGCCCGAGAGGCGGGCCAGGCGGGCGGCGTTGGGCGCTTCGAGGTTCATGCTGACGCGGTCGGCCAGGCGCAGGGCGGCCTCGACGGCAGCCTCGCTGGCGGCGGGCATCAGCTTGAGGTGGATGTAGCCGCCGAAGCCATGGCGTCGGCGCAGGATCTCGGCGGTGGCGACGAGCTTCTCCATCGAGTGGTCGCCCTTGCCGACGACGCCGCTGGACAGGAAGAGGCCCTCGATCAGGCGGGCGCGCAGCAGCTGGTCGGTGACGCGGGCCAGCTCGTCGGGACCGAAGGTCTCGCGGCGGAAGGCGCGGCCGGCGCGGAAGGGGCAGTAGAAGCAGTCCTTGGCGCAGGCGTTGGTCTGCATGGTGCGCAGGACGGGCATGCGGCCGCGCTTGGGGTGCTGGACGGTGGTGATGTGGCGGCGGACGTCGTCGGGGGCCAGGGGGCGTCGGGCGGATGGCCGGGGCGAGACGGTCGCGCCGGCCTGGGCGATGGGCGTGGGGCGGCCGGCGGACTGGCAGAGGTCGAACTGGGCGTCGGGGCCCAGGATGTGGAGCTTTTCGAGCGGGGTGGCGGGCATGCGGGAAGGGTAGAGAACGGATGTTCGGGTGTCAAGCTGGGCGTTGTGGGGCGGGCGGGCCGTCTCGGGCCGGCGCGCAACTGGTTGGGTGGGTGGGGTGCCGCAGGGCGAGGGGGCGCGGCGCGGTCACGGCTGGCGCGCGCCGTGGCGGGGGTTGCCCCGAACGGCGCGCGCCGGCCCGAAACGACCCGCCCGCCCCGCGAAGGGGGGAAGCGAGATCCGGCGACGGCGGGTGGGGGATCAGGCGGCGTCGAGGGCCTGGCCGAGCTGGGACAGGTGGTCGAGGAGCTCGCTGGACTCGGCGGGGGAGAGGGTCATCGGGGCGAAGTAGAGCTGGTCGGTGGCGGTTTCGGCTTGCTGGCGCAGGTGGCGGCCGGCCTCGGTGAGCTGGTACTCATCGGGGCCGCGCGACTCCAGCCAGCCGCGGGCGACCAGGCGGTCGAGGGCGGCGGCGTAGTCGGCGGCGGCGTAGCCGCGGAAGCTGCCCAGCTTCTCGGCGGCCTCGGCGGCGCTGCGGATGGGGTCGCCCCAGGTGTTCTCGGCCCAGACGTGGCTGAAGGCCTCCCAGGCATGGCCCTCGGTCTCGTGGGCGCGCCAGGCGGCGACATGGGCGTCGTCGCGCCAGCTGTTGAGGTCGATCAGGGCGCGGCGCAGGCGCTGGAGGGCGCTGGCGTCCGGGCCGGGATCGAAGCGGCGCGAGCCGGTGAGGGCGGGGCAGGCGATGCCGGGGGCGGTGCAGATGGCCGCCACCTGCCCGCCCAGCAGCTCGGCCAGGCGCTCGACGCCGGGCAGCTGGCCTTCGAGCTCGGCCAGTGCGGCCGTGGGGATCTGGGTGATGGACGCGAGGAAGGCGCGGCCGGAGGGGCTCACGCGAAAGCCGTCCGGGGCCGACTCGAGCAGGCCGCGCTCGGCGGCGGCGTCGAGCTGGCGGCGGGCGGCGGCGGCGGACATGTAGGGCGTACGGGCCAGAAGCTGGGCGACCCCGAGCGGCTCCGGCTCGGCCGCCTGTGCCATCTGGCCGGCGTTGAGGTCGCTCCATTCGAAGGGCGAGCCCTCGACCGCGGCCTGCAGGCTGGGGAAGTAGCGGCCGGCGAGGGCCTGGAGGGCACGGTCGGTCGCGGTCAAGAATCCGTCGAGCGGCTGCATGGGCGGGGCTCCTGGGGCTGGGTCGGGGGCGGCGGGCCGGGCGGGCGGCCGGCCCGCGGGTGCACCGACCGGCCGCTTCGGACTATGATACCCGAGCGCTGGCCGTCGGGCTCAGCGGATGGGCGGATGCCGAGGCCCGGCCTCGCGTGCTTCTGGGAGAGACTGGCGGATGACCGCGACCGAACGACGCCGGCCGCTGCCGCGGCTGCTGGCCTATGCCCGCCCGCATCGCGGACGGATCTGGATCGCCTCGGCCTTCAGCGTGCTCAACAAGCTCTTCGACCTGGCGCCGCCAGTGCTGATCGGCGCGGCGGTGGACGTGGTGGTGCAGCAGGAGCACTCCTGGCTGGCACGCTTCGGGGTGGTCGAGCCGGAGCGGCAGCTGATCCTGCTGGCAGCGCTGACGGCGCTGATCTGGATCTGCGAGTCGGTCTTCGAGTATCTGTTCTCGGTGGCTTGGAGGAACCTGGCCCAGGACCTGCAGCACGACCTGCGCATGGATGCCTACGCCCACGTGCAGGACCTGGAGCTGGCCTACTACGAGGACCGCTCGACCGGCGGCCTGCTGGCCATCCTCAACGACGACATCAACCAGCTCGAGCGCTTCCTGGACGGCGGGGCGAACGACATCCTGCAGCTGGTGACGACGGTGCTGGCCATCGGCGGGCTCTTCCTGTACCTGGCGCCGGGCGTGGCCTGGCCGGCCATGCTGCCCATGCCCTTCATCATCTGGGGCTCGCTGCGCTACCAGCGCTTCCTCGAGCCGCGCTACGCGGCGGTGCGCGAGCGGGTCTCGGTGCTGAGCGGGCTCCTGGCCAACAACCTCTCGGGCATCGTCACCATCAAGAGCTTCGCCGCCGAGCCGCGCGAGGTCGAGCGGGTGGAGATCGAGAGCCGGCACTACGCCGAGGCCAACCGGGCCGCCATCCGGCTCAGCTCGGCCTTCACGCCCCTGATCCGGATGCTGATCGTGCTGGGCTTCATCGCCATGCTGGTGCTGGGCGGCCGGCAGGTGCTGGCCGGGACCCTCGACGTCGGCGCCTACAGCGTGATGGTCTTCATGATCCAGCGCCTGCTCTGGCCCCTGACGCGCCTGGGCCAGACCCTGGACCAGTACCAGCGGGCGATGGCCTCGACGACGCGGGTGATGGACCTGCTGGACACGCCGGTGGGGATCGTGGGCGGCCGCGAGCGCCTGGCGGCGGGGGCGATCCGCGGCGAGATTCGCTTCGAGGACGTGGATTTCGCCTACTCGGACGGGCGGCCGGTGATCGAGGGCCTACGGCTGGAGATGCCGGCGGGCGACACCGTGGCCATCGTCGGGCCGACCGGCTCGGGCAAGACGACGCTGATCAAGCTGCTGCTGCGCTTCTACGATCCGACGGCCGGGCGGATCACGCTGGACGGGCAGGACTTGCGCGCGCTGGAGCTGAGCAGCCTGCGCAGCGCGATCGGGCTGGTCAGCCAGGACGTCTACCTGTTCCACGGGAGCGTGCGCGAGAACATCGCGTATGGCCGGCCGGAGGCCAGCGAGGCCGAGGTCGTCGAGGCGGCCAAGGTGGCCGAGGCGCACGACTTCATCCTGCAGCTGCCGCAGGGCTACGACACGCTGGTGGGCGAGCGAGGGCAGAAGCTCTCGGGCGGCCAGCGGCAACGCATCTCGATCGCGCGGGCGGTGCTGGTCGACCCGCCGGTGCTGGTGCTCGACGAGGCCACCAGCAGCGTCGACAACGAGACCGAGGCGGCCATCCAGCGCTCGCTCGAGCGCATCGCGGTCGGGCGGACGACCATCGTCATCGCCCACCGGCTGTCGACGGTGCGCCGGGCCGATCGGACCTACGTGCTGGAGGCCGGCCGGCTGCGCGAGGCCGGCACGCACGAGGAGCTGGTGGCCCGCGGCGGCATCTACGCCGGGCTCTGGGCGGTGCAGACCGGCGAGCGGGTGGCCGCGGACTGAGGCGCTCCGGCCGAGCGCTTCCGGCAGCGGGCGATCGCGGCGGCCGGAGGCGGCAGCGGATCGCGACGACGGCGGGAGCGGATCGCGACGGAGGCGGGATGGGGTCGATGCGCCGGCGGATCTCGGTGGAGGAGCGGCGCGCCCGGCTGGCGCGGCGGCATCGGCTGCTGCCGAGCCGGCGGACGGACGACCTCGTGGCGCTCACGGACGACCTGGTCGGCCTGCACTCCAGCGATCCGACGACGGTCTACCTGTCGCTCGCGGCGCGCATGGCCCGGCCCTCGATCGCGGCGGTGAGCGACGCGCTGTATCGCGACCGAAGCCTCTTGCGGCACCATGCGATGCGCCGGACGCTCTGGGTCTTCTCGCCCGAGGGAGCGCGGATCGCGCATGCGGCGGCCACGCGGCGGCTGGTCGGCCCGGAGCAGCGCCGGCTGGTTCGGCTCCTGGAGGAGCGGGGCGGCGTCGAGCAGGGCGAGGCCTGGCTCGCCGAGGCCGCGACGCGGGTGGTCGACGCGATCGAAGCGCGCGGCCGGGTCAGCATCCGTGAGCTGCGGGAGGCCCTCCCCGACCTGCAGCTGCCGCTGGACATGGCGCCGGGCAAGTCCTACAGCGCGACCGTGTCGGCCCTGTCGCGCATCCTGCCGCTCCTGGGCTTCCAGGGCCGGATCGGGCGGCTCGAGCCGAGCGGTGGCTGGACCAGCAGCCAGTACGCCTGGACGCCGCTGACCGCCTGGTTCCCGGACGGCATCGATGGGCTCGATCCCCGCGCGGCCGCGGCCGAGCTGTGCCGGCGCTGGCTGCTGGCCTTCGGCCCCGCGCCGGCCTCGGACCTGCAGTGGTGGGCCGGCTGGCCGGCCGGCCTGACGCGCAAGGCCCTGTCGGATGCCGCGGCCGTGGAGGTCGAGCTGGACGGCGCGCCGGCCTGGGTGCATCCCGACGACGTCGACGCCGTGGAAGACGGCGAGCCCTGGCTGGCGCTGCTGCCCGGCCTCGACCCGACGACGATGGGCTGGAAGGCGCGCGACTGGTACCTCGACCCGCGGCAGGCCCGGCTGCTGTTCGACGGCAACGGCAACGGCGGCCCCTGCATCTGGTCGAACGGCAGGATCGTCGGGGGCTGGGCCCAGCGCTCGGATGGCGAGATCGCCTGGCGGGTCCTCGAGGACATCGGGGCCGAGGCCGAGCGGGCCCTCGAGCTGGCGGCGATCCGCTTGCAGGCACTGCTCGGCGAGAGCCGGGTCAGGGTTCGGTTTCCGGCGCCGATTCAGAAGGCGCTGCTCGCCTGACCGGCGATCGGGCCGCGCCGGGGGCGGCGGACCTCTGCCAGGAGGGGCGGCCGCGCTCGGGGCGGGGCGCTCGTATGCGAGCGCCCACGCCCCAAGGCGGTCGATCCGCTCAGCGAGCGGGTGACGGAAGCCGGTTCGGCAGCAGCAGCGAATCGACGCTCGGGCGCGCCGGCTGCAGGGCTCGGTCGATCAGCTGACCGAGCTCCGGTGCCACGATGCCCGGCAGGGGCTGGAGCGGGAGGGCCGACCAGGGCAGCGTCAGGCCCGCGGCCATGTCGGCCGGCGCGAGCGGGACCGCGTCGCGCAGGGGCGGCCGGGCGGCGGGCGCCACCACGATGGGCTGCCCGGTCAGGGCGCGGCCGCCGGCGCCGCGGTAGGCGGCCGGCAGGTAGATGCGCGGCGGCCCCTCGGGTTGCGGCAGAGGCCCGACGAAGCTGGGCGTCTGGTCGATGATCTGGTGCCCCTCGGGCGTGGTCAGGGTCAGGCGCACGCCGATCACGTCGTCCAGGTTCCAGCCGCCGCGCGGGGGCAGGTCGGCCTCGGTGAAGGCGATGCGGCCCTCCGCGTCGCTGACCAGGCCGAGGCCCAGGTAGGCGCCGCTGGACAGGCGCAGCTGGAGCTGCACCGGACGGTTGGCCGGGGCCTTGCCGTAGATCGGGCTGCCGAGCGACCAGTCGAACTCCAGGGGCTCGACCACGATCGGGCGGCGCTCGCCAGGGGTCTCGAGCAGGACGGTCTGGCCGGCCTCGATGCGGACCGGATCGCCGACGGCATCGACCAGGTCGACGGCGTAGAAGCCGTCGGTGCCGGCCTGGACCGCCTGGCTGGCCAGCTCGCTGCCGGATGCGTCCTGCAGCGCCACGCGGGTGGCGTCGAGGGCGTTGGACCGACCGTCGACGCGGCTGCCGTGGATGTAGATCCGGGCCAGAGCACGGTAGGCCTGGCGGAAGAAGCGGTGGTCGTAGGCGCTGCTCCGGGCGTCGTCCTCGAAGAAGGCGATCTCGAAGCCGGCGCCCGGGCTGGCGTAGGCGCCCGGAATGCCGGTGACGAACTTGCCCTCGGCATCGGTCTGGCCGCTGACGGCGCTGGTCGGGCCGATGCTCAGGACGGTGGGTTGCTGCTGGGCCACGCAGGGCTGCGCCGGGCTGATGTACCAGGTGGCGTTGGGCGGGCCCTGGGCCTGGAGGACGCCGCGCTGCCAGTCGATCGCGAGGTCGAGGGCCGGCAGCTCGAGCGCCACCGGGGCCGCGTCGAGGGTCGTGGCGACGCGCATCCCCGGAGCGGTCTTGACCGGCTGCTGCGCCCCGTCGCGGTGCACCGTGCTGAAGTAGCCGTCGAAGCGGCTGATCGGGCTGGAGCTGGCCAGGGGCCGGGCCTGGCCGGCCTGGTCCAGCGCCACCTCGAGCGACTCGCGCGGGGCGCCGAAGCCACAAGCGTTGGGCCCGGCTTGCTCGGCGTTGAGGATCGGCACGGTGCGGCTGCGGGTGACGTAGTGGCCCTCCGGCGGCCGCAGCAGCGCGATGAGCTTGTGGCCGGGTCGGAGGTCGACCCGAGGCACGAACTCGGCCTCGAAGCGGCCATCCGGCGCGATGGCCGGCCAGCCCTGGGCGAAGCCGAAGGAATCGGCGCGCGCGTAGGCCAGCCCGGAGAAGAGCGTCAGCTCGCCATCGGCCTGGGTCTGGCCGCCGACCCGGTCGGTGGCCACGTCCCAGTCCAGCTCGAGCGCCGGCAGCCGCAGCTCCAGGGGCAGGATCGTCGGGTCGGAGGGGCGCACGGTCAATCGGTCGCCGGGCTCGAGGACGAAGGGGCTGCCGTCCGCGCCGGGGAACCGGGTGAGGAAGGCGCCGGTGGCGTCGGTGCCAGTCTGCTGCTGGAAGAGGGTGGCGGCGCCGCGCCGCAGCGTCACCTCCAGGCCCAGGTCGGGCGCCAGCGAGCCCAGCACGATCGCCTGGTCGAGGTCGACCACCAGGCCCGGGGCCAGGATGATGTCGAAGATCTCGTGGCCGTCGACCTGGGGCGCCAGCTGGATGAAGTCGCCGAAGCGGATCGTGCGCCTGCCCGTCAGGTCGACGTTGAAGCGGCCGGCCGCGTCGGAGCGGGTCTCGATCGTCGTGTCGTAGCTGATGGGGGAGTCGGCCAGTCGGATCGTGATCGGCAGGTCCGGTCCGGTCCGTCCGGTGATGCGGTCGCCCTCGACGAAGACGACGGCGTCGATGGGCGGGATCTCGACCTCGATCCGCTCGTCGCCGGCGACCACGCGCAGGCTGTCGCCGGCCTGCATCTGCACCGGCCGGCCGGTGGCGTCGGCCAGCTGCACGAAGAACTGGGGCGCCAGGCCACCGACGCTGCCGGGCACGCCGACGATTCCGCCGGCGAAGACCGGGCCGCTGGCCTGGCCGACGACCTCGCCGGCCGGCGTGAGCAGCTGCACCGAGACGAAGCGGCCGATCGGGCCGTTGCCGGTCACGTAGTTGCCCTGGATGCTGCTGCCGACCGAGACGGCCAGGCGCATGGCGGCCCAGGTGGTGACGAACTCGTCGCCGCCTAGCGTGCGGATGCGCGCCACGCCGTTGGCCGGGCGCTCCAGGTCTAGCAGGGCGCCGAAGTCGGCCTCGTAGCGACCGTCTGCGCCCGCCCGGGTCGTGACCCTGGGCTCGCCGACGGCCGAGTTGACGAACACGTCCACCGAGCTGTCGGGCGGCGCCATGCCGGTCACCCGATCGTTCTCCGTGTCGCTGGCCGCCGTCAGCTGGGGCACGCTCAGCACGAAGGGGTCGCCGACGAGGCTGTCGAGCTCGATCTCGATCCGATCGCCGGCGGCGGGCGCGGCGCCCTGGCCGAAGGGCATGCTGTAGTCGCCCCGGTCGCCCGAGGAGGCCCGGCCGCGGGCCTTGATGGCGCCCGAAGCGCTCTTGAGCGTGATCGTCAGGAGGTGGCCCGGCTCGACCCGACCCTGGCCGAAGGGCAGGCCGACGCCCACGCGGGCCTTGCGCAGCACCGCCACCGCGCCGACGTCGATGCCGGGCGCGGCCGGATAGGCGGCGCGCAGGCGCCAGCCCGGGCCGAGCGTGATCTGATCGCCGAGCTCGAGGTCATAGCTGCCGTCGGCCTCGGCCTGGAGGTCCCAGCGCGCCTCGTTGCCGTCCATGTCGTCGCCGGAAACCTGCAAGGGCGAGTCGGCCGGGCCGCTGCCGCTGGCCCGCCCGGCATCCGGGTCGAGCACCAGGGTCACGGCCTGCAGCGTGACGCTGTGGGCGGCCGCGGGCTCGGGCAGCGGGCTGCCGGTCTGGCGGATTCGGACGTGATCGCCAACCTCGAGCGGCCGGGTGCCGGCGAGGGCGTAGCTCGGGTCGCCGACGACCCGGGTCGGGCCCAGCGTGAAGCGCTCGCCGCCGGGCTTCTCGACCTCGACCTCGATCGCGGTGCCCGGCGAGGCCTGGCCGCGCAGGACCGGCGCTCCCAGGCTCAGCTCGGCGCCGAGCGCCGCGAAGGGCGTGCTGAACCGGTAGCCTTCCGGGCTGTCGTAGCGGGCCTCGCCGCGGGCTTCGCCGGCGACCAGGTCCAGCTCGCCGGCGAGCTCGAGCAGGAAGCGGCCGTCGGCGTCGGCGCGCGCCTCACGTTCGACCGGATCCGAGCCGGCGCTGGCCCGGATGCTCAGCTGGAGCCGAGCGCCGGCCGGCGCCCGACCGCCGATGCGGTCACCCGCGGCGTCCAGGTCGACCACCAGCTCGGGAACCGGGACCACCAGGGGGCGGTCGTTGGGACGGCTCAGGGTCAGGCGGTCGCCCGGCAGGATGGTCGCGCTGCCGACCGGGAAGACGATCAAGGCCTCGCCGTCGGCGTCCCCGTAGCCGATGCCCTCGGCCTTGGAGCCGTTGGCGTCGGCCAGCTCGGCGCTGACCAGGGTGTAGGGCAGGGTGCCGAAGGCGACGGTGTTGCCGAAGAGGGCGACCCGGACCTCGGCCGGCGCGGGCGCCTGGGCGCTCGAGGGCCGGGGCGGGCCCGTCAGCAGCTGGGCCAGCCCGAAGACGAGGCCGGTCAGCAGGAGCGGCAGGCAGAAGGCGAGCGGCAGGGACAGGGCCTGCGGCCAGGATCGGGCATCGGCCCGCCTGCGGGAATCGTTGCGGTGTCGGGGCAGCATCTGGGGTGTCCTTTGCGGTGGCCTCGGAGCCGAGGCAGGGCGCGTGGGCTGGGGCGGGCGGCCAGCATGGCCTGGGGCCTTCGCGCTGGGACGCGTGGCTACGGCGCCTGACGGCCCGTGAGGATGTCGCTGCGGCCTACGCGGCTCCGGCCCGGGGGTTGCGGCGAGCGGTGGATCGCGGAGCCGGCCACGCAACAGCCCCTCCGATCGCGAGGGATCGGAGGGGCTGGAAGACGGATGCGTTCGAAGGACGCGTCGATCGACCTCAGCCGGTCGCTTCCGGCTGCCAGGGCAGGACCTCGGCCTTGGTCAGCACCGCGTGGATCTCGTCGGGCCGCATGCGCGACAGGTCCTTGGCCAGGTCGCGCAGCGCGATGCCCTGCTTGTGCAGCTGATCGGTGAAGCCGCGCAGGAAGCCCAGCATGTGCGGGTCGGCGGCCAGGACGATGCGCGGCGCGGACTGGTCGCGGCAGAACTGAAGCGCCGTCTGGACGATCTCGGCGGCGAACTGCTTGTCCTGCTCGTCGCGGCGCGCCTCGCGGTGATCGCTCAGGGCATGGCCCGGAGCGCCGCCGGCGCTCCGGAAGCTGCCGGGCCGCGACTCGCTGAGCTGGGCTTCGTCGCTCATGCGGGCCGACGGATGCACCAGGTCGGCCAGCTCCTCGAGCCGGTAGCCGGCCCGGGGCGCGGGATGCTTGACGAAGCGCTCGACGAAGAAGCGCGCTCGCGCGGCATCGGCGATGACGACGGCGTTGTTGCTCATGGCTTGCTCCTTGTTCGACGGGGAAACGAGACAGCTCAAGCCGAGAGGTTCAAGCGCTTCATCAGCCCCTCGGGGATGAGCCGGATGGCCAACATGATCGGGCGCCACCAGGCCGGCGCGTAGACCACCTCGCGCGAACCGATCGCGGCACGATAGACCAGATCGCCGGCGCGCTCGGCCGAGACGAAGAGCGGGCCCTTGCGTCGATGGGCGGTCATCGGCGTGTCCGTCGGACCGGGCTTGATGGTGATCACCCGCACCCCGGCGCCGTGCAGCCGCGCGCGCAGGCCTTGCAGGAAGGCGTCGATCGCCGCTTTGGCGGCGCCGTAGACGTAGTTGTCGCGTCGGCCGCGATCGCCGGCCACCGAGCTGATGACGGCCAGGGTCCCCTGCCGCTGCCGCTCGAGCAGCATCGCGGCGCGGGTGAGGAAGGCGATGGTGGCGGTGGCGTTGGTCTGCCAGGCGGCCAGGGTCAGCGCGACCGAGCCCTCGCAGGCGGCCTGGTCGGGCAGGACGCCCCAGGCCACCAGGATCAGGTCCAGGCCGCCGAAGTCGGCTTCGGCGGCGGCCAGCAGCTCGGCCTGGCGGGGCGTCTCGTCGAAGTCGATGACGAAGGTCTCGACCCGAGCCGCGCCGAGCACGCACAGGTCGGCGGCATTGGCCGCCAGGCGATCCGGATCGCGGGCGGCCAGCATGAGCGTGGCCCCCTCGCCGGCGAAGCGGCGGGCGGCGGCATGGGCGATGGCGCTGGTGGCGCCGGCGATCAGGACGCGTTTCATGCAGGTGCCTCGTCATGGGTCAGGCGGCGCCAGAGGCTGGACGAGAAGGCCGGGTCGATCTGCCGGGCGAACTCGCGCCAGCGCGGGAAGCCGGCGCGGAAAGTGGCCGGCGCCATGCGGGCGTCCTTGGCCGGGTAGAGCGCGCCGCCGACCTCGAGCACGATCCGATCGACCGCGTCGAGGGCCTCGAAGACCCGCGGGCCATCGTTGGGCAGGTCGATCGCCAGCGTGAGGCCCGGGCGCGGGAAGGACAGCATGCCGGGCGAAGGCAGGTCGCCGAAGACCTTGCCGACGACGAACCAGGCCCGGCGCGTGGCGCCGAGGCGCTCGAGGATGGCGCTGGCGGCGCGCGCGCCGTCGTCGTGGGGGACCACGCATTGCCACTGCAGGAAACCGCGCCGGCCGTAGGCTCGGTTCCAGTTGTGCACCACGTCCAGCGGGTAGAAGAAAGCGCCGTAGCCGGCCAGGGCCCGCCGCTCCTTGCGCTGCTGAACGCGGTAGTACAGCGCGTTGAAGGCCTCGACGCCCAGCGGGTTGAGGGCGAAGCCGGGCGCGTCGAAGGGCAGGCGCAGCGGCGACGGCTTGACGCCCCGCCAACGCCCGTCGCCGCGGGCGTGGTTGCCGCGCAGGAGCACGCCTCGGCCCAGCCGGCCGCCGCGCGAGAGGCCGTCGATCCAGCCGGCGGTGTACTCGTCGCTGGCATCGCTCTCGAGCGAGCGGTCGACGAACTCGGCCAGGCTGCGGCAGCGAACGGCCTCGAGCTCGATCTGTGGCCCTGGAATCGGCTTGAGCTCGAGCTCGGCCCACAGGATCAGCCCGGTCAGGCCCAGGCCGCCGATGGTGGCGGCGTAGAGCTCGGCGTTCTCGTCGGGGCTGCAGAGGAGCCGGCGCCCATCCGAGCGCAGCAGCTCGAAGCGGCGCACGTAGCGGCCGAAGGTGCCGGCGCGATGGTGGTTCTTGCCGTGCACGTCGTTGGCGATGGCGCCGCCGACGGTGATGAACTTGGTGCCGGGCGTCACGGGCGGGAACCAGCCCCGCGGCACGATCAGGTTCAGGATCTCGGCCAGGCTGACGCCGGCCTCGCAGGTCAACCGCCCGGCCTGGGCATCGAAGGCGATGAAGCGCGAGAGCGGCCGGGCGTCGATCAGGGTGCCATCGGCGTTCAGGCAGCAATCGCCGTAGCTGCGCCCCAGGCCATAGGGCAGATAGGGTGCATCCGCCGGGTCGAGCGCCGGCGGGTCGCCACGCCAGAAGGCGGGCAGGACCCGGCGCTGCTGGGCTCGCGGGTAACGGCCCCAGGATTCGTAGCGGCTCATCGGGGCTCGGCCGCGACGGCTGGCTGTGAAGGCATCATCGGCGATCGATTCCCGGACGGCGGGACTGGGGGGCCGAACCTCGTGGAAGGCCCCTGACCTGGTCTGCGCTCAGGTTGGCGGGTCCGGGCGACATGCCCTAATGATGCCACAGATCGGCCGCCACGGCCGGGCGACTTCGGGGCGCTCGCGCGCCATGCCCGTCAGCCTGGGTGCACCCGCACCGCGCTGCCCGTGAGCCGGCGGTTGGGCAGGATCACCCGTCCCTCGGCATCGGAGATCTGGGCGTTGAGCGGGCCGATGCCGTCGAGCGAGCCCGTCACCCCGTCGACGGTGATCCGATCGCCTGGCTCGAAGCGCAGGCGGGCGTAGTGTCCTGCCAGCAGGTCGGCCGCCACGTCACGCGCGCCCAGGCCGAAGGCCAGCGCCATGCCGGCGATCGAGAGGCTCAGCAGGTTGACGAAGGTGGACTCGAGGATGGCCGTCTCGGCGCCCAGCTGCCGGATGGCGAAGATCAAGGTGATCATCATCAGCAGCGTGCGGACCAGGCGTCCCAGCTGGGCGTGGAGATCGATGCCGGCGCTGGCGGCGCCGGCCTGCACCACCTGGCCGGCGAACTGCGCCACCATCGCGCCGGCCACCAGCGCCACCGTCGCCGAGATGAGCGCCGGCAGGAAGCCGAAGACCGCCGACAGCAGATCGCGCGCCAGGCTGATGCCGAGGATGTCGAGGCTGTACATGACCGCGCCGAACTGCACCAGACGCCGGACGACGCTCGCCAGGATCTCGGCCGGCTGACGGGTGATCTGAGCCCGGTCGAGGCCCTCGGACAAACCGGTACGATCGAGCAGCACCGAGAGGCCGATCCGTTCGGCGGTCTGCCGCGCCAGGCGGGCCAGAAGCCGCGCCAGCATGAAGCCGGCGACCAGGATGACGAGCGCCTTGGCGAACATCGGCAGGATACGCAGCAGGGCCTCGAGCGCTCTGGCGTCGTCGGTCAGGAAGGATAGGTCGGGCATGGAGCTTCTCGCAGATGGGTCGATGGGATCACGGGTCGAGCTCGGGGTCCGCGCTCGGCCCGAGGCCGAAGAAGGGCTCGAGCAGGCCAAGGTAGACCAGGCCGAGTCCGATCGTGGCCAGCTGGGCCACCTGGCCGCCGAAGTCGGCGCCGGCCAGGCGGCGCATCAGGCGTCGCTCCAGCGAGCGGATCCGCGGCGGCTCCGGGCCGGGCACTTCGAGCAGGGTGGCGGTCGACCAGCGGCGGTCGGCCTCGGCCAGGCAGACCTCGCAGGTCGAGAGGTGATCCAGCAGGCCTTCGGTCGAAACGGCATCGAGCCGGCCAGCGATCATCTCGCGGATTTCCGCGCTGCGGGCTGCGTGGCTCATGCCATCAGCTCCGCCGCGGTCGGCTCGAGCGCCTGGAGGTAGCTGCCCTGCAGGGCCAGACGGGCCCGATGCACCCGCATCTTGGCCGCGCTGACCCCGATCTCGAGCAGCTCGGCGATCTCCTCGTAGGACAGCTCGTGGACGTCCTTCATGTACAGGATCGTCACGACCTCGGGGCTCAGCCGGGCGAGGGCCCGGCCCAAGGGCTCGCTCGGCGTCGCGGACATCATCCCCCGCTCGGGCAGATCACCGCCGGGCAGCTGCTCGGCCATGTCCTCGAGCGGGGTGTCGCCCGGCTTCGGGCGGCGGTCGCGCCGCCGCAGCTCGTTCTGACAGGTGTTGATGGCCACCCGATAGAGCCAGGTCTTGAAGCTCGATCGGTGCTCGAAACGGTCGAGGGCCCGATAGGCCTTGAGGAAGACCTCCTGGGTCAGGTCCTCGGCATCGTCGGGGTTGCGCACGAAGCCGTAGCTCACGTGCCAGACCATCGCCTGGTAGCGCCGGAAGAGCTCGCGGAAGGCACGGTTGTCGCCGGCCGCCCGCGCCTGGAAGCGCGCCACCAGCTCGGCGTCCTCGAGCGTCGCCAGGGGGTCGGTCGGATCGGCCGGCCGGGCCCATTCCGAGCCGGCATGTCCCGCGATGCGGACCGGGCCGACGCTCGGCGGCTGGCCGGGGGCGCCAGGCGCGCGCGTCCCGCCGAGCGATTCGCCGGCCGAGGCGACCGGGTCCGAGGCCGGAGCCGGTGCTCGGTTCTCGCCGGCCTCGGAGAGGCGTTCGACCATGCGCCGCAGCGGATGCCGGAGGCCAGGACCGAGCGGCTGGCGGGTGCAGGGGCCCGCGGATCGATGCGCCAGGGGCGGCACGAGGCGCGCCAGGTCAAGCCCGAGCCGTCCTGGGCCACCGCCGGTCGGCCGACCCAAGGCTCGCCCCTCGCGTCGCTCCAACGCGTCGCGCGAGCCCAGACGGTCGGGCTGGAGCCAAGGCCTTCCCATGCACGTCACGATCGATACCCCATGGCGCGGTCCGCCTCCCCCATGTCCCGGAAGGCTTCGACATCCCGATCGCCGCCGACGTCACAACCGGCGTGGCCATCGAGGCGCGCGCTCGGCCGGCGCGGGCCCGGCGACGGGGACTGGAGAGGCCGGCGCCGGGCCGCTATAATCGCCAAGCGCGGCCGATGCCGCCATCGGATGCGTCGACATTGTGCGCCGCGGCGACTGAGAGGGCAAGCCTACATGACGCAACCGAACCGCCGCCGCGTCGGCGTGATCCTCGGCGGTCGATCCAGCGAGCGCGAGGTCTCCCTGTCCAGCGGCCGGCAGGTCTTCTACAACCTCGACCGCGGCAAGTATCTGGGCCTGGCCATCTTCATGGACGGCCGGGGCCGGCTCTGGCAGATCCCCGAGAAGCTGGTGATCCAGAACACCTGTCACGATGTCGAGCAGCGCCTGGAGGCCGACGCCGAGCGCATCGGCATCGAGGATCTGCCCGAGCGGGTCGATCTGATCTTCAATGCGCTGCACGGCAAGTACGGCGACGACGGCTGCATCCAGGGCGCGCTCGAGCTGGTCGACCTGCCCTATACGGGCTCGGGCGTCCTGGCCTGCGCGCTGTCGATGGACAAGCCGGCCGCCCACGCCCTGCTGGCCGCCCAGGGCTTCGGGGTGCCGCGCGAGCAGGTGGTGACGACCGAGGCCTGGGAGGCCGACCGCGAGGCCTGCATCGGCCGACTGCTGGCGTCGGTGGGCGTGCCGGCGGTGGTCCTGCCGGCGCGCGAGGGCTCCAGCGTCGGCGTGACCGTGGTCGCCGACCCCGAGGCGCTCTACGAAGCCATCGACGCGGCCCTGGCCTTCGACCGCCGGGCGCTGGTCGAGGCCTACCTCGAGGGCATGGAGTTCTCGGTCATCCTGACCGGCAACGCCGAGGTGGAGGCCTTCCTGCCGACCGAGACCACCACCGAAAACCCCTTCATGACCTACGACGACAAGTACATGCCGGGCCGCTCGCAGAAGATCACGCCGGCGCGCGTCGATCCGTCGACCCTGGCGCGCATCCAATCCGAGGCCGTGGCGGTCTATCGGGCGATGGGCTTCCAGGGCTACGCCCGGCTGGACGGCTTCCTGATGCCGGATGGGACGCTGTACTTCACCGATCCGAACTCGACCTCGGGCATGTCGCCCTCGAGCTTCATGTTCCACCAGGCGGCCGAGGCGGGCCTGGCCCCGATGCAGCTGATCGACCGCCTGATCGAGCTGGCCTTCGCGGCCC
>JACKBJ010000013.1 GCA_020634625.1 Caldilineae bacterium | reverse complement strand
ATCCGAGGCGTCCCACTGGTAGCTCTCGCCCGGCGCCAGCGTGAAGATCTCGCAGATCCGCGCCCGCAGACAGTCGTCCTGCGCCTTGAACCAGATCTCGACCGAGGAGCACTCCAGGCCGCCGTTCTGGATGTACATCACGGTGTTCAGGCCGGCCTTCTCGGCGTAGATCAGCGGCACGTAGTAGCCGAAGGCGCCGAAGATCGGGTCGTAGCTGCCCAGGTGGGCGCCCGAGATGCCGTTGTACTTCGAGCTGACCTCGACACCCGGCGTCACGTCGCCCGGGCAGTGGCGCAGCACCTCGACGGCGAGGACGCCCTGGCCCGAGGCGATGCCCTGCGGGATGCCCGCGAAGTCCAAGCTCTCGTTGTAGGCCTTCTTGAAGCGGCGGTAGTCGTCCGAGTCGCCCACGATGCCGAAGAACAGCGTCTCGCACATCAGGTCGGCGATGACGTCGTCGAAGCCCAGGTCGTCATCCAGGCCGACGTCCGACAGCTGCTGCGCCGTGAACTTGAACAGGATGCCGCTCTTGGAGCCGGTCGGGATCTGCGCCCCGAGCAGGTTCCAGGTGCTGCCGAACTGGAGCAGGCCGGTGCACTCGACCTTGAGCGGGCCGGCGGCCTGCGGCGGGCAGAAGCCCGGCTCGCCCCAGGTCACGAGGACGGCCTTGGAGGGATCGCAGCCAATGTACTGTACCTCGATCCAGGTCCGGCAGACGTCATCCTGGCCCTGGAAGTTGAGGATGGGCAGGTGGACCTGCTTCCCGAGCTGGTCGTTCGGGCGAACCGGAATCAGCGGGCCCAGGTCGCCGCCGCCGGCGGTCGGCGCCGCGAAGTCGATGCCGCGCGGGTCGGCGATCGCGATCGAGCCCAGGCTGGTGCCGGTCAGGGCATCGAGCACCTGGACCGAGCCGGAGGTCGAGACGAAGAGCTTGCTATCGTCAGGCGTGATCGCCATCTGGTCGGTGCCGTAGTAGGTCGGCCGGCCGGCGATGGTGTTGCTCCAGAGCTGGGCGCCGATGACGCCGGTGGCCTGGTCGTAATCGTAGGCCGCCATGCCGCTCGTGCCGTGGCGGCCATAGACGATCGTGCCGGCGTTGTTGATGATGACGTCGATGCCGATCCCGCTGCCGGGAACGGTCTGCGTGCCGACCGAGGTCATGCCCTGCACGATGAACGAGCGCAGGGTCGCGCTGGCATCGCGCAACACCGCCACGCCCGAGCTCGAGTCCGCGCTGCACTTGACGTTGTTGGGCGCGGTGCCGAGCGCGATGCTCTCGCCGGTGTCCACGAAGGCGCCGCTGGCGTCGATGGTCAGGTGACGCGCGTTGCCGGTCGTGGCGGTCATCAGCACGCTGCCGTCGCTGCAGACGTCGACCGAGTTGCGGTTGGTGTCCGGGCTGATCATGTTGACCTGCTGGAAGGTCGCGATGTCGACCGAGACGATCGGCTGGTTGTTGCCACCGTCGGAAACCACCAGATACCCGTCGTCGACCGTGCCCGAGATGTCCTCGCAGGACACGGGCAGCGACAGGGGGTTGGTGCCAACCGTCGACACCGTGGGCGGGCTGGTCGTCAAGTCGATCGCGCCAAGCGTGTTGGCGGTCGAGAACGAGCAGACGTAGCCCGTCGTCTGGTCGTTCGTGATGTAGGCGTCGTAGGTATTGCCCATTCCCGGCACGTTGACCGTGCCAAGGATCGTGAGCGTGTCGGCATCGATGATCGTGGCGCCGTTGCCGGAGCCGTTGGCGACCACACCGATGGTCTGCGCCTGTGCCGCCCGCGCGCCCTGCGCGGCGAATGCCGCGACGGCGAGCAGGAGCACGATCAGGCCCTTGCGAAATGACATGGCGGATTGCCCTCCCCAGAGCGATGGAGCGAAAGTGGTTCGGCGCTGGCGAATCGCCGGGGCACCGAAAGGCGGCTGGCACTCACGGACACGGATTGGCCGAAGTTGGCATTTCGGCAAGTCAAACAATCAGAACGCGTTTTCGGCGCCGAAGATACGGGCGGACCGAAATTGTGTAAAGATTTCGCCAAATCGAATTCGGAGGTCGCCGAGCAACCCAGACCCCGCCGACCTCAGCGCCGGCTCAGGAAGGGCAGCCAAACGCGAGCCGGGTGCACCTCGAGGCGCTTCTCGGCGCGCAGCGCGCCGCGCTGCGCGCTGACGAATCCGCTGCCGATCCGTGGGGCATCGACCTCGGTCCGGGCCACGCCGTTCGGGTCGGTCTCACCGTTGCGCTGGCGCGGCCGGCCGATGTCCGAATCGAAGACCACGGTCTGACCGGGCACCGGGTTGCCGAAGGCATCCTCGACGCGCGCCAGGGCCAGCACGCGGCTGCCGATGGCGACCGAGCGGCGGTCGAGCTCGAGCATCAGGCCGGCCGGATCCCCGGGCAGGAAGTCGATCTGGCGCTCGGCGCCCAGATCGAGGTGGCTCACGCGCACGCGGGCCGGGCCGACGCGGATGCCCGACCGCAGGCTGCTGGTGGCCACGCCCCGCGCATCGCTTCGGGCCTGGGTCAGGCCGAGCAGGCCGGCATCGGTGCTGAAGCGCAACACCGCCTCGGGCACACCGTTCCCGTAACGGTCGCGCAGCGTGGCGGTGAGGGCCGTGGTCGCGCCGCCGATCTGGATCGCCTGGCGGGCGCTGGCCAGCTCGAGGGCCTCGGCCGGCCCGGGCGCCACCCGCAGCCGAGCCGAGCCCCCGCGCTCGTCGAGCGAAAGGGCCCGGACCGTCGTGTCGCCCGCGCGAAGGCCGGTGATCAGGCTGGCGCGGGCGACACCCGACCGCGTGCTGGTCACCCTGGGCTCGACGCTGGCCATCGACGGGTCGTCGGTGGTCAGGAACACGGCCGTGCCATCGGCGGCCGGATTGCCGAGGCGATCCTGCACCCGCACCACCAGCTCGCCGCGCTCGCCCCCCACCGTCAGGCGCAGCGGTGCCTCGACGGTAACCGTATAGGCCGCGCCCGGCGAGACCAGCAGCTCGGCCTGAGCCTGGTTGTCGTCGGGACTGATCTCGGCCGCCAGGGCCGAGCCGACGCTGGCCCGGTTGAGCACCTGGCTCTGGGAACCCCAGATGCGCCGGCTGTCGACGTGCGCCGTGAGGGTGATCAGGCCCAGCTGACCGGGAAGCAGGCGGTCGATGCGGAAGGCGTACAGATCCGACCCCGAGCGGTTCTCGAGCTGCGCGCCGCGGGGGCGGAAGTCGGCTCGGAAGCTGGGCGAGATCAACCCGGCGGGCAGGCGATCGAGCAGGTCGAGCTCGTAGACCGTGCCGCTGCCCGGGTTCTCGACCCGCAGCGAGTAGGTGACGCGCTCGCCTGGAACCACGACCGAGCGCGGCTCGGCCGCCTTGGACAGCCGCAGATCCATCGCGACCAGCCGGATGCGGGCCTCGCCGCGGGCGGGACCGGCCTCGGCCCGAATCAGGGCCTCGCCGGCCGCGTTTCCGGCGACCAGTCGGGCGCTCGCACGGCCACCCAGGGTCAGGACTCGCTCCGACTCGAGGCGCCCCAGGCTGCTCGAGAGCAGGACCGACGTGCCGTCGGCAACCGGGTTGCCGTAGGCGTCGCGCACCAACAGCTGGAACGCGGCGCTGGCGACGCTGTTGGCCGGCAGCTGGCTGCGGGTGGCCGTCACGACCACGCTGGCCGGCGCCGCAGCCAACAGGGTGATCGCCCGACTGACCGTCAGGCCCTCGGTGGCGGCGATGACGGTCGCCTGGCCGGCGACGGTCCCACTGCTGAAGCTGCCCTCGGCGAGCCCCGAACGCGTCGCGGCCTCCGCCGGGCTGATGCTCCCGCCGCGCGCCGAGAAGCGCAGCCGGGTGCCGTCGCGCACGGGTCGTCCCGCTCCATCGTGCAGCCGCGCCGTGACCCGCGTGCTGGCTCCGCCCACTACCAGCGCAGAGGCGTCGAGCATCAGCGTCATCGATGCCGGTGGGCCCGAGACGAAGGGAATCTCGAGGCCGGCGAAGGCCATCCCCTGCGCGCCGTAGGCCTCGGCCCGCAGCTTGGCGCGTCCCGGTGTGTCGGCCGCCTGCAAGGTGGCGCTGGCCAGTCCACCGGCCAGGCTCGCTCCGGCCAGGATCCGGTCCACGGCGAGCTCGCCCTGCAGGAGCTCGAGCTGGAGGACGTGATCGCCGGGATCGAGGCCGACGGCCAGGGGAAGCTCGACCCATTCGCGGCGCGCGCCACGGGTCTCGACGTCGCCCATCGGCTGGCCATCGATCCGCACCCGAAAACGGCCCGGCTCCAGCGGGCTCTGGCCGTAGCGCAGGACCAGGGCCGGCGCATCGAAGGTCCAGCTCAGGGTGGCGCCGGGCTCGAGGGCGCGCAGGTAGGCCAGCGACGAGGGCAGCCCGTAGCGCGCATCGTCCAGCCGGGCCCAGGCCCCCAGCCGTTGGACCTGCGAGGGGTCCTCGGCCTCCACCTGCGCGCCCGGTCGGTCGAGGCGGCCGCCGTTGGTGCCGAAGCTGACCAGAGCGCCATCGGCCGCCGGCCGGCCGACGGCATCCAGCACCCGGGCCGTGATGCGGCTCGTTCCGCGACCATCGGCCTCCAGCAGCGGCGGGTCGGCGTCGAGCAGGACGGTCGTCGGCATGCCCAGGGCCGGCATGAAGCTGACGCTGCCGAGCCGACCGTCATCCGGTCGATGTTGGATCAAGGCCTCGATCTGCGGTGCCCAGGCGAGGCCCCAGTCGTTGAAGCGGGCATCGACGTCATGCGAGGCTCCCGCGCCCGACTTCTCGAGCCGCAGCCCCAGCCGGTTGTCGAGCAGTCGGTTGCCCTCGCCCGGTGAGCCTCCCAGGCGCAGGTCGAAGGGCTGGGCCGGATCGCTGGCGGGGGTCTCGACGATGCGCACCGCCTCGACACAGCCGCTGATCTGGCTGCGGTGCAGCCAGACGTCGCGGGCATCCTCCAGGCGCAGCCCCGGACCGGCGGCCCCGGCGATGATCAGGCCATCGATCTCGAGCGTGCGGCTGACGCCGACGATGCTCAGGCCGGCCGCATCGTCCAGGCTCGGCCCCTCGATGCGGCCGCCGTCGATCTCGAGTCCGCGCAGATCGCCGTCCCGGGCGAAGATGCCGACGGCCGCCTCCAGCGCCAGGGCGCCGCGGCCGGCGCCCAGGAACGCGTTGTTCCGGACGAGCACCCGGCTGTAGCGCCGGTTGGGACCGGCCCGCAAGCGCAGGGCCTCGGCGCCCGGCGCATCGACCCGATTGTCGACGAGCTCGAGCTGGCCGACGAGGGTGGCCTGACCGGCGCCGGGATCGTCGATGTCGATTCCCCGGCCGGCGGGCTCGAAGATGTGGTTCGCCCGTAGGCTCACCAGGCCGCCGATGCCCGACAGCTCGATGCCGGGCCCGCCGGCGCCCTCGATCCGATTGTCGTCGATGGCGAGGCCCTGTCCGACACGCGCCACGAAGCCGCCGGCGCTCGCCGTCACGCGGTTCGTGGCAAGGTCCAGATCCTCGGTCCGATAGCCGACCAGGGCTGCCGACTCGGGCAGACCGCCACCGCCGATGTCCTCGAATCGGTTTCCCGAAACCCGAGCACCGCGCACCACGGTGACCCGATCGGGCTCCGTCGCCGGCAGTCCAGGCCAGGCAAGGTCCGGATCGCCCGCCCGACGCCCATGAAGCAGGATGCCAAGGCCGGACGCGCGAAAGCGCAGGCCGCGCAGGGCCAGGCCCTCGATGTCCTTGCTCCGGGCGTCGACCGTCAGGGCCACGCCGCGCAGACCACCGGACTGCCCGACCCAGATCGCCTGCGTCGTCGGGTCGTCCGGCCCCTCGACCGAGGCGGCCTCGGGCCCCTCGAAGGCCAATGCCTTGTCGACCAGCAGCACCGTCTCGGTGTAGACGCCGGGCGCGATGGCGATGATCTCGCCCTCCGCGGCAGCATCGACCGCCGCCTGGATGCTGGCATGGCAGGGGCTGGCCCCGGCACAGCCCGGGTCGTCGTCGACATGGCGTCGTCCGTCCTGCGCCCGTGCCGGCAGCGACGGGTTCAGTCCCGCCAGCGCGCCGATCAGCAGGAGCCCGGCCAGACCGCCCGCGGCCGCCAGGCGTCGAATCCGACCGGTCGGCGGCACCGGCAGCGGCGACACGGCCCTGTCGTCTGCATCGGGCGCGGCGCAAGCCAAAGCCCGGCTTTGCCCAAGCTGGATCCCTCTCACGCCCCCCCCATCGCGCCGGGGCGCGGTCCGCAGCGATGACGCTGCGCTGGCCGCGTCCCGACGCTATCTCATGCTTGCGATGCTTCCCGCGATGCTACCTGGCGGCTCAGGGGCAGAAGGCCACGTCGATGTCGTCCAGGTACATCCAGGCGCGTCCCCCATAGCCATCGTTGGCGACGGTGCTGTAGAGCCACAGCGTGCCACCCCGATAGGCGCTGACGTCGAGCGTCATGGTGCGCTTCTGCCAGGCATCGACGTTCAGGCGCTCGCCGAAGACGTAGGCGATCGGGCTGCGTTGCCCCTGCTGGTTCCGATCCGGGTCGATATCGTAGACGAGCATCAGCTGGCGATCCGGGCCCCCACCCGGCTCGGCCGCCTGGTAGGTCCAGGCGCTGACCGTCATGCGGCGGGCTCCGGCCGGCACGGCCAGCGCCTGCCAGGCGGTCGAGTAGGCATAGGCGTTCGGCTCGCCCGGGCGGATGCCCAGGAGCAGGCTGCGTCGACCGTCGTGGACCTTGTCGGCCGAGTAGCGCGGCTGGCGGCCACCGCGGAAGGTCCAGGCGCCATCCGTCTCGAAGTCGCCATGTTGAACCGGGTGCGCGCAGCCATCGGGCGTCGCGATGGGCGTCACGCTGGGCCTCGGGGTGGCGCTCGCCGGACGCGGGGTCGCCGAGGGCAGGGCCGTCTCGCTGGGGCGCGGCGTCGGCGTGATCGAAGGCGTCTGCGTCGGCATCGGCGTATCCGAAGCCGTCGGCGTCACGCTGGGTGTCGCCGTCTCGGTCGGCGTCGGGGTATCGGAGGCCGTCGGCGTCACGCTCGGCGTCGGCGTCACGCTCGGCGTCGGCGTGATCGTGGGCGTCTCGCTGGGCGTCGGCGTATCGCTCGGCGTCGGCGTGTCGCTGGGCGTCGGGGTGTCCGAAGGCGTCGGCGTGACGCTCGGGGTCGGCGTGTTGGAGGGCGTGGCCGTCGAGCTGGGCGTCGCGCTCGGCGTCTCCGGTGTCGGCGATGGCGGCAGCGGGGTCGCGCTGGGTGGAATCGGGGTCGCGCTCGGCGGCGGCGGGCTGGCCGTCGCGGTCGGGCTGGGCGGCGGCGCCGTCGCGCTGGCGGTCGGCGGCGGGGTCGCGCTCGGGGCCGCGACGACGTCGACGATGCCGCCGCGACCGGCGATGGCGATGCGGGCCGCCAGGCGATCGGAGGCCATCAGATCGACGAAGCGCAGCTCGCTGCGCCCGGGCGCCTTGGCCCGTACGCGCAGTCGGGCGACCGTGCCCGAGCCCGAGACGCCGTTGCCGTCGACCAGGGCCAGCGAGTAGAAGATGCGACCGCCGGCGTTGTCGACCCGATTCTCGGGCAGGAAGATGCGGTCGGGCGCCGGGAAGTTGCCCGGAGCGATCTGCACCCCGTCCTGCAGGGGATCCTCGTCGAGGACCTCGAGGATGGCCGGGTCGAAGCTCAGGGTCATCTGCAAGCCGAAGAGCGCGCGGATCTCGGTCAGGTCGAGGGCCAACGCGACCACCTCGCCGGGCCGCAGCGCTGAGCGGCTTGGCTGGACCGAAAGGCTGGCGAAGACGGTCTCGCGCTGCAGCATCAGCGGCAGGTAGCGCTTGAAGGTCAGCGGCGGTCGCGGCGTGGGGCTTGGCCCGGCGGTGGGCGTCGGCGGCGCGATGCCGGGCACGCCGAAGGGGCTGGTGTTGCCCTCCGCGTCGGTGACGGTCGCGGTGGTGGCCGGGCCGCTCAGATCGAAGGGGGCGTCGAAGCGGAAGAAGCCGCCGGCGTCGGTGACCGTTCGGCCCTCGTAGCGAGCGCCCTCGACGTCGTTGTCCGAGAAGATCTCGATCCGACTGCCCGGCACCGCGACACCCTCGACGAAGCGGGGGCCGACGGCGGTGAGGATCGGCGCCGCCAGGTTGCGGTTGCCTCCGCTCTCCAGGACAATCCCGTCGCCCATGCTGGCGGCGATGCTGTTGCGCTGGATGGTGTTGGCCACCGTTCGCTCGCCTCGCACGCGGATGCCGGCGTTGCCGTTGAAGACGATGCGGTTGCCGGCCGTCTGGCTCGCACCGCCGATCAGGTTCCCGCTGGCGCCGTCGTCGATCAGGATTCCGTCGCCGCCGTTGGGGATCGGGTCGAACTGGCTCGGACCGGTGCCGATCAGGTTGGACTGCACCACGGTGGAGCGCGTGCCCGACGACTGGATCCAGATGCCCTCGCCCGCGTTGCCGCTGATGATGTTGCCCACCGACAACGACCCACTGCCGATCAAGGTGCCCTTGGCGCCGCCGCCGACCACGATGCCCTGGCCGTTGGGGATGGCCAGGCTGCCGGCGGCGTTGGTCCCGATGCGGTTGAACTTGATGACGGTGTTGTCGGTGCCGACCCCCAGGACGGCGATGCCGTCCAGGCCGTTGCCCGAGATGACGTTGCCGGGGAAGCCGCCGCCGGCCAGCGCCACCTCGCCGATGCGGTTGCCGCTGGCGCCGTCGTTGACCAGGATACCGTGCGTCGCATTGCCGTCGCCGGCGCCCTCGGAGGCGTCGACGCCCATGCGGCTGCCGAGCACGTAGTTGCCAGTGACGCCGCTGCCGGTCATCACCAGGCCCACGATGTTGCGGATCAGGATCACGCCGTCGCCGCTGTTGCTGCCCCCGATCACGTTGTCGGCGGCGGCGCCCTCGAGCACGATGCCGGCGTTGAAGCTGTGCAGGGTCAGGCCCTTCACGACGTTGCCCGGCGAGCTGATGACCAGGCCATCGAAGCCCGATCCACCGACCCCGGCGGCCAGCACCACCCCGCTACCGACGGCGTTGATCATGTCGTTGCCGGTCGAGAGCGGCGGCAGGCTCTCCCGGGTGAAGTGCATGGCGCTGAGCAGGTCGCTCGGCGTCGGCGATGCCGCGGGCTCCTCGCTCGGGGGCTGCACGAAGATGGTCGAGGGAGCGGCCGGCGGGAAGACGCCCGGGTCGAAGGCGATCATGTCGGCCATCGCCGCGCCCGGCGCACCGGTGATCTGCGCCCGCTCAGCGGCATCGAGCGCGTCGGTGGACAGCGCGCCCGTGACCAGCCGCAGCGCTTCGCGCAGGCTCAGGGTCCCATCGCCCAGCGCGCCGGGATCCGCCACCGTGTTGACCACGAGGACGCTCTCGGTCACCCGGACCGGCGTCGAGGTCGCCGTGAGCGTCGGCGTCGCCGTCGGCGCGTCGGTCGCGCTGGCGGTCGGCGTGGCGCTCGGCGGCGCGGTGGCGCTCGCCGTGGCGGTCGAGGTCTCGGTCGGGGTCACGCCCGGCGGCAGCGGCGTCTCGGTCGCCGTCGGCTCGGGGCTCTCGGTGACGGTGGCGCTGGGCGTCGGCGTCGACGACGCCGTCGGCGTCGTGCTGGGGCTGCTGGTGGCGGTCGGCAACGGCGCCTGGCCGGTCGGGCCGGGGAAGCTGAGCGGCGTCGCGGTGGCCGTCTGGGGCGCGTTGGTCGCGCCCGGCGGCGGCACCACGTCCGAGACGAAGGGGATGTCGATGTAGAAGACGCCCTGGGTCTGGCTCAGATTGATGCCCGACAGGCTGGTCGCGTCGCGCGGTTCGTACTCCGCCGGCCAGTCGACCGCCTTGATCTGGGTCATCACGTCCATGTGCAGCGCGCAGCTCGGCTCGTCGCTGCCGGTGGTCAGGTAGCTGCGCTGCACGATGAACTGCACCACGTTGAGGGTGACCCCCGACAACCAGGGCTCGTCCACGTCGTGGGCGCCGTCCCGGTCGTAGTCGTGATAGGCGCCGAGGCAGACCTCCAGCTTGGCGGCCGCCAGGTCGATGCTGCGGTCCTCGCCCGAGTTGAAGCCCTCGCCCGACAGGGGGCTGGATGCGCTGACGCCGTGCACCTTGAAGGTGAAGACCTCGGCCTCGGCCGGGCCCTCCTTGGCGCCGGTGCCCGGATCGTCGGCCGGCACGAGCAGGTCGTAGGTGGCGGTCGCGCCGTCGCTCTCGACCAGCGCCGTGGCGAAGACCTGGCCGTCGAGCTCGGCGCTGATCAGCATGCCGTCGAGCGCCGGGCCGCCGTACCAGCTCACGTTCCCGTGGTAGCGCGCGGGCTGTGGCGCACCATCCGGCGTGTCCGCGCGGGCCGGACCCAGCCCGGCGACGAGCACCAGGAGGAGGCCGGGGATCCAACGAAGCTGGGGGCTGGCACGGAACACGAGGGGCTCCTTGGGCTACACCGTTGCGACCCCCCGGCACCTTCGACGAGGGTGCCGGGTCGGCGCGGAGCGGCACGCTGGGCTGTGGCGGGTGGACGACCGAGTGGCCGGATGTGGGTTCTGGGCTCGGCTAGCCGACATTATAGCCATGCTTAACGGTTTTGTCACCCCCGATCGCGACCTTGCGCCCGGGACGCAGTTAATGCTAGATTTACCTCGTCGATCCGCCTGGACCCGGTCGTCGCGGCAGCCCTGGTCAAGCGCCGCGGGGCCAGGCCTCCCCATACCGAACCGGCACCTGCGCCGCTCGCCAGGCTCCAGGCATGCCCCGCGCCGCGATCGGAGATGTCCCATGCAGCTGCTCCGCCCTGGCTCCAGGTTCCCCGCGGGCACCGCCCTGGTCGCCCTGGCCGGCTTGATCGGTCTGGGCATCGCCGGCCCGGGCCTCGCCGCCCCGATCGCCCAGGCGCCCGTCGGTCAGGACTACGCGCTCGAGACCAGCTGGGTCCTGCCGGCGGCCCCCTCGGCTCCGATCGATCTCGGCCTGGGCCCCGAAGGGCTGTACGCCATCGACGGCGCGCACAACGAGGTGCTCGTCTTCGACGTCGCCGGACGGCTGCGCGACACCTGGCGAGCCGCGCCGGACGACGAGGTTCTCGTCCCGGCGAGTCTGGCCGTGGACGACGTGCGTCAGCGCGTGCACCTGCTGTGGATGCGCTACGAACGGGGCGAAGCGGGCTTGGTGTTCCGGGGGCTCTATCTCGACACGCGACGACCGGATGGCTCGGCCGAGCGCCCCTTGCGCAGCATCGCCTACATCGGTCGGCCGGTCGACATGGCGGTCGAGCGCATCTCGGGCGATCTCTTCGTCAGCAGCGAGGGGCGGATCCACCGCATCCTGGTCGAGTCGACCTGGTCGGGGGGCGACTTCGAGGTGGGCGACACCACCGGGCCAGCCGGGCAGATCGCGGTGCTCGACGAGTCGCGCCTCGCCATCGTCCGCCCCCTCGAATCGGCCGTCCGCATCCTGACCCTGGACGGCCTCCCGCTCGGCCGCCTGGACATGGGCGAGCATACGCCGCTGGCCCTGGCCCCCGACGGCGCCGGCGGCCTGCAGGTGCTGGTCCGGGCCCAGGATCCGGACGATCCGGGCGCTCCGATCGTCCTGCGCTTCGACGCCGAAGGTCGGCCGGCCGGCAGCCGTTCGCTGGGCGCCATGGGCGCGCCGCCGATCGGAAACGCCAGCTGGAGCTGGTCGATCGCTTCGGGCGAGGCCGGCCTGGCGCTGAGCGCCGGCACCGAACGGTTCCACACCCTGCTCTACGGCGCCGACGATCGCTTGATCGAGCGCCTGGTCGGCGGGCGGGTCCAGGACCGCTTCGCGCCGCGCGAGTCGATCCCTGCGCCCCGCCCGCCGATCGGCCTGGCACCGATGGCCGACGGCGGCCTCCTGGCCTACGACGGCAACGATGCGCGGCTGGTGCGGCTGGCCGAGGGCGCGCGCCCGCGCCTGATCGGCACCGCCCCGCTGGACACGATCGACATCGCGCTGGGGCCGGAGGGCGAGCTGTACGCCAGCACCCTGTCGGGGCAGGTGCTGCGCATGCCGATCGGTGACGAGCCGGCGCCCGACTGGGCGGTCGACTGCGACTGTGCCCTGGGCGGGCGCATCGCCGCCAGCCCGGCGGCGGTCTATGTGACGCGGCCGCGACAGGGCACGGTGGCCACATTCAACCCCGACGACGGTCTTCGGCTGCGGCCCTATGCCTGGGCCTCCGATGCCGGCTTGTGGCCGGCGGACCTGGCGGTATCGGCCGACGGTCGACTCCATACGGCCGACCTGATCGGCGCGATGGTGCAGCGCTGGCAGCGCCCCGAGGCGCCGGACGGGATCTGGCAGGCGGGACTGCTCGCTGGCCCGCGCCGATTGGCCAGCGCGCGCTGGGGCGACGAGCTGGTGATCGCCGCGATCCTGGCCGACGGCTTCGTCGAGATCCACGAAGGCCAGCGGGGTCGCCTGCTGGCCCGCTGGCAGCCCGAACTGGGCGCCGGAGGCAGCCTCGACCTGGTCGATCTGGCGCTGGGGCCGGATGGCCAGGTGTACCTCGCCGACGCCGGTGCCCGCGCGGTGCACGTCTTCGCTCCCAGCGCCGGCATCCCGCCCACCGAGTCGCCCGAGCCCAGCGTCACGCCGACGCCTTCCGTGCTGGCCTGCCGGGTGGCGGGCGACAAGGTCGCCGCGCCGTCGACGGTAGTCCTCGGCGCCAGCGCCGAGGTCACCCTGACCCTCTCGGCCGACTGCCCCAACAACTCCCGCGTCGTCGGTGCCGACATCGTGCTGATTATCGACCGCTCCAGCTCGATGCGCGGCCAGAAGCTGCTGGCGGCCCAAGGCGCGGCCCGCGCCTTCGCCGAGCTGCTGGACCTGCGCTATCACCGGCTGGCGCTGGTCTCGTTCAGCGCCGAAGCCCGACTCGACGTCCCCTTGACCGACGACATCGCCCGAGTCATCGATGGCCTGGAGGCCATGCGCCCGGAGGGCGAGACCAACCTGGCCCAGGCCCTGCGGGCTGCCCGCGCCGAGCTCGAAGCCAACGGCCGTCGCGATGCCCTCCCGGTGATGATCCTGCTGACCGACGGCCAGTTCAACACCAGCGGCGACGACCCGCGCCTGGTTGCCGCCGAAGCCAGGGGCTGGGGCGCCCAGATCTATACCATCGGCCTGGGCTCCGACGTGGCGCGCGACGTGCTGGTCGACATCGCCGGCATCGCCGGCCGCTACTATTCGGCGCCCAACCCGAGCGAGCTCTACCCGATCTACAGCCGCATCTTGCGCGAGGTCCTGTCCAGCCTGGCGGGCAACCTGATCATCGACGACCTGATCGCGCCCGAGTTCGGCTACCTGCCCGGCTCCGCCCGCCCGGCGGCGCTGGAGAGCCCGTCCCGCCTGCGCTGGGCCCGAGGCCTGCTCCCGGTCTCGGGGATCACCCTCACCTACGCCGTCTCGGCCGACACGCCCGGCTGCCACCCGAGCAATCTGGGTGCCTTCGCCGACTACACCGATGGCGACGGCATCCGGCGCCGCTTCACCTTCCCGGTGCCGACGATCTGCGCCATCACGCCCACGCCGACGCCCAGCCCGACCGCCACGGCCACCGCCAGCCCCAGCCCGGAGCCGCAGGCGCTCTACCTGCCGCTGCTCAACGGCTGCCGCAGCAGCGCAACCCCGGTCGACGTGGTCCTGCTGGTCGACACCTCCTCCAGCATGGCCGGCCAGAAGCTGGAGGATGCCAAGCAGGCTGCCGCCACCTTCGTCGGCCTGATCGACCTGCGGCGCGATCAGGCGGCCGTCGTCGGCTTCAACAACGTCGCGCGTCTGGCGGCCGGCCTGGGCAGCGATCTTTCGACGCTGCAGAGCGCCATCGAGCGCCTGGAGTCGAGCCCCGGGACGCGCATCGACCTGGCGCTGCAGGCGGCGGTGACCGAGCTGATCGGCCCCCGTCGCAAGCCCGGCAATCAGGGCGTGATCGTGCTGCTTTCGGACGGTAGCCAGAGCGGCGCCAGCGCCGAGCTGCGCCGGGCGGCGCTGGAAGCCCGCAGCCTGGGCGCCCTGATCTACGCCGTCGGCCTCGGCAGCGACGTCGACATGGATCAGCTGCGCTCGATCGCCGGCCCCGAGCGCAGCTTCTTCGCTTCGGACGGCCGGGCGCTCGAGGCGATCTACCGCCAGATCGCCACCGCCATCCCCTGCCGCTAGCCCGGCACGCCGGCTCGCCGGACCGCCGGTCCTTGACAGCGTGATGGGGGACGCGACAATCAGCGGACCGTCACCCGCCGCGACGACGTCGACCGCGCCCGTGGGCTCGGCCGAGGGAGCGCCAGCCATGCCGCCTCGCGATCTGCGCCTGCAGGACTACTGGGAGCGCTCGCGCAGCCATACCTACAGCCTGATCCTGGCCTTGCCCCTCCTGCTGGGCTACGAGCTCTCGATCACGCTGGTGAACCGGTTGCGAACGGACGAGCTCCAGGTGCGCAACCTGGCCGAGATGTGGCTGCTGCGTCTGGGCGCCCAGGTCGGCCTGTCCGGCCAGAGCACCTTCTTCGGGCTGCTGATCGCCAGCGCGGTGCTGATCATCCTGCGCGAGTGGCGCCAGGACCCGACGCTCGGCTGGCGCCGCCTCGAGCCGCGCATCTTCGGCCTGATGCTGCTCGAGAGCGCCGCCTGGGCATGGCTCTTCGGCCTCCTGGTCGGGCGCGCCACCGGCGCGATCCTGAACCCCTTCGCCGGACTGCCGACCGGGCTCCTACCGCTGGCGGCGCCGGCGGCAGCCATCGGCCGGTTCGAAGGCCTGGCCCTGTCGCTCGGCGCCGGGCTCTTCGAGGAGCTGGTCTTCCGCGTGCTCCTGGTCTCGGGCATCCTCTGGCTGCTCGAGACCAGCCGCTTCACGACCCGCGGCCCGGCGACGCTGGTGGCGGTGCTGGCCTCGGCCCTCCTCTTCAGCCTGGCGCACTACATCGGCCCGCTGGGCGACGGCATCGACGCCGCCTCGTTCATCTTTCGCTTCCTCGGCGGCCTGGCCTTCAGCGCCATCTATGCCCTGCGCGGCTTCGGCATCGTGTCCTGGACCCACGCCCTCTACGACCTCGGGCTCTACCTGCTGCGATGACCCGTCAGCGCTGCCTGATCCTGATGGCCGACACGGGCGGCGGCCATCGCGCGGCCGCCCGCGCGATCCACGAGGGTCTGGACCTCGCCTTTCCCGACCGCTTCGAGGTCATCGTCAGCGACCCGCTGGCGGCGGCCGTCTGGCCGATCGGCGGCTTCGGACGCGGCTATGGGCCCCTGGTCCAGCACCTACCCGAGCTCTACGGCGCGGCCTGGCATCGCAGCGACGGCATGCGCGCCGCGGCCGCGCTGCACGCCGCGCTCCGCCCGGGCCTCGATCCGGTGCTGCGACGGCTGTACGCCGAGGCCCGGCCCGACCTGGTGCTCAGCGTCCACCCGATGCTGACCCGCCGTGCGCAGCGGGTGCTGCGCGCCGGTGGCAGCCTGGCCCCCTTCGCGGTGGTGGTGACCGACCTGTTCGACGCCCATGCGATGTGGTTCGAGCCCGAGGCGGAGCTCTGCGCGCTGCCGACCGAAGGCGCGGCGGCGCTGGCGCGGCGGCGGGGCATGCCGGCCGATCGCCTTCGCGTCCTGGGCCAACCGATCCGACCCTGTTTCGCGGCAGCGGCGCCGGACCAGACGGCGCTGCGCGCGAACCTGGGCCTCGATCCGTTGCGCGCCACCGTGCTCCTGACCGGCGGCGGCGACGGCCTGGGTCGGATGCCGGCGCTGGCGCGCGGCATCGCCCACTGCGGACTGCCCCTGCAGCTGGTGGTGATCGCGGGCCGCAATCGCGGCCTGGTCGACCGCCTTTCCCGGGAACCCTGGCCGAGCGGGGTCTCGGTCGAGGTGCGGGGCTTCGTCGACAACATGGTCGACTGGATGCACGCCGCCGACCTGATCGTCACCAAGGCCGGCCCGGGCACCATCATGGAGGCCCTGGCCGCTGGACTGCCGATACTCCTGCACGGCTACCTGCCGGGACAGGAGGAGGGCAACCTGCGCTATCTGATCGAACACGACCTGGGCGACTACGCGGAGCGACCGGAGGCGATCGCCGCCCGAGTGGCGCACTGGCTGGCACCGGAACAGGCCGCGGCCCTCCTGGCCTGGCGGCGGCGCGCCCTGAGCGCGGCGCGCCCGGCGGCCGCCCTCGACATCGCGACCGCGCTGGCCGGCCTGCTCGAGCCGACCTCGAAGCTCGGGGGCTAGGCGTCCGCCGAGGCGAGAACGACGGCGTCAGACGATGCCGGTGCCCTGCTCGACCGCCAGGCTGTCGACCAGCTCGATGCGGGTGCCGATCGTCACCGGCTCCCGGAAGGTGGCCGAGACCGAGCAGTACTTCTCCTCCGACAGCGCCACCGCCCGCTCCACCGCCGAGCGGTTGAGGCCCTGGCCGTGCACCTCGAAGACCAGGGTCACCTCGGTGTAGCGCCTCGGATGGTCCACCGCTCGCTCGCCTTCGACATGGACCACCAGGTCGGTGAAGGGCTGCCGCGACTTCTTCAGGATGGCGACGACGTCCATCGCGCTGCAGCCGGCCAGCGACACCAGGGCCAGCTCCATCGGCGAAAGCCCGCGGCCGTGCTCGCTATCGACCGTGAGGTGCCGGCCATCGGCCTCGGCATCGAAGGTCATGTCGCGCAGCCAGGTCAGGCGGATGTGCTTGTTGGACATCGATGACTCCTGTCGAGCGGCGTGGCTCGGTCCCGTTGGATCGACGGCGACGACACGCGCGCGGCGTGGCCCGGTCGGGCTGGCGCCAAGCGTCGGGCTAGCCCGACCGGTCGGCCGGGTCCGGGCCCTCGGCCGCGGGTTCGGCGCCAGCGGACCCGGCGGCGTCGGAAGCGGCGCGGCTGCGCAGCTGGAGACCCAACCAGGCACCCAGGATCCCCAGCCCCAGAAGCAGCAGCCCCCAACCGGAGGCCAGCGCACGGGGCGCCTCGTGCAGCAGGTCGCCGGCCGGCTCGGCGGTAGGCAGACCGCCGGGATCGGGCGTGGGCGTGCCGGCACCGAGGGGGGCGGCGGCCGGCGCGCTGAGCACCTCGAAGGCGCTGCAATGCTCCAGCGGCGCGCCCGCCGACAGCAGGAGCGCGCAGAGCTGTGTCCGCCCGCCGCCCGAGCGAGCGACCATGCCGCTCAGGCGAAGGCTCGTGCCCGAGTCGCGCGGCAGCTCGGGCAGGTACCAACGCAGGAGCTGACCGGCGCGCGCCGTCTCGCCGACCCGCGTCTCGACGCCGAAATCGAGCAGCACGTCGGGCACGCCGATGTCGAGCGTCAGCTCGCGCAGATCGCGACCGGACTGGTTGCGCAGCTCGACGACGAAGCTCACCCGCTCGCGCAGGATGGGCTGGGCGGGCTCGGACAGCAGGGTCAGGCGCAACCCACCCGCCACCGGCGGCGTCGGGCTGATGGTCGGTGTCGTGCGCGGCGTCCGGGTCGGCCGGCGGGTTCGCGTCGGCAGGAGGTCGGGCGTGGCCGCCGGGGCCAGCACCGGGGCCGGCGGGGGCGCATCCTCGTCGTCGGCCGAGGCGGGCGCCGGGCGGCCCGAGGGGACGGGCGCCGGCGTGCTGCCAGCGGCCGAGGTGGCGGGTGGCGGCTCGGTGACCGGCGGTGCCTGGCTCGGCTCCGGCGCCCGGGTGGGAGGGGGCCCGATCGGCTCGGCCGTCGCGGTCGATTGGGCTCGGACGACCCGGGGCACGCCGATCCCAGCTCCGAGCGAGAGCCCGAGCACGAGAGGGAGCAAGAGGCCGGCCGGCCAGCGATGGCGGTTCCGATTCGAGGTGGCGCGCACGGCGCGGATCTTAGGGAAGCCGCCGCCGGGGGTCAAACCCGGGACGGGCCGGCGCCGACCTTGCGGCCCGATGCCCCTGTGATACAATCCCGCGATACGCGGTCGAGTGTCGCCGACTGCCAGTTGCGCGAGTCGAGGCGATCGGCGCATCCGACCGGCACGCCAACCGATCAGCACCCGAGGAGACGTCCATGCTACACGGAGAGCAGATCAGCCTGCGGCCGATGGAACGCGAGGACATCGAACGCCTCTGGGAGTTCGCACAGGACCTCGACCTGGGCCTGCTGACCGGCGCCAACGCCCGCCCCGCGTCCAAGGTCACCATCGAGCATATCTACGACGAGCACTGGTCGGGCAAGGATCCGAACGCCATCCGTTGGGCCATCGAGTCGCACGACATGGTGATCGGCGGCGTGGAGCTGGCGCCGATCGACTGGCGCAGCCGGTCGGCCGAGCTGGCGGTCTGGATCGGCGACAAGGTGTCGCGGCAGCGTGGCTTCGGCAGCGACGCCATGCGCCTGGCGCTCAACTACGCCTTCAAGCTGCTCGGGCTCAACCGCATCTCGTACCATATCCCGGTCCCCAACCAGGCGGCCCTGCAGGCCTACACCAAGATCGGCTTCAAGGAGGAAGGACGCCTGCGCAAGGCGATCTTCCGCGATGGCCAATACCACGATCTGATCGTGCTGGGCATCCTGGCCGAGGACTGGGAGGACGATATGCCCTTCCGAACCGGCATCGTCTAGGACGCCGCCGGGCTGCGACCCTGGCCTAGGCGGTCGGCTCGTCCGACGCGCCCGGCGGCAAGGCGGCGCGACCCGGAGCCGCCGTCAGCCGCTCGTCCATCTCGCCCAGGGTCGCGGCCAGCATGTTGTGGCGCGCTTCGGCCTCTTCGCGCAAGCTCGCGACCAGTCCGTCCAGATGCGCCTGCAGGCCCGAGATCCGCGACGCCTCGGCCTCGTCGGCCAGCTTGCGCGCGGCCTCGACCTCCTTGGCGTAGCGCCGCAGCTCGACCAGGCTCGAGGTGCGCACGCCCGCCGCGAAGAGGACGTAGAGCAGGGTCAACAGGCCCAGGAAGCCGAGCAGGACCTCGCCGGTCGTGAACTGGCTGAGGTCGACCAGCGGCAGGCGTGCGGCGAGCGCCTCGCGCAAGGCGGTCGGATCCTCGCCCAGACCGGACGGATAGCCGAAGATCACCTCGCGATTCCACCAGACGAAGACGGCCAGCAGGACGTAGACCAGCCCGAGCAGCAGGCTCTTGGGGTTGAAGCGCATGCGATGACCTCCCTCGCGTGGCACCGGCCGATCGGCCGGAGGTGTCGTGGCCGCACGCCGCCCGCAAGCGACGCGCAGCGCTCAGGCGGGCTCGGCGACCGTCCCGAGCTGACGCCGATAGAGATCGGCGTAGACCCCGTCGGCGGCCAGCAGCTCGGCATGCGAGCCGCGCTCGACGATCCGCCCCTCGTCGATGACGAGCACCAGGTCGGCCCCGCGCACGGTCGAGAGGCGATGCGCGATGACCAGGCTGGTCCGGCCGCTGAGCAGGCGGTCGAGGCCAGCCTGGATCAGGCGTTCGGTGCGGGTGTCGATGTTGGCCGTCGCCTCGTCGAGCAGCAGGATTCGGGGATCGACCAGGGCCGCGCGGGCCAGGGCGATCAGCTGCCGCTGGCCCGAAGACAAGCCCGATCCGCGCTCGCCCAGGGGCGTGGCATAGCCTTCGGGCAGGCTGGCGATGAAGTCCTGCGCGCCGACGGCGTTCACGGCCGCCTCCAGCTCGGCGTCGGAGGCTTCCGGCCGGCCGTAGCGGATGTTGTCGGCCACGCTGCCCGAGAACAGGAAGGGCTCCTGGGGCACGACGCCCAGCTGCCGTCGCAGGCTGCGCGCGGTGACCTCGCGAATGTCGTGGCCGTCGACGGTGATGCGGCCAGCCTGCACACCGTAATGGCGCAGGAGCAGGTTGCCGAGCGTGGTCTTGCCCGCGCCGGTCGGACCGACCAGCGCCACCGTCTGTCCGGGCTCGATCACCAGGTTCACGTCGCGGATCACGGGCCGGCCGGGCTCGTAGCCGAAGGTCACGTTCTCGAAGGCCACCCGACCCTGGATGGCCGGCAGCGCCGGCGCGTCCGGCCGGTCGGCCAGCGCGATCGGCTCGTCCAGCAGGTCGAAGACCCGCTCGGCGCCGGCCAAGGCCGCCTGGGCCTGGGTCCAGATGGCCGAGAGCTGCTGGATCGGACGAAAGAAGTTGCCCACCCAGATGACGAAGGCGACCACCGTGCCTGGCGCGGCGCCGCGCGCCACCACCAGCCAGCCCCCGTAGCCGATCACGATCGCGGTCGCCACGGCGCTCAATAGCTCGGCCGCCGGCGTGAAGGCGCTGGTCACGGCCACCGCGCTCACGTTGGCGTCGCGGTTGGCGGCGTTGCTGCGGCTGAAGCGCTCGATGTTGCGGTCGGTGCGGGCGAAGGCCTGGGCCTCCCGGATGCCGGAGATGTCCTCCTGCAGGTTGCTCGACACCTCGCCGATGGCTTCGCGCGCGGTGCGATAGCGTTCCCGCGAGAGCCGAGCGAAGAAGCGCGTCAACCAGAGCATCAGCGGGATCACGATCAGGGTGGCGGCGGCCAGGGGAGGGCTGGTGTAGATCATCATGCCGACGATCACCGTCAGACCCAGCAGCGCTCCCACGCTCTGCATGGCGCCCTGGGTGAGGAAGTTGCCGATGATCTCGGTGTCGTTCACCAGGCGGCTCATCAGGTCGCCGGCGTCGTGCCCGTCCAGGTAGCGCATCGGCAGCCGCTGCACCTGGTCGAAGATGTCCACCCGCAGCTCGGCCAAGACCCGCTGTCCGACCACGCCGATCAGCCAGACCTGCATCATGAAGCCGATCACGCCGACCACGTAGGCGCCCAGCAGCAGCTGCATCGTGCCGCGCAAGCCGGCCGGGTCGGCGCCGGGCGCCAGATAGCCGTCCACGGCACGCTTGATGATCGCCGGGCCGATGGCCTGGCTGCTGGTGCCCATCAGCACGAAGACCATGGCCACCGCCAGCGCCGGCGCATGCGGCTTCAGGTAGCCGGCGAGGCGCCGCAGGGTTCCGGCCCGGTCCTTGGCCGGCGCGCGATCCGCCAGCTCCGCGATCCGTTCGAGCCCACCGTGCATCGCTCAGCCCTCCCCATGCGGCGGCAGCGCGGCCGGCTCGAGCAGCGAGGCCTGCGTCGGCAGATCCTCCATCAGCTGCGAGGCCACGATGTCGCAGTAGAGCGCGCTCTCGGCCAGCAGCTGGTCGTGGCTGCCGTTGGCCGCCACCCGCCCGTCCTCGAGCACCAGGATGCGGTCGGCGCCGATCACCGTCGACAGGCGCTGGGCGATGACGAACGCCGTTCGACCGGCCAGCAGCTGGTCCAACGCCGCCTGGATGCGCGACTCGGTCTCGGTATCCACCGCCGAGGTGGAGTCGTCGAAGATGAGGATCCGCGGATCGACCAGGATCGCCCGCGCGATCGCGATGCGCTGGCGCTGCCCGCCCGAGAGGCCGACGCCGCGCTCGCCGACCGGCGTCGCGTAGCCTTCGGGCAGCGCGGCGATGAAGTCGTGGGCCTGGGCGGCGCGGGCGGCCGACTCGACCTCGGCATCGGGCGCGTCCGGCCGCCCGAAGGCGATGTTGTCGCGGATCGAGCCCGAGAAGAGGATCGGATCCTGGTGCACGATGCCGATCTGGGTTCGCAGGGAGTCGAGGGTCACGTCGCGAATGTCCCGACCGTCGATCCGAACCGCGCCGCCGGTGACGTCGTAGAAGCGCGGGATCAGGTTGATGACCGTGCTCTTCCCCGAACCGGTCAGGCCCAGGATGGCGACCGTCTCGCCCGGCTCGACGACGAAGCTCACGCCGCTGAGCACTTCCTTCTCGGCACCGACGTAGCGAAAGTGGACCGCGTCGAAGCTGACCCGGCCCTCGATCTGGCCCAGCGGTTGGGCGTCGGCCCGATCGCGCACCTCGATGTCGGCGTCGATGATCTCGAAGAGCCGCTCGGCCGATGCGCCGGCGCGCGACAGGTTGGCCGCCAGACCGCCGAGGATGAAGATCGGCATGAGCAGCAGCGCCAGGTACAGGTTGAAGGCCACCAGGGCGCCGACGCTCAGCTCGCCGGCGATGACCTTGTTGCCGCCGTACCAGAAGACGACGAGCGTCCCCAGGTTGGCGAAGAAGAAGATCAGCGGAAAGCTGGTGGCGAAGACCTTGATCTGGGCCAGCCACTCCACCAGCAAGGCCTGGTTGGCCGCGCGGTAGCGCGCCGACTCGGCCGGCTCGGTGGCGAAGGCGCGCACCACGCGCACGCCGGCCAGATTCTCCTGCAACACCGTGTTGAGCGTGCCCAGCCGCTGCTGGATGACCTTGAAGCGCGGGCGAATCCGCACGATGAACAGGGCCAGCACCGCGAAGATGGCCGGGATCACCGACAGCGCTCCGAGCGCGAGCTGCCAGTTCATGTACAGCAGCACCGCAGCGCTGCCCAGGAGCAGGGTCAGGGCCGAGGCCAGCTGCAGCACGCCGATGCCGACGAAGGTCCGCACCTGCTCGACGTCGCTGGTGACCCGGGTCATCAGCTTGCCGGTCTGCGCCTGGTCGTGGTAGCTGAAGGAGAGCCGCTGCAGCTTGCCGTAGATGGCGTTGCGCAGGTCGAAGGCGACGCCCTGGCTGGCCACCTCGGACCAATAGCCCTGGAGGAACGCGAAGATGCCGCGTCCGGCGGCCAGGCCCACCAGGGCCAGCGCGCTGTAGACCACGATCCGCGCGTCGGCCGCCTGGATGCCGTCGTCGATGCCCCACTGCAGGAGCCTCGGGCTGGCCAGGCTGGCCAGGCTCACGACCACCAGGCTGAAGAAGGCACCGATGGCGGTGCGGCGATAGGGTCCGAGATAGGCCATGGCACGGCGTAGAGCGGACACGTCAGGCTCCATAGCGGGGGCTGAGCGAGTGATTATACACCCTCGGCGCCGGCCGGCCGCAGGTCGCCATTCCCGGTCTTGACGCCCGCCGTCGCCCCCACTATGCTGCAGCCCCTCGCCGCTGCCATGGTCCGGATGCTTCATGCCCGCAGCCCCAGACACCAGGCCCTCGGCCGATCGCGTTGGCCGCATCGCGCTCTGCCTGCTCGTTCTCGCCGGCGCCGCGCTCGCCCTGACCCACCTGGGCGGGCTGCGCTGGGACTCCGACGAGGGCATCAACGTCTCCAAGGCCTGGCTCCTGGCCGACGGCTTCGGGCTGTATCGCGAGGTCTGGGCCGATCAGCCGCCCGGCTACACCTGGCTGCTCGGGCAGGTCTTTCGGGTCCTCGGTCCCAGCCTGGAGGCGGCCCGCGGCCTGACGGTCCTGGCGAGCCTGCCCGGCGCGATCGGCGTGGCGATCGGCGCGCGCACGCTGCTGGCCGAGCGCGGAGCCGGCCCCGGCCGAGCCTGGGCCGGCGGCCTGTTCGGGGCGCTGGCGCTGCTTCTGGCACCCAACCATTGGTGGGCCTCGCGCGCGGCCATGATCGGCCTGCCGGCCTTCGCCTGGGCAGCGCTGGCGCTGGGTCTGGCGCTGGGCTACGGCCGTTCGGGCAACCCGCTGCGCCTGAGCGCCGCCGCCCTGGCCCTGGGCCTGAGCCTCTGGTTCAAGCTGCAGATGCTGTACCTGGGCCTGCCGCTGGGCCTGCTGGTGATCTGGCGACGCGGCTTCGCGGCGGACGAGGCCATGCGAGCGCGCCTGCCCCGCCTGGCGCGCGACCTGGCCCTGCTGGGCCTGGGCAGCCTCGGCCCCTTGGCGCTCAGCGCCCTGGCCTACGGGCCGCAGCGCTTCGTCCAGCAGGTCCTGGGCACCTACCTCGACACCCGTTCGAACTACGCGGTCGATCTGGGCGCCAACCTGGCGCTCCTGGGCGCCTGGCTGGCATCCGACAACCTCGGGCTGCTGCTCCTGGCCTTGACCGGCGCCCTGCTGCTCCTGCGCCGTCCGAGCGCCGGTGCGCTGCTGGCCCTGGCCTGGCCGATCCTGGCCACCCTGACCGCCCTGCAACACGCGCCGCTCTGGATCAAGGACCATTTCGAGCCGCTGCTCTTCGGCCTGGCCCTGCTTGCCGGCCTGGCGGTCGGTGAGCTCCCGACGCGCATCCGAGCGCGGCGCGAGCGTCCCACCCGGGCCGGCTGGCCCGCCTGGCTGGTCCTGGCCGGCCTGCTGGCCTGGCTGGCCTGGCTTCCCCGGGTGCTGGTCGTCGACGCCTCGCTGGCTCAGGCGCGCAGCTACCGCAACGACGGCCGGGTCGTGCCGCCCGGCTCGGAGGAAGCCGCGGCCGAGCAGCGGCGCGACGACGAGCTGCGCGCCGCGGCGCGCTTCCTGGCCGTCTACAGCCGGCCGGACGATTTCGTCGTCACCGACTACCAGCTGGTCGCCTTCCTCGCCGGCCGCCGCCTGGCGCCCGAGATGGCGGCCTTCTCGAGCCGCGCGGTCGGCGTCGGCGCCTTCCGCGACGCGGACCTGATCGAGGCGACCGAAGCGCGGCAGGCGCCGGTGGTGCTGATGTGGGACGCGGAGATCGCCGCCTTCGAGGCCTACGTCGACATGCTGCAAGAGCCGATCGACGGCCGACCGCGCTTCAGCCCGATCATCGACCTGGGCAACCAGCGGCAGGGATGGGTCCGTGCCAGCCGCCTGGCCGAAGCGCCGGCCGACCTGGCCGACTTCGAGGGCGTCGCACGGCTGCTGGGCTACGCCATGGACCGCGTGACGGGACCGGATGGCAGCCAGGCGCTCGACCTGCGCCTGTTCTGGCACAGCCAGGGCCGGAGCGCCGAACAGCTCTCAGTGTTCACGCAGCTCTACGGCCCGGACGGCGAGCGCTACGGCCAGCACGACGGCACGCCGGCCGAAGGCGGCCAGCCGACCACCGAATGGCCGGTTCGGGCCTTGATCATCGACCGGCACCGGATCGAGATCGCGGCCGGCGCTCCCGACGACCTCCGACTGCACCTGGGCCTCTACTCTCCGGACAGCGGCGTGCGCGTGCCGCTGCGCCTGGCCGGTCGGCGGATCGAAGGCGACGCCCTGGTCCTGCCCGACCGCATCGACCCCCACGGAGACCGCCGATGAGCGCCAGCGCCGCGTCACCCGCAGCCTCGGATGCGAAGCAGGCCCTGCCGACCGCCAGCCCCATCCGCGCCGAGCGATGGCTGCTGCTCGGGCTGGTCGTCGGCCTGTGCCTGTGGTGGATGGCCCTGCCCCAGCCCTTCCACCTACCCAACAACGACTACTACTCCTTCGAACGCACGGCCCGCAGCCTGGCCGACCTCTCGCTTCCAGCCAGCTTCAAGCGCATGCCGATCTTCCCGGGTCTGATGGCCCTCGTCGCGCCGCTGATGCCCGGCAAGCAGCCCTATCTGGACGCCGCGCGCCTGCTCAACGCCGCCTTCTCGCTCGGGCTGCTGGGCCTGCTCTTCGGCCTGGCCGTCCGGACCATGGGCCGCGGCGCGCTCCTGCCCGTGGCGCTCCTGGTCCTGAATGCGCCCTTCCAAAGCATGGCGCTGCAGCCGCTGGTCGAGCCGAGCATGGGCTTCTTCGTGCTGCTGGCCTGCCTGCTCTTCGTCCGCCGCTCGCCCTGGCAGTACGCCGCCGGCGCGGCGGCCGCCCTCTCGCGCTACGAGGTGGGCGTGATCCTGCCGGCCCTGGTGCTGGGCAACCTGGTCTGGGATCGGCCGCGCTGGCGGCGGCACCTCGTGCTGGCCGGTCTGGCCTGCCTGCCGGTCGCCGCCTGGAGCCTGCTCGGCGCCCGCTTCGGTCATGACGACAGCGCCTACCTGACCCTGATGTCTGCCGGCGGCTTCCGGCCGGAGCTGCGTTTCCTGCACAGCAGCCTCAAGCAGCCCTTCGAGGGCTGGTACCGCGGACCGGACGATCAGCTGCAGTGGTTCCTGCTGGCGGTGGGCCTGCCGCTGGCGGTCGGCCTGCGCGCCGGCTGGCGCGACTTCCGCGCCGCCAGCGTCATGCTGCTGACCTTCTACGTCCTGGCGGTGGCGCTGGTGATCGGCTTCGGCATCGACAAGGCCCGTTACGTCTACCCCAGCCAGTGGATCGCGCTGTTCTACTTCGCCCTGGGCCTGCGCGAGATCGCGCTGGGCTGGCTGCCGAGGGCGCTGGCCGGGCGGCCGCCCGGCCTCGCTCGGCTGGCCCTGGCCGCGGCCCTGGCGATCGGACTGCGGATGGGCTGGATCTGGCTGGGCAAGCTGGCCGCCGAACGGAGCGACGTCCCGCTGGCGCTGGACCTGGCGCTGATCGGCCTGGCCCTAGCGCTAGTCGGGGTCATGGGCTTCGGCCTGCTGCGCGACCGGGGGACCGCGGCGCTTGCCGGCCTGGCCCTGCTGGCGGCCCTGGTCCTGCCGATCCTGGCCGGCGGCGCCAGCCTGACCCGCTACGAGCTCAACAAGGTGCGCTACAACAACTGGGACATCTGGCTCTTGGCCGAGTGGATCGACGGCGCGCTGCCCGATCAGGCCCGCATCGTGGTGATGCATCCCAGCCATGTGAAGTTCCTGACCGGGCTGCCGGACACCCGGGTGGCCAGCTTCGCCGACTTCGAGGCACCGCCGGACGACCTCGCCGCGCTCAACGGGGAGATGGGTTCGCGCGGCTTCGACTACGCGGCCTACACCTTCCGTGCGCAGCCCAAGGATCCGAGCACCGACTTCTACTACCAGAGCAACAGGATCGCGCTTGCCGAGCGCTTCGCCGCGGGGACCGAGCTGCCCGGCTTCGAGCTGGTGGCCAGCATCCCGGTGCCCGATTGGCTGGAGCACTCGCCGGTGCGGATCTACCGGCGGCTCGAGCGATGAGCGCGCCGCGGCCCGGCGCCCCGCGCGCCCTGCTGTTCGACCTCGACGGTACGCTCTACCGGCAAGACCCGTTGCGGCTGCGGATGCTGCTGGCCTTGGCCAGGCTGCCCGTCGAGACCCGCTCGCCCAAGGCGTCGCTGCAGGTCTGGCGCGCGATCCAGACCTTTCGGAGCACGCGCGAGACGCTGCGGACGCTGGGCGACGGCGCCAGCGACCTGGAGCGCCGACAGTACCGGCTGCCGGCCGAGCAGCTGGGCATGCCGCCGGACGCGTTGGAGGCCATCGTGCACGAGTGGATCGACCGGCGGCCGCTGCCCCAGCTGCGCCGCGTCATGCGCCCCGAGCTGCCGGCGCTGCTGGAGGCCCTCGCGGCACGCGGCATCCCGGCCGGGGTGTTCTCGGACTATCCGGCCGTGGCGAAGCTGGCCGCCATGGGGCTGGCCGGCCGCTTCGACCCGGTCTTGGCGGCGACCGATGCCGCGATCCATGCCTTCAAGCCCCATCCGGCCGGCCTGCTGCATGCCGCGGCGCTCTGGGATCTGCCGCCGGCGGCGATCCTCTACGTCGGCGATCGGCCCGAGGTCGACGCGGCGGCCGCCGCCGCGGCCGGCATGCCCTGCGCCATCGTCGGCGACCGCTCGACCCCGAACCGGGCGGACTACCTCCGCCTGACGACGCTCACGGACCTGATCGATGTCCTCTGAGCGCCGTCGAACCCAGACCCAGGCAGCCGGAGCCCCGGCCGGCCAGCCATCGGGCAGCCCGATGCCCTACCTGCGGATGATGCGGCCGGATCACTGGTTCAAGAACGTCTTCGTGCTGCCCGGTGCGATCCTGGCCGTGTTCTTCGAGCCCGAGCGCGCGACCTCGGCGGCGCTGCTACCGCTCCTCGGCACCCTGGCGGCGACCTGCATCGTGGCCTCGAGCAACTACGTGCTCAACGAGCTGCTGGACGCGCCCCAGGATCGCGAGCATCCGGTCAAGCACCGCCGGCCGGCGGCCAGCGGCCTCGTGCGCCCATTGCCGGCCCTCGCGCTCTGGCTGGCCCTGGCGCTCCTGGGGCTCGGCCTGGCCTGGTCGGTCAACCCCTACGTGGGTCGCAGCGCCCTGGCCCTGTGGACGATGGGCATCGTCTACAACGTCCCGCCCTGGCGGACGAAGGAGCTGCCCTACCTCGACGTGATCTCGGAGTCGGTCAACAACCCGATCCGCCTGATGCTCGGCTGGTTCGCGTTGATCGGAGACGCCTTCCCGCCGGTCTCGCTCGGGATCGCCTACTGGATGTTCGGCGCCTTCTTCATGGCCATCAAGCGCTTCGCCGAGTACCGCCACATCGACGACGCCGAGGCAGCCGGACGCTATCGGCGCTCCTTCGTCCACTACGACGAGGATCGCCTGCTGGTCGGGCTGTTCTTCTTCGCGATGATGGGCGCGCTCTTCACCGGCGTCTTCGTGGTGCGCTACCACCTCGAGCTGATCCTGGCCATGCCGCTGGTGGCCGGCTTCATGACCTGGTACCTGCGCATCGGCCTGGCGCCGGACAGCCCGGTGCAGCACCCGGAGCGGTTGTGGCACGAACGGGCCTTCGTGGGCTATGCCCTGCTTTGCGTGGTGGCCTTCTTCGGCTTGATGTTCGTACATGTGCCGGCGATGTACGACTGGTTCAACGTCGAGCTGTCGAACCACTCGCCGCTCTGGACCTTGGGCGGGCGCTGAACGCGTCTGCGGACGCTGGACGAGACCCAGGGTGAAGACGCACGACGAGGCCCGGTGATGCGACACCGGGCCTCGTGAACGTGGCAGACGACGGGGTCAGCTTCGGTCCAGCGGCTCCGGACGCGGGTCTGGCGCGGGCGTCACCGGGCAGTTCTGGCGGGCGCACTCGACGTAGGCATTCCGAGCCCGCAGCTCGCAGTCCTCACCGCCGTTGGCGCGACATTCCTCGAGCAGCGTGTTGGCCTGCTCGCGGCAACGGCCCAGGCACTCGGGATTCCGCGGCGAGCAGCTGATCAGACATTCCTGCAGGATCGAGTTGCGGACGCCTTCACAGCGATCCGGCCCGCCACCGGCCTCGCGACAGGCCTTGAAGGCCTCCTCGGCGCGGGCCTTGCAGCCTTCCTCGCAGGTCGGCTCGACCGGCTTCGGCTCGCAGCGGGTCATGCAGGCCTCGAAGGTCGACGTGCGCAGCGCGGCGCAGCGGTCCTCGCCGCCGCCCGACGCGATGCACTCCTTGTAGGCCGCCTCGGCGCGGGCCTTGCAGCCCTGCTCGCAGCCGGGCGCCGGGTCGGGCGCACAGCTCTGCATGCACTCGGCGAAGGCGGCGCGGCCGCGGGCCGCGCAGTCCTCGGCGCTTCCGCCGGCGTCGCGGCAGAGCTTCTCGACCTCGGCCGCACGCTGCTTGCAGCGATCCTCGCAGGTCGGCTCCACCGGCTTCGGCTCGCAGTTCTCGGCCACGCAGGCGTCGAAGGCCTCCTTGGCCTGCCGCTCACAGTTCTCGCCGCCGCGGGCCTTGCAGGCCTCCAGCACCTGCTGGGCCTTCTGGCGACAGCGCTCCTCGCAGGTCGGCTCGACCGGCTTCGGCTCGCACTTCTCGGCCATGCAGGCCTCGAAGGTCGAGCTGCGCAGCTCGGCACAGCGGTCCTCGCCGCCACCCGACGCGATGCACTCCCTGTAGGCCGCCTCGGCGCGGGCCTTGCAGCCCTGCTCGCAGCTGGGCGCCGGGTTGGGCGCGCAGCCCTGCATGCACTCGGCGAAGGCGGCGCGGCCGCGGGCCGCGCATTCCTCGGCGTTGCCGCCGGCGTCGCGGCAGAGCTTCTCGACCTCGGCCGCACGCTGCTTGCAGCGATCCTCGCAGGTCGGCTCGACTGGCTTCGGCTCGCAGTTCTCGGCCACGCAGGCCTCGAAGGCCTCCTTGGCCTGCTGCTCGCAGTTCTCGCCGCGGCGAGCCTTGCAGGCCTCCAGCACCTGCTGGGCCTTCTGGCGGCAGCGCTCCTCGCAGGTCGGCTCGACCGGCTTCGGCTCGCAGCTCTGGAGGCACTCGTTCAAGACGGTGCGTGCCTTGGCGGCGCAGTCGTCGGGCCTTCCACCGGCCTCGCGGCAGGCTTTCTCGACCTCCGTCGCGCGCTGCTTGCAGCGATCTTCACAGCTCGGGGACGCCGGATTCGGCTCGCAACCCCGGATGCACTGCTCGAGGACGGCCTGTCGCTTCTCGCGGCAGCGCTCCTCGCCACCACCGGCGGCCAGACACTCGCGCAGGGTCGCGTTGGCGCGCTCCTCGCAGCGGCCCTGGCAGCTCGGCGGTTGGACCGGATCGACCGGCTGGGTCGGACGCTCGCAGGACTTCAGGCAGGCCAGCAGCTTCTCGCGAGCCAGGTCGGCGCAGTTGTCGCGGCCGGAGGCCACGCAGTCGAGCAGGAAGGTGATGAGCTCCTCGCCGCAGCGCTGCCCGCAGCTGGGCTCGGGGCGCGGCTGCGGTCGCGGCTCGGGTCGGGCCGGCGGGTTGGCGCAGCGCTCGAGGCAGTCGGCCAGGACCCGCTGCTCCTTGGCGGCGCAGGCGTCGTCACCGCCGCCGGCGGCGAGGCAGGCCTCGCGCTGCTGGCGGGCATGGTCGGCGCAGCGACCCTCGCAGTCCACCGGGCGGTCGCAGCTGGCGATGCAGCGCTCGAGCAGCTTGGCCGCCTGGTCACGGCAGCCTTCGCGGCCGCTGGCCAGGCAGTCGCTCAGCCAGACCTTGACGCGGCGCTCGCAGGCGCCGGCGCAGTCGCTGGGCTCCGGCTCGGTCGGCGCGTCGCAGCGCTCGACGCAGGCCGCGACCATCTTGTCGACCAGGGCCTCGCAGTCGTCGCGGCCGCTGTTCAGACAGCGCTGCATGAAGGCATCGCGTTGGGCCTCGCAGGCGCTGGGGCAGTCGCCGGGCTCGTCCTGGGCCAGGCCGCGGGCGGCGGCCGGGCTGGCGCCCAGCGCACCCAGCGCCATGGCCGCCGCGAAAAGCAGCGGCAACAGGGCGCCTAGGCCGAGCAAGTACTTCGGGCGTCGGGTCATGGTGTCGAATCTCCTTGAGGATGGGCGTTCGACGCGCCGCCGGCGGACTTGGGATCGGTCCAGGGAGGCCGTCCAACGCACGACCAGGGTGGAACGGGCGATACGGCGACGTCGCGGCGCGTTCACGGGGTGTATGACGCAGCGACCGGGCCTTCGGTCACGACGAGATTCGCGCCGATGGCAGGGATCCTTCGTACACGGCGGATGACACCGCTACGGCTCGGAGTGAGACCGCCAGTCCGGGTGATACAATTGCCCGTCGCGAAATCGGGGCGCGCTCGGCGCACCGGCGCGCGGCCGCCCATCGAAACGGATGAACCCATGAATTCGACGCGCAGGGTCGACCGCCGGCTGCTGACCATCCTCTTGATCGTCTTCGTCCAGATCGTCGGCGCCGGGATGGTGTTGCCGATCCTGCCGCTGGTCGCCAAGCGGCAGTTCGCGATGAGCGACCAGGTCATCACCCTGCTCATCGCCTCCTTCTTCGCGGCCCAGTTCCTGGCCGGCCCGCTGCTCGGCCGCTGGTCGGACCTCTCCGGGCGACTGCCGGTCCTGATCATCAGCCAGATCGGCACGGCGATCAGCTTCGTGATGCTGGCCCTGGCCCAGGGCGTGCCCATGCTCTTCGCGGCCCGCATCCTGGACGGCATCACCGGCGGCAACATCATCGTGGCCCAGGCCTACATCACCGACATCACGCCGCGCGAAAAGCGGACCCAGTCGCTGGGTTACATCTTCGCCGCTTTCGGGTTGGGCTTCGTGTTCGGGCCGGCGGCCGGCGGCCTGCTCTCGGCCGCCTTCGGCACGCGCGTGCCCTTCCTGATCGCGGCGGCGGCAACCCTGGCCACCGTCTTGATCACCCGCTTCGCGCTGGACGAGACGGTGACGTCCGAGATGCGCGCCGACCAGCGCAGCGCATCCCGGCCGCGGCTGGGCCTGCGTCAGGTCTTGGGCAATCGAGCGCTGATGCTGGTCATCTTCATCGCCTTCGTCGGTCAGTTCGGCTTCGGCCTGCTGCAATCGACCTTCGCGCTGTTCGGCGACGCGGTGATCTATGCCGGCAACAGCCCCGAGCGGATCACGCTCTACGTCGGCCTGCTGCTGGCGGTGGTCGGCCTGACCCAGGTGCTCACCCAGACCCTGGTCCTCCGACGCCTGGTGCACCGCCTCGGCGACTCGCGGATGGTCGTGCTGGGCAGCCTCGTCCGAGCGGCCGGCATGGCCGTCTTCGCCTTCCTGACGGCGGCCTGGCAGGCGCCGCTCGGCAGCGTGCTCTTCGCCTTCGGCATGGGCGTCATGATGCCGCCGCTGCAATCGCTGGCCACGCGCGCGGTCGACGACCGCAGCCGGGGCGCGGTGCTGGGCGCCTACCAGTCGGCCATAAGCCTGGCCATCATCTTCTCGACGGCGGTGGCCGGCAGCTTCTTTGCCCGCGATCCGCGCCTACCCTACAAGATCGGCGCGATCCTGAGCGCCCTGGCGGCCCTGCCCGCGCTCTGGCTGGTGATCCGTCCGCTGGACAAGCCGCGACTCGACGTCTCCGGTCCGGCGTCGTCGTCCGCCGGCCCGATGCCCTGAGCGTAGCCCGCGGTAAGGCGCGGACCGGCGCCAGCCGGAGGGGGGTCGATCGAAGCCGTCGCAAGCCCCGTGCGCCGTGCCGGCGCCCTGGAAACGGGTCGACGGCCGCGGCGCTTGACAGCCGCCCGCGGCAGGGACACCTTTGGTCCGACACCCGTCCCTGCCGAGAGGAGGCGAAGCATGCCCGAGATCTGCGAGGTCCTGGAGGTCGCGCCGATCCTGCGCGTCAGCGATCCCGTGCTCGCCGCGGCCTGGTACAGCGAGAAGCTGGGTTTCTCGATCGACTTCTTCTGGCCCGAGCCGGGCGGTGCCCAGGAGCCGAGCTATGCCATCGTCCGGCGCGGCGAGGCGACCCTGCACCTCAGCGGCGTCGGGTCGGACTCGGTCACCCCCGCGCTGGCCTACATCTTCGTCAGCGACGTGGACCTGCTGGCGGCCGAGCTCGCCGAGCGCGGCGCCGGCCTCGGATCGGGCCCGCGCACCCACACCTACGGGATGCGCGAGATCGAACTGACCGACCTGGACGGCAACCATCTGACCTTCGGCCAGGGCGCGGTCGACGTGGAGGTCGAGGCCTGATCCCACGATCGCTGGACGCGTCGGCGGGGGGCCTGCAGGTCGCGCGGCTGCCGCGGGTCCGCAAGGTCTACGGCTACGTGACCTGGCGCGACCGCCTGCTGGTCTTTCGCCAGCCCGACTCGCCCGAGGCCGGCGTCCAGGTCCCGGGCGGCACGGTCGAGCCCGGCGAGCGCCTGACCGCGGCCGTGCTGCGCGAGACGCGCGAGGAGACCGGTCTGGATGCGCTGGTGCTGCGAGGCTACCTGGGCCTGCGCGAGCAGGACATGCGGGCCTGGGGCGCCGCCCGGGTCGACCGCCGTCACTTCTACCACCTGAGCCTGGAGTCGAGGGCCCCCGAGCGCTGGCGCCACCTCGAGCAGCACCGCTCCGACGGCGAGCCCGATCCGATCGCGTTCGAGCTCTTCTGGGTGCGCCTGCCGGACGCGGTGCCGCCTCTGATCGCCGGGATGGACGCGCTCCTGAGGGCGCTACCCTAGCGCCAGGACGCGGCGAGGGGCAGGAAGGCCTGGCCGGTGGGCCGAGGCATGACCCAGCCGAAGTCGGCCAGGCCGAAGTGGGGGAGGGCGTTCCGCGTCCGGCAGCGCGCGGCATCCGGCCCCCCCTCCGGGAGGCAGATGGCCAGCCCGGCGTAGCTTGCCATGTCCGTGGCCACCGCGTCGTTCATGGGGGATTCGAGCACGATCGCGAGGACCGGCGCCTCTGCCTTGACGACCGCCGAGCCGTACGTGCCCGGCCGCTGCCTCAGCCCATCGGTCACGAGCGGGTCCCAGAGCCGGGCGCTGCTGGCTTCAATCTGGCCCGAGCAGCCGGGGCAGGGCAGCATCGACCCGGTCTGGTCCAGAACGTCCAGCGTCGCGTCCAGCGCCGAGTCGCTCGGATTCATGACTTGGATCAGGGTCGTGCGCCGGTCCATCGTATGCTGGTTGCGGTAGAGCGGGAGTGCCACCCGCCGGCCCGCGTCCCCCGCTGTCTGGGCCGTGTAGGCCGCGGCGGTTCCCCGATCGGCATCCATGATCATGACCACGGCGGTGAGCGGCAGGTTGGAGCGGATCACCGCGCCGGCCAGGCAGCCGGCGGGCAGGCCGCTCGGCCCAGCGGGCGCCTGGCTGAGGATCAGGAGGCCACCGGCCGGCAGCAGTAGCGGGCGACCCGCGTGTCGGATGCTCGCCGCGCCACAGGCGCGGCCGCTGTCATCCGCGTTGCGCCGATAGGTCAGGGTCAGCCGCGCCGGCGCCTCGCCCGGGTTGTGCACCGCCATCCAGGTCGCCAGCTGTCCCGAGGCGACCAGCGGCGCGAAGAGCGTCGTGGAAGCGTGTTCGACCGGCATGGCCTCGAAGGCCATCGCGGCATGTGGCCAGGGCTGGACGTCCAGATGGCTGGCGACGGCAAGCGAGATCGCCGCGCTGGCCTCGAGCGTGCCGGCGCTGCCATAGGGCAGGGCCGCGAGAATCGAGTCGGCAGCATGGTCCAGCGAAACCGAGGTGCCCGGCCCGATGCCGAGCGGCCGCTCCAGCAGGAGGGCACCGGCGCTGTCGCGCAGGCGTAACGTGGCCGTGATCCACTGCCCCGGGTCGGTGTTCTGGACATGGACGATCGAGCTGAGGCGGCCCGCAAGCCGGCCCTCGGGATCGTCGTCCGGTCCCGGTTGGAAGCCCGAGAACACGGGCACGACGATGCGTCGCCCAGTCAGGGCATCGTTGTAGAAGGCCGTCGCTTGGGTGCTGCCCCACCAGCCCGTGAGCAGCAGGGTCCGGAAGGGACGCTCCGCGGTCAGGATGCCGGCGTAGCTGCCCTCCCGCAGACCGCTCTCGGAGGGCGGGTGGAAGTTGCTCGACGCTCCGGACGCGATTCCCGGACGGACGTAGGTTCGCGGACCTCCGCCGCGCTGGTCGAAGAAGTCGAGCAGCACCGTCGCCGGCCGCGACGGGTCGAGGTTCTGGATCTGAAGGCCAGACATCCCGTCGCCTCGGATCGCCTCCGGTCCGTCCGGGCTCGCGCTGGGGCTGGCCACCACGCGGCTCGCCGAGATCGCCAGGACGAGGACCGCTAGCGCAGCGAGGGTGCCGAGGCCACAACGAAGGTCGGACGCCAGCAAGCTGACCCCCCCGTGCCGCCTCGGCATGCACGACGGCCGGTCGGATCTCGGTGACGAACCCATGATGCAGCTCCCGTGTGCTTGCCGAGCGGATCCCGATCAGTCGGCGCCTCCAGCCCCGCGCGGGAGCCGCCCGAGCACGAGGTCGCGTTCCGGTCCGGAATCCTTGCATCCCCGCCCGCGGCGCTCCACAATCCGAGCGCCGACCGTCGCTGCCGTCCGTCCGCCCGCTCCCTCACCCGCAGCGAGCCGCTCCGTGACCCCTTCCGCGCGCCCCATCCTGTGCGTCAGCGTGCCCTCGCCAGCCCATGACCTGGCCGAGCACCCCGAACACGCCGGCCGTGTCCCCGCCATCCTGAGCGCCGTGGAGGACGACGGCCTGTTGCCCGAGCTGGCGTTCCTCGGCCCCAGCCCCCTGGCCAGCCGGATCCAGCTCGGCCGATGCCACGCGCCGAGCTACGTGGAAGGACTCGAGCGGGCCATGGCGGCCGCGCCCGGCTTCCTCGACCCGGCGCCGACCTACGTCACGCCCGATTCCTACCGCGCGGCGCGCGAGGCCGCCGGCGCCTGCATCGCGCTGGTGGAGGCCTTGCTCGCGGACCCGGCGCGGCCCGGCCTGGCCCTGGTGCGCCCGCCCGGCCACCACGCCCGACCGGGCGGGGCCATGGGCTTCTGCCTGCTGGGCAACATCGCGCTCGCGGCGCGCGCCGCGCAGGACCGCGGCATCGGCCGGGTGATGATCGTCGACTTCGACGTCCACCATGGCAACGGGACCCAAGAGATCTTCTACGCCGACGACTCGGTGCTCTTCGTCAGCAGCCACGAGTCGGGCATCTATCCGGGCACCGGCTTCGAGGACGAGATCGGTCAGGGTCCGGGCCGCGGCACGACGATCAACTGTCCGTTCCCGGCCCTGGCCGGCGACCGCGCCATGCGCGAGTGCCTGCGGCGGATCATCGTGCCGGCCGCCGAGCGCTTTCGACCCGAGCTGCTGCTGGTCTCGGCCGGCTTCGACGCCCACTTCCGCGACCCGCTGGCCAGCCTCCAGGTCTCGGGCTCGGGCTACCATGCGCTGACGCGCGGCCTGGCCGAGCTGGCCGATCGACACTGCCAGGGCCGGCTGGCCTTCGTGCTCGAGGGCGGCTACGACCTCGAAGCGCTGGGCAACGGCGTGGTCAACGTCCTGCGAGCGCTGACCGGCCGGCCGGCGGAGACCGGTCTGGGACCGGCGCCCTGGCCCGAGCCGGAAGCCAAGGTCACCGCACTGCTGGACCGCGTCGTTGCGCGCCACGGGCTGGACTGAGGCGGTCGACGCCGCCGTCTCGACGCCGGCCCGGCCGGCCGACCTCGACGCTGCGGCGATCAGGCCGACGCCGCGACGCTAGCGGCAGGGAATGCGCTCGGCGATCTCGCGGTAGATGGCGGCGACCGCCTCGGCGTCCTCGACGGCGAAGGTGCGACCCGGGTCGCCGGCTGCCGCCCGCAGCAGGGCCAGGTCCGCGTCGGCGCCGACCCCGATGGCGAAGAGCAGGTGGCCCGCGGCGCGCGCGCCGGCGGCAGCCGACAGGGCGGCCTCGCGGGTCTCGGGGCTGGGACGACCGTCGGTCATCAGCACGATCAGGCCGCGGCTGTCCGGGCGTCGCCCGGGTCCGGCCAGCTCCAGCGCCGCCGCGTAGAGCGCCACGTCGATGCGCGTGCCGGGGGCCGTGGCGATGCTGGTGATGGCGGCGTCGAGGGCCGCCGGGTCGGAGGTCAATCCGCTCTTCAGCTCGGCCCGATCGTTGAAGGCGATGACCGCCGCTCGATCCTGTGGCCGCAGCTGGGTCACGAAGCGCCGAGCGCCCTCCTGAACCGCGGCCAGCTTGCTGCGGCCGGCCGTGGTCGCCTCGCCCATGCTGTTGGAGGCGTCGATCAACAGGACCACGTCGGCTGGCCGCTCGCGGGTCAGGCACTGGGTCCGGAACAGGAGCGGCAGGTAGAGCGGGCGCGGCTCGCGGGTCGCGGTCGGCGGCGGCGTGGCGCTCGCCGTCGGGCTAGGTCGCGGGGTGACGCTCGGCTCCGGGCTTGGGGTGGCGGTCTCGAGGCCGCAGGTGCCCTCGACCGTGAGCTCGGCTGCCGGCACCGGCAGCATCAGCTCCCGGTTCAGCGGATCGCTCAGGCGGGCCTCGGGCGCCGGCAGCTCGAAGCGTCCGGTCCACCGCGGCGCGACGGCATAGCTGACCGTCATGCCCTCGCGCGGCACGAACTGAAGCCGCCAGCTGAGCGTCCCGGCCCGCGGGTCGACCATGGCCTCGGGCCGGGCGCTGCCGGCCACATAGCCCAAGCCGGCCGGCAGGCGCTCCGTGAGCAGGATCTCGCGCGCGGCGACGGCGCGGGCGCCGCGCGCGACGGCCTCGAAGACCTGCGGCAGCCGGTCGCTGCCCTGGACCTCGAAGCTGAGCTCCGATCGGCTGGCGATGGCGGCCATCGTCGGGCAGCTCGCCAGGCGGTTCTGAACGCAGATCGCGGCCACGAGCAAGCCCGCCCCGCGGGCCCGCGCGGCGGCCGCCAGGACCTGTGGAGCGGCGAAGGTCTGACCGCCGTCCGACAGCACGACCATGACCTCGACCGGCGCATGCCCCAATCCGGCACGGTCGGCCTCGAACAGCTGACGCGCCAGGTCGATCGCACCCGGCAGGTTGTCGGGCACCGCCTCGCTGGCCACCGCCAGGCGGTCCAGGCCGGCTCGCAGCGCCACCTCGTCGGCTCCGAAGGGCACGTCGACCTGCGCTGGATCCCCGTGCGAGATCAGGGCCACCCGGGTGTCCGGGGAGCCTGGCAGCTCGAGCGCGTCGAGCAAGGCGTGGCCGGCCGCCATCACGTCACGGATCGGCTGGCCGTACATCGAGCCCGAGCGGTCGACGTTGAGCACCACGCTCAGCGGCGGCGGCGCGCAGGCGGCGCGAACGCGGGTCTCCACCCGCGCCTGCTCGCAGAGCGCGACCCGTGGCGGGTCGACCGATCGCGTCGATAGCGGGAGGCCGTCGGCGTCCGCTCCAGTACACGCGTAGTCGTCCTGGGTCGGCGCCAGCGGCCGCGCCGAAGCCAGCCCGGGGACACCGGGCCAGGCCAGGAGCCAGGCCATCGCGCCGAGCCAGAGAAGTCGAGTGGACATGCGGATGGGGGGAAGCGTTGGCAAGGGCACGGGCGTTCCGATGGGGCCTCGGGCCGGGTTGACCAGGATCCTCGAATTCTAGGGTGCCGGCCGGTGGCGCCCAAACCAGCCGGCCGCGCCACCACGCCGGCCGACTTGTGACCGACCCGCCGGCGATGTATCGTGGCGGCGGGGCGCCGCCAGCGCGGCGACCGCGCCCCGAGCCCACGCCGGAGGATCCCATGCCCTCGAGCCCGCTGTCACGGACGGCCGTTGCGCCGGTCCTGCTCGGTTTGTCGCTGGCCCTGCTCGGCGGCGGCGCGACCGCCCGCGAGGTCTCGCCCGAGCAGGACGAGGCCTGCACCGCGCACGTCAGCCGCGAGCACGCGGACCCGACACCCCCGCCCCAATGGGGCGACGAGCTCCAGATCGAGCTCCGCGTCACGCTGGAGTGCGGCGGTCGGGCGGTCGAGCGGCTGAGCCTGACCGAAGCCTTTCCGGCCGGCGTCACGCTGGTGCCGGGCGTCGGCCGCCCGGCCGATGCCCGGGCGGGGACCGCCGCGACCTGGCGCTTCGAGCAGCCCGCCCTGGCGCCGACCGAGCTGCGCGTGAGCTACCGGATCTACCTGACGCCCGAGGCGCCCGTCTACGACGTCGACCAGACGCTGGCGTTGGGCTGGCCGCTCTTCGTCGAGGTGACCCGCGGCGGCCAGGATCGGCGCCTGCCCCTGCCCGAGCTGGCTCCGCTGCGCCTGGCACGCCGTCAGGCCGGCGGCGGCTGCGGTCTGGCGCGCAGCCGCCAGCTGCTGCCCGAGACGATCCAAGCCGGCGACCCGTTCACCGTCACCCTGCGCCTGTCACCCAACCTGTGCAGCGCACATGCCGAGCGCAGCCGGATCCTGCTGGTCTGGCCGCCGCCGGCCGACGCGCGCGAACGCAGCGAGATGCTCTCGGCGACGGCCGGGCTGGTCGACCGGCTCCAGTCCGACCAGGCGCAGCTGGGCCTGACCCTGCCGAGCCGGGACGCCAGCCCGCGCCTGGGACCGACCAGCGCCTACAGCGCGCTCGGCGATCGTCTGCTGGGCCAGGCCCTGGGCCTGGCGCCGGTCGACACCGCCGCGATGCTGGCGGCCGGCCTGGATGGCTTCACGAGCTGGCCGCTGCACCACGAGACCCTGGTCCTGATCCTGCGCGCCGGCGGCCCGCCCGCCGATCCATCCGCGCTGGCCGCCCTCCGGTCCGAGGCCGCCGATCGTGGCATCGAGCTGCGGGCCCTCTGCGTCGGCGTCGGCTGCGACCCGGCCATGCCGATCGACGTGCAGGTGGACAGCTTCGGGGCGCTGCGCGGCTGGATGCGCCAGGACGACCTGGACGCGTTTCGCGGCCCGCCCTTGCAGCTGGAGCGGCTGGAGCTGGTCGAGCGTCTGCCACGCTACCTCGAGCTGGAGGCGGAGGGCCTCACGCCGCCGGCCGAGCCGGTCGGCGGTGACGGCCTGCGCTGGACCATCGCGCAGCCGCGGCCCGGGCAGGCGTATGCCTTCAGCTACCGGGCGCGAACGCGGATCTGGGGCCGGCTGCCGCTGGGCCTGGGGTCCACGGCGCGGCTGGTCCATGCCGACGCCGGCCACCAGGACTTCGCCATCCCCGAGGGGCGGATCGCGGTCGCCCGCGGGTCGGGCGAGATCGGTCCCTGTCGAACCCAGGTGGCCAAGACCGCGGCACCCGCCCGGCTGCCCCTGGGCGATCCGGTCTCGATCCAGCTCGACTTCGGCGCCGACTGTCCGGAGCAGCTGCGCCTGGTCGACGTGGTCCTGGCGCTGGATGTCTCGGGCTCGATGACCGGTGCGAAGCTCGACGCGGCACGCGCCGCGGCGAAGGACTTCCTCGACATCCTCCCGGAGGGACCGGGCCAGGTCGGTCTGGTGCTCTTCGACCAGGCGCTGCAAGCCCGGCTGCCCCTGTCCCCGAGCTTCGGCGCCCTGCGCGCGGCGCTGGACCGCATGCAGGCCGGCGGCGGCACCAGCATCGGCGGCGGCATCCAGGCGGCGACCGAGCTCCTGTCGGCGCGGCGCGAAGGGGTCCAAGCCGCGATGATCGTCATGACCGACGGCTTCGACAACCTGGGCTCGGCGCCGGTGATCGCGGCGGCCGATCAGGCCAAGGCCGCCGGCATCCTGATGATCACCGTGTGCTTCGGTCCGGCCTGCGATCCCAGCCTTTCCCTGGCGGCCAGCTCGCCGGCCCATGCCCACAACGCCGCCGACGGTGAGGCATTGCGCCGCCGCTTCGCCGATCTGGCCGTGGCCCTGCGCCAGCTCGGCCTGGCCAGCGCCGAGGTCGAGGACATCCTGCCGGCCAACATGCGCTACGTGGAGGGCTCGGCCGAGCCGCCGGCCGTCTGGGACCCGGTTGCCCGGAGCCTGCGCTGGCGCTTCGACAGCCCGAGCGCGACCGGCAGCCCGCTGCGCTACCGGGCCGAGCCCCTGCTCCTGGGCGGACAGCCGACCAACGCCCGCGCGGAGCTGCATTATGTCGACGACGCCGGGCGCCCCGGGCAGTCGACGTTCCCCGTGCCGCGGGTGGAGACCTACATCCCGGAACCGGAGGGCCCCTGCGCGCCGCGGCTGGCGAAGACCGCGCTGCCCTGGCGGCTGCCCCTGGGCGATCGATCGGAGCTGCGGCTGGAGCTGAGCCTGGACTGCCCCGAGCGCAAGGCGCCGCTCGATCTGATCCTGGCGCTCGATCACTCGGCCTCGATGGGCAGCCTGGATCGCCTGACCAACGCCAAGCGGGCCGTGGCCGCCTTCCTCGGTCGGCTCGACCCGCAGCAGGCCCGGGTCGGCCTGGTGGCCTTCGCCGACGAGGTGACCGAGCAGATCCCGATCGGCGCCGATCGGACGCTGCTGTTGACGGCGGTCGACCGTCTGGATGCCGCGGGCAGCACGGCCATCTCGCAGGCCCTGAACGCCGCGCGCGACATGCTGGCGCTGCGCCGTCCCGAGGCCAAGGCCGTGGTCATCCTCTTGACCGACGGCGAGAACAGCGCCGGATCCGAGCCGATGCTGGCCGCGGCCGGCCGCTTGCGCGCCGACGGCACCCAGATCGTCACCATCTGCGCCGATCCCGGCCGCTGCGATGCCGCCCTGGCCCAGGTCGCGTCCGGCCCCGACCACGCCTTCGACGTCGCCGAAAGCGCGCGCCTGGTCGACCTGCTGGACGCCCTGGCCCAGGACTTGAGCCGGGACCGAGTCCGGGAGCTGGTCATCGAAGATCAGCTGGCCAGTGCGGTCCGAGTGGACGCCGCCAGCATCGTCCCGCCGCCCGAAGCGTACGACGGGAGCCGCATCCGCTGGCGCTTCGACGCCTTGGATCCCGCCGGCATCCAGCTGCGCTACGAGGCCGAGCCGCGGCTGGCCGGCGCGGTACCGGTCAGCCGGCTGGCGCGGGTCGACTATCGGCTGGGCCTTGGCGGCGCCGGTCGGGCCTGGTTCCCGGCTGCCGTGCTCGAGGTCTACGATCCGAGCCGGCCGGCCCCGTCGCCCGTCCCCAGCGTCGGCCCCTCACCGAGCGCCAGCCCCAGTCCCCGGGCGACGCCCACGCCCGGATCGCGCTCGCGTATCCTGCTGCCCTACGCCTGGCGCTAGCGCAAGCGCGGGCCGAGGCGCAGGGAGCGCCGGTGCGCCGCTCCGGCGGGCCCCGGGCGCACCCGGGCCGAGCTCGCAACCGGGTTGCGAACGCGATGCAGCCCGATTGTCCTGGCTTGCGAAGCCTCGGCGTCGCTGGCACAATCGGGCCTCGCCGGGCACCGGAGGCCGGCCCCCATGCACGCCCATGCCAGCCTGACCGAGGTCTTCGTCGCGGCGCTGATCACGGCGATCTTCACCGGCTTCGGCGCGATCCCCTTCTTCTTCGTCAAGCAGATGAGCCGCCGCTGGCTGGGCCTGGCCAACGCCATCGCGGCCGGTCTGATGCTGGCCGCCAGCTTCAGCCTGATCTACCAGGGCTTCGCCGAGAGCTGGCTACGAACCAGCCTGGGCGTGCTGGCCGGCCTGGTCTTCATCGCCCTGTCGCGCGGCCTGCTCAGCCATGCGGGCGATCACGAGCACCCGCACGCGCATGGCCCCGCGGCACTGGCGCTGGGCACCGTCTCGCGCGCCGAAGCGACCAAGATGATCCTGATCGTCGGCGTCATGACCCTGCACTCCTTCGCCGAAGGCGTCGGCGTCGGGGTCGCCTTCGGCGGCGGAGAGGCCTTTGGGGCCTTGATCACGGCGTCGATCGCCTTCCACAACATCCCCGAGGGCCTGGCCATCAGCCTGGTGCTGGTACCGCGTGGGGTAAGCGCCTGGCGCGCGGTCCTGTGGAGCGTGTTCTCGAGCCTGCCGCAACCGCTCATGGCGGTGCCGGCCTTCCTCTTCGTCGAGACCTTTCGGCCCATCCTGCCGGCCGGCCTGGGCTTCGCCGCCGGCGCCATGATCTGGATGTGCGTGGCCGAGCTGCTCCCCGAAGCCTACGAGGACAGCGGCTCCAGCAACGCGGTGGCCATCACGGTCACGCTGGCGGTGGTGCTGTTGATGGTCTTCCAGGGCCTGATGGGCATGTAGGCGCGCGCGGCGGCGGCGATGTCCGGGGATATAGTCCGGACATCGGCCCGGCCGCTCGGGTGATCAGCCCGCCGGCGAGGCGCGGCCGCCGCTGCGTCGCAAATGGAGGAACCTCGAGCAGTCTAACCGGAGCCGACGCGCCAAGCTGTAGCCGGGGCGTGGCGATCGCGTGCGATCGGCGTCGAGTTCGGCGCGCTGGATCGGCGGAATCTCGGATATGATCGAGATCGTGGGACGCGTCGCCACCGGATCCAAGGTCACCATGCCCAAGCTCCGCGACGGATGGCACAAGCCGCCGCTCTTCTTGCTCAGCCTGCTGACCTTCGTGCTCGGGATCTACCTGATGAAGGAGGGTGCCGGCGCCCTGGGGCCGCTGGTGCGCGATCGGTTCCAGGTGACGGGCTTCGCCGACGGTCTGGGCTTCGGCTGGCTCATGAGCTACGCCATCATGAGCGGTTCGCCGGTGGCCGGCGCGGCCATGGCCTTTCTGGATGCCGGGGTGGTCGACCGTCTCGGCGCCTACGGCATGGTGGTCGGCAGCCGCTTCGGCGCCAGCTTCATCGTGCTGTTCATCGGCTTCGTCTACGTGCTTCGCGGCCGGGACCGGAGCACGAGCCTCTCGATGGGCCTGCTGTCGCTCCTGGTCGCGGCTTCGGTGCAGGTGCTCGCGATCCCCATGGGACTCTGGCTGGTCGCCGGCGCGCATCTCGAGCGCTGGCCGGTTCCCGCTGGCGCCAGGCTCGACGATGGGCTTCGCCGGGCCTTCGGCCCCCTGGTTGCGGCCGCCAGCGCGGCCTTGCCGGACTGGGGCGTCTTCGTGCTGGGCTTGGCCGTGATCTTCGGCAGCTTCAAGCTCTTCGACCTCTCGCTGCCCCAGCTCTCGATCAAGCAGAGCCGGGTGGGTCGCGTCGGCGCCCTCGTCTACCGCCCCTGGGTGATGTTCCTGCTCGGCGCGGGCGTGACCCTGATCTCGATGTCGGTCAGCATCTCGCTGGGCTTGCTGGTCCCCTTGGGACAACGCGGACTGGTGCGGCGCGAGAATGTGGTGCCCTACATGATGGGCGCCAACGTGAGCACCTTCATCGACACGCTGCTCGCCGCGATCTTGATCGGCAACGCGGGCGCCATGGGGGTGGTCGCGGCCGAGATGCTGTCGCTCTCGGTCGTCAGCACGATCCTGCTCCTCTTCGGCTTCGCGCGCTTCGAGCGCTGGCTGCTCGCCGCGGTGGACGGCATCCTGGCATCGCCGCGCAACCTGGCAGCGTTCATGGTCGCCATCTTCGCCCTGCCCCTGGTCTTGCTGCTCACGTGAAGCGTGCTCCGGCCGACACGGATCCTCAACGGGAGGTCGCCATGGACATTCTGGTCGCCAGCCGCCTCGCGGCGCACCCGGACCCGGTCCTCCGGCTGGCCGCGTCGCTGGCCTCCGGTCTGGCGGCCGAGCTCACCCTGCTGACCGTGGCGCGGGATGCGGGTGCCGCGGCGGCGGCCGAGGACGCCCTCGCCGATGCGCGCGCCCAGCTCCGAAGCCTGCCCGGCGCGCCGAGCTGCCGGACGCGCCTGCGTCTCGGCAGTCCAGCCGCGGAGATCCTGGCCGAGCTGGAGGCGTCCGACCCCGCGCTGGTGGTCCTCGGCGAACGCGCGCAGCCCAAGCCGCTGAGCCGACGCGTGCCGGGCTCGACCACCCGCCGCGTGATCGAGCGCGCTCCTTGTCCGGTGATGGTGGCCAAGGGGCAGGGACGCGCGCCCAGGCGGCTGCTGCTGTGCGACAGCGGCGTGACCGAGGCCCCGCTGGTGGAGGTCCTGGCCACCCAGCTGCCCGGTCTCCTGCGCCAGGCCGCATCGGTGACGATCCTGCACGTGGCATCGCAGATGAGCGCCGGACCATCGGTCGTGGCGCCCGAGCTCGAGGGCGATGCCGACTCGCCGCTCGAGGGCTCGCCCGAGCGCCGGCTGCTGGACCGGGATGCGGCCAGCCTGGCCGGCCTTGGCATTGCGGCCGAGCTGAAGCTGCGGCATGGACTCGTGGTCGAGGAGGTGCTGGCCGAGTCGGAGACCGGTCAGGCGGACCTGGTGATCATCGGCGCCAACCGCGGCCGGGGCTGGCGCCGGGTGCTGCTGAGCGACTTCGCCCGCGAGATCCTGCAGCGGATGGATCGGTCGGTCCTGATCATGCGCCCTTCCGTCGAGACGCAGACGCCCGGCGGCTGACGCCGCGGTGCCCGATCCCACCCCACCGGCCGTCCGATCGAAGTCCGCCTGGCGCCGCGCTAGTAGACCAGGACCTGGATGTAGCCCGCCTCGCCGACGCCGGCGGCGTCCCATCGGAAGAAGCCCAGCACCTCGCCCGAAGGACCTCCGTCCCGGATCGTCACGCCGCGGGCCTCTCGCCCCAGGCTGCGGCTGACGGCCGTGGCCTGGACGAAGCGGCTCCCGGCATCGAATCCGAAGTCGATGCTGCAGTCGCCAACCTGCTTGCCGCCGACGATGCCGATCATCGCGACGCTGCCGTCGCTGGCGTGCACGTTGCTGAAGGTGCGGACGATGCGGGCGCCGCTCTGATCGCACCAGGCGTAGACGCCTGCCTTGACCAGGCCGTCGGCGCCCGGGCTCTGGGCCACCTCGCCGACGGCGAAGACGGCGACCCCGTCCCGGCTCTCGGCCAAGAGGCCGATGCCTTCGGTGCTCTTGGCGTAGACACCGCGCTGTTGCCCCTCGCCATGCACGCCGCTCAGGCCCCCCTCGCCGAAGATGCCGGTGCCGTGGTCGGCGCTGCCCCAGACGCCGGTGCCCCCCAAGGCGAGGTTGCTGAGGCCCTTGACGCCGTTGGCGCCGATGCCGCTCAGGCCGTTGCCGGCATCGCTGCGGCCCTCCACGCCGGCCCCGCTGCCATCGCTTCGGCCCGCGATGGCCGGCGCGCTGCCCGCGGCATGGCCGAAGACGCCCATGCCGGAGGCGCTCTCGCCATAGACGCCGTACTGGCCGCCGTCGCCATGCAGCGCCGTTCCGCTCTCGCTCTCGCCCCAGACACCGATCGTGCCCCGGCCTCGCACGCCGGTGGCGTCGCCGCTGGCACCGGTGGCGATGCCCGAGACCCCCGTCTCGCGACCGGCCCCCACGACGCCAATCCGCTCGCCGGAGCCGTATACGCCGGTCAAGCCGCTGATGCCCAGCAACCCGGCGCCGCTTCCCGCCGATCCCAGGACGCCGATGTTGGCGGCCGACTCCCCCGCGATGCCGTAACCGTCGAGGCGGTTGACCACTTCCAGGACCGGCGCCCGCGACAGAGCGGCCTCCATTCGGTCGCCCTCGACCTTGACGTAGCGCGCGTCGTGCCCGTGATCGGCCGCGGCGAAGTCGCTCGCCGTCTGGCCAGCCAGCGCATCGGCGTCGGCGCTGCGCAAGGCGAAGGGGGCGCTGGTCAGCCGGATGCGGGGCCCCATCTCGGCCGCTCCGTCGATGCCCAGGCCGACCCAGAGCTCGCCCAGGGCGGCGAGGCTGGGATCGAGCGGCCGGCTGTCCCCCAGCTGGGTCGTGAACAGGCCGCCCTCCAGCCGCAGGGTCTTGCGCTCCCGCCAGAGCGGGCTGCCGCCAACGGCGGTGGCGTAGAGGGCGACGTCCAGGGCGTGCTCACCATCGGGCAGGGGCCAGCCATCGGCCCCGCTCAGGCGACCCTGGAAGTTGATCAGGGCCGGGACGGCGGCCGACGCAGCGGGACCGTCGGCCGTTGCACGGACTTGACTTGGCCCGGAGCCGAAGGATCCGGTCGGCATCCAGGCGTCCGGCTCGATCGGTGCGGCCAGGACGCCGGCGCCCGCCAGCCAGAGGCCCAGGCTGGCCGCGATCGGGACCGTCAGACGCCTCGGGCTGGCCGGCCCGGCCCGAGATCGACGGCGAAGGGTGCATTCACGCGCCGGGAATCGGTTCTCGCACATGGCTCGTCTCCTTGACGGCGCGCCGGCGCCGATGCGCCGGCGGGACTCCGCTCGAGGCTCGGCAGCCAGAGGCGGCCGCCGCCCGGAGCGGGCGAGCTCGAGCCTGTCGGCGAGGCCGTCGCGCCGCCGGTCCGGCTAGGCGCCGGGCTCGACGTGGCGGCTCGCGTCGGCGTGCGACCGGGCGTGGAGCTCGGAATGACGCTCGGCGTCGGGCCGGGGCTCGCGGTCTGGCTGGCGCCTGGCGTCGGAAGCGGCGTTGCGCCCGGCGTCGGGGTCGATGTCGGGGTTTCGGTCGGCGTCGAAGTCGGTGTCAGGGTGGGCGTTGCGGTCGACTTGGGCGTCACGCTTGGGGACGCGCCAGGGGACGCGCTTGCGGTCGATGTCGACGAAGCGGTCGCGCTGGCCGTCTCGGTCGGGGTGGCCGTCGAAGCCAGGGCCGGCAGCGGCACCGAGAAGGCCGAGGAGCCGGCGTCCGGGTCGCTGACGAGCGCGGTGAGGTTGGCCAGGCTCGGCGCCTCGGAGAGGGTCAGGCCGAAGTCACCGCTGCCGGCCACCGAGCCGAGCCCGATCGGCTGGGCCCCCTCGTCGGCCGCGTCGCTGAAGAGCTCGACCTCGCAACCCGGGCAGCCGCGACCGCCGACGCGAAGCCGGCTCGGGTCGTAGGTGTCGAGCCGCGGCGGCTGGATCGCTCGCTGAGCGCCGCCGGTCACCCGAATGCCCGGGCCCACGTTGTCGTAGACCCGGTTGCCGCGCAGCCGATTGCCCCAGGTGTCCTCGCCTTGGATCAGCAGGCCTTCCGCGCCGTTGTCGGCCACCGCATTGGCCTGGATCTGGGCATCGCGGCTGCCGTCTTCGATGCGCACCCCCGCCGTCCGATTGCCCAGGCTTCGGCTCGCGCCCTCCGCGCCCAGGCCGATACGGTTGGCGTAGATCAGGCTGCCCGGTCCGGCGGCCTGCAACGCGATGCCCACGCCGTTCGCGGCGATCAGGTTGCCTTCGCCCTCGCCAAGGCCACCGATCCGGTTGGCCGCCGCTCCGTCATGGACATGGATGCCCGCCTCGTCGTTCCCCAGCGCTGCCCGACAGGCCGCATCGCAGCCGATGCGGTTGCCGCGCAGCGCGTTGCCGTCGCTGCCCAGGCCGGCGATCTCGACGCCGCTCCGCCGGTTGCCCGAGATGAGGTTGCCGGCCGTGCCCAGGACCGTTCCGCCGCCGACATGGTTGTCGCTGGCGCCGGCCAGGATCCGAATGCCGCCCTCGGCGTTGCCCAGCGCGGCCCCGCCCGACACGTCGACGCCGATCCGGTTGCCCTCGATCACGCAGTCGGTGGTCCCGTCGCCGGTCAGGACGATGCCGGCGCCCCGGTTGCCCGAGATCAGGTTGCCTTGACCCGGCTCGTGCCCGCCGATCGTCAGGCCGGGGAAGTCGACGACGCGAATGCCGTCGCCGTTGGGCAGCGCCAGCCGTCCGCTCGCGTCGCTGCCGATGAAGTGACGCCGAACCACCGCTCCGCCGCTGCCGCCCTCGAAGTGGATGCCGTGCCCGGCGTTGCCGGCGATCAGGCCCAGCGCGCTGCTGCTCGAGGTGCCCAGGCTGACGTTGCGCGCCTCGTCGAGCACGTGCAGGCCGTCGCCGCCGTTCGGCAACGCGGCGAAGCCGTCGAAGCGGGTGCCGATGAGGTTGCCGTCGAGGTACAGTCCGGTGGTCCCCGCACCGGCCATGCGCACGCCGTCCCGGCCGTTGCCCGAGATGACGTTGCGCTGTCCCGGAGCGTCGACGACGCCGACGACCAGCTGACCCGCCCCGCCGTAGAAGCGCAAGCCATCGAGGGTGTTGGACAGGGCGGCACGGCCCGAGGCGTCCAGGCCGATGAAATTGCCCTGCACCTGGTTGCCGATCGTATCGCTGCCGTGCACGCCGACGCCATCCCAGGTGTTGCCCGAGATCACGTTGCGCTCGGTCAGGATGTCGCCGCCGATCGTGTTGTGATGCGCCCCGAGGCCCAGGAAGACGCCGTCGAAGCCGTTGGGTCGACGGCTGGCCAGTCCGAGGCCGTCCTCGTCGAGGCCGATGTGGTTGCCTAGGATCCGGTTGTAGCCGGCGTCGGGTCCACCGATGGCGATGCCGTTCCAGCCGAATCCGTAGATGGCCAGGCCCTGGACCGTGTTGCGGGCCGAGGCGATGTTCAGGCCGTTCTGGCTCGCGACCCCACTGCCGTCCAGGGCGATTCGAATCCGGGCCGGCGCGCTGGCGCTCGGCGGCAGCGCGCCGGCCTGCGAGTAGCCGTCGATCACGGTGTTGCCGCCGGTCAGGGCCGGCAGGGCGATGGTCGGGCGGATCACGCAGACCGGATCGCAGAGGTGCATGCCGAACTCGATCCGGTCGCCGCCCGGCGAGGCGTTGGCGTCGAGGATGGCCTGGCGCAGCGAGCCCGCGCCGCTGTCGCCAGGCTGGGTCACGCGAAACACCGTCATCGGCTCGGCGCCGCTCGCGCCGCCGCTCGTGCCGACCGCCACGCAGGCCGTCAACAGCGCCCGAACCACGACGGGTTGGATGCGCATGGCGTTCACCGCCCCTTTCCGTTGCCGGGGCGCGTTCGCGTCCCGCGCACCGGACAGCCTGCCCGAAGCCCCGCGCCAGCGGCACCGGCCGTCCGGCCAGGTCGACGCCTGTCCGGGTGGTCAGGTCATGCGGCCCGGCTCCCATCGGGCGCTCAGGGTTGTAGCCCGGCTGTGATCTCCAGAGCACGAACCGTTTGCACTTCGCCAAGCCCGCGCTCAGACGGGAGGTCCAGACTATGCCCATCGAACTCGCAGGCGGCAGACGCGCCGCCGAGACCCACAAGGATGACGGAACGATGAAACGCAAGAACCTCGTGATCGTGGCCGGTCTGAGCCTGGCGGTGGCGGGCATGCTCGCCGTCGCGAACCCGGCGCTGGCCTTTGGTCCCCGCGGCGGCGGCGAAGGCGGCTGGGGCGCCCATGGCGGCCCCGGCGGCTTCGGCCCCGGCGGCTTCGGCCCGGCTGGCGGCGCCGATCGCGGCCAGCTTCTGGCCGATGCGCTCGGCATCTCGCTCGACGAGCTGCATGCGGCCCAGGAGCAGGCCTTCACGAAGGGCCTGGACCAGGCCGTCGCCGACGGACGCCTGACCCGTGAGCAGGCCGACCTCATGCTGGCCGGTCGCTTGCTCAGGACCCTGATCGACCGACAGGCCCTCACCGCCCAGATCCTGGGCATGACTCCCGAGGAGCTGCAGGCGGCACATGACGCGGGCAAGACCCTGCGCGACCTGCTCGCGGCCAAGGGCATCGACCCGCAAGACTTCCAGAGCCAGATGCAAGCGGCGGTGGACCAGATCATCGCCAAGGCCGTCGCCGACGGTTTGATCACCCAGGCGCAGGCCGACGCGCTGAAGGCCCATCCCGGTGGGATGCGGGGCGGAGTGCGGGGCGGGATGCGCGGCGAGCCGGGCGCGGGCCCGGGCGTCGGCCCCGGCGAGCCCGGCAGCGGGCGGGGCATCGGTCGCGGCCGGGGCGGGCTGTCCCTGCCGGGCAGCGATCTCTAGACCTGGCCTGGCGCCGGCCCTCGGCAAGGCCGAGCGGGCCAAGGCCATCGTGCCAGCGACGTCGATCGAAGGGGGAGGGGCCGCGCGGCCCCTCCCCCGCTTGCGTGGACCGATCCCGCGCCGGCCCGCCAATGGGATCGCGGGCCTCGCAAAGCTGGACAGGCCTCCGGGCCCCGTCTAAGCTGCAATCGCGATTCGCGTTCCGCATACGATGGCCGGAGTCCGGCCCATAGGAGCTTCCCGATGCAGCATCCGTCCCGATTCGGCAACCCCGCGGCCGGCCGCCTGGTCTGCCTGGGCCTGACGGCGATCCTGGCCGCCTGTGGCGGCGCCTCCCCGGAAGCCAGCGACCCGCCGGCAACCGAAGCCGTGATCGAGGCGCCGACCGCCGAGCAACCGCCGACGCGCGAGGCCACCGCGCTGCCGACCGAGGCGGCCACGGAACCGCCCACGGCCGAGGCGACCGAGGCGGCCCCGCTGGCCCCGACCGCCCTGCCTGCCACGGCCCTGCCGGTCACCGCGGCACCGACCAGCCCGCCCGCGCCCAGCGCCGCACCGACGGCCGAGACCTTCGTCGAGTTCTACCCGGACAACTGGACCTACCAGCTCGACGAGAACCAGCTCTGCGCCGGCGTCAACTGGCGCAGCTCCGGCGTCAGCGACCTGGTCTTCGGCCGCGAAGGCTTCGGCAGCGAACCGGTCGAGGCCGAGGGCCGCAAGACCGACCTGTGCTTCCCCGAGCGCGACGCCGACTTCTACCTGGAGTATCGCCTGCCGGACGGCCAGGTCGAGCGCAAGACGATGCATCTCGAGCGCGACAAGTAGCTCCGGCCAACGCAAGACGGGCGCCCTCGGGCGCCCGTCCGCAGCTCGGCTCCGATCGCCTTCGACGGCATCGGATCGCGGCTACAAGCCCTTCACCAGGCAGCCCACCGCGAGCACGACCCAGCCCAGGATCAGGAGCCAGGTCGCGTAGCCGGCAAGCGCCGCGACGACGTTGAAGACACCCAGGATGCCGAGCAGGGCGAGCACGACCGAGACGATGAAGACCATTTGGGTCGGGGCGCTGATGTTCACGTGTCATCCTCGTGTGGAGTGGGGCGGACCGCGTCGTCCAGGGCCTACAACACCGCGCCGGTCTCGGGGTTGCGCGCCGACGCCGGCTCAGGCCGCGGCGCCGGCCTCTGGAAGTCGCGCGCCGCTCTCGCCGCCGGGTGCTTCCGAGGGCCGCCGGCTCCGCTGGATGATCAGCGCGGTCGGGCCTACCAGGAAGAGCGCGTAGTAGGGCGCATGCACCACCTGCAGCAAGCGGAAGCCGCATTCGACCAGGGCCACCAGCAGCACCACCCCGATCTGCCCGCGCCGGCCGGCGACCGTGGTGCGCGGGTCGGTGACCATGAACATGGCGAAGAGCTGATACATCGGCCCGGTGACGGGCGCCAGCTCGGCCAGGAAGGGCTGGTCGATGAGCAGGCTGCGCGCGCCGGCCAGGACCGTGAAGGCCAGGATGTAGGTCAGCGTGATGTGGAGCCGACGCAGGCGGCTCAGCACCAGGAGGCCCACCAGCCAGATCGGCAACATGAGCAGGAGCCGATTGCCCCACTGGATGCTGAGGCTGGCCACGGCCGCCGGCGCCAGGAAGAGCATGGCCACGATGCCCAGGTTCGAGGGGTTGAAGAGGTGCCGACCGCGGTACCGGATCGCGTACTTGGACGCGATCGACAGCGCGCTGCACAGCGCGTAGGGCCAGTAGAAGGGCGAGCGCACCAGGATGCCGACGCTGATGCCGGTGATGTAGGCGCTGGCGAGGTGCGGCCAGCGCCCGACCACCAGCCGCCCGAGCCCCAGCTCGACCAGCATGGCGGTCAGGATCGCCAGGGCGGTCTTCCAGGGGCTCTCGAGCATGCCGAGCGAGGCGTTGCCGCCGACCAGGATCAAGGTGATCAGGATCGGCGGCAGGAAGCGCGGATCGAGCTCGGGTCGGCGCCGCGCCCGACGATCGAAGGGCTCGGCCGTGGGGATGACGGGTGTCGCGGTCGCCTGGCTCATCGTCCGACCTCCTCGGGCGCGTTCTCGACGATCCGGTGCAGCCGTCGCGGCTCCGGGTCGTGGATGGTCTGCTGCCGACCGGAAGGCCAGCGGATCTCGACACGATCGACGCGGCCGGCGGCGCCCAGGCCAAAATGAAGCCGGGACTGGTTCTGGGCGCAGAAGCCGCTGGCCGAGACGAGCTCCTGACGCTGCCGCTGCCCATCCCAGAACAGGTCCACCGTCGCGCCATAGGCGTCTCGGTTGCTGGCGCTGCCCTCGAGCTCGAACTGGATCCAACCGGCCTCCGGACGCACCCCGTTCCGATAGACCAGCAAGGGGCCGCGCTGGTGGGCCACCAGCACGTCCAACGCGCCGTCGTTGTCGAGGTCGGCCAGGGCCACCGCACGGCCGTCGAAGGTCTCGCGCACGCCCACCGCATCGGCGACGTTGGCGAAGCGGCCGGAGCCGCCGTTGCGCCAGACCCGCTTGTGCTGGTAGCCCGAGAGGCTCCTTCCGAGCATCGGCGGCCAGTTGGCGGCGTCACCGATGATGCGAGCGTTGCCGCCGGCCACCTTGGCCATGTCGTACCAGTAGTCCCGCTTCGGATCGGCCGAGACGTAGCCGTTGGTGAGGAAGAGATCCTGGAAGCCGTCGTTGTCGAGGTCGCCGAACTGGGCGCCGAAGCTCCAGCCCCCGAGCTCGACGTCCATGGCGCCGGCGAAGTTGTCATAGTGGGGCGCGGCGTCCTCGGCCGCCTGGCTGGGAAGCCAGAGGTTGTTGCCCTGCACCAGCACCCCTTCCTGGCTGATGTTGGTGATGTAGATGGCGCTGCGCCCGTCGTTGAACACGTCGCCGAAGGCCACGTTCATCCCGCTCTTGGGCCGATCGCCAATGCCGTTCTCGGCGCCGACCTCGCGGAACCGGCCCGCGTCGTTGCGGAAGTACTCCGCGACGCCGTAGTCGTTCGCGATCACCAGGTCCTGCCAGCCCGAGCCCCGCAGGTCGGCCGCGGCCGCGGCCAGCGCCCAGCGCGAGCTGACGAGCCCGACCGACTCGGCCACGTCCTCGAAGCGCCCGTCGCCGAGGTTGCGAAGCAGGTACTTGCGGCCCCCGTTCAAGGCGTACTCGAAGCTCTCGGGCATGATGGCGGTGCTGTCGAGGTGCCAGAGGTCGACCGACTCGGGATAGTAGCCGCCCAGGAACAGGTCGAGCATGCCGTCGCGGTCGTAGTCGAACCAGACCGCGCTCGTGGCGTTGACCCAGTCGGGCAGCCCGGCGCCCTCGGTGACGCGTCGGAAGGACCGCCCGGCCTCGTTGTGGAAGAGCTCCGGCCGACCCCATTTGGTGACCAGCAGGTCGTCGAAGCCGTCGTTGTCGTAGTCGCCCCAGAGCGCGGCCATGCTGACGCCGGTGCCCGCCCGATTGAGGTCGGCCAGCCCCAGCTCGGGCGCGCGGTCCTCGAAGCGCCCGTCGCCCAGATTGTGGTAGAGGCGGTTCGCGCTGCCCTCGCCGCTGTTGGTGACGTAGATGTCGAGCCATCCGTCGCGATCGTAGTCCCCCACGGCCAGCCCGGCGCCCATCGAGGCGACCTGGGGCATGATGTGCTCGAGCCGCGGGTCGAAGCTCGGCGCCGAGTGGACGAAGTCGATGCCGACCGATTGGGACACCTCGTCGAAGTGGAACCCGTAGGCATCGGCCGTGGACCGGGCTTCGGTCTCGCTGGCCGACCCGAGCTGGCCCGACTCCCGTTCGACGCGGCGCGCCAGCAGGACGGTCGTCGCCAGGAGCCCGGCGAAGAGCAGGCCCGGCAGGGCCCGCCGCCAGGCGGCGACGGGCGTCGGTTCGTTGGCGTGCTGCGTTGACATGCCTGGTCGCGTCCCCTGGGAGCCCGGCTGGCGCGCGAAGCGGTCAGCCACGGTCGATGTCGATGAGCTGCAGTCGGATGGCGGTGCGCAGCAGGTCGACCACGTTGCCCACGCCGAGCTTGGCCATCAGGTTCGAGCGGTGCCGCTCGACCGTCTTGACGCTGAGCCCGAGCTCGGCCGCGATTGCCCGGCTGGTCAGCCCTGCCGCGACGTGGGCCAGCACCTCGCGCTCGCGCTGGGAGAGCCCCACCGCGGGCTCGGAGGGCCGCGGCGCCACCGGCTGCAGCAGCGCCGCCGAGGCCGCCGGGCTGAGATAGCTCGCGCCGTGCCGCGCGGCGCGGATGGCCAGGATCAACTCTTCGGTCACGGCGGCCTTGGGCACGAAGCCGCGCGCGCCGGCCGCCAGGACCTCTTGCACCAGGGCCGACTCGGCATGCACCGACAAGATCACGGTCGAGACGGTCGACGCGGAGGCCGACAGGCGGCGCAGCACCTCGAGCCCGTCCACGCCCGGCATGGTCAGGTCGAGCACCAGCACGTCGGGCGCCGCCTGTGCCACGAGCGCCAGCGCGGCCGCCCCGTCCGATGCCTCGCCGACCACTTCGATCTCGCCGCTGCGGTTCAAGAGCGTGACGATGCCCTCGCGCACCAGATGGTGATCGTCGGCCACCACCACCCGGATCACGGCGCCGGCTCCAAGCCGTCGAGCCAGCCCAGCAGCCGCGTGCCCCGCCCCGGTCGACTGTCGACCACGAAGCCGCCGCCCAGCAGCTCGAAGCGCTCCCGCAGCCCCCGGAGCCCGATCCCGGTCGCGCTGACGAGCAAGCGGGGGTCGAAGCCGCAGCCGTCGTCCTCCAGCTCCACGCGGATACCGCCGGGCTCGCGGCCGAGCACCAGCCGCACCCGGTCGGCGCGAGCGTGCCGCAACACGTTGGTCAGGCCCTCCTGCACCAGTCGGTAGACGGCGGTCGAGGCGGCCTCGGACAGCTGCGGCAAGGGCGTCGCGTAGGCCTGGTCCGCCACGATCCCGGCGCGCTCGGCAAAGGCCTGGCACTCGGATCGAAGCGCCCGCTCGAGCCCGACCGTATCGAGCATCGGCGGGCGTAGCCCGCGCGCGATGGCCCGGATGCGCTCGTGGGTCTCGCCGATGAGCCCGACGATGCCGTCGAGCTCGGCTCGCAGCCCCGCCTGCTCGGTCGGCAGGTCGTCCACCAGCAGCTTGACGCTGATCCGCAGCGCGGTCAAGGCCTGGCCGGCGTCGTCATGGAGGTCGCGGGCGATGCGCAGCCGCTCGGCCTCCTGGGCCTCGACCACGCGCTGCGCCAGGCGCCGGATGTCCTCGTGCGCCCGGCGCAGCGCCGTCACGTCGGTGGCGAAGATCCGCAGGCCCAAGCCCGTGTCGTCGGCGATCGGGCAGATCTTCTGCTCGAAAACGCGATCGCCCAGGTCCACCTCGCGGGCGAGAAACGCGCCCGCCGCCGAACCGATCCGCGCGGCCGCCTCGCCCAGGTCCGAGAGCAGCGGATGCTCGAGGCCCAGCTGCACGAGATCCGGAAAGCGCTCCCGCGCGATCGGGTTCAGGTAGCGGATCCTCGACGCACCATCGATCTCGATGACCAGATTGGGGTTTTGCTCCGGGAAGCTGGCCAGGCGCGACAGGCGCTGCGCGTCCGAGGCGGCTGGCGCCGACGCGATCGGCGCGGGCCCTCCGCCGGGGCCCGCGAGCTCGTCCCTTTCGCTGCTCATGTGCGCTCCAGCGCTGGACCGATCGGGAACGGATGGATCGTCCAACGCTAGCGCCCCGATGCGCCGTCCGTCAAGCACTCGCCGCGGCCTCGCCGCTGCGGGCGCGCCGCCCTCGACGAAGCTGATGCGCCGCGACGAGCAATGCCAGGAAGCCGAAGGGCAGCAGGTAGGCCAAGGCCTCGCGCCGGCTCGGGCCGAGCGACCGCACTTCCACCCGCGTCCGGGCGCTGCCGGCGCCGGACGGGCCGGCGACCGACAGGTCGACCGTCCACCACCCGTCCCGGTCGAGCGGCAGCAGGGCCACGTACCGAGCCGCATCCGGCCGATCCTTGGTGGGCTGCCAGGCCGCAAGCGCCTCGAGGCGATGCTGCGGCTCGGCCTCGGGTGCGGCGTCGAGTCGGACCTCGAGGGCCGCGGGATCGGCCGCGTCCGCGACGATCATCCAGAACTCGCCTTCGCCGAAATCCGGGTCCGACCAGAGGTCGATCCGGTAGGGACCGACCTCGGCGCCCTCGAGCACGGGATAGGGCTGGCCTTCGTGGGCACCGACGGTCGGCGCCCAGGGTCCGACACCCAGACCAAGACAGGCGATCAACGCGAGACCGAGCCCGATCGCGATCCGCCGAGCCTCGGGGTCCCTCATGTGCGCGCCACGCGCGAGCAGCTGCAGGCCGGCGCCGGCGCGTCGGCCGGGTGCTCTCCGTAACGATGCAGGTACATCGCCACCACCATCGGGATGAAGACGATCGTATTGTAGAACATGTGCAGCTCGACGCGGGGCACCCAGAGCTGCACGATGCTGGTCGGCACCGGCCGTCCAAACAGATGGTACCCGGTCAGCGCCTGCAGCTGGAGGACCGCATGCTCGATGTGGTGCCAGAACTGGATCCAGAACGAGAGCATCCACCAGGTGTAGCTGGCGCCGGTGAAGCCCCGGCGCAGGATCCACAGCCCGACCAGCATCACCAGCGCATAGCCGTAGTGAAGCAGCTCCGACTTGACGAGCCAGGGCCAGTACTGGCCCAGCACGCCGCGCGAGTCGGGACGCGCCCAGCCCAGGACGAAGATCTGGATGGCCTGGACGATGTGCTCCGCCCAGTGCGCGAGCACGATGACGAGAAAGGCGATGAGCGCGCGCTCATGCCAACGACCGTTGAGCACCGGCTCGAACCGCCGCCATGCCTGCGCGGGCTGCACCACCATCGACAACTCCTTCGCGATCCGAGCTCGACCAAGGCCGCGACGGCATGCCGCGACCGGACCAGTATCGTGGCGTCGGGCGCGAGACACAATCCGAACAATCCCGCATCGCGCGACGCGGCGCCACTGAGGGGATACCCGCAGTGGCGTGTCCCACCGGGTCGCCGGTAGCGTCCGTCGCGCGCCCGCCATCCGGGTCGCGCATGTGCTAGACTCCCGCCGTGGCCAAGACCCCGTCCGCCGGGCCCCGCCCGGTCAGCCCAGCAGCGGCCGTTCGCCGACCGACGCGGCCCTTGACGGCCGGCGCCCTGCCTGGTCAGCTGCAGGCGGACCCGGATGCCCTGCCGCCGCGGATCCGCCTGATGGCTTACGGACCCGAGCGGCTGGAGGACCGCGAGGTCGCCTCGGTGGCCGAGCTCGATCGGCTGCCGGAAGGCCTGCCGGTGGCCTGGATCGACGTGGTCGGACTGGGCGACGTCGATGTGCTGGCGGCGCTCGGACGGCGCTTCGGCATCCATCGGCTGCTGCTCGAGGACGTCACCCGCACCCACCAGCGCCCCAAGGTCGAGGACTTCCCGGGCTGCGTCGCGGTGCTCCTGCGCGAGCCGGGCCTCGAGGTCGGCGGGCGGGATCGACAGGTCAGCCTCTTCTTCGGCGAGGGCTGGCTGCTCAGCTTCCGCGAGTCGCAGGGCGAGGCCTTCGAGCCGGTTCGGGCCCGCATCCGTCAGGCGGGTCGCCTGATCCGAAGCTCCGGCGCCGACTACCTGGCCTACGCGCTGATCGACGCGGTGGTCGACCGCTACCTGCCGCCGCTCGAGGCGCTCGGCGAGCGGATGGAGTCGCTGCAGGAGCGCATCCTGCTCGATCCCCAGCCCGACATGCTGGCCGAGCTCTTCGAGACCCGCCAGACCCTGGCCGCGATGCGTCGCAGCGCCTGGCCGATGCGCGAGCTGCTCAACCGCCTGATCCGCGACCCGCTGCCGGGCATCGAGGACGAGACCCGAATCCACCTGCGCGACTGCTACGACCATGCGGTGCTGGTGCTCGAGCTGCTCGAAGGCCATCGCGAGAGCTGCGGCGAGCTGATGGACTTCTACCTGTCCAGCGTCAGCCACCGGGCCAACGAGATCATGAAGGTGCTGACCATCACAGGCGCCATCTTCATCCCGCTGACCTTCGTGGCCGGCATCTACGGCATGAACTTCGACCCGGAGCGCTCGCCCTACAACATGCCCGAGCTGCGCTGGGCTTACGGCTACCCGGTCGCGATCGTCATCATGCTCGGGATCGCCGTCGGCATGCTGATCTTCTTCCGCCGCAAGGGCTGGCTGCGCTAGGCACATCCGCGCCAGGGCGACGGGCCTGCGGCCGCGTTGCGCCGGCAACCGGCAGGCCTAGTCGATCGCGCCGAGGCCGAAATAGCGCCGGCCGAGGCGGAGCGACACGCCCACCAGGCCGATCAGCACCGGGACCTCGACCAGCGGGCCGATGACGGTCGCGAAGGCCACGCCGGAGCCGATGCCGAAGACGGAGACCGCCACCGCGATGGCCAGCTCGAAGTTGTTGCCGGAGGCAGTGAAGGCCAGCGTCGCGGCGCGCGCGTAGTCCGCGCCGACGCGGTAGGCCAGGTAGAACGAGATCCCGAACATGATCACGAAGTAGAGCACCAGCGGCAGCCCGATGCGGGCGACGTCCAGCGGCGATGCGAGGATGCGCTCGCCCTGCAGGCTGAACATGAGCACGATGGTGAACAGCAGGGCGATCAGGGTCATCGGCCCGATGCGCGGGAGGAAGATTTCCTGGTACCAGGCCTCGCCCTTCATCGGCCGCAGGATCGCGCGGGTGAGCATGCCGGCCAGGAAGGGGATGCCGAGGTAGACCAGCACGCTCTGGAAGATGGCGCCCATGCTCACCTTGAGCAGGGCGCCCTCGAGGCCGAGCTGCTGCGGCAGCCAGGTGACGAAGACCCAGGCGTAGAGGCCGAAGAAGAGCACCTGGAAGATGCTGTTGAGCGCCACCAGGCCGGCCGCGTAGTCGCTGCTTCCGCGCGCCAGGTCGTTCCAGACCAGCACCATGGCGATGCAGCGCGCCAGGCCGACGATGGTCAGCCCGACCATGTACTCCGGCCTGTCGCGCAGAAAGATCACCGCCAGGAGGAACATGAGCACCGGACCGACGAGCCAGTTCTGGGCCAACGACAGCGCCAGCACCTTCCCGTCTCGAAAGACGGTTGGCAGCTCCTCGTAGCGCACCTTGGCCAGCGGCGGGTACATCATGCAGATCAGGCCGATGGCGATGGGCAGGTTGGTCGTGCCCAGGCTGAGCCGATCCAGGCCGGCGCTGAGCGCGGGCAGCAAGCGCCCCGCCAGCACGCCGACGGCCATCGCCAGCAGGATCCACAGTGTGAGGTAGCGGTCCAGGAAGTCCAGGCGACCGGCGGCTCGCGGTGGCAAAGCATCCATGCTCGGCGTCTCCTTCGACATGCTTCAGTCCTCTTCGCTCGCATCGAAGTGTGGACCGATCGGCCAAGGTCCCGTATCGTCTCCCCCGTCGCGCCCGGGGTCGGCGCGCCGCGATCCAGGCTCGCCAGCCCCGAGTCCCGAGCCCAGACCCGACCATGGGAGGCCGTCGCCACGATGCCCTGGACCCAGATCAAGCCCCGCCGAAACCCGCCGCCGATGCCAGCCGAGGGCATGTCGATCTACCTTCACGGCGACGGCACGCTGACCCTCGGTCCGCGGCTCTTCGAGGCCATGCGCCAGCCCACGCACCTTCTGCTGGCGGTCGACGCCGAACGTGGGCTGCTCGGCCTGCGCGGCGCGCAGCCCAGCGACGACGCCTACGGGCTCTTCCGCCCAGCGCCGGGTCAGGCGCGCTGCAGCGTCAACGCCGTGCGCGCGCTGCGTGAGCTGGGGGTCCCGGCGGAGGCAGCCGAGGGCGAGCACCTTCCGCGGCAGGCGGAAGGCTTCGTCGTGCTCGACCTCTCGGCCTTCAGGACGGGGCCGCGCCCCTAGCGCGCCGGCTCCCCGGTCACGCAAGCCGGCGCGGCGATGCCGCGAGCGCCGACTGGTGCGCCGAGCGAGGCCATGTTCCGATCCGGCGCCCAGCCGGGTCCGACGCTCAGACATGCTGGTCGACGAGCACCGGGTTGCCGTCCGGATCGACGACGATGAAGCTCGCCGGCCCGGAGCCGCTCTCGTCGGCCTCGGCCTCGAAGGTCAGGCCCTTGGCCTTGAGCCGCCGCTGGAGCTCGCGCACGTCGGTGAAGCTCTCGAGCGGCTGCGCGCGCTGGTCCCAACCCGGGTTGAAGGTCAGGATGTTGCGATCGAACATGCCCTGGAACAGGCCGATGACATGCGCGCCGTTGCGCAGGATCAGCCAGCCCTGTTGGGCCTCGCCGGCGAAAGCCTCGAAGCCGAGCGCTTCGTAGAAGGCCCGCGAGGCCTCGAGATCCTTGACGGCCAGGCTGATCGAGAAGGCACCGAGCTGCATGGTCTGGCTCCTGTGGTCTGGGTTCGCGTCGGCCCACGCGCTGGCCGTCCGACGAGGCCGCCACGCGGTTCACCGGCTGCCCGAAGGGAGCTGGTGCATGGTCGCAATGATGCCTCACTTGATCGATGCGGATCAATCGGTGCATCATGCGCGCGCGGACGGGGTCCGCGATCGGCGGGGTCGATCGACCCTGCTCAGATGGGGGGGGGAGCCAGGATGTACCTCGGACGCGTGAAGAACGACTCGGTCTGGCATTCGCTCAAGATCTTGTTCACCGGCGCGCTGCTGCTGTTCCTGATCAACAACTACTTTGGCTTCGACAATGCCCTGACGGTGGGTGAGATCGATCGCTGGCAGATCTTGATCCACCTGCACGGCGGCAGCATCGGCTGGATCACGCTGTCGGCCATCGGCATCGCGATCTGGGTGTTGACCGGCGAACGGGAGGTCGGCACCGACTACGAAGGTCGGGTCCGCAAGCTGGTCTGGGCCGCGATCCTGGTCTTCGCCGGCTACATCCCCGCCTTCGGCCTGGCCTTCTCGCGGCCGAGCGGGCCGCTGGTGGCGCTCCTGCCCCTCTTCGGAACCTGCGCGGTGCTGGTGCTCTGGGCGGCCACGATCTTCGCCTTCGGGCAGCTGCGGCATCAGTCGCCGATGAGCACGGTGCATCTCCTGGCCGCCGGTGCCTTGTTGACGGCGGCGATCGGCGCGACGGTCGGGATGCTGCTGGGTCTGGAGCGCGTGGTGGGCGAGTTCCTGCCCCTGCCTCCCGGCGATCGGGTCGGCGCCCACGCCGGCATGATGGACACCTACCTGTTCCTGGTCGCCAGCGCGGTCATCGAGTGGGGCCGGGGCGGCTTGAGCCAGCGCTGGACCAAGGCCGGCGCGGCGCAGGCCCTTTGCTGGATGATCAGCGCGGCGCTGGTGCCCTTCGCCTTCTTTACCAACACGGTCGAGCAGGTGCTGCCCCTCTTCGGGCTCTTGCTCCTGGTCGGCATGGTCATCTTCCTGGCCCGCGTCGGCTGGCGCGCCCTGACCGACCTGCCGAAGGGCGCCGGCATCCGCGCCTGGTCCTTCTTTGGCTCGCTGTGGCTGGTGCTGTACGTGGTGCTGTTCCTCTACGTGGTGAGCAAGAACGCCGATGCGACGCTCATGCCGCCCTGGTTCTTCGCGGCCTTCGCCCACGTGGGCTTCGTCGGGATGATGACGAACCTGATCTTCGGGGTGGTGGCCTCGCGGGCGGCCGCCGGCGCGGGCATCATGCCCTGGGCGGAGATGGCGACGCTCTGGATCACCAACCTCGGGATCCTGGCCTTCCTGGGCGCCAAGATCGGCGCCGATGTCCGCCACGGCGCCTTCGTGATGGGCATCGGCGTGCTGCTGGGGGTGGTCACGATGCTGCGCCGGCTGCAGGCGAGTTGAGCGCCTTGCCGAGCGCGCGCCGGACTGCCATCCTGCTCCGCGCCCTGGCGGCCATCGGGCCGTTGCTCCTGATCTCGGCCGCCTGCACGAGCCAGGCGGCCGAGCGGCTCCCGACCCTGGAGCCGCAGGCGGCGCGCGGGCAGGCGGTCTTTCAGATGCATTGCGCTCGCTGTCACGCGGCGAGCGGCGACGGCATCGTCGTCGGGCCCTCGCTGGCCGGCATTGCGACGCGCGGTGCCGGCCGCATCGAGGGACTGGACGCCGAGGCCTACATCCGTGACTCAATCCGGGATCCACGGCGCTACACGGTCGAGGGCTTTCCGAACAACCTGATGCCCGCCGACATCGCCGACCAGGTGGGCGAGGCGCATCTGGACGACCTGGTGAGCTACCTGTTGACGCTGCGCTGAGCCTGGGGGTCGAGGCCGGCGATCGAGTTCCGCCTACGGAGGATGCGAATGCCAGACTTCGCCGGCTTCGGCCCCGAGATGATCGGCTTCCTGGAGGATCTACGCTTCCACAACGAGCGCGAGTGGTTCCAGGCCAACCAGCAGCGCTACGAACGGCACCTGCGCGAGCCGGCGCTGGCCTTCATCGCGGCCATGGCGCCCCGGCTTGCGACGCTGTCGCCCGAGCTGCGCGCCGAGCCGAAGAAGGTCGGCGGCTCGCTGATGCGCATCTTTCGCGATGTCCGCTTCAGCAAGGACCGCTCGCCCTACAAGACCAATCTCGGCATCCAGCTGCGGCACGCTGCCGGCAAGGACGTCCACGCGCCGGGGCTCTACCTGCACGCCGAGCCGGGCGGCGTCTTCCTGGCCGGCGGCGTCTGGCATCCGGCCGCCGAGCCGCTGCGCCAGATCCGCCAGGCCATCGCGGACCGGCCCGAACGATGGCGCGACGTCATCGACGCACCGGCCTTCCGGTCGGGCTGGGCGCTGGGCGGCGAGTCGCTGAAGCGTGCTCCACGCGGATATGACCCCGAGCACCCGCTGATCGAGGAGCTCAAGCGCAAGGACTACATCGCGGTCCTGGAATGGCCGGACGCGGCGATCGAAGGCCCCGACCTGCCCGAGCGAGCGACGGCGGCATGGTCCCAGATCCAGCCGCTGATGCGCTTTCTCTGTGACGCGCTGGGCTTGAAGTACTGAAGCCGGCGGGGAGGCGCTCCCGTCGACCTTGGCCTCGGCGCGTCGAGGCGTCATCCCAGCGCCTCGAACCTTGGAGTGACTCCCAGGGCTTGGACCGCAGAGCGCGAGCAAACTGGTGTACTGTCGGGGCTCAACGAGAACGTCCATGAGTCGAGCTAGGCGGACGTTCAGCGCCGTGCTCCAACAGCAGGTGGTCGAAGAGTTCCCCGGCGGACACACCAGCCCGGCGCTACCGTGCCGGCAGCACGAGCTCAGCCCAACGATGTTGCGGAAGTGGCGCCGCAACGACGAAGCGGGCAGGTTCGACGGTCCCGACCCGGCAGGGGTCGCGCAGCGTGAGCGAGAGCTCGTCCAGCGCATCGCGGAGCTGGGGCGCAAGATCGAGCAGTTGACGTCGGAGAATGAGCTTCTCCACGAAGGTAGGGCTCTTTCCGAGGCAGCGCAGCGCTGCCAGTGACTTGATCGTGAGCGGCCCGAGGACCTCGGCCGCGTCGGGCTGGGTCTATTTGGCTGTGATCCTGGATGCCCGGTCGTGCAAGGCCGTGGGCCATGCGAACTCTTGCTCGATCGACACCCAACTGACGCACGCGGGCTCCGGGGCGGGCGACTCCACCCTACCCAACGCCGTCGAGACCGCTAGCTGCCGGCACGCGCAATGAAGTCGACGAGGTCGGCGAGAAAGGCCTCCTGCACCCGCTGGGTGACCGGGTCCGAGATTCCATGGCCGCCATCGGGATAGACCTCGACGAGCCAGTCCCGATCAAGCGACTCAATGCGTTCGGCGCTGGCAGCCACGGGCACGCTCGGATCCCCTCCGCCAAAGGCGAGGAAGACGGGGACATCCACCTCCCGCCAATAGGGCAAGGGGTCGAAGCCGGCCAGCGGCGCCCAGAAGTCCATGCGTCGCAGGCGCGCCGTCGAGAGCGGAGCCAGCAGCCGGGCCACGAAGTGGTAGGTTCCCATGCGTTCGATGCTATGGATCTCCTCGTGGAGCAGCTGCTCGTCCGTCGGGACCGCCGCCCCCGACATGCTCACGACGAAGTCCACCTCCGGGTTCAGCGTAGCCGCGACCGGCGCGATCCAGCCGCCCTGACTGAGCCCCATCACGCCGATGGTCGAAAAGGCCGCATCGTCGAGACGGGCACCATACGCGACGGCGGCCACCGTGTCTTCCGCGAGCTCCGGCAGGCTTGCCGTGCGCCAGTCGCCTTCGGACTGCTCACAGCCACGCTTGTCCGGAAGCAGCACGGCGATGCCGTTGCGCTGCAGATGGTCGGCAATGCTCAGATACCAGGCGCTGTCCCGGGAGCTCGGACCGGAGCCGTGGATGAGCACGGTCAACGGATGGGGTCCAGGCACATCGGGCAGGAACAGCATGCCCCCCATGCGCAGCTCGCCGCTCTCGAAGGCGATTTCGCGGTACGTGAGATCGTCGAGTGCCGGGCCGTTTAGCGGTGGCCTGCCCTCTGGCTTCCAGATGAACGGGATAGCCAGGACGACGAGCAGGAGCAGCAGTCCTACGAGCATGACGTGCATTCGGCTTGCCCTCGAAAGGCGTTCGTTCAAAGACATCGGTCACTCCGTTCTCACCACCCCTCGCACTGGAGAAATGACCGGGTGTCGGCACAAGATCGACCACATGGCCATGACAAAGGCCGGGAATGTGGCTTGAACGCGACTGGCCCGGTTCGAAACGCGGAGGCTCCCCAAGACGACCACGCGAGCGCTGGCCGCAAGCCCAGGACACCACGAAGCGGCCATGAGCGTACGCCAGCGCCACGAGAAGAGCCCGCCGAAGCAGGCTCCGCATCGATTTGGTGGACCGGAGTTCGAACCCGGACCGGCGGACTAGGCGCTTCGAGGAGGGGAATCCAGGGTTGTCCCGTTGGGTCCCAGATCGTAGCGCTGACGAGGTCTGTCTCCTCCCCTCGTCCCAGGGTACCCCACGGGGTTCGCCGGAGACCGTGCCAGAAAGGGTGTCATGGCACCCTTTCATCTCCGCGGTGCGCTTCACCGGTTGAAGAGAACCGTCAGTGAAGTCCAGCGACCTGTCGTCTGACACGCGGTCTATTGAGGACGCGGGTCCGGTGTCCCGGAGGTGCCACGGAGACCCAGGGAGTGCTTACCGGCGGGCCTCCATCGTCCAGGCAGCCCAGGGAGTGTCTCTGACTACCAGCCCGGCCACTGTTCGGGTTGCTGATCGCCCGAGTGCGCAGTCGGGGACACGACCTAGGGCCGCGACCGCTTGCCGCGCGCTGCACGACGCCAGGCCACCAGCAAGTTCTCGAAGCTCCAGACCCGGTAGTAGAGCTGGCGAAGGGCACGCATGCTCAGCGCCTCCTCGAAGGCTAACATGCCAGGGCCAGGCCGTAACCCATCAGCCGCGTCCAGGCGGCCGCGATGTGGAGGCTGACTGCGACGACAGACGACACGACGAGCGGATTCGGGAGTGAGTACTTCGGAGGCCAGACCCAGAAACCAGAATCGGGGTAGAGCAGGGAGCCGCTACGCTACACTGCCACCCGCACACTGGAGAGATTGTCGCGATTGCCCGGATGATCGTAGTCGCGGTGCAGCGCCAGGATGACGGAGCGATCGTCGTACCAGGACCCGCCCCGCGACACCCGCTGCATGTCGGCTGGCGCCTCGGCCTCCTCCCGGCCGTCTTCGATGGTGTAGGGATAGGGGTACTCGGTGGCGCCGAAACCCTTGCCGAAGGCACTAGAGGCCCGCTCGATGACATTACCGGTCAGGTCGCAAACCCCCTCGGGCGTGTCGCCGCCCGGGAAGACCCCGACCGGCGTCGTCTGCCGGATGTGCGTCTCGGCCATGTTGCACCGCAGGCGGTCGAAGACATCGCCATAGGCGTAGCACCGGCCGGCCGTGCCGCGAGCGGCGGCCTCCCATTCCACTTCCGTCGGCAGGCGGAATGCCAGCCTCGACTGCTCCGAAAGCCAGCGCAGGTAGGCCCGCGCCTCGTACCAGCAAACCCCGACCACCGGCTGCGCCGGCCGGTTGAAGCGCACGTCGCGCCAGCAGGCCGGCTCGGTGTGCCGGCCGCCCGGATAGAGCTCGACCAGGTGCGCGTCCAGTTCCTCTGCGCTCATCGCGACACGACTCTGGCCGCGCTCGTACAGCTCCTCGTCCCAGGAGCCAGCGGCGAGGAGCTCATCCATCACCTCCGGTCGTTTCCGGCATCGAGCGACGAACTCGCGTGCGGAATCGTGGATGCCGGCGGCGGTGTTCTCGCCGAGCCGCCAGGCGCGAGCGGGGTCGGTGTCCCACCAGCGCTCGTCCTCGTAGCCACCCGACTCCAGGAAGCAACGCCATTCGGCGTTGGTCAACGGGAATTGGCCGATGGCGAAGCGAGCGACTTCGACCTCGTGGCGCGGTATGTGGTCGGTCCAGGTCCCCTGTGGGGTCGTGATCGGCTCGTCGTCCCCGATGGGGTAGGTGCCGCCCGCGATCTCGACCAGCGGCGGCAGCAGGTACGTGCCATGTGGCCCGGTACGCCGCTCGAAGCGCGGGTCGCCCAGGTCGCCTAGCGCGTAGCCGCAGGCGATCCGATCCCGCAGGTCGGCCTCCGGGTCGCGGCTGCGCTTGACCAAAGCCCAGCGCAGGTCACCGAGCAGGTCCGCCGGTAGCCGGGACATCAACTCCGGCTGGGCCGCCGCTCTGCCGGCCAGCGCCAGGTTGGTGTCCATCACCCCGCGCAGGAAGCTGGGCGGGTCCTCGGCCATCGCCGCGGCCAGGATGGTCGTCTCCTCCCAACCCGTGCCCGGCAGCGACGGCAGCGGGTCTGCCGGGTCGAGGCTGTCGATAACCTCGTCCACGCTGGGACTGCTCCTCGCCGCTCGCCACTCGATCCTCACAAGCTCGGGGTCCGGCTCCCGTGCCAGCTCCCGCGCCGCGAAGTACTCCTGAACGAGCTGGTGGATGTACATCAGCTCGCCGGCCGCCTCGTCCTCGTCCAGCACCGACAGTGCTTCGCCGGCCTGCACGATCGCCTCGTCGGCCGAATCGTTCAGCAGGTCCAGCGCGTCGTCGAAGTCGACGCGCACCTGGGAGCCGCCGGCGTCGTCACGGGCCTGCTGCATGGCGTGTGCCAGCGCAGCGAGCTTGGGGATCAGCTTGCCCCGATCCGGCAGGTCATAGGGGCCCTTCCACTGCCACTTGGCGATGCGCCTGAGGTCCCGGCTCTCCAGCAGCTCGCCCGGCTCGAAGAGCGGGCTGCCACGCTCCACCTCGCGGCGCAGGGCCTGGCGCACGAAGCCGGTGAAGAGGGCCGCCCGCCCGGCCGGCATCTCGCCGCTGGCTTCGACCTGCTCGACCAGGAGGGCCAGGAAGTAGGGCGAGCGCAGGACTTCCAGCTGCGGGCTGCCTTCGAGGGCAGACCAGATCTCGCGCCAGCGACCCGGGCTATAGACCATCAGGAAGTCCCGGATCTGGTCGTCGGTCAGGCTCTCGATGCGGACCTGGGGGACGCGCAGGTCGGGGGTCGACAGCGACTGGCTGTAGTCCAGCGAGCGGCAGGAGAAGACGACGCGGTTGCCGGGATGGTCGGAGGCCAGGCGAACCAACCAGTCCTTCCAGAGTTGGACCCGTTCCCGGAACTCCGACTCGCCGGCCGCGGGCATCTCGTTGAGCGCGTCGAGAAGGAGCGTGACGCGGCCTTCGGACAGCAAGTCGTCCAACGGTGGCAGGTCGGGAGAGCGGCTTGCCCAGCGATCGGAGAGCCACTCACCGGGTTCCGGCACCGGATCACCGGGACGCACTGGCTTGTAGGAGTTGAGCGAGATGAAGAACGTGACGCGGTCGTCCGAGTCTGCTTCGCCACGCAGGCCGGCGATGGCCGTGTCCAGCTCCAGCCGGCGCAGCAGCGTCGACTTGCCGCCGCCGGGCGGGCCGAGGACGACGATAGCCGGGTCGGGGTTGTCCGTGAGCAGGTCGCCCAGGTCCTCGTAGCGCTCTTCGGCTGCCTGCCACCGCCCCTGGACCGCCTCCTCCCCCTGATCGATCAGCAGCGTCAGGCCGACGAAGCGGCCGTCGAGGCGGTAGCGGGGCTGGGACCACTCGGCCACGCGGCCGAGGCGGTACTCGCGCAGGTCGGCCGGCTTGTGGCGGGCTAGCTCGGTGGCTTCGGCCGGCGTCAGGGTGATGGCCTCACCCGCGTCCGAGCGCAGCGCCGCCTCCAGGCTGGCCCAGACGCCATTGGCTTCACGGGTCGGGGTCTCGGCGCCTGGCGTGGAGCCCGGTGCGGGATCGGCAACGCGGACCCGGTCGCGCGGATGCAGCGCCTCGGCGGTGCCCGGCGGTGTGTCCACCTCGGGTAGGCCCGGGCCGCGAAGCTGGAAGATGTGCTCGGTGTGGCGCAGGTCCTTGAGCCGGTGCTGGCCACGGTCGATGAGCTCGAAGCCGATCGGAAGGAGCTCGCGGACGATTTTGTAAGCCGCGCCAGAGAGCAGCACCTGGCCACCATGGCCCGAAGCCTCCAGCCGAGCGACCCGGTTCACCGGCTGCCCGAAGTAGTCGCCCCCGCGCTCGGTGGCCTCGCCGGTATGGAGTCCCATCCGGACCAGGATCGGCGGGAAGCCATCACCAAAGCGGGACCAGTCCTCGGCGGCGATCGCGCGCTGGGCCTCGATGGCCGCGGCCAGGCCCGCACCGGCGGTGGTGAAGGCCGCGCAGAAGGCGTCGCCGACGGTCTTGAAGACCTGGCCGGCGTTGGCATCTACGGCGGCGCGCATCAGGGCATCGTGACGCTCGAGGGCGGCGCGCATCGCGTCGGGAAACTCGTCCCAGCGCCCTGTAGAGCCCTCGATGTCGGTGAAGAGGAAGGTGACGGTGCCGGTAGGAAATTGGGTCATGGGCGCAAGCATGCCGCAACCAAGGCTCGTGCGCCATCGGTCGCTGGGGGAAAGAGAGAGAGGCCCGCCGTAGCGGGCTTCTCTATGTGCGGGCCAGACAGGAATTGAACCTGCAGCCTACGGTTTCTGACCTGCCCCCCTGGAATGAGTCCAGGTCCGACGTTAGGCTTGGAGCGCGAGAAGGCGGGCAGGTCAGATCGGACCGAAGATGGCGCCGATCGGCAGGCTGCGCCTGCTCAGGAGCATGCTGGGCTCGAGACGCCCAAGTGGGAACGACGTCCCCGGCCGCCTGATATCGGCATGCCGCCTCCACGGCCTGCCATCGCCCTCAGCGCCCGATGCTGGGCAGGTAGAGCGGACGACCGCCGCCCCCGAAGTCGACTCGCGGCGCGCTGGGATCGATCTCCAGTCGCACCCGCTCGGTGTTGTCCGCCGGCCAGGGCTCGGATGCCGCGGCGACGACGCCCACCGCCACCTCGCGCCAGCCCCGCAGCCCAGGCAGCAAGCGCAACCTCGCACTGCGCTCGAGCGTCTCGCCGGCAGCCAGGTCGGGCAGATCGCAGCGCCAGGCCGAGCCGGCTTCGCCCAGCCGCGTGCAGCCGACCGGCGCGGTGGCCAGCTCGACGCCGCCCGGCAGCGATAGGATCAGCGCCGGCTGCCGCGCGCGGCTCGGTCCGCGATTGGCGGCGGTCATGCGCAGGCCGATGACCGAGCCCGGCCGCACCCGCTCGTGCGAGGCGACCAGACCGACCGCCAGGTCGGCCGCGACCAGCACCCGAGCGCGACTCTCGGTCCCGTCGTCCTCGGGCCGCGGATCGACCCCCTCGGAGCCCGCCTCGGCCCTCAGGACCAGCTCCGTGCCCTGCGCCAGCTCGGGACTCACCTCCGAGACGAGGGCCAGCTCCCGCTCTGCGCCTGGCGCGAGGCCCGGCAGCTCGCAGCGCAGCCGCGGCAGGGCGCTCGGCCGGCATCCGGCGGGTGCCTCCACCAGCTGGACCCCATCCGGCAGCCGCAGATCGACGAAGGGCTCGCGCGCCGCGATCGTCCCCGGATTCCGCAGCACGATCCGATGCTCCAGGCGCAAGCCGGCGACGGCGACCCCCGGCCGCATCACCCGCGCCCGCAATTCGCCCGGGGCGTAGGTCTCGCCAAGGGTCGTCGCCACGACCGACAGGTCGATCGGTGCCACGATCGCGAGCGTCGCCTCCGCACGATCGTCGCCCGGCCGCGGGTCCGTCCCGGCCGCGGCAGCCCGCGCCGACAGCCGAACCGGACCGGCCTCGGCCGAGCCATCCACCTCGAAGCCCAGCGCCAGCACGCGCTCCTCGCCCGGTTCCAGGTCGCCCAGGGCGCAGAGCACGCTCGCGCCTGGCCCCGGCTCGCAGCGCTCGGGCAACGCGCGCGGCGTCAGGCCCACCGGCAGCTCGATGAACAGCCCGGCACCGCGCGCCAGGCTCGGCCCGGCGCTCCGGATCGCGATGCGCGCCTCGACCGGCTCGCCCGGCGAACGCCGCTCCCCGTCCAAGGTGAGCCGCACCGAGAGGTCGGCCGCCGCGAGCACCTGGCTGCGCAGCGTGGCGCGATTGTCCTCCGGCGTCCGCTCCAGCTCGGTCGACGCAAGCTCGAGCTCGGCCTCCAGCCAGGCGCCCGGGCTTCGGTCTGGTGCGAGCAGCGCCTCGAGCTCCAGACGGGCGCGGCCGCCTTGCGTCAGCTCGGGCAGATCACAGCGCATGGTGTCGGCCGCCTCCATGCGACAGCCGGGATGCTCGCGCGAGGGCCGGACGCCCTCGGGCAGGCGCAGCCGCGCGGTGGCACCCCGCGCCGGGTCGGGTCCTTGATTGACCAGGTCCACGAGGTAGCGGATGGGCGCGCCGGCCGTGGCGCTCCCGAAGACCCAGGACCAGCTCGGCGGATCGCCGGCGACGACGATCCGGCCCTGGGCCGAGAGCTGGGCCCGCAGATCCACGAGCGGGGCCAGGGCGATCGCGAGCGTCGCGCGATCGTCGGCCACGTTCGGATCGGCCACTCGAGCCCGTACCTCGGTCAGACACTCCAGCAGGCCGGTCGCCCGATCGCGGTCCGCCGCCACGACCAGCGCCAGCTCCAGCACCGTGCCGGGATCGAGCGAAGCCGAGGCGCAGCGCAGGATCGACCCGTCTTCGAGGGCGCAGGCGGGATCCTGCGACAGCAGACTCAGGCCCGGGGCGAGCCGATGCACGATGTCCAGCGGACCCGAGGCCGATGGCCCCAGGTTGCGCACCTGGATCCGGTAGCGAAGCGCCTCTCCGGGCGCGGCCCGGATCGGATCCTCTGGATGACTCACGGCCAGGTCGGCCAGGACCCGAACGCCTAGGGAGACCCGGGCCTGATTGTCGACGGTCTGCGGGTCCGCCTCCGTCCCCAGGTCAGCCGCGACCATGAGCCGAGCGCCATCGGCCAGACGCGGGCTCGACGCGAGCGGCAACGCGAAGGCGAGGCCGTCGCCCGCCGGCAGCTCGGCCAGCGCGCAGCGAAGCTCGGTCGCTGACTCGGCCCGGCAGCCGGCCACCGCTTCGGCCAACGCCAACCCATCGGGCAGCCTGACGAGGACGTCCTGCCCACGGCTCGCGGAGGGACCGGCGTTGGCGACCTCGACCCGCAGGCCAACCGGTCGACCGGCCACCAGCTCGTCGACCGCCCCCTCGGGTCGGAGCGAGACCGACAGGTCGGCCTCGCGCCGGATCCGGAGGTCGAAGCCGGCCCGATTGTCCTCCGGTCGCGGGTCTTCGAGGCTCGACCCCAGCTCGGCGGTGATCGACAATCGGGTCGCGTTGGCCAGATCCGCGCGCGGGCGGAGACGGAGCGCGCGCTCCGCCTGCCCGCCCGGGTCCAACCCGCCGAGCGCGCAGCGCAAGCTCGTGGCGCTGACCAGGCTACAGGCCTCGGCCTCGACGAGCTCGAGTTCAGCCGGTAGCGTCAGGACCAGCACCGCGTCCTGCACGGGTCGTGGCCCCAAGTTGAAGGCGCGTGCCAGGACGACCTGCTCCGCACCGGCGACCATCTCCGTCCGCTCGGCGCCAAGGCTCACCCGCAGGTCGGCCGAGCGGGCGCTCCGAACCCGACTGACGAGGGCGTCCCGGTTGTCGGCCAGGATCGAGTCGGGCGTCTCCGAGCTCAGCGCCGCCTCGACCTGCAGCTCCGTCCCTTCGGCGAGCAAGGACTCGGGCTCGACGTCGATCCGGAGCGCGCGCTCCTCGCCGGCCGGCAATCCGCCCAGGGCGCACTCGACCTGGCTCTCGAGCGGCAGGCAGGCGCTCGACGAGGCGCCCGCGAAGCGCAACGCCGCGGGCAGGTCCAGCCTCAGCCGGAGGCCGCGGGCATGCGAGGGGCCAAGGTTCGCGATCGCCAGCCAGTAGCTGAAGGCGCTGCCCGGCGCCACCGCTTCGGGCCCCTCGAGCCGCAGACCCAGGCTGGCCTCGGTGGCAACCGCGATGCGGCGCGTGCCGCGCGCGGCGGAAGGATGTCGAATCGCCGTGAGGCTCTCGGCCTGGCCCTCCAGCACGAGCTCGGCTTCTCGCGCGAGGCCCGGGTCCAGCCGCAGCGTCACGGGAAGACCGATGCCGCCGCCGGGCTCGAGATCGCCGAGCGTGCAGGCCAGCCCCGCGCCGGCAGCCTCGCAGCGCACCGGCAGACGCTCCGGGGTCAGGCCTTCCGGCAGGCTCAGCTGGAGCCGCAGCCCGCGGGCCAGGGATGGACCGCGGTTGTTCACCCGCGGCTCGAGATCGACGCGAGCGCCAGCCGTCCCGCCGGGATCGAAGGGCCCGAGGTCAAGCCGCAGGTCCGCCAGCGCCACCACCGGAAGCCAGCGGCTGACCGCGTTGTCCTGCAGGCTCCGTTCGGGCGAGGCGGTCAGCGCCTCGGACCTGAGGGTCCAGCGCGTCCCGTCCGCCAGCGCGGCGTCTGCGGCGAGCTCGATCGCGATCCGCCGCTCCTCGCCCGCGTCGAGGGCGCCGAGCGCGCACTCGAGCCGATCGGCGGACGAGCGCTGGCAGCCGGCGTCGTCCGAGCGGTGCTCGGCGCCCGGCGGCAGGTCGGTGGTGACGACCACCGCCTCGGCGACGGACGGCCCCTCGTTCTGGACCCGCAGCCGCAGCGCCAGGAGGCCGCCGGCCTCGACCGCGGATCGGTCGAGCTCGACACCCAGGACGAGGTTCGCGCGGCGAGCGACCGTGCCCTCGAAGGTCGCCCGATCGTTCGCCGGGTTCGTGTCGCCCGCGCGAGTGCTCGCGGTCGCGTCCACTCGCAGGGCCTCGCCCTCGGCCAGGCTCGGGTCGAGCCGCAGCGCGAGCTGAGCCGAATCGAAGGCGCCGGGCGCGAGGTCCGGCAAGGCACAACGCAGCCGCCTGGGTTCACCGGGCAGCGCGACACAGCCGGACGCCGAGCCGGCGAGGTCGGACCCGGCCGGCAGCTCCAGGGTGATCAGGACGCCGTCGGCCCAGGTCGGGCCGTGATTGCGCGCGCCGACACGCAAGGCCAGCTCGGCGCCCGCCAGCAGCTCGCCCAGAGGCTCGATCCGAGCCTCCAGGTCGGCGCGGCGCTCGACGTGCACGGGGCTCGCGGCGACCCGATTGTCGGCCGCCTCGCGCTCAGGGGTCTCCGACGCCAGCCAGGCCACCCCGCCGAGATCGGCACCGGCCGGCAGATCGGTGCCCACCTCGAGCGTCAGCCGCCGCTCGAGCACCTGCCCCGCGGGCAGGCGCTCGAGCGTGCAGACGAGGCGCCCCTCGGCGGGAGTCTGGCACGACCAGCCCGGCGCGTCGATCAGGCGCAGCCCTTCGGCCAGCTCCGTCTCGACGCGCAGGGCGCGCGCGTCGGAGGGCCCGCGGTTACCGATCGTGTAGACCCAGTCGAAGCGCTGACCGGGCTGCACCAGGGCGGGGCCGGAGCGACGCAGCCAGAGATCGGCCTCGGCGCTCGGAACCAGCTCGAGCTGGAGGCGGCTGTTGCTCGTGTCCGGATCGGGCGCCGCCGGCGACCTGAGCCGGAGCTCGGGCCGGATCGGCTCACCCGGAGGCGCCGAGGGATCCAGCGCCAGCCCGAAGCGCAACAGGCGCTCCTGACCCGGCGCCAGGCTGCCGAGGTAGCAGTCAAGCGTGCCGGAGTGGCCGGGCTCGAGCCCGCCGCAGGCGAGGCCCTGGCTTTCGAGGTAGGCGACCGACTCGGGCAGCGCGAGCGACAGCTCGACGCCGGGCGCGAACGAGGGCCCGTCGCTGCCGATCCGCAGCGCGAGGCTCAGGGCTTCGCCGGCGGTCAGCGGTTCGCTCGGCACGCTGGCTTCGAGCAACCTGAGATCGGCCATCGCGCGAACGAAGACGGTCGTGACGGTCCGGTTGTTCGCGGGCATCGGATCGAAGGCGGCGGACGCGGCAGGCTGCTCCGTGGCGTCCTGGATCGTCCCATGCTCGAGCCATGCGAGGAGCGCGGCATCGGGCTCGGATGCTCCGAGCTGGACCACCGCGAGGTTCTCCAGCGGCGTCGCGGCCGGCGTCTGGGCGTCGACCCGCGCCGAGACGGTGACGGTCCGCGACTCGCCCGGGGCCAGGCCCTCGAAGCCGCACCACAGGATCTCGGCGCTGCCGGCGACCGGCGCGCAGGCGCCAGCGCCGTCATCGGCGCGATAGGCTGCCGGCAGGCGGTCGATCAGGGTGAAGGCCTCGGCCGACTGGGGCCCGGCGTTGAAGACGTCGATGCGATAGGTCAGCGTGAGGCCGGCGACCGGCTGCGGCGTGAGCGCCCGGCTCTCGATGCGCAGGTCGGAGCCGAAGGCCGGCGCCGCGGCGCCCGGGCCCGGCAAACCGTCGAAGTCGCCGCCGAGCCGCGGTCCGACATAGGGCGGCGGCAGGGTCTCGTCGGCCGGCACGATGCCGCCCCGCCAGCAGTCCGCGATCGCGCGCAGGGCGTTCTGCGAGAGGGGCGGCGGATCGTCCGCGTCGAAGGGCCCGGCCTTCGAGGGCGTGCAGCCATAGAAGCTGAGGCGGTTGAAGGCCGAGCGCCAGCTCGAGGTGAGCAGGTAGACCTGTCCTTCGGGCAGCGCGATCTCGGTGTAGCCCGCCGCGGCCGCGATGGCCTGGTGGGTCTCCCAAGCAGGCGTCGTGCCCAGGGTCTGCGAGATGCTGTAGGTCTCGCGCAGCTCGGTGGCGCGGCGGGGCTCGGGCAGCTCGGCCGTGATCCGCTCGACCAGCGGGCCGGCCGGTGCCAGCGCTCCGCTGCACGCCACGAAGCCGTCCGGGTCGTCGAAGCTCCGCGCATCGATGCGCTCGATGTCGACGGCGACGGTATGGTCGACGTTGAAGGGCGGCATCACCGACATTCGATCCGGCAAGCCGTCGAGGAAGTAGCCCTGCTGGAAGAGCGAGTCCTGGTGGTTATAGGCATCGCCGCGCAGCCGGCCCTTTGGCACCGGCGTGCGGATCGTCAGGAAGCCGAAGTCGGAGTTGCAGGCCCGCGGATCGAGCGGATCGGCGCCGTCGGCGGTCTGGGTCATGATCGCGACCACGTTGTACTCGTGCCCGTCGACGTAGAAGCGCTTGAGGTACCAGGGATCGCCGGCGCCGAAGTCGTGGCCGCCGGCGCCGTCGTCGATGGCCGAGTGGCTCGCGCCCAGCGCACGGCCGACGGTGAAGACCGCCAGATCACCCTCCGAGACCAGGTCTTCGAGGTAGAGGAACCAGGCGCCGTCCAGGCCGCCCAGGTTGTCCTCGCCCGGAGCGATGCGCCTCAGGCCGCCGCCCAGGTGGTCGACGACGACCGCGTCACCGACCGCCAGCGAGATCTGGCCCCCGGCCACCAACGCGGGAAGAGCCGCCTGCGGGCTGCCGCCGGTGTAGCGAATCTCGAGCTGCGCCCGTGGATAGCGTCCGCCGGTGACGTTGACCAACCGAACCGCATGGTCCAGGAACATCAGGTTCGGACCGATCCGCTCGGTCGCCGCGTCGACGTCGAGCGGCACGCCCTCGAGGGCCAGGACGAGCATCTCGTTGCCGTTCAAGGCGATACAATCCTCGTCGAGCCCGTCGTCGCTCGTCCCATCGCCATCGAAGTCGATGCGCGGCCCGGCGATGGGCGCGACCGGGAAGCCGGGGATGCGCGGGCGCAGCGCCTGCCACATCTCGTCGAGGTAGGCGTTGAGGGTGGCTTCGCTGTGCAGCTGCACCGCCTGCGGCTGGCCGTCGAAATCGGCGTCGAAGCTGGTCAGGCCGTAGCCGAACGCGCCCTGCGGGGCGAGGGTGCCCGGCACGGGCAGCTCCTCGGCCCGCGTCGCCATCGGGAAGGCCAGCTGACTGTTGCCCGGCGGCATGGCGCTGGGGTTGACGGTCATGTCCAGGGGCAGGAAACTGTACTCCTGCACCAGGGCTGGGAAGGCGATGTCGCGCGCACAATCATCGGCCACGCGTAGCTTGCTGACGTAGTGCGGCTGGTACCACATGCGGTGATAGACCTTCTGGGCCGCGTTCTGACCGTCGCCGGTGATCTGCGCGTAGAGGCTGGCCAAGGCCTCGCCAGAGTGCTGGAACTCGCTCATGAAGGCCGGGTCGAAGGTCAGGGAATCGCTGCGCGGAGCATCCGGGTGCTGCGGGTTGAAGGGGGCGAAGGGATCGGTGTAGGGCAGCACCTCGACCGGTGCGCCGGTGACCGGGTCGCTGAGGATGTTCGTGTCGCCCGCGCCGAAGAGGATCGAGGGCCGTGACTCCGCGCCGCTGCAGTCGGCCGTCTCGCAGGCCGGGTAGCCGCCGTAGAGTCGAACACCGTCGGCGCCCGAGACCAGCTTCTCGGGCTGGTCCGGGTCGTGCTCGAAGCTGGCCCGGCGCGGCGCGCCATACTCGCCGGTCAGCGGATCGAAACCCCCGTAGTCGACGACCAGATCCGGTGGACGCGGCGGGACCTCGCCCGGCACGCCCGTTTCGGGCATGCGCCACTGCCGCATGCGCGCATTTGGATCGACCAGGGCGGTGGTGACCGAGTAGCTGTCCGGGTCGCAGCCCGGCTGGCCGGTCGCGAGGTCCACCGGGTCGGGCAGGGCCGGCAGGTAGAACTCGGTGAAGTGCTGGGGCGCGCTCAGCACCTGCTCGTTGTAGAAGAAGGCATCTGGCGCCCCAGCCGGCGTCGGGCACTGCGGATCGGCGCGGTTCAGGGCGCCATGCTTCTCGCGCAGCTGGCCAGCGAGGCCCGGGTTCACGTCCTCCAACACATAGAACCAACGGCTGGCCAAGGCGTCCTCGTAGGGTCCTACCGGCGCAACCGGGTTGCGGCCGTGGTAGGGCAGCAGGTCGGGCTCGCCCCCGACCGGCGGCACGGGGCCGATCGGTCCGCCGAAGTAGAGAATCTCCGGTCGCTTCTCGGGCAGCCCGGCTGGCTGAAGCAACGGGCAGGCGCCGAAGTCCTCGAGCGAGGCCACGTCTTCCAGGATCGTGTGCTCGTGGTTGAAGGGCGGCGGCAGGGCCAGGTCGCTGCCCGGCCCGTAGGGCTGCAGGCGCACCGAGTGCTGCTCGATGGTCACCGGCACCTTCGGCAAGGGGGCGCGGAGGCTCAGGTACTGGAAGCCGCCCGTCTCGCAGCTCATGATGGCCGTCACGTTGTACTCGTGGCCATCGACATAGAAGCGCTTGAGGAAGTAGGGCGTGCCCGGCTGAAGGTTGGCTCGGTTGGGACCATCCTCCATCGAGGCGCAGGGCGCGCCGAGGCCGCGACCCAGGATCAGCGTGACCCGGTCGTCAGCCGAGTCGGCGTCGACCAGGTGGACGAACCAGGGGCCGACCGGCACCTGGCCGAGGTTGCTGCCGCCCGGCGCCAGGATCTGCACCGGGCCGATGTCGCCGGCCAGCGCGGTGGCACCGATGCCCAGCAGCACCGGGGCGAAGCGACGCGGCTTGAGGTCACCCGCATAGGCGATCTCGAGCACGGCCCCGCTGCGGGTCACCGAGCTCAGCCGGACGAAGTGGTCGAGCAGCTGGACCGTGTCGTCCGGGCCGATCACGACCGGGTCGCTGTGCAGCACCAACAGCTCGTCGCAGGATAGGGCTCCGGCTCCGGGCGCCCGATCGCCGTCCAGCGCGTCGACCAGGCCGTCTCCATCCAGGTCGAGGGTGGTACCGCCGAGCAGGTCGGGCAGCTGGGTCTCGTCGGAGACGGTCAGCATGTCGAGCTGGCCGTCGAAGTCGAGGTCCAGGCTGGTCAGGCCTTGGCCCTCGTCCGGGCCGGCAGCCTGGGTCTGCGCGAGGGAGGTGCCGACCGGGAAGACGATCCGTGTCCCGGGGCCGGGCGCGCCACAGGCCGGACGCGGCGCCGAGCGCTGGAGCCGAGCGGGCTCGGGCTCCGGCAGGGGCAGCGGGTCGTTCTCGACCAGCAGGTAGGTCAGCTCGGTCATGATCGCCGGATACCACTCGTCGAGGGTGCTCGGCGTCGGGTTCATCGGCGCGTCCGGGATGCCGTCGGGACCGCCCTCAGGGCCGCCGGCCAGGTCGGTCAGGCAGCCGTCCGCGTTCAAATCCTTGTCCAGATGGGTGGGCTCGTACCAGTGTCGCAGCCAGACCTTCTCCGAGGCGTTGATCCCGCTGGCCCGGATGGCGCTGCCGGCACTGACCTCGTCGAGACCGTCGGCGCAGCTCCAGCCCGCCAACAGCCCCGGGCTGCCGAGGCGCTCGGAGATCCAGGCCGGGTTCCAGGTGACGTAGTCCGTCTCGGGCGACTCCAACGAGAGCGGGCTGAAAGGCCCTTCGGGATCGCTGTAGGGCGGATCTTCGGGCACCTGACCGGTCGCGTCGTCGACCGCGGCGTTGCTGCCGGCCGTCACCGGCAGGTTGCCCTGACCCGGCGCCAGCGGGTTGCAGATCGTCGGCTGTCCGTAGACCCTCAAGGTGGGCAGCAGATTCGGACCTCGCTGGTTGACGTAGACATCGTCGGCGTCAGCCGGGTCATAGAAGAGCTTGGCACGGCTGGTGTCCTGCAGCAGGGGCAGACCATAGCCGAAGTCGAGCACCAGCATGTGCGCGCCGAGGCCGAGCTGGGCCCGGGCTCGGTTCGGCGTCTGGATGCCGTCGTAGTCCTGGATGGGACGCACACCGCGCGGCAACGTACTCGGCACCACTCGAATCAGGTACTCGCCCGGCGGTAGGTGCTCGAAGTGATAGGTACCGTCGGCAGCGGTGACCCGGTCGAGCCGGAGCGGCGCGCCACCCAGGGTCGTTTCGAGCACCACGCGCACGCCTGGGATGCCCTCGCCCGGGTCGAAAGTCCCGTTGCCGTCGGCGTCGAGCCACACCGTGTCACCGATCTCGCCCTCGCCGGCCAGGCCGAAGTCGTAGGTCAGGTTGGTAAAGTCCAGGCCGTCCTCGAAGACCGGCTCGGCCGAGGCGCTGAGCGTGATCGCGGCTCCGGCGATCCCGCCCGGCGCTCCGACCAGCGGCGCGCCGTTGTCGTCGTCGTCGACGTCGTCGTCCGGGTCGGGCGCGCCGGGGCTCGAGACCATGCCGTAGAGCGGCTCGCCGACCAGGAAGCTCGTCTCGGGCAATTGCAGCAGGTAGTCGCCGGGATCCAGGCCGCCGAAGAGGAAGCGCCCTTGGGACTGGGTGATCGCCGACTTGAGCAAGCTGTCGGTGTTGTCGAGCGCACCGACCGAGGCCCCGTCGTCGCGATACACGCGCACGGTCACCCCCGGGATCCCGATCTCGCCCTGGGCTGGCTCGAACATGCCGTCGAAGTCGGCGTCGAAGAAGACCTGATCGCCCAGGTCGGGATCGAAGAGGCCCAGGTCGAGCGTCAGGTTGGTGTCCGGATCGCCATCGCCGTCGTCGGTCGGTTCCTGGCCGACGCGCAGGCTCAGCGCCAGCGTCTGGATCGATCGCCCGCCCGACTGCGCCGGCGCCGCCGGTCGCGCGGGCGATCCGCCGTCTCGCTCGGCCACCTCGCCGGCCAGCAGGCTGGTGCCGCCCGCGATCACCTGGAAGCCGTTGTCGTCGCCATCGATGTCGGTGTCGGGGTCCACGATCGGCTCGCTTCCGCTGACAGGATCGTAGAGCGAGCTCAGCGCATCCTCCATCGGCTGGCCCGGCGCAAAGTTGCTTTCGTCCAGCTCGACGATGTAGTCACCCGCGGGGTAGCTGCAGAAGGCATAGGCCCCGCCACCGCTGCTGGTGACGCTACCCAGCGGCGGTCCATCGGCCGGGGACAGCCGGTTGTCGCCGTCGTCGCGGTAAAGGGACACGCGCAGGCCGTCGATGCCGACCTCGCCCGGGTCGAGGCGTCCGTCGTTGTCCTCGTCGAGGAATAGCGTGCCGCCGGAGCAAAGTCGGTGAAGCACGACCTCCGCCGTATCGCGGTCGCTCGGCTCCGTCGCGCCAGGCAGTCGGGTGCCGTCCGGGCCCGTCGCCCTTGCCGAGGCCCAGACCTCGTTGACCAGGCTGCCCCCCAGCTGGGTCTCGTAGTACCAGGTTGCCGAGGCGCCGGGAGCCAAGGGGAAGCTGGCGCCGGCCAATCGGTGCATGGAGGACACATCGACGCCCAGCGCGGCGTCGACCAGGGCGGGCTCGTCGAGATAGGTGTTGCCGGTGTTGCGCAACTCGAAGCAGTAGGTCAGCTCGGCACCGAGCCCATCCTCGGCCTTCTCGCCGCCCGGGCAGCCCAGCCCGGCGTCCTGCCCAAGGTAGACCGTCTTGTCGATCGTCAGGCCGGGCAGCACCGGCGTCGGGGTCGGCGTCGCCGTGTCGGTCGGCGTGGCGGTGGGCGTCGACGTCGCGGTCGGGGTGCGGCTCGGCGTCGGCGTCGCCGTATCGGTTGGCGTCGCCGTGTCGGTGGGCGTGGACGTCCGGGTTGGCGTGCGGGTCGGCGTCGCGGTGTGGGTGGGCGTCGCGGTGTGGGTGGGCGTGGCCGTGTGGGTCGGCGTCGCGGTCCGCGTCGGCGTCGCGGTCTGCGTGGGCGTCGCCGTGCGCGTCGCCGTCGCCGTCGCCGTGTCGGTCGGCGTGGCCGTATCCGTCGCCGTCGCCGTCGCGGTGTCGGTCGCCGTCGCGGTCCGGGTCGGGGTGGCCGTGCGCGTCGCCGTCGACGTCGCGGTAGGGGTCGCGGTGGCGGTGTCGGTCGGCGTCGCGGTGTGAGTTGCCGTGGGGGTCGGGGTCTCGGTGGGCAGGACGATGGCGGGGATGCACCGGGCCGCGCTCGGCCGATCGCAGTCGGGCGCCTGGTCGATGTTGTTGTTCTGGATGTCGCTGGCCCAGATGAGGCAGACGTTGGCTGGACCATTCAGGCCGAGCTGGTCCCAGCGAACGTACATGTCGAGCGTGTCGTCGAGCAGCCGGAAGCCGATCGCATCGCCGTAGGCATCCTGGAGACCGCCACGGCCGGGCACGCCCGCGCCCAGCTGGCGCGCCCAGAGCGTGGTGGTCGGTCCGGCCTGGGGCGTACCGAGGGTGTAGTAGGGCAGGGAGTCCCAGCGGGCGGTGAAGCCCAGGTTGGTCGGATCGTCCATCAGGGTCTGCTCGCCGATCCGATCACGGGTCTGGTCCGGGTCGTTGGCGTTGTCGGTGAGGTCCTCGACGATCAGCAGGAAGTCAGCTTCCTCGACCGAGGTGCCGTGGACCATGGCATCGGCCCCGAGGGTGTCGATCCACCACTTGTAGCGCGCCTCGGTCGAAGCGCCGTTCGTCCCGGGCCAGCCGGCGTCCTCGCTGTCGTGGTTGATCATCCTCAGGAAGAGGTGATCGTCGTCGAAGGCGTAGGAGGTCGTCGCGATGTCACGGTGAACGGCGCAGCCCGTCTCGTTGGCATCGGTGCTCAGGAGCGTCCAATCGCTCTCGGACGGGAAGGACGCGGCCTGCGAGGCACCCGATGACGGCCCGCGGGGCTCGGCAGCCCGATCCAGACCGAAGACGAGGCTGCTGCCGCCGATCAGGACTGCGAGCAGCGCAGCGCGGCCCGCCATGGCGATCCGGGCCTTGTGGCTCGCCTTCCGATCGAAGCTGCGATCGTCGTCCATGCAAATACCCCCCCGGGGCTGTCGAAGCGACCCGCCCGATTCCGGACAAGGGCTGCGCCCGGTCCATGGGTCCCTGCGCAGCGGAACACCCAACTCAAATGCAGCGCCGCCAACCCGTATCGGCACGACCGGGTCCGGCGGTTCCTCATGCGCCTGCGGCAAGGCTTTGGGAGCTGCGGGCCGCGACAGCCGAATCAATTCGCTGGTCGATACGACCAGCAGGTTAGAATAGAATTAAGCCCGCGTCGACATTATAGGCATCATGCCAACAGGTTTCAAGTGGTGCCGACGGCCGGGCCCGGCCCACTCCGAGCCCCACGCCAATCGTCAAGGCGCAGATCGGGGTCCGGATCACCGACCGGCCGACCTCCTGCAGGCAAGCATTGGGCTTTCGCGCGCCTTACACGGTCAACGGCGGCATGGCACCGGTCGAAGCCAGGCGCAGCCGCGTCTTCCCCTATGCGGACTGATGCGAGTTCCAGCCTGACCTAGGCATGCCCGATTGGCAAGCCTTCGCGCCACGCCCTGATCGCGCCGGGCGCTTCCAGCGCTTCGCCTCTCAGTTCGCAGGGAACGTCAAGGTGAATCGCGACCACCTGGCCGGCTCGCTGGGCCTCCTCGCCGGCGCACACCTGCGCTCGGTCACCACGAGGAATCCGATGGCGCACGCGTCATCGCAGGCACACAAGTGACCGTCGGCGCCGGCGGTACCCCACCGCCCCGGGACCGACACGTCGACCTCCCCAGGGCGGGTCGTAAGGCTGCGTGTGCCTCGACGCGTCAGCGGTACGGCGGTCCGGCGCTCAGGGCACGATCGCAGCATTGGATCCTGAATCGTGCGAATTCGAACAGACCGATCGGTCGGAGCGGTGTTCCAATGGCTAGAGGGACCCTCAACCCCATACCGAGTCGAGCCGAATCCAACCGATTGTATCGAGGTGACTGAACATGATCGAAACGATGAAGTTGCACGTGCTGCTGACCGCAGGCTTGCTGGCGGTGGCGACCGGTCTGACGCTGACGAAGGACACGCAGGCGCAGCGCCGGCCGATCGAACCCTGCCAGGATGGACCGGGCCGGATCGAGGGTCGTGTGGTCGACCCCGAAGGCCAAGGCATCGCGAATGCCCAGGTACTGATCGACGGACCGAGCGTCGTCGAGCTCGTGTCCGACCTTCAGGGTGCCTATCGTGCCGACGGTCTGTGCCTGGGCCGCTACGTCCTCGCGGCGCTCGATCTCGAGGGCGGTCGTTTCGGCATCCATGACGCCGATGGCGACGACGAGCTCGACTTCGTGGATCTGAGCGCGACCACACCCGAAGCCTCGGAGATCGACATCGTCCTCTCCCTGCCGGAAGACGGGATCGTGATCTCGCCCGGGCAACCCGAGCCGGCGCCCTGCGACACGCCGATCGGCAGCGTCGCGGGTCGGGTCTTCGAGTCCGACGGCCAGACGCCGGCCGTCGATGTCAAGGTCGTGTTGGGCACGACCGAGCTGTCCGATGCTTGGGGCCAGAGCCTGCGCTACTACGTCGAACCGGATGCCGCCGGGCGCTACCGCGTCGAGGAGCTCTGCCCGGCCGAGTACGAGCTGTTCGCATACAGCGCTGACGCCGACGGCCCGACCGGCGAGGCCTGGGGCATCTACGACCCGGATGGCGATGGGCAGCCCGATTCGGTTGCCATCACGCTCGACGATCCTGCTGCCGAGGACATCGACTTGACGATGTCGTCATCCGGACCGGAGCCGGTCGCGACCTGCCAGGACGGTCAGGGCGTGATCGAAGGCCATGTGCTCGACGAAGACGGGCAGGCCGTCGCCGGGGCCCAGGTCCAGATCAGTGGCCCGAGCATGGTCGGGCTCGAGACCGACGAGCAGGGAGTCTATCGCGCCGAAGGGCTCTGCGAGGGTGACTACGCTCTGGCTGCGCTCGACCTCGACACCGGACGCGTGGGCATCTACGACGCCGATGGCGACGACCAGCCCGACACCGTCGAGCTGAGTGCGAACCTTCTGGCGGTTTCGGACATCGACATCGTCCTGACCGAGACGGTCGGTGGAATTGTGATCTCGCCTGGGCAACCCGCACCCGCGGCTTGTGACGTAGCCCTGGGCAGCGTCGAAGGTCGCGTCTTCGAGGATGACGGCAGGAAGCCGGCCCAGGACGTGACCGTCATGTTGGTGGCAACCGACCTGAACGATGCCTGGGGCCAGAGCCTTCGCTACCAGGTCGAAACCGACCCGAGCGGAAGGTATCGCGTCGAAGACCTCTGCCCGGCCGAGTACCAGCTGCTGGCCTACCGCAGCAACGCCTCCGGCGAGGCCTGGGGCAGCTACGACCCGGATGGGGACGGACGGGCCGACGGTATCGTCATCACGGACGAAGCGCCCGCCGCCCAAGGTATCGATGTCACGCTCTCCGAACCGAGAAACTTCCAGCCCTGGCAGCCGGCGCCGGTCTGTGCGGCGCCCGAGGCCTCGATCAGCGGCCGAGTCATCGACGACGCGGGACGGGCCGTCGCCGGTGCACGAGTCATCGTCATCGGCGAGCGCGGCTCGCGTGACGAGGTCGCCACGGATGACGAAGGCAACTACCGAGTCGCGGGCCTGTGTGCGGGCGCGCAACTGGTGATGGCGTTGGACGAGTCTGCCAGCGGTGCTGGCTTCGGCTTCTACGATGCCGACGCAGACGGCCGACCCGACCCGCTGAACCTGGAGTCCGACGACAGTGCCGTGACCGGCGTCGACATCCAGCTGAGCGAGTCCTGGTCGTCGGTTCTGATGCTCGGCCCCGGTGGTGTCGGTGTCGGTGACTGTCCGGACTGCGTCGGCATCGAGCCGATCCGGCCCGAGCACGGGACGCGATGATCCCCTAGCCCGCGGTGGCCCGGTCGCCGAACGGAGGCGACCGGGCCACCGCGGGCGACCTAGCCGTGCGGGCGGAGACGTCCCGCCCGGCCTCGAGGTGACCTGTTGAAGCCAAGCCTGGATCGAGGACGAAAGAGCGACGGAGCGCCGCCGTGGGCAACGGCGTAGTCACGAGTCGGGCCCCGGAGAAGCCTGGGCTGTCCGGCGGCTGGCTTTCGCGATGGAGCCGATCGGGTAGGCCACACGGGCTCTCGGATCGCGAACTGGTCGAACGTGCTGCCGACGGCGACGGCTCGGCCTTCGGCGCGCTCTACGAACGCTACGTGGAGGACGTGCACCGATACCTTCTCCAGCGCCTGCGCGATCCGCAGCAGGCCGAGGACCTGACCCAGGACGTGTTCGTCAACGCCCTACGCGCGCTGGCCGACTTCCAGTGGCAGGGTGCCTTCCGGCCCTGGTTGCTCCGCGTGGCGCATCATCGACTGGTCAATCATTGGCGCACGCTGGGTCGCCGGCCACAGCTGGCCGACCTTCCCGAGGACGCCGCGCCCGAGGATGACCCATCCGCCGGGCCCGAGCTGGCTGACGAACTGGACCTCGGAGCACTGGTGGCGTTGCGGCTCGATTCGGCGGCTGCCGAGATGGCCATTGCCCGGCTGACGGAGCTGCAGCAGCAGGCGCTGGCCCTGCGATTCGGGTTGGAGCTGTCGGTGGCCGAAACGGCCGCGGTGATGGGGCGAAGCCAGAGCGCGGTGAAGAACCTGCAGTTCAGTGCATTGGGTCACCTGCGAACGGCCCTGCGGAGAGAGGACGGAAGCGCATGAGCACGCGACAGGTCGAGGTTCTGAACGAAGCCCTGGAACGCGTCGAGCGGGGGCAGAGGCCTGAGCAGGTCCTGGCCGAGATGTCCGGCGCCTACGATCCGGCCGACCTTCGACAGCTCGCGCTGCTGCTGGCGGCGGCGCTGGCCTTGCGCGAGGAGGTCCAACCAGGCCTGAAGCCCGTGTCGCGGCAGCACATGCGCCGGGAGCTGGAGGCGCTGGCCAGTGCGCAAGCCTCCGGCCGACGCATGGGCTGGCTGGGTGGTCTGTTCGGTCTGAGACCAGGCCGTGCCCTCAGCGCGCCGCTGTTCCTGCGTGCCCTACCGCTGACCCTGGCGTTGATCTTCTCGCTCGGCAGCGTGATGGTCATCTCGGCCGACAGTCAGCGCGGCGACCTGCTCTATCCGTTGCAGCCGATCTCGCGCAGCGTGCTGAGCGCACTGGAGCGGGTCGTCCAGCCCGTGCTGGATGGCCGGCGAGCGACACGCAATCGGCCTCGGGACGGCGCAGCGAGGAGCGTCGGCGACGGGGCACTGCCCCTTGCCACGCCGTTCGAAGACCCACCCGATGCGGGGGAGCGACCGGGCGGACGCGTCGGTCGCCCGACGGCGGTCGAGCGGAAGCGCACGGCCTCCCTGGCCGTGACCGCGATCGCGACCGCTCGCCCCACGAATCCCGTCCCCGCAGCGGGACCTGCCCGTCGCGTGCCCTTGCAGTCAGCGACCCAGCCACCTACGGCCATCCCCGCGAGCGCGGCCGAAGATCCGCCACGGCCCCGGCCCGAGCCCGAGCCCGAAACCACCCAGTCGCCCATGCCGTCCCCTTCGAGCAGGCCGATTGCCACGCCGACGGGCGCGGGCGGCGTCCCGAGCCCGACCGCCACTGCCGCTGGCCCGGTCTGCGGGGGCATGGTACGCGGTCGGTTGCTCGGGGTCGATGGTGAGCCTTACAACGGTCCGCAACCGGTCACGATCCTGGCCAGCATGGACGGATCGCCGGCACCCGAGGTGCGGCTGGGAGCGACCCGGTCGGTCGACGGCGCCTACGCGCTCGAGCTCGATTCCAGGGTCTGTCAGGGCCAGGTCGAGTCCTTCTACGTGGTGGCCTACGATCTCGACGCGGGGGTCCTACGCGGCTTCCACGGAGATCTCGCGGTTGGACCGAGCAGCCTCAGCGTGATGTTCCGCGCGGCCTGGGACGAGGTACCGGTGACCGTCTTCGTCGATATCGAACCGATCGAGCCGAGCTGTCCCGTCGATGCGCAGATCGGGCAAGTGAGCGGTCAGGTTCTCGACTCGGCCACCGGCCCACCGGTGCCCTTCGCCTTCGTCGGACTCGTCGACCAGGGCCCGCAGGCGGACCATCGCTGGGCCCCTACCGACGACGATGGACGCTACCGAATCGATTCCGCGTGCCCGGGCTTCTATCAGGTGCAGGTCTTCCCCGAGAACGGCGCGGCCGGCCAGCCCTGGGGATTCTGGGACCCAAACGGCGATGGCGAGCCCGACATCCTGGAGATCAGCATCGATGCGCCAAGCCATTCGAACATCGACGTGATCGCCGACGTGCCCGGCTGGCCCTAGAGTCGTTGCCCCAAGTCCGTGGACACCGGTGACCTGCCCCCCTGGAGTGAGTCCAGGTCCGGCGTAGGACGGGGAGCAATAGACATGGGGCAGGTCACCTTCGACGTCGAGGCATCCGCAACACCATCCCGCGGAAGAAGAACCAGCACCGAGGCGGGTCCTTCGACAAGGACATCTACCGGCTGCGCAACGTCGTCGAGCGGCTCTACAACCGGCTCAAGCAGCATCGCAGGATCGCCACCAGGTACGGGAATCGTGGTCACAACTACCTCGCCATGCTCACGATCGCAGCCATTCTCTTGTGGCTCTGACTTTTCAAACACGCCCTAATTGTCATTGAGAGCCCAGGCCCTCTCGGCCATGCGCCGGCCCAACGGCAGCCCCCTCTTCGACCTGCCGACCTCGCTGAGCCTGCTCGTCTTCTTCGTCCTGGCCATGCAGTGCCTGCCCACCCAGGCCGTCACGCGGCGCGAGACCGGCAGCTGGACCTGGCCGACGCCGCAGATCGTCTACATGACGGCCCTGGCCTACGGGGCGAGCTTCTTCACCTGCCGGCTGGTCGCGCTCCTGGCCTGAGAAGGCGCGCTACGGCCCGGCATCGCAATCCCGCAGCAAAGCGGACCCCTCCACCGGCTCTATGTTGCCTTCCCGGCGATCTGGCCGAAGCGCTCGAGGCGCCGATCGCGCGCCTTGGCGACCCCGTCGGCCTTGCTCCGCTGGCGCGGCGCTCGAATCGTCAGTGATTCGGGTTGGAGGACGACGACACCGCCACCCTCAGGCCGGAGAGATCGCCTCGGTTGCCGGGCATACCGGGGGACCGCATGGCAGCGCGAGCAATCGCTTGAGCATCAGTCCAATAGTACCCCCACGCGCCGCCCTTCAGCACTCGGTTTGCGCTTGGCGCCGCGTCGGCGTCCTCCCGACCATCGGCCACGTCATAGGGATAGGGATACGCCGGCTCGTCTTCACCGAATTCAACCTCGCCGAAGAGGCTGGAGGTCCACTCGCGGACGTTTCCACTCAGGTCGTCCACGCCCTCCGGCGTCCGCTCATTTCGGAAGACCCCAACCGGTGTGGACCGTCCAAGGTGCGTCGCCGGAGAGTTGCTCGCCAGCCGGTCGAAGACCTCCCCATGGGGGTAGGCTCGCGCCTGCATGCCGCGTGCCGCGGACTCCCACTCGACCTCCCTTGGCAGCCGCACGTCAACAGCGGTCTGTGCGCCAAGCCAGGCGCAGTAGGCTCGCGCCTCATACCAGCACACCCCTACCACTGGCTGTGCGGGCCGATTGAGGCGCCCATCGCGCCAAAACCGCGGTTCTGTTTGACGCGTGCCCGCCCAATGCGCTTCCAATGCCGCCTCGAAGGCTTCTTCGTCGAGCGTCATCCAACTGCGACAGCGCTCCACCGCCTCCTCGTTGCCCAAGCGTTCCTCCTCAACCATCTGCTCGAAGAGATTGACGTCCTCTGGATGGCGCTTGCGCCAATAGCGATTGTTGGACTTCCCTGCCTCGTTCGCCAGCTCGCCACGCCACCATCGCTTGGCGTCGTGGGTGTCCCACCACCGTTCGTCCGCGTAGCCGCCGGCAGCGATGAAGCAGGCCCACTCCGCATGCATCACCGGGAAACGCCCGATTTGAAAGCTCTCGATCTCCACCGCATGCCGCGGGAGATGGGCCTTGTTCATGCTGCTCTCGAATAGGCCGGCCAACTCGATCGGTTCATCGTCCCCAATCGGGTAGGTCCCGCCCGGAATCTCGACCAGCGGCGGCAGGGCCTCGCCGGCGGCCACGATGGCCTCGTCCTCGTGGGAATCGAGTAGGTCCAGCGCGTCGTCGATATCGATCCGCACCTGGGATCGCTCTCCGTACTCGCGCTCGATCTGCATGGCGTGGGCCAGCCGGGCCAGGCCGGGCACGAGCAGGCCTCGCTCGGGCAGATCGTAGTCCCCCTTCCATCGCCATCGGGAGACCTGCCGGCGGTCACGGCTGGCCAGGAGGGCGTCGGAGTCGAAGATGGGGCTGCCGCGCTCCAACTCGCGGCGCAGGGCCTGGCGCACGAAGCCGGTGAAGAGGGCGGCGCGGCCGGCCGGCATCTCGCCGGTGGCCTCGACCTGCTCCACCAGGAGCGCCAGGAAGTAGGGCGAGCGCAGGACTTCCAGCTGCGGGCTGCCTTCGAGGGCTGCCCAGATCTCCCGCCAGCGGCCGGGACTATACACCTCCAGGAAGTCCCGCACCTGGGCATCCGTCAGGTTCTCGATCCGCACCTGAGGCACGCGCAGGTCGGGCGTCGACAGCGACTGGCTGTAGTCCAGGCTGCGGCTTGAGAAGACGATCCGGTTGCCGCTGCTGGTCGCCGCAAGCAGCTGGAGCCATTCCTTCCAGAGTTGCACCCGCTCACGGAACTCCTTCTCCCCGGCCGAGGGCATCTCGTTGAGGGCGTCGAGCAAGAGCGTGACGCGACCCTCGGACAGGAGCTCTTCCAGGGCCGGCAGGCCGGGGTTGCGGGCCTGCCACTGCGCCGCCAGCCACTCGGCCGGGAAGGGCAAGGGCTCGCCGGCCCGTGCCGCCTTATACGTATTCAGCGAGATGAAGAAGGTCACGCGGTCCTCGAGCCCATCCTCGGCGCGCATACCGGCGAAAGCCGAGTCGAGCTCCAGCCGGCGCAGCAGGGTCGACTTGCCCCCGCCGGGCGGGCCGAGGACGACGATGGCCGGGTCGGTCGTGGCCGCCAGAAGCTCGCCCAGATCCTCGTAGCGCTCCTCGCTGGCCTGCCAACGTCCCTGTGCCGCCTCCTCGCCCTGGTCGATGAGCAGGGTCAGGCCGACGAAACGGCCGTCGAGGCGGTAGCGGGGCTGGCTCCACTCGGCCACGCGGCCGAGGCGGTACTCGCGCCAGTCAGCCGGCTTGTGCCGGGCGGCGGCGACGACCTGGTCGGTGGTGAGGATCGCTCCGTCCGAGTCCCGGCGGAGCGAAACTTCGATGGCGTCGAAGGTCTCCGACACGCTGCGGTCTAGGACCAGGCCGGACATCGAGTCCGTGCCGGCATGGGCTTCCAGGACCTGGATGCGGTCGCGTGCATCGATCTCGCCGGCCGTGCGCAGGGGGCGGCTGTCATCCGGCAGCCCGGCAATCAGCACTTGGCTGATGCGCTCGGAGTGGCGCAGGTCCTTGAGCCGATGCTCGCCGAGGTCGCGCATGCGGCAGCTCTCTGGCAAGCCCTCGCTCTCGACCAAGCGTCGCGTCTCGCGCGACAGGAGCAGTTGTCCACCGTTGCCGGCCGCCTCGATTCGCGCCACCCGGTTCACCGGCTGCCCAAAGTAGTCGCCCCCGCGCTCGGTGGCCTCACCAGTATGCAGGCCCATGCGGACGAGGATCGGTGGAAAGCCCTCGCCGAAGCGGCTCCAGACCTCAGCAGCGATGGCGCGCTGGGCCTCGATGGCAGCGGCTAGGCCCGCCCCGGCAGTCGCGAAGGCGGCGCAGAAGGCGTCGCCGACCGTTTTGAAGACCTGTCCAGCGCTGGCCTCGACCGCCTGTCGCATGAGGGCGTCGTGCCGCTCCAGGGCGGCGCGCATCGCGTCGGGGTGCTCGTCCCAGCGCTGGGTCGAGCCCTCGATGTCGGTGAAGAGGAAGGTGACGGTGCCGGTGGGGAGCTGGGTCATGGGCCGAATGTTGCCGCAGTCTCGATGCGAAGGCCATCAGGGTCTGTGGAGGGCGAAATGCCCGCCGTAGAGGGCTCCTCACCGAGCTAGGGTTCTGGGATTCGATCCGAGACCGGCGGATTCAAAGTTCCTCCAGAGGCACTTTCGCCGAGGTTCGCTAGGTGTCGAGAAGTGCCGATAAGCCCGTAATGACGGGCGATTCGCCATCCGGCGCGTATCGGCCGATATCGACGAGTGTCGACTGGGTTAGGGTCAGGATTAGGGTCAACCAGGGTCATCTCCGCAGGCGCTGCTCCGGCAAGCTGGGGCGCGCGATAGCCCACAGGAGCTGACCGTGTTCAAGTTCTACCAGCGCATCTACAGCCGGGATGCCGCGGCCGCCGCCCTGATGCTCTCGCTCATCACGCTCCTCGGCGCGGGCCTCCACAATGTGGCCAACGGCTTCGCCGACGTCAAGCTCGGCAGCTCCCCCTGGATCCACTGGTCCGCGGCCGTGGCGATCGAGCTGGGAGTCGTCGCCATCGGCTTGACCGTTGCGGTTCGTGCGAAGTCGGGTCATCGGAACCTCCGGCTCTACACCGGCGTGCTGCTCTTCGTCGCCGCCTCCGTGTTCGCGAACTACGACGCGAGCCTCGAGTCGCTCGCTGGCGGAGCGATCACCTGGGATCGAATCCAAACGCTTGACCGCTGGACGTTGACGAAGGCGGCGCTGCTCGGCGGTGCGATTCCGCTGATGGTGCTCTTGGTCATCGAGTCGCTACGCGAGCTAGCTGGTGAGTCCGTCGAGGAGGAGACGAGCGTGAAGCGGGGATCGAAGCCGTCGCAGCCTCCGTCTGAGCGGGTGCCGGCTACCGCCGCCTCCGTGGCATCGAGCCGTAGCAACGGCCACGTGGCGTCGGAGAACCAGGATCCGAGCGGCAGCAAGGACGACATGATCGAGATGATCACGACCGAGCCCGAGATCGCAGCCACCGAGCTGGCCAAGCGGCTGAATGTGGGTCGGGCTACGGTGTACCGCTGGCGCGACGAGATCGGGGCGATTCGGGTCGATGGCAAGTGGGAGCTCATCTGAACTACTTGTGGGAGGCTGCGGAGCAGCCTCGAACTCCCTGCAGCCCTGAGTCCGTAGGACCTCGACGAGCGAAGCTCGTAGCTCTTGTAGTTCTTCCTCTTCTTGGTTCTTCCGCTTGTAGTTATTAGTGGATCCGAGGGAGCGATCTGGATGGGTCAACTTGGTCCATCCGGATGGCTCTATTTGGGCCATCCGCCTCAGCGCTTGCGGAAGTGCAGCACGTAGACGTTCGTTCGGCACAGGCCTCGGCGGATCACGGTGATGAACTGGGCTGCCTTGAGCTCGCGAAGCGCCCGCTTCACCGTGGACAGCCCGAGCCCGCACTCCTCAGCGAGTCGGCTCTGACCCGGGAAGACCGCGTTCTTGTTCCAGGCATAGGAGAGCAGCACGCTGTAGACGAGCTTCGCGTGGGCGCTGAGCCTGGAGGTGTACAGCACGTAGTTTGGGATGATCGTGTAGCCCCTCTGGCTTACCAGGTCTGCTCCGTCGAGGACGATGTTTTGACCGCTCTCAGCGGATCGCTTGAGGATGGCCTTCAGGTCCTTCATGATCTGTCGCTCAACTGGTAGAGAAGGGCGTCGAGGGCTTCACGGATCAGCCGGCTGGCAGAGAGCCGGCGACCTGTCTTGAGCTGGTACCGGGCGATGGCGTTCTGGATCTGCTGCTTCTGATCGGTGTAGATTTCGAAGGAGTAGCGCTCGGTCGCTCGGAGCGGTTGCTCTACGACGCCGTTTCTGAGTTCGTCCAGTACGGAGGACCGTTCGGGCTGACCGTTCGGTTCGGGCGTTCGGTTCGACCGTTCGGCTTGAGCAGGTGTTGTGACCCCTCGGTTGCCTCGAACTGATCGATCACTGAAGTCCCGCGATGGTTTCTTCGACCCGGGCGTCTGCTTCGATCGATCGGTGTGCGGGCGGAAGAATCCGGAGGATCCTTTCAGTTCGTTGGCGACGGCGGACTCATCAAGCGTCTTGCTCATGGAGGAGTTCGTCGATGAGCCGATCGTAGGCCTGCGCAGCCTTGGCGTCCGGCTTGAAACTGAAAACGTCCTGCTTGTTGAAGTGCGCGTCTCGCATGTCCGTGTTTCGAGGAATGACGGTACTGAAGACGCTCTCAGTGTAGGTCTGGCGGAGAATCTTCAGCGACGTGCGCGAGTTGATCGTCGGGTCGGCCATCGTGAAGAGGAATCCGGCCAGTTGGAGCTCGGGATTGAAGAGCTCCTTCACTTCTTCGATCGTCTTGCCGAGCTGGACCACGCTGTCGAGTTCGAAGTAGCCTGGCGCGATGGGCACGATTACCTGATCGGCGGCCGTAAGGGCGTTGAGCGTGAGCCAGGAGAGCGTCGGTGGGCAGTCGATTACGATGTGATCGTATCGAGGAGCGATCTCCTTGAGAGCGGCCTTCAGTCGGGCCTCTCGATGGTCCTTGGCCGTCGCGAGCTCGATATCCGTATTGGATAGCAGGATGTGCGAGGCGACCGCGTCGAGACCGGATACAGTGCTGGATAGAGGCTGCAAGGCGTTTCGCTGAAGGATCGTCGCGAAGAGAGTCTGCTCCTTTCGAAGACTCGAGTAGTCGGGAATCACGACCTTGGATGCGTTGGCCTGCGGATCAACGTCGATCAATAGGACTTCGTGCTTCCGCTTGGCGAGACCCGCTGCCAGCGAAATCGACGTTGTGGTCTTTCCTGTTCCACCTTTCTGAGATGCTACTGCGATGATCATGAACCGTTGAGCCTGCCGGGAGGCCGTCTGGCGTAGTCCTAGGCAAACTGGGTAACACCACAGTGTATCAAGTTCCCCGGCCGGAAATCAACAGCAAATCGAGACCGTTGCTCCTTGCCCGTTCAACTGCAAGGGGCTGTCGCCCCTCGTATGTCAAGGGTCGAGATGAACGCACCTGCGCGATCGCGCAGGTGCGCCCTTGACATACTTCACCCCGCTGCGAGAGCGCCTGGTATCGGGGGCAGTAAGGGCTGCCCCCTGTTTGGAAAGGGGAGACCTTAGAGCAAACTGGCCCGGGCTTCCGTACGGGCCAATAACGTGGTAGGCTGGGGCCTGATGGGCTTGGCGGGTGCTAAGTCCTCGTGGTTTCCAAAAGGGTGGTATTTGAGACGGTGAGAATGCGGAGTCGTTTGGATGGCTGACCCAACTCACCTCAGTGAACGTACCCGTGGATAAGAGTGCCAGGCAAATGCCACCGCAGCGCCCAGTTCAGCGATGCGACCTAAGAGCCGCAAGTCGAGCGCCGCATCTACGAAAGGCGCAAGGGCCACCAGCCAGATACCGACGTTGAGCATCCCTACGGCAAGCCACGCCGGGCGA
>JACKBJ010000012.1 GCA_020634625.1 Caldilineae bacterium | reverse complement strand
GAGCAGCATCGCGCCGCCGCCGCGGGCGGCCGAGACCAGCGAGGCGATCAGGGCGCCGATCGGAAAGAGCCAGACCGCCAGGAGCTGGCTGGTGACCAGCGCGCTCAGCATGCCGGCCACCTCGTCGACGACCACCGAGCCCGGGTCGTGCTCGGCGAGCTCGGCCGTGAAGCGGCGCGTGGCCCAGACCCCGGCGGCGTAGACCCCCACCAGCGCCAGGCCGGGGATCACCATGAAGGCGGCGAAGCCGCGGCTGGCGATCAGCGCCAGGTAGAGCCAGATGACCAGGCCGGCCGCCAGCGAGCCGACGGTGCCCGGCGCCCGCTCGGCGAAGCCCAGGCCGAAGACGGTGGCGACGCGGCGGGCGATGCGGTCGGCGCGATCGGCTGGGACGGCCGTCGCGGCAGCGACGGCATCGACCGTCGGCTCGGGGGGTAGGGTGGCGCTGTCGATGCTTGGCTCGGAGGGCATGGCACGAGGATAGCGACGGCGGCGGCCGCGTCAAGGAAACGTGGGACGGGCTCGCCGGCGAGGGATCCGCCGGCAGGGCAGGCGCGGCCTGCGCCGGTTGCCTTCGATGCTAGACTGTTCGGCCATGGAACCCGTGATCCAGGTCAGCGAGCTGGTCAAGCGCTATCGCAAGGCCGAGCGCAACGCCGTCGACGGCGTCAGCTTCGCCGTCGAGCCGGGCAGCTTCTTCGCCTTGCTCGGCCCGAACGGCGCCGGCAAGACCACCACCATCTCGGTGCTGACCACCACCCTCCGCCCGACCTCGGGCCAGCTGCGCGTGGCGGGACACGACCTGCTGCGGGAGCCGGACGCGGTGCGACGGCAGCTGGGCATCATCTTCCAGAAGCCCAGCCTGGACCTGAACCTGACGGCCGAGGAGAACGTGCGCCTGCACGCGGTGCTCTACGGCCTGTACCCGATGCGACCGGCCTACCGTCTGATGCCGGCGGGCTACCGGGCCCAGGTCCAGCACCTGGCCGAGGTGCTCGGCATCGCGGGCGAGATGTCGCAGCCGGTCCGAACCTTCTCGGGCGGCATGCGGCGCAAGCTCGAGATCGTGCGCAGCCTGATCCACGAGCCGCGGGTGCTCTTCCTCGACGAGCCGACGACCGGGCTCGACCCGGCCAGCCGACGCGATCTCTGGGCCTACCTGAAGGCGGTGCGCCAGCGTGGGGGCACCACCGTCTTCCTGACCACGCACTACATCGAGGAGGCCGAGGCCGCCGACCGGATCTGCGTCATCCACCGGGGTCGGGTGGTCTCGCTGGGCAGCACCGACGAGGTCAAGGCCGACCTGGTCGAGGACTACGTGAGCATCGATGCCGAGGACGGCGCGGCCCTGGCCGCCGAGCTCGAAGGCCTCGGCGCGCGCTTCGCGCCGGACCCGGAGCTGGGCGGCTTCCGGGTGGCCGTCAAGGGTGCCGGAATCCACCCCCTGCTGGCTGCCGTCCGGACGCCGCTGACCCGCGTGCGCACCCACACCCCCACGCTCGAGGAAGCCTACCTCGAGATCCTGGAGCGAAGCTGATGGGCAGCCTCGGATGCCGCGCATGAGACAGATCCAAGCCGGCCTGGCCCTGGCCTATCGCGACCTGCTCAAGTTCCTGCGCGACCCGGTCCGCCTCGCCTCGACCTTCGTGTTTCCCTTCGCCTTCATCGGCATCCTCGGCGGCAGCTTCCAGGCCTCCTTCGGCCGCGAGTCCGGCATGGACTTCATGGCCTTCGTCTTCACCGGCGTGCTGGCCCAGACCCTGTTCCAGTCCTCGGCGATGGGCATCGTCTCGCTGATCGAGGACCGCGAGAACGACTTCAGCCAGGAGGTCTTCGTGGCCCCCATCTCGCGCTACACGATCATCCTGGGCAAGATCGCCGGCGAGTCCTTGGTGGCCCTGGCCCAGGGCCTGGGCATCCTGGCCTTCGCGCTGATCCTGAGGGTCGACTTGAGCTGGGGACAGGCCCTGGCCCTGCTGCCGGCCACGCTGGTCGTCTGCCTCTTCGGCGGCGCCTTCGGCGTGCTGATCCTGGGCACCTTGTCCAGCCAGCGCGCGGCCAACCAGATCTTCCCCTTCATCATGCTGCCGCAGTTCTTCACCGCCGGCGTCTTCAACCGCATCGACCACCTGCCGCCGGCGCTCGACCTGCTCTCGCGCATCTCGCCCATGCGCTATGCGGTCGACCTGACGCGCGGCGTCTTCTATGCCGATCGCGCCGACGCCGCGTCGGCGGTGCTCGTCTCGCCGGCCGCCAACCTGGCCCTGATGACCCTGCTCTTCGGCATCTTCCTGGTCGTCGGCACCGCCCGTTTCGTCCGGCGCGAGACCGAGGGCTAGACCCGCGCCGAGGCCGGCCCCAGCAGCTCCTCGAGCGCGTAGGCCAGACGTTGCCGCGCCCCGTCCATCGAGCCGAAGATGCTGCGCCGCACGCGGCCCTGGCCGTCGAGCAGCAGCCAATGGGGCGTGCCCTCGGCCTCGTAGGCGCGGTAGGTCGCGTCCCCGTCGTCGAGCAGCACCGGGAAGCCCACGTTGAGCCAGTCGGTCACCGCGCGCACCCGCTCGGGCTCGGGCGGGCGTTGGCCCCCCGGCTGGCTGTGGATCGCCAGCACCCGCAGGCCCGGATAGCGCGCCGCCAGGGCCTTGGCGAAGGGGATGGCCCGGCCGGTGCAGCCGGCGCAGCCGATGCTGAAGAACAGGAGCAGCGCCGGCCGGCCCAGCAGGTCGGCCGGGCCGCCGGGCGCGTCGGGCGGCTGGACGGCCGCCGGGGCCAGCCGCCAATCGGGGGCGAGAACGCCGTGCTCGAGCATGGCGAGAGTCTAGCACGCCGGGCCTCGCTCAGCCCCGGGCCAGGCGCATCCTCGATCCGGTCAGCAGGCTGGAGTGCGGCGCCTCGAAACGGACCAGGGGTGCCGCCGCCTGGCTCGCCTCGAGGCCGCGGGCCAGGTCTTCCCAGAGGTCCTCGGGATCCTCGAGGCCGACCGAGAGCCGCAGCAGGCCTTCCGAGATGCCGCTCGAGGCCTTGGCGGCGGCGTCGACGACCTGATGCGTCAGGCCGGCCGGGTGTTGGATCAGGCTGTCGACCGAGCCCAGGCTGACGGCCGGCGTGATCAGGCGCAGCGCCGCCATGAGGCGGGTGGCGGCGTCGCGGCCGCCGGACAATTCGAAGGCCAGCATGGCGCCCGGACCGGCCATCTGGCGTCCGACGATGCCCAGCGGATCCTCGCCCGGCAGGCCGGGGAAGCGGACCCGTTCGACCAGCGGGTGGCGTGCCAGGCGACCGGCGAGGATCTCGGCGCCGGCTTGGGAAGCCCGCACCCGCAGGGGTAGCGTGGCCAGGCCGCGGTGCAGCAGGAAGGCCGCCAGGGGGTGCAGGACCGCGCCGGTGGCCACGCGCACGGCGCGCAGGCTGTCGGCCCAGGCCGGGTCGTCGGTGGCCACCACGCCGGCCAGCACGTCGCCGTGGCCACCCAGGTACTTGGTGCCGCTGTGCAGCACCAGCCTGGCGCCTAGCGCCAGCGGCTGCTGCAGCACCGGCGTGGCGAAGGTCGAGTCGACCAGCACCGGCACCTGGCCCGCGATCTCGACGACGGCGGCGATGTCGACCAGGTCGAGCGTGGGGTTGCCGGGCGTCTCGAGGATCACCAGCGCGGTCGTCGGCCGGAGCGCCGCCGCGAGCTCGTCCGGGCTGACGAAGTCGACCTGCAGGCCCAGCAGCTCGCTGGCCAGCAGGTGGTCGGTGCCGCCGTAGAGCGGGCGGATGGCCAGCACGTGGTCGCCGCGCTGGCGGGCGGCCAGCAGGCAGGCGCTGACGGCCGCCATGCCCGAGGCGAAGGCCACCGCCTCGCCGGCGCCTTCCAGCTCGGCCAGCCCCTGCTCGAAGCGGGCCGTGGTCGGGTTGTGCAGGCGGGCATAGACCGGGTTGCCCAGCGGCGGCCGGCCCTCGGCCATGGCCGCCAGGCTGGCGGCGGCCTCGCTCAGGTCGGGGATGGGGTAGGTCGACGAGAGGTCGATCGGCGGGGCATGGACCCCGAGTCGATGCAGGTCCTTGCGGCCGGCATGGACCGCACGGGTCGAGAATGCATGGTGCATGGTCTGCTTCCTTTGATGGATTCGGACGACACCAGTATAATCGACAATCGTTCGGTGGAATCCCAAATCATCTGCGGAGAACTACCATGAGTCGCCCCCTAGACCGCATAGACTGCGAAATCATCCGGGCACTTCAGAACAATGCGCGGCAGACCAACAAGCAGCTGGCCGAGACGGTGAGCCTGGCGCCGTCCAGCTGCCTCGAGCGGGTGCGCCGTCTGCAGGCCGACGGGGTGCTGCGAGGCTTCCATGCCGTGGTCGATCCCACGGCGCTCGGCATCGGCCTGGAGGCGATGATCGCCATCCAGCTCACCAGCCACACCCGCGAAGACGTCCGCAACTTCCACGACTACGCCATGACCGTGCCCGAGGTGGTGGGCCTGTACCACGTCACCGGCGCCCGCGACTTCCTGGTCCACGTGGCCGTTCGCGATGCCGATCACCTGCGCGACATGGCCATGGACGCCTTCACGACCCGGCCCGAGGTCACCCGCCTGGAGACCTCGCTGATCTTCGAGCGCCTCGAGAAGCCCGGCCTGCCGATCCTGCTGCATCCGGAGGCCTGAGCCGCGCGCCTGGCCCCGCCTTCGCGCGAGCCTCGGCGGCTCTGGCGCGCCGACCCTGGCCCGCCCGTGCGTGAACCGCCGGGCGGCCTGTGCTACCTTATCGCATGCCGCCGACCGATCGCCGGCGCCGGCATGACGCGGCGCGACCGAGCACAGCCCAGGGGCCCCAGCGCATGAACAGCCAGCAGCGCAGCATCCTCGTCATCGGCTCCGGCCCGATCGTCATCGGCCAGGCCTGCGAGTTCGATTACTCCGGCGCCCAGGCCTGCAAGGCCTTGCGAGCGGAGGGCCATCGCATCGTGCTGGTCAACTCCAACCCGGCCACCATCATGACCGATCCGGAGATGGCCGACGTCACCTACATCGAGCCGCTGACCGTCGACATCGTCGAGAAGATCATCGCCCGCGAACGCCCCGACGCGATCCTGCCGACCGTGGGGGGGCAGACCGGCTTGAACCTGGCCATGGACCTGGCCGAGGCCGGCGTCCTGGAGCGCTACGCGGTCGAGATGCTCGGCGCCAGCAGCGACAGCATCCGCATCGCCGAGAACCGCGAGGACTTCCGTCAGGCCATGATCGAGGCCGGCCTGGACGTGCCGGCCGGCCTCAGCGTCTCCAGCGTGGACGAGGCCCTGGGCTTCGCGGCCGAGATCGGCTATCCGGTGCTGATCCGTCCCAGCTTCACCCTGGGTGGCGGTGGCGGCGGCGTGGCCTGGACCGAAGACGAGCTGCGCGAGGCCGCCGCCCGCGGCCTGCGCGCCAGCCCGGTCACCCAGGTGCTGATCGAGCAGTCGGTGCTGGGCTGGAAGGAGTACGAGCTGGAGGTGATGCGCGACGGGGCCGGCAACTTCGTGGTGGTCTGCTCGATCGAGAACATCGATCCGATGGGCGTGCACACCGGCGACTCGATCACCGTGGCGCCGGCCATGACCCTGACCGACCGCGAGTACCAGCGCCTGCGCGACATGGCGCGCAAGGTGATGGACGTGGTGGGGGTCTCGACCGGCGGCTCCAACGTGCAGTTCGCGGTCAACCCGGCCGACGGCCGGGCGGTGGTCATCGAGATGAACCCGCGGGTCTCGCGCAGCTCGGCCCTGGCCAGCAAGGCCACCGGCTTCCCGATCGCCAAGATCGCCGCGCTGGTGGCCATCGGCAAGACCCTCGACGAGATCCCCAACGACATCACGCGCGAGACGCCGGCCAGCTTCGAGCCCTCGCTGGACTACGTGGTGGTCAAGATCCCACGCTTCGCCTTCGAGAAGTTCCCGGGCGTCGAGCCGACGCTGGGACCGCAGATGAAGTCGGTCGGCGAGGTGATGGCCATCGGCGACACCTTTGCCGCCGCGCTCAACAAGGCCCTGCGCGGCCTGGAGATCGGCCTGGACGGCTTCGGCGCCGACGGTGCCGAGACGGGCGAGATCGACCTGGAGGCGCTGCGCCGGCCGTTGGCCGAGCGCCTGCCAGCAGTGGCCCGGGCCCTGGCGGGCGGCGCCAGCGTCGCGGCGCTGGCCGAGGTCACCGGCTACGACCCCTGGTTCCTGGGCGAGATGGCGGCCCTGATCGATCTCGAGCGCCGGATCGACGCCCAGCGCCTCGACACCCTGTCCGAGGACCTGCTGCGCGAGGCCAAGCAGGCCGGCTTCAGCGATCGCCACATCGCCCGCCTCTGCAGCGTCGAGGGCCTGAGCCCGCGCGAGGCCGACGTGCGCCTGCTGCGCCAGGCCCTGGGCATCGTGCCGATCTACCGCCGGGTGGATACCTGCGCGGCCGAGTTCGAGGCCTACACGCCCTACCTCTACAGCGCCTACGCGCCGGCCGGCCAGGACGAGGCGCGGCCGAGCCATCGGCCCAAGGTGATGGTCCTCGGCGGCGGCCCCAACCGCATCGGCCAAGGCCTGGAGTTCGACTACTGCTGCGTGCATGCCTGCCAGGCCCTGTCGGCTCTCGGCTACGAGACGATCATGGTCAACTGCAACCCGGAGACGGTCTCGACCGACTACGACACCGCCGACCGGCTCTACTTCGAGCCGCTGACGGTCGAAGACGTGCTGGCCATCTGCGAGGTCGAACAGCCCGACGGCGTGCTGGTGCAGTTCGGCGGCCAGACGCCCTTGAACCTGGCCCACGAGCTCGAGGCCAACGGCGTGACCATCTGGGGCACCCGGCCCGAGACGATCGACCTGGCCGAGGACCGCGAGCGCTTCGATGCCGTGCTGCGCGACCTGGGCGTGCCGATGCCGCCCAGCGGCATGGCCAAGACCCTGGCCGAGGCCGAGGCGATCGCCGAGCGCATCGGCTTCCCGGTGCTGGTCCGCCCGAGCTACGTGCTGGGCGGGCGGGCGATGGCCATCGTCTACGGCCCGGACGAGCTCGGCGGCTTCCTGGCCCAGGCCGCCGCGGCCGCGCCGGGCAGGCCCATCCTGGTCGATGCCTACCTCGAGGACGCCTACGAGGTCGACGTGGACGCCGTCTGCGACGGCGAGCGGGTGGTCGTCGGCGGGGTGCTGCAGCACATCGAGGAGGCCGGCGTGCACTCGGGCGACAGCGCCATGGTCATGCCGCCCTACCGGGTCAGCGCCTACCACCTGGGCATCCTGCGCGACTACACCGAGCAGATCGGCAAGGCCCTGGGCGTGCGCGGGCTGATGAACATCCAGTTCGCCATCAAGGACGACGTGGTCTACGTGCTCGAGGTCAACCCGCGCGCCAGCCGCACGGTGCCCTTCATCGCCAAGGCCACCGGCGTGCCGCTGGCGGCCATCGCCGCCCAGGTCGCCGCCGGCCGCAGCCTGGCCCAGATCGGGCTGACCCGCACCCCGCGCGTCGACGGCTTCTTCGTCAAGGAGGCGGTCCTGCCCTTCGACAAGATGCGCGGCGCGACGGTGCAGCTGGGCCCGGAGATGCGCTCGACCGGCGAGGTGATGGGCCATGCCAGCCGCTTCGGCCATGCCTTCGCCAAGGCGGCCATCGCCGCCGGATCGCCCCTGCCGACCGAGGGCACCGTGCTCATCACGGTCAACGACTACGACAAGGCCTCGGCCGGCAAGATCGCGCGCGACCTGCAGCAGATGGGCTTCTCCCTGCTGGCCACCGCCGGCACCGCCAGGTGGCTGGAGATGATCGGGCTATCGGCCGAGTCGCTCAACAAGGTCTCGGAGGGCTCGCCGCACGTCGTCGACGCCATCGCCGGCGGCCGGGTCGCCCTGGTCATCTCGACCCCCCTGGGCCCGACCGCCTTCGCCGACGGCCAGGCCATCCGCGCCGCCGCCATCGCCCACAACGTGCCGCTGCTGACCACGCTCTCGGCGGCCTCGGCGGCCGTCACCGGCATCCGGGCCTTGATCGACAAGGACCTGACGGTGCGCGGGATCCAGGAGCACTATCGGATCAACGCCGGGCGCTGAGCCGGCGTCCGGCGCAGGCCGGTCATCGAAGGAGGCCCCATGCCGCACGCCGCGCACGACGACGCGCAGATCGGACGCATCCTGAGCCGGCGCGAGATCCTGGCCCTGCTGGGTCTGGCCGGCGGGGGCGCGCTGGCCGGTTGCGCGCGAGGCCCGGAGACCGTCACCGATGGCATCGCGGCCACGCCGACCCGTGCGCGCAGCGGCGGCGTCGCGAGACATCCAACCGGCGCCGCTCCCACGACCGCCGTGGCCGAGTCCCTGCCGACCGCCGTCCCCCGCTGCGTCGTCCGCCCCGAGCAGACCGCCGGTCCCTTCTACGTCTACGACCCTGCGCTCGAGCGTTCCGACATCCGTCGCGACCAGGCCAGCGGCCAGATCAGCGAAGGCCTGCCGCTCGCGCTGGAGTTCCGCGTCTCGCGTGTGGCCGAAGGGGTCTGCGAGCCGCTGCCCCTCGCCTACGTCGACCTGTGGCATTGCGATGCGCGCGGCGTCTACTCCGGCTTCGGCGAGGGGCGCGACGAGGACTTCTTGCGGGGCTATCAGCGCACCGGGGCAGACGGCCGGGCACGCTTCGCCACCATCTACCCCGGCTGGTATCCGGGACGTGCGGTGCATATCCACTTCACGATTCGCGGCGCCAGCTTCAACGGCTACACCTTCACCTCCCAGCTCTACTTCGACGACGCCATCAGCGAGCAGGTCTTCGCGCAGGCGCCCTATGCCGCGCGGGCTGCGCAAGGCCTGCGCAACGCGCAGGACGGCCTCTACCGCGACGGCGGCGAGCAGCTTCGGCTCGCGCTCAGCGAGTCGGGCGAAGGCTATGCCGCCGTCTTCGACATCGGCCTGCAGCTCGGCTGACGGGACGGTCCGGCGGTAGGCGTCGGCCACCGGCAGGCGCGGACGCGCGCGGCCTGCCGCGGACGCGCAAGGCCTGCCGCCGACGCTTCGGTTCGACCCGACGATCGGAGCTTGCGATGCCTGGACGGCGATCCCCATCGACGACACGGAGCCTGTGGACCGGCCGTTGGCGTGCTCCGCTCGCCGTCGCCCTCCTGGCGCCGCTCCTGATCGGCCTCGGCGCCGCCTCGTCTCGGCGCGTCGTCGCCGGCCCATCCGACTGGGAGCAGGGCCCGCCATCCGACCCGAGCCACTTCCCGCTCGCCGTCTGGTTGCAGTCGCCCGGCAACGCCGAGGCCTATCGGGCGATCGGCATCAACCTCTACGTCGGCCTGTGGCAGGGTCCGACCGAGGCCCAGCTGGCCGAGCTCGCCGCCGCCGGCATGCCGGTCATGGCCGATCAGAACGCGCTGGGCCTGGCGCATCGAGCCGACCCGATCCTGCAGGGCTGGCTCCAGCCGGACGAGCCCGACAACGCCCAGCCCGACGGCCAGGGCGGCTACGGGCCCTGCGTCGACCCGGCCTCGGTCCAGGCGCGCTACGCGCGGATGCGCCAGGCCGACCCCAGCCGCCCGGTCTTCCTCAACCTGGGCCAGGGCCTGGCCTGGGATCGGGACCAACCCTATGTCGGCCGCGGCAGCGCCTGCGCCGGACGCTGGGACCATTATCCCGAGTACGCTCGCGGCAGCGACATCCTGTCCTTCGACATCTACCCGGTCACCAGCCCCTACCCGCAGATCCAGGGTCAGCTCTGGCGCGTCGCCCTTGGGGTCGACCGGCTGCGCGAATGGGCCGGCCCGGACAAGATCCTGTGGAACGCGATCGAGACCACCCACATCAACTCGGAGCGCATGCCCAGCCCGGCCCAGGTGCGGGCCGAAGTCTGGATGTCGATCGTCCACGGCTCGCGCGGCATCCTCTACTTCGCCCACGAGTGGCAGCCCAGCTTCCGCGAGGCGGGCCTGCTGCACTACCCCGAGATGCGCGCCGGCGTGGCGGCCATCAACCGCGAGGTGACGGCGCTGGCGCCGGCCATCCACGCGCCGGCCGACCCCGGAGCGGTCCGGGCTCGGGCCTCGGATCCCGAGCTGCCGATCGACATCCTGGTCACCCATGCGGACGACGCGACCTACGTCTTCGCCGTCTCGATGCGCGATCGGCCGAGCCTGGTGCGCTTCGAGCTGGCGGCGGCGCCCGGCGCAGCGGCCACGGTCGAGGCGATCGGCGAGGACCGTCGGATCGCGATCCAGGGCGGGCGCTTCGAGGACCGCTTCGCGGGCTACGCCGTGCACCTGTACCGGCTGCCGCGCCTGGCCGACGCGCGCCTGATGCTGCCCTGGCTGCGGCGCTGAGCCGCGACCAGCCGCCCCGGCGCGCGGCCTGGTCGCGGAAGCGTGGCGGCCATTGCCCCTAACGTTGTGCGGCGCAGGGGTGTTAATGAGAGTGCCCGGCCTCGGCGACGCGGTCGCCCGATGTCCCGCCTGCCTCGCCGGCCCACGTGCCTGCATCCAAAGGACGCCCGAGCATGACGATGCCTGTCCCGGCCCGTCGGCCCCTCGCGGCCCGCCGGCCGATCCGAGCCTTCGTCGCGCTGCTGACCCTCGGCCTCGGTCTGGCCTCATCCGGCCTGGCCTTCGCCGGTATCGCGCAGCCCCCAGGCCGGTCGTTCGGGCCCGGCGGCGACGCTGCGGTCGGTGCCGGACCGGCCCAGGGCGCGACCCCCAGCGCCACCCCGGGCGACCCCACGCCCACCGTCACCCCCACGCCGCTCGACGGCCAGGGCCTGTGCCAGGTCTCCGGCGAGCAGCTGCCCGGCACCGATCGCATCGCGCTGGGCGGCTACCTCGGCCTGTCGCTGACCCTGCGCGCCAGCTGCCCGCAGGAGGCGCGCGGCCGGGCCGACATCCTGCTGGTGGTCGACCACTCGAACTCGATGAAGGACGACGGCAAGCTCGACGCGGCCCGCGAGGCGGTACGGCAGTTCATCGACAAGGTCGATTTCGAGCGGCACCGGGTCGGCCTGATGCCCTTCAACGACGGCGCCTACGTGGCCCAGCCGCTGACCGCCAACCGCGACTACCTGCTCCTGGCCCTGGCCAACAGCGGTGCGGCGCAGGGCGGGACCAACATCGCGGCCGCCATCGCCAAGGCCGATGCCGAGCTCGGCGCCGCCGGCCGCCGCGAGGCGGTGCACATCATCGTGCTGATGACCGACGGCAAGAGCAACGCCGCGCCGATGCGCGAGGCCGCCCGCCTGGCGCGCGAGAACGGGCGGGTGCTGTTCACCATCGGGCTCGGATCCGACGCCGAGGAAGGCGAGCTGCGCGCCATCGCCGACACGCCCGACCACTACTACTTCGCGCCGGGGCCGGATGCCCTGGCCGAGATCTACCTGCGCATCGCCGACATGATCCGGGCCGTCACCATCACCGACATCGTGCTGGTCGACCGCTTGGCCCAGGCGGTCGAGTTCGCGCCGGGCACGGGCCGGCCGCGCGAGCCGGAGCGGGTCGAGGGCAGCGACGACCTGCGCTGGCGCATCCCCTACCTGGCCGACGCCGACCGCACGGTGGCCTACGAGGTGCGGGTCGGCCGCGCTGGCCGGGTGCAGCCCAGCGAGCTGGCCTGGGCCGACTACATCGACGGCGACGGGACCCGACGGCGCTTCACCTTCGCGCCGCCCGAGGTCGAGGTCTACATCCCGGAGCGCTACTACGCACACCTGCCGGTCCTCTACGACCGGCTGTGCATCCCGGCCCGGCGCTGGTCGGACGTGGCGCTGGTCATCGACGCCTCCTCGAGCATGACCGGCGGCAAGCTGGACTCGGCCATCGCCGCCGCCAGCACCTTCGTCGACCGTCTCAACCTGCCCTCCGACCGGGCCGCGGTGATCGCCTACGACGCCGAGGCCCGCGTGGTGCAGCCGCTGACCGGCAGCCGCGGCGCCTTGCGCGCGGCCCTGGCCGGGTTGAGCACCGGCCAGGGGACGCGCATCGACCGGGGCCTCGACATGGGCGTCAGCGCCCTCCTGGATCCGGTGCTGCGCGGCAACAACCGACCGGTCATCATCCTGCTCTCGGACGGCCGGCAGACCGAGGCGGCCGGCGCCATCGAAGCCGCCATCGAGCGCGCCGCGTCCTGGGACATCCTGCGCTACACCATCGCCTTCGGCGCGGATGCCGATCGCGGCACCTTGCTGTCGGTGGCCGGCCACCCGACGCGCGCCTACTACGCGGCCGACGCGACCGCGCTGGACGAGATCTACCGCAGCCTGGCGACGCTGGTCGGCTGCAAGTAGCGACCGCCGCCCGACCGCCGCCGCGCGGCGCCCCGCTGGCCCGGCGGCATTCGACGGGCCGGATGCCTTCCCATATACTCTGGCCGCGAGAGCCCGCGCGCCCTCCGCCCTGCGCGGCCGGCGCCCAGCCCGACCGGACGTCATGCGCATCCTCTTCCTGTTGACCTACTACCATCCCCACTGGACGGGCCTGACGGCCTACGCCCGGCGTATCGCCGAGGGCCTGGCGCGGCGCGGCCACACCGTGCACGCCCTGACCACGCAGCACGACCCGAGCCTGCCGCTCGAGGAAGTCCACAACGGAGTCCTGATCCACCGGGTGCCGGCGCCCTTCACCCTCAGCCGCTCGGCCATCGCGCCGGGCCTGCTGCCGCGCCTGAACCGGCTCTTGGACCAGACCGACGTGGTCAGCATCCACATCCCCTTCCCCGAGGTGTTGCCGGCCACGGCCCTGGCGCGCAAGAAGGGCGCCAGCGTGTTCATCACCCACAACGGCGACTTGATCCTGCCCAAGGGTGCGCTCAAGCGACCGCTGGAGTGGCTCTACTACCACAACACCGGCGCCGCCGGCCGCATCGCCAACGGGCTCATCCCGCAGACGCGCGACTACGCCGAGAGCAGCCGCCTGCTGGCGCCGCTATGGGACAAGCTGAACTTCATCTACGCGCCGGTGGACCAGCCGCCGCCGGATGCCGCGGCGGTGGCCGCCTGGCGCGCCGAGCTGGGCCTGCAGGACAAGCTGCTGGTGGGGTTCGCCGGCCGCTTCGTCAAGGAGAAGGGCTTCGACTTCCTCCTCCAGGCGGTGCCCGAGCTGGTGCAGCGCGTCCCGAACATCCACTTCGTCTTCGCCGGCGAGCGCGAGATCCCCTACGAGGACTTCTTCCAGCAACACCAGCAGTCGCTGGAGCAGCATGCCGACCGCTTCACGATGCTGGGGCTGATCACCGACGATCAGCGCATGGCCAACTTCTACGGCCTGGTCGACATCTTCGCCCTGCCCAGTCGCTCGGACTGCTTCCCCTCGACCCAGATCGAAGCCGTGCGCGCCGGGACGCCCCTGGTGACGGCCGACATCCCGGGTGCCCGCGAGATCGTGAAGGTGACCGGCATGGGGCTGATCGTGCCCGCCCGCGACCCGGCCGGCCTGGCCGCGGGCATCGTCGCGGTGGCGGCGGATCTGGACGCCTATCGCGCGCGGCATGCCGTGGCGCTCGAGATCTTCGACCCCGAGCGCTGTTTCGAAGCCTACGAGGCCCTGTTCGAGCAATCGCTCGGCGAGCCGGAGCCCGACTGACCCTGGCCCGAAGGCGCGGAGACGGTTCGCCACGTGTCCCCGCCCGGCCCCTCCCGCCCGATTCGCAGGCGCGTCGGCCTGCCCTACCCGCGGAGGCCGCGCATGTCCGAACAGATCGTCACCCCCCGAATCCGCGGCTTCGTCTGCACCACCGCGCACCCCGAGGGCTGCGCTCGGATGGTCGACTGGCAGATCGAGACGGCCCGCGCCGGCGCGCCGGCCGAGCCGCCGGGCGGCAGGCTGCTGGTCCTGGGCAGCTCGACCGGCTATGGCCTGGCCAGCCGCATCGCCGGCGCCTTCCGCTACGGCATGGGCTCGCTGGGAGTCTGCTACGAACGGCCGCCCACCGATCGGCGTACCGCCTCGGCCGGCTGGTACAACACGCACGCCTTTCATGTCCGAGCCCGCGAGGCCGGCCTGCCGGCCGAGACGCTCAACGGTGACGCCTTCTCGCGCGAGCTGCTCGAGCAGGTCACCGATCGGCTGCGCGCCGGCCTGGGCCCGATCGACACCCTGGTCTACAGCCTGGCCTCGCCTCGGCGCACCGACCCGGAGACGGGCGAGACCTACCAGTCGGTGCTCAAGACCGTCGGCGACCCCTACCGCATCCAGTCGATCAACCTGGCCAACGGCCTGATCGAGCCCTACGATCTCGAGCCGGCCTCGCCGGCCGAGATCGCCGACACGGTGGCCGTGATGGGCGGCGCCGACCTGCGCCGCTGGGTCGACGCGCTGCTGGCGGCCGACCTGCTCGCCCCCGGCGCGCGGGTGGTGGCCTACTCCTACCTCGGCCCCGAGGTGACCTGGCCGGTCTACCGCCACGGCACCATCGGTCGCGCCAAGGCCGACCTGGAGGTCACCTGCAGCAGCCTCGACGCCCGGCTGCGCGAGGCCATCGGCGGCAGCTGCAACGTCTCGATCAACAAGTCGATCGTCACCCAGGCCTCGGCCGCCATCCCGGCCGTGCCGCTGTACATGAGCCTGCTCTTCGACGTGATGAAGGCCCGCGGCACGCACGAAGGCCCGATCGAGCAGGCCATCCGGCTCTTCGACACCCACCTCGCGCCCGGGCGCAGCCCGTCCACCGACGCCGAGGGCCGCATCCGCCTCGACGATCTGGAGATGGCGCCCGAGGTCCAGGCCGAGGTCATGCACCTCTGGAACCGCGTCGACGACGCGCTGCTGGCCGAGACCGGTGCCTTCGAGCGCTTCCAGCGCTACTTCCGCGAGCTCTTCGGCTTCGACGTGCCGGGCCTGGACTACGACCGTCCGGTCGAGGTCGAGCTCCCGCTGACATGAGCAGCCCGGCCGAGCTGCGCGAGCGCTTCCAGATCGATCCCGAGGTCCGATTCCTCAACCATGGCTCCTTCGGCGCCTGCCCCCGGCCGGTGGCCGAGGCCCAGGCGGCCTGGCTGCGCGAGATGGAGCGCCAGCCGGTGCTCTTCTTCGCCCGCCGCTACGCCTCCCTGATGGCCACCGTGCGCGAGCGGTTGGCGAGCTACCTCGGCACGGCGCCCTTGAACCTGGTCTGGGTCGCCAACGCCACCATCGGCGTGAACATCGTGGCCCGCAGCCTGGCCATGCAGCTGGGCCCGGGCGACGAGGTCCTGGGCTGCGACCACGAGTACGGCGCCTGCGACCGGACCTGGCGCTACCTCGGCTCCAAGCACGGCTTTGCCTACCGCCGCGCCGCGGTCCCGCCCCCCCTGACCTCACCCGAGGCCGTGGTCGAACAGATCTGGTCGCAGGTCGGGCCGAACACCAAGCTTCTCTTCCTGAGCCACATCACCTCGCCCACCGGCCTGCGTCTGCCCATCGAGGCCCTCTGTGCCCGCGCCCGTGCGGCCGGCATCCCCAGCCTGATCGACGGCGCCCACGCGCCGGGCCAGATCGACCTCGACCTGGATTCGCTGGGCGCCGACTTCTACACCGGCAACTGCCACAAGTGGCTCTGCGCGCCCAAGGGCGCCGCCTTCCTCTACGCGCGGACCGAGATGCAGGCCCGGCTCGAGCCCTTGGTGGTCAGCTGGGGCTTCGAGCCCGAGCCGGGCTTCGCCGGCCCCTCGCCCTTCGTCGACGAGATCGAGTTCTGGGGCACCCGCGACGTCTCGCCCTTCCTGTCGATCCCGGCGGCCATCGACTTCCAGGCCGAGCACGACTGGCCCACGGTTCGCGAGCGCTGCCACGCCCTCTTGTCCGAGACCCGCGCCCGACTGCTCGAGATCCCGGGCATCCAGGCGCTGCACCCGGACGACCCGGCCTGGTATGCCCAGATGCTGGCCTTCGAGCTGCCGGCCGGGACCGACCCGATGGCGCTGCAAGCCCGGCTCTACGAGGGCTGGCGGGTCGAGATCCCGGGCATCTGGTGGAACGGGCGGCCGCTGATGCGGGTCTCGATCCAGGGCTACAACACGGCGGGCGATGTGGATGCGTTGATCGAGGGGTTGGGGGGGTGTTCGTTGGGGTGAGGTTCGGGCGGGGGGGGCCGCCGGGCGGGGGGTCGGAACTCGGTGGGCGGGGGATGGGTCGCAGGGCCGCAGGCGCCATTTTGTGACCTTCGTCGCGCGCAACGGGTGGTCTCGCCCTCGGACAGTCAACCCCTCGCCCGGCGGCACCCCCCGCCCAATGGGGGGAGGGGAGGACGGATACGGACAGTCAATCCCTCGTCCGACGGTGCTCGTCGCACGGAATGCCTCGTCCGGCGGTGCTCGTCGCCTGGCGGCATGCCTCGTCCGGCGGCACCACCCGCACCCGCCCGGCGTCATGTCACGCCCGATGAGGGAGGGGAGTGACCCCAGGGCATGGACTGCCGTGTAGGAGGTTGAGGGATGAACCGAACGCGCGTCCAGGGCAGGCAAGGCGGGTCATGGGCCACCGGTGATCACCAGGTGGGCGGCGGGCAGGTGCTGGTGGACGGGAAGCGCATGCGTGTGTGGGCGGGACTGATCTGCCTGGTGCTTGGCATGGTGCCGGGTGAGGTTGTGACGGGGGCTGCCCCGGGGCTGGGCGCGTCATCGCAGGACACGGCGGGCTGGCCGGTGCGGGTTGCGTCACCGCTGGACACGGCGGACTGGCCGGTGCGGGTTGCTGTGGGGCCGGATGGCAAGGTCTGGCTGGCCATGGCCACGGATGTCCAGCGTCGGGGAGGCGTGGCGCGCTACTCGGCGGCGTTGGACTTCGAGCTGGCTTGGGGCAGGGCGGGCGCGCCGAGGGACCTGTCCGTGGCGCCGGACGGTGCGGTCTGGGTTGGCGAGCGCGCGGTCGACCTCGAGGAGGGGGTCTCCCGCTTCCTTCCCGAGGGCCTGCATCAGTCCAGCTGGGCGGTGGAGGGCAGGATCGACGCCCTGGCGGTTGGCGCGGATGTCCAGGTTCTCGCGCGCCAGCCCCTGCCGAGCGCGCCGCCGCGGCAGATCCTGACCCGGCACGCCCGGGACGGTGCTACCCTCGCCCTGCTGGGCGAGTTGACCTGGCCCTATCTCTACATCGACATCGCCGCCTCGGAGACCGATCTCTTCGTGGCGAGCGGCAGCGACGCCATCGGCGCCGAGGGTCGGGTGACCCGGCTCGGCCGGGACGGCCATCCGCTAGCCTTCTGGTCCACGCCGGGACAGCCGGTTGCCCTCTCCGCAGACGCGCACGATCGCATCTTCGTGGCCGACATGGGCGTCGAGGCCGGTGGCAGCAGCTTCCCCTTCCGCTACCTCGTCTACGACGTCTCGGGCACCGAGCTCTGGCGCTGCCCGGTGCCCGGCAGCCCCATCATCGACCTGGCCGCCGGCCTGGAAGGCGACGCCTACGTGCTCGTCAATACTCCCCCGCTCAGCATCCTGCGCCACTACGACGCCACCTGCCAGCTCCTCGACCCACTGACCGAGTTCGAGCCCGTGCAGTCCCTGCCCCTCCCGCCCACCGCCACCCCCGCCCCCGCCCTCCCTACTCCATCCCCCGACCCCGCCCGTCCCACCCCAGCGCTCCCTACTCCCCCGACCCCATCCCCCGCCCCTCCCACCCCCGGCGAGGCCCTCCCCACCGCCTTCCACGCCTGGCTCCCCCACCTCAGCCACAGACGCCCCTGACAAGGTCCCTCTCCCTCCCCCCCCCCCCATCAGGCCGAGCCATGCCGGAGGGGCGCCACTGGGCTGAGCCACGCCGCTGGGCGCCACTGAGCGAAGGTTGCCGCCGGGCGCCAAGGAACGCGGGTTGCCGTTGGGCGCCACTGAACGGGGGTTGCCGCTGGGCCGAGCCATGCCATCTCGCGCGGGGCGCCGCTGGGCCGAGCCATGCCATCTCGCGCGGGGCGCCGCTGGGCGAGGGGGCGACGGGTCCGTATCCGTTCTTCCCCTCCCCCCATCGGGCGGGGCGTGCCGCTGGGCGAGGGGTCGACTGTCCGAGGGCGAGACCGCCCGTTGCGCGCGACGAAAGGTCGCAAGATGGCGCCTGCGGCCCTGCGCCCCCGCCCCCCCCCCCCCCGGTGCCCCCCCCCCCCCCCCCGGCCATGCCCCCCCCCCCCCCCCCCCCAAAGTCCTCAAGCGGTCCAATCCCCCGACCACGTTTTTCATCCGGATCGCACCCAACCCGCGATATACTCCATGCGCAATCCTCCGCGCAATCCGCCGGCGCTCCACGATCCGCCGGCGCCAACCATAAGGGAGCAAGCACCGTGTCCGAGACCATTGCAACCCTGCTGCACGAGACCCGCCGCTTCCCGCCGTCGGAGGCCTTCAAGGCACAGGCCAACGCGAACGACCCCGCCATCTACGACCAGGCGGAGGCCGACTGGAAGGGCTGGTGGGCCAGCTGGGCCGAGAAGCTGGATTGGTACGAGCCCTGGAATGAGGTCGTTTCCTGGGAGCGGCCCAACGCGAAGTGGTTCTCCGGCGGCAAGCTCAACGCCTGCTACAACGCCGTCGATCGCCACGTCGAGGCCGGCCGTGGCGACAAGCTGGCCTTCATCGCCGAAGGCGAGCCCGGCGACGTCCGGACCTTCAGCTTCGCCCAGGTCAAGGATCGCGTCAGCCAGATCGCCAACGGCCTCAAGGCCCAGGGCGTGGTCAAGGGCGACCGGGTCTGCATCTACATGCCGATGGGGCCGGAGCTGGCCTTTACCATGCTGGCCTGCGCCCGGATCGGCGCGCCGCACTCGGTCGTCTTCGGCGGATTCAGCGCCGACTCGCTGGCCGATCGCATCAACGACGCCCAGGCCAAGGTGCTGGTGACGGCCGATGGCGGCTGGCGCCGTGGCGGCATCGTCGCGCTCAAGAAGATCGCCGACCAGGCCCTGGCCAAGGGTTGCCCGTCGATCGAGAAGGTGCTGGTCTACGAGCGCGTCGGCGCGCCGGGCACCTTGACCGAGGGCACGGTGACCCCGGAGTACGATCGCGGCGAGTGGCGGCCGGGCCGCGACCTGTGGTGGAGCGAGGCCATCGACGGCCAGAGCCAGGACTGCCCCTGCGAGCCGATGGAGGCCGAGGATCTGCTGTTCATCCTCTACACCTCCGGCTCGACCGGCAAGCCCAAGGGCGTGATGCACACCACGGGCGGCTACCTGACCGGGGTGCTGGCCACCAGCAAGCTGGTCTTCGACCTCAAGGACGACGACGTCTTCTGGTGCACGGCCGACTGCGGCTGGATCACCGGCCACAGCTACATCGTCTACGGGCCGATGGCCAACGGCGTCACCCAGATCATCTACGAGGGCTCGCCCGACACGCCCAACAAGGACCGCTTCTGGCGCATCATCGAGCAGCACCGGGTCAACATCCTGTACACGGCGCCGACCGCCATCCGCGCCTTCATGAAGTGGGGTGACGCGTATCCGGCCAGCTGCGACCTGTCCTCGCTGCGGCTCCTGGGCACGGTCGGCGAACCGATCAACCCCGAGGCCTGGATCTGGTACAACGAGAAGATCGGTGGCGAGCGCTGCCCGATCGTCGATACCTGGTGGCAGACCGAGACGGGCGCGATCATGCTGACGCCGCTGCCCGGAATCGTCGCGACCAAGCCCGGCTCGGCCACCCGACCCTTCCCCGGCCTGCTTGCCTCGGTCTACAGCGAGGACGGCGTCGACGTCGGCCTGGAGCACAAGGGCGAGGACGTGGGCGGCCTGCTGGTGCTCAAGCGGCCCTGGCCGTCGATGATCCGCGGGGTCTGGGGCGACCCGCAGCGGTTCAAGGAAACCTACTGGGATCGCTTCGAGGACGCCTACTTCGCCGGCGACGGCGCCAAGATCGACGCCGAGGGCTACTACTGGATCCTCGGCCGGGTGGACGACATCATGGTGGTGGCCGGCCACAACATCTCGACCATGGAGGTCGAGTCGGCCCTGGTCGGGCACCCGGCGGTGGCCGAGGCGGCCGTCATCGGCAAGGCCGACCCGCTCAAGGGCCAGGCCATCGCGGCCTTCGTCATCATCAAGGCCGGCTGGGAGCCGAACGATGCGCTGGTCAAGGCGCTGCGCGATCACGTGGCCAACGAGATCGGCCCCATCGCCAAGCCCTCGACCATCATCTTCACCGCCGACGTGCCCAAGACCCGCTCGGGCAAGATCATGCGCCGCCTGCTGCGCGACATCGCCGAGGGCCGCGTGCTGGGTGACACGACCACCCTGGCCGACCCCAGCGTGGTCAACGCGTTGAAGGATCAGTACAGCACGCCTCAGCCGGCCTAGGCGGCCTGGGACACCCGCTCCGGCGCCTGCATGGGCGGCGAACCCATGCAGGCGCCGGAGGTTTGGGTCCGACTGGGCTGCCGCGCTTGCGCTCAGCGCAACCACAGGTCCCGCCCATCGCTCAGGACCTCGATGCTGCCCTGCCAGTCGGTGCGGCGGACGAGGGCCGGCGCCAGGCGCTCGAGCGCGCCCGGGTCGGGGTGGCCGTAGCGGTTGTCGGCGCCGACCCCGATCAGCGCCAGGCGTGGCGAGACCGCGGCCAGGAAGTCGGCCGTCGAGGAGCCACCGGACCCGTGATGGGCCACCTTGAGCACATCGGCCCGCAGGTCGACGCCGCTGGCCAGGAGGGCCGTCTCGGCATCGGCTTCGATGTCGCCGGTGAGCAGGAAGCGGTTGCGGCCGTGCTGCAGCAGGATCACGGTCGAGTTGTTGTTGGCCGCGGCGTCGCCGCCGGTGAAGCGCGGCTCGGGCGGCCAGAGCAGCTCGGCGCTGACGCCGGCGGTCGCATCCAGCAGGATCCGGCCACCGGCGGAGGCGCGCAGGTGCCCGGCGTCGGATTCGGCCAACGCCTGGGCCCAGGCGCCGGCGTCGGGGCTCTCGGCCGGCAGCTCCGGGTCGAGGATGCTGCCGATGGCGTAGCGTTCGAGCAGGGCCGGCAGCCCGCCGACGTGATCGGCATCGGGGTGGGTCAGGACCACCAGGTCCAGTCGCCGGTCCCAGGGCGGCAGGCGGCGACCGAGGGCGTCCAGGAGCGCGCTGGGGCTGGGACCGCCGTCGACCAGCATGCGCCGGCCCTCGGGCGAGACGACCAGGATCGCATCGCCCTGGCCGACATCCAGCTGGTAGAGGTGCAGCAGACCGTCGGGTCGGGCATAGGCGGCCATCCAGGCCAGCCCGCAGGCGCCGGCCAGCAGCAGGACCGGTCGCCAGCCCCGCGCGAGCCAGGCCAGGACCGTCCCCGTCGCCCGGACGGGTCGCGTCCAGCTCGGAGGCGGTGAATGCCCACGCCGACCCGCCTGCGTCGGCGCGATCGCCCGGGCGCGGGAGCGCGTGGCGACGGGCGCCAGGGCGGTGGCGTCGAGGGGCGTCGACGCGCTTCCATCCTCGGCGGGCGCGTCGGCCCCGAGGTCGACGCGCCGTGCCCGAACGTCGATCGTCGTCGCCGCCGAGCCTGCCGGCGCGGCCGGGCGCCCGCGTCGACGCGCGACCCAACGCCGGAGTCCCGATCGCAGCCCCGGCTGCAGCCAGGCGGCCAGCAGCAGGTAGTACAGGAGCATCGCCCAGCCGGGCAGGGGCAGGGCGACCGAGGCCAGGGGCAGGCCGGCGAAGGCCTCGACGACGCGGATGGTCCAGGCCAGGGGCAGCCAGGCGGCCAGCCCGACCAGGCGGCCGGCCGGCGCCCAGAGCATGCCGAGGGCCATGGCCAGGCCGCCCAGGCCCATCACGGCCGGTTGGGCCGGCAGGATCAGGAAGTTGGCCGCCAGGCCGGTGACCGAGACCTGGCCCATCTGCCAGGCGATGATGGGCCAGGTGGTCAGCTGCGCCGCCAGCGTCACCAGCAGCGCCTCCTCGACCAGCTGGACCAGCTGGCTGGCGCGCTGGCCGTCGATGCGGCGCGCCAGCCAGCCTTCGAGGCCCTGGGAGAAGCGGGCCGAGAAGGCGATCAGGCCGGCGGTGGCGGCGAAGGACAGCTGGAAGCCCAGGTCCCAGGCCACGTGCGGGTTCCAGAGGCTCATGGCCCAGGCGGCCGCCATCAAGGCGGCGATGGCGTCGCCGGGTCGGCCGAGGTGTCCGGCCAGCACCATCAGGCTGCCCATGATCGCGGCGCGGACGACCGCCGCATCGGCGCCGACCAGGCTGCTGTAGCCCGCCAGGACGATCAGGATGGCCGGCAGCGCGCGGCGCCGACCCAGCGCGCGGCCCAGGGTGGCCATCAGGAGGACGACCAGCAGCGAGATGTTCGACCCGGAGATGGCGATGACGTGGCTGGTGTTGGTCAGCCGAAAGGCCTCGTCGACGGCGGCCGGGATGCGCCGCGCGTCGCCCAGCAGGATGCCGGTGGCCAGGGCGGCCTCGGGCTCGGGCAGGGCCTGGGCCAGGGCACGCCGGCCGCGCTCGCGCAGGGCGATCAGACCCCGCCGCAGCGGGTTGCCGCCGCCGCTGGACAGGCGGATCAGCGCGGGCCGGCGGGCGATGGCATGGATGCCCTTGCGCGCCAGCCAGGCGGCGTAGTCGAAGCCGTCGAGCTCCGGCGGGCGCTCGAGACGGCCTTCGAGCTGCACCGTCTCGCCGTAGCGGTAGGCCGGGAAGGACGGCAGCTGGACCAGGACCGTGCCGCGGATGGGGCGCCAGGACGCGTGCCGAGGCCTGGCCGCCTGCCCGTCGGGCCGCGGAGCGGTTTCGGGGAGCCCGCTCCCGGCTCCGTTCCCGACCCAGACCGCGTCCAGCGCCACCCGATAGTCGCTGCGTCGATCGCGCCGGTCCGGCTCGGCGACGATCCGGCCACGCAGGCGGACCGGCGGACCGTCGACCAGCGCCGCCACGTGGCCGGGCCCGAGATCCGGGAGCGCCAGCGTGAAGCGCGCCGCGCCCAGGGCCAGGCAGGCCAGCAACGCGGCCGCGGGACGGAGGCACCGTCGGCCACGCCAGCGATGGGCGGTCACCAGCCCGGCGGCGCCGAGGGCCAGGCTGACGCCGGCCGGCGGCCCGAAGCGGGCGGCCAGCAGGGTGCCCATCAGCCAGGTGCTGGAGAGCCAGGCGATGGCCGGCAGCCGGGACACGCCGCCGGCCATAGCGGCGGGACCGGCCCCCGCGCCGACGCCGGATCGTCCCGCCGCCGCGCCGGGACCCGTGTTCGAGCTTCCGTTCATCGGCATCGCCCCTTCCCGCTGACGCCTGGCTCGGCCGGATTCGGCCCGGCTCGGCCGTGTTCCACCCGGTCCGGCCAGGCCCGACCGGAGCCGACCGGGACCGAGCTGGTCCGAATCGGCCCGGCTCCGCGGGCTCCGCACCCGGGTCGACCGCAGCGGCCTCGGAATCCGTCGGGCCGGCATTCGGCTTCGGCCGCCCGACACGCCCACCGCTCGCCGGCGCGGGCGCGTCGGGCGGCCGCCAGGCGGAGGTGCTGGCCGCCCGACCGGCCACCCTCGGTCGAGCGGCGCCGGCGCGTCGCTTCCACGGCCGCGCACCTCCCGACACCAGCCTAGGTCGGGCGCCCGCGAGGCGGAAGGGGGGCGGAGACGTGCTGGCGACAGGATCGTGTCAGGCACTGGACAGACCGGGTCGGGCGATGGACAGGCCGGGGCAGGCGGGGCCGCCGTCACCGCCCGCCTCGGTCCGGTTGGGCGATCGCGCCCGTCGGCCGGTACACTCTGGGGCATGTCCCCCGATGCGCTCGCCGAGGCGATCAAGGACCGCGCCCTGGCGCTGGGCTTCGATCTGGTCGGCATCTGCCGCGCCGCGCCAACGCCGCGGGATGCCGAGGCCTTTCGGATCTGGACCGAGGCCGAGATGCAGGGCACGATGGGCTACATGGCCCGGCCCGACCGGCTGGCCAAGACCCTCGATCCGGCGCTCAACCTGCCCGGCGCGCGCAGCATCGTGGCGCTGGGCAAGAGCTACTTCACCGGCGACCTGGCGCCGGAGCTGCTGGGCGATCCCGCGCGCGGCATCTTCGCCAGCTACGCCTGGGGTCAGGACTATCATGCGCTCCTGACGCCGCGCCTGCAGGCCCTGCGCGACTGGATCGCCGCGACCCTCGGGCGCGAGGTCGCGGCCCGGGTCTACGTCGACACCGGGCCGCTCCTGGAGCGGGACGCCGCAGGGCGCGCCGGCCTGGGCTTCGTCGGCCGCAACACCATGTTGATCCATCCACGCTGGGGTGCCTGGCTCTTTCTGGGCGAGATCCTGCTCGACCTCGAGCTGCCCGAGGACGCGGTCGACACGCGCGGCACCTGCGGCCGCTGCACCCGCTGCCTCGATGCCTGCCCCACCGACGCCTTCCCCGAGGCCTACGTGCTCGACGCGCGTCGCTGCATCAGCTACCTGACCATCGAGCAGAAGGGCGTGATCCCGGTCGAGCTGCGCGCGGGCCTGGGCAACCGCGTCTTCGGTTGCGACGTCTGCAACGAGGTCTGCCCCTGGAACAAGCGCTTCGCGCGGGCGACCGACGAGCCGGCGCTGCAGCCCGATCCGAGCCGCGTGGCGCCGCCGCTGCTGGAGCTGATCGGCCTGGACGAGCCGGGCTTCCGCGCGCGCTTTCGCGGCTCGCCGGTGCTGCGCGCCAAGCGGCGCGGCCTGCTGCGCAACGTCTGCGTGGCCCTGGGCAACTGGGGCGCGCCGGATGCGACGCCGGCGCTGGTCGGCGCCCTCGCGGATCCCGAGCCCCTGATCCGGGGCCACGCGGCCTGGGCGCTGGGGCGGATCGGCGGCCGGCCGGCGCGCGCGGCCCTGGCGCGCGCCCGAGCCGGCGAGCCGGAGGGCTGGGTGCGCGCCGAGATCCAAGCGGCCCTGGAGCCCTGATCGGTCGGCGGCGCTGGAGTCCTGGCCGCCTGGCCAGGCGAGGACCTGTCCGCCCGCCCAGGGCCGGCCTTCCGCACGGCGCCTACCATTTTCTGTTGCAGAGGCCAATCCAAGGTCGAGCGTTGAATCGGGCGCCATGCGCCCAGGAGGGAATAGCGATGGAAGAGACCCTGATCCCCGTGAAGGAGAACGGCAAGCCCGAGATGCCGGTGACCCGGCGCCGCGATCCCTGGACCCTGTTCGAATCGCTCTGGTCGGACTTCGATTTCGACCGCTTCGCGCCGCTGCGGCCGCGCCTGCCGCGCCTGCTCCACCGCGCCGAGAGCCCGATGCCGATCTGGCGGCCCGATGTGGACGTCTTCCAGCAGGATGGCAAGCTGGTCGTCAAGGCCGACCTGCCCGGAATGACCAAGGACGATGTCCAGGTGCTGCTCGAGGGCGGCAACCTGGTGGTCAAGGGCGAGCGGGTCGAGGAGTCGAAGGTCGAGGAGGACAACTACTTCCGCGCCGAGCGCAGCTATGGCAGCTTCTACCGCAGCATCCCGCTGCCGACGGAGATCGACGAGAGCAAGATCGAGGCGCGGTTCGAGAAGGGCGTGCTCGAGGTTCAGGTGCCGTTGCCGGCCAAGCAGCTGCCGGCGGCCAAGCAGATCGCGATCAAGTAGGCGGCGCCGGGCCTCGGCCGGCCGATGGCCCGATCGTGCGCGGCCCTTGGGACCGCGGTTCGGATCCGCCCGCGCAGGACCGATGCGCCGCACGCCGCCTGGCGTGCGGCGCGCCTGCGTCCACCGCGCGGCAGGCGACGCGGCCGGGCATGCCGCGTCCCTGCCTGACCCCGGCCGACAAACCTGCCGCGGCCAAGCTGACGAGCTTGACAGCGGTGATACAGTAGGCGCGTCACGTGAGCGTGGCAGCTCGGACGCGGATCGACGATCGGCCGGATCGGGCCAGCATCGGTCGATCGAAGCGCGCTCGGGTTTGCCGCAGGCAAGAGGAGGGGGACGCGATGCGCCGCAATCACCTGCGTTTGTTGGCCGGTGCCGGTGCCATCGGCTTGCTGCTCGGCGCCATCGGCGCCCTGGCCCAGGTTCGACCCGCAGCGCGGGCGACGCCGGCCCTCCAGCGGGGTGGTCAGAGCGTCTGCGGCTGCGAGGTCTACAAGTCGCTGAGCTCCGACACCATCCGGCTCTGCGACACGAGCACGGTCGAGATCGGGGTCTGGCCGGCTTGCCCCGGCACGCCGATCCACATCGTGCTGATCATCGACGAGGTCTACAAGCCCAACTACTCCAACCCGCGCGATCGCACCCAGGCGCTGCGCCAGGCCGTGCGCCGGCTCGAGATGCGGGCCCACCCCAACGTTCGGGTGGGCGTGGTCTGGATGCAGAACGGCAGCGCCATCACCAAGCTGGAGCTGACCAACGACGAGAACCGGGTGGTCAGCGTGCTGGACGTGCCGGAGGTCTCGCGCTTCCAGGCCGACATCCAGTGCTTCGACTGCGGCTTCCGCGAAGCCATCAAGATCATGAACAAGGGCGCGAAGGACTTCCCCGACGCCGAGATCCACGAGATCTTCCTGCTGGCGCCTCTCGGCGTCTACACCCCCGCGGCCGCCCCCTCGGTGACCAAGGGCGCGCGCATGGCCAAGGCGCGCCAGGCGCAGGTCATCTCGACCTGCTTCGCCTGGACCCATTGCGACACGGTGTTGCGCCTGGCCGCCTCGCAGCCGCGGCTCTACCTGGCCTTCGGCGAGGGCAACCGCCTGGCGGCGCTGCTGGCCGACGTGGTCGACGAGGCCTCCGAGGCCTTCGTGCGCACGGTGACCATCGAGGAACGCTTCCCGCCGGGGCTGCGACCGATCACGGACTCCTTCTCCGTCGCGCCCAAGACGATCGACCTGGCGGCCGGCCTCCTGACCTGGGAGTTCGAGCAGCCGATCGCGCAGGCCTATACCGTCACCTATGCGCTGGCGCCCGAGGCCCTGGGCACCTATGCGCTGGGCCCGGGCTCGCGGCTGCGGATGATCGACAGCAACTACCGCGACTTCGAGGCGCCGCTGCCGGTCCGCGCCCTCACCGTCAGCGAGGAATGCCCCTCGGCGCCCACGCCGACGCCCGTGCCGAGCCCGACGCCCTCGCCCACGGCCCGGCCATCCGCCACGGCCAGCCGCACGCCGATCCCCACGCCGGTCCCGCCGACGCCCACGGCCACGCCCGAGCCGACGCCGCTGCCCGGCCCGATCTACCTGCCGGTCATCCTGGGCGAGCTCTGCCAGCCCGCGCGCACGGTCACCCACGTGGCCCTGGTGCTCGACATGTCGACCAGCATGCTGCAGCGCCATGCCGACGGCCGGCCCAAGCTGGTCGTGGCGCAGGAGGCGGCCCGGCTCTTCCTGTCCGGCCTGCACTTCCAACCAGAGGCCAGCGGCATCAGCGACCGCATGGCCATCGTCGGCTTCAACCACGCGGCCTGGATCCAGCAACCGCTGAGCCAGGACCCGATCGCGCTCGAGGCCGCCATCCAGGCGCTGCCGGAGGGCATGCGCGAGCACTCGCGGCTCGATCTGGCCTTCGAGCGCGGCGCCGAGGCCCTGCGCGGCGTACCCGCCGGCGCCGACACGACCGTCCTGGTCGTGTTGACCGATGGCATGCCCAACCAGGTGCCCTACGCCGAGGACGGCACGATGGAGACCACCGTGCTGCGCCAGGCCGCCGCGGCCAAGGCCGCCGGCATCGGTGTCTACACCATCGGGCTGGGCCGATCCGCCGGTCCGGACCGCGAGATCAACGCCGATCTGCTGCGCGCCGCCGCCAGCACGCCCGGCATGTACTACGAGGCGCCGGACGCAGGTCGGCTGGCCGAGATCTACGGCCGGCTGACCCGTCTGATCCCCTGCGGCGGCGGCCGCTACTGGCCCGAGCCCCCCGCGGGGACGGCGCCCTAGCCCGTAGCTGCCCGGCGCCCCCGCGGGCGCCGGGCAGCCTCAGCGTTCCGCGATCGGGATGCTGGCCTCGGCGGACTCGATCGTGTAGGTCGGGCCCGGGGGCGGCGAAGCGGCGAGCTCCTCCTGCTGGGAGGTCATCGAGCGCGACAGGGGGCGCAGCAAGAGCCGTGCCGAGACCCGCAGCGGCCCGACCGCGTCGGCGTCGACCGGCACCGGGTAGCGCGCCTGCCGCGTCTCGCCGGCGGGGATGCCGTTGGCGATGACCGCCTCGCCGTAGCGCAGCGTGTAGACCTCTTCCAGGGGGCCGGCGTCCCGGGTCGACCCGGCCGACCCATCCGGACCGCGATCGGTCGCCCAGGCCTGGGCCAGGATCGGGCTGGCGTCGAAGTCGGCCGTGCTCAGGATCGGCGTGCCGTTCAGGTTGCGCCGGATGGCCTCGTCCGGGACCTGGACCTGGCGGTCCTCGTCGATCCAGGCCGCCAGCATCTTCGGGCTGCGGACCATGCGCGCCCGCAGGCTCCAGAGGTAGGGGTCGTAGCGCCGCGGATCCTGGCGCACGGCGGGGTTGTACTCGTCCATCAGGAAGGCGTCGGCATCCAGCGCGCCGGAGCCGAACAGCAGGCGGCCGGTGGCGTCCTCGACCCGCAGCTCCAGCCAGAGCTCGCGCCAGAAGGCGTAGCCGGAGGGCAGGTCGTGCCCCACCCCCTCGTTGCGCAGCCGGGCCACGATCTCGAGCGTCTCGCCCCGTGCGGCGGCCGGGGCCAGCTCCAGCTCGATGGACACGATCCCGTCGAGCAGCGCGGTGACCCGCCGCTGCTGCAACGCGAGCTCCGGGCCTTCGCGCCAGTAGCTGCCGTGGACGCCGGGGAAGCCGTGGTCGCTGCGCGGGCGGGGCGGCGGCGGCGCGTCGAAGGCCTGGCCCGGCGGCGCCACGGCGGCCGGCTCCAAGGCGGGTCGGCGAGGCATGTGGCAGGTCTGACAGGTGGTGCCGCGCGCGGGGTAGGCGCTGGCCGCCCACTCGGCATAGGTGCGGTCGAGCGTGACGCGCGGCTGAGGGCCGCCGAGCTGGGCCTCCAGGGGGCCCTTGTCCACCACCAGCTCGTGGCAGGACCGGCAGAGCTCGGCGCTCTGGATTCCGGGCTCGAAGCCGCTGGCGTGGTAGTCCTGGTGCACCGGCGGCGCGTCGTCGCCGAGCCCGCTGCCGAAGGGCCCCAGGGCGCGGTCGAAGTCGAGCACGCGCAGGGCCAGGTCGCTGGTGCGCCAGTTCGGCCACTCGGGCTCGAAGTGCAGCGGCTGCGGATCGGCGAGCTCGATCGGGGCATGGCAGACCACGCAGCTCACGCCCTCGGCGGCCGCCGCGGGCAGCGATGCCGGCGGCGGCGCCTCGGCATAGCGGTACATGAACTCCGGATCGAGCATCGTCCCGACCGGGGCGTGGCAGCGCCCGCAGACCGGCGCGTGGATCAGGGGATTCTCGGCCGAGAAGGCATGCGCCGAGGACTGCCATTCGGCCACGATGTCCGCATGACAGTCGGCGCACTCTGCGGCGCCGGGGAAGCCCCCGCTCGACGCTTCGGGGCGCCGGTCGGGCGCCGGGCCTTCGATCGGCGTCGAGCGACAGGCCGCGATCGGCGCGGCCCCCAGCAAGGAGGCCAGGATCGCGGCCGGAACCCAGCGAGCTCGCATGGTGGCTAGGTTCCCGGGTGGCTGGGGCTGGGGCTCATCGATCAGACCGAGCGCCGCAGCGCCGTCACCGCCGGCAGCTCCTTGCCCTCCAGGAGCTCCAGCGAGGCCCCGCCGCCGGTCGAGACCCAGCTCATCGCATTGGCGAGCCCGGCCGCCTCGACCGCGGCGGCCGAGTCGCCGCCGCCGACGATGGTGGTGCATTCGGCCAGCCCCGCCAGCAGCTCGGCGATGGCGAAGCTGCCCTTGGCGAACGCCGGCATCTCGAAGACGCCCATCGGCCCGTTCCAGAGCACCGTGCCGGCCCCGCGCAGCCGGGCAGCGAAGTCGAGCACGGTGGCCGGCCCGATGTCCAGCGCGCGCCATCCGGCCGGCACCCCCTCGGCGACGGGCACCACCCGCCGATCGGCGTCGGCGGCGAAGGCATCGGCCACCACCAGGTCGATCGGCGTCACCAGCTTGTCGCCGCCGGCCGCCCGCAGCCGGCGGGCGTCGCCCAAGCGCTCGGACTCCACCAGCGACTCGCCCATCGGGATGCCCGACGCGGCCAGGAAGGTGTTGGCCATGCCGCCGCCGACCAGGATCAGGTCGGCCTTGGGCAGCAGGGCGTCGATCACGCCGATCTTGTCGCCGATCTTGGCTCCGCCCAGGATCACCGCGAAGGGGCGCCGGGGCGCCTCCAGGGCAGCACCCAGCATCTCGAGCTCGCGTTGCATCAGCCGGCCGGCGTAGCTCGGCAGCCGCTTCGTCACGCCGACGACCGAGGCCGCCGCGCGGTGAGCCGTGCCGAAGGCGTCGTCGACGTAGGCGTCGGCCAGGTCGGCCAGGCCGGCGGCGAAGGCCGGATCGTCGGCCTTCTCGCCCGGGTCGAAGCGCAGGTTCTGCAGCAGCACCACCTCGCCGGGCTGCAGCGCGGCGCAGGCGGCCGCGACCGCCGGCCCCAGCACCGGCTCGCCGTCCAGGACCCGCACCGGGCGGTCGAGCAGCCCGGCCAGCGCCGTGCCGACCGGCTGCATGCGCAGGCCCGCATCGGGCCCCTTGGGCCGGCCGAGATGGCTCATCAGGATCAAGCTGGCGCCCCGCTCGAGCAGCTCGGTGAGGCTGGGCAGGGCGGCCCGCAGGCGGGTGTCGTCGGTCACCCGGCCCTCGGCCAGCGGCACGTTGAGGTCGACGCGGACCAGCACGCGCCGGCCCGCGGGGTCGAGGTCGTCGAGGGTGGGCAACGTCGCAATCCGAGACACGCTGCGGGCTCCTGGCCTTCGCCTGATGGGGGGACGGGATCCTGTCGCCGAGCGGCAGGGCCCCTCCCGATCGTCCGCTGCCGGGTCCTGGCGAGCGCCTAGACCTCGGCCACCGTCGCCGTCACGTCGGCCACCCGCCAGGCGTAGCCGGCCTCGTTGTCGTACCAGGCCGCCACCTTGACCAGCGGCCCGTTGACCAGGGTCGTCAGCGCGTCCAGCACCGCCGAGGAGCGGCAGCCGCGGAAGTCGCTCGACACCAACGGCTCCTCGACCACGGCCAGGACCTCGCCGAAGCGGCTGGCGGCCGCCTCGCGGAAGGCGGCGTTGACGTCGGCGACGCTGGGCTCGGCGCGCAGATGGGCCGTCACCTGCAGGATCGAGACCGAGGGCACCGGCACGCGCACGGCGTAGCCGCTGACCCGGCCGGCCAGGTCCGGATAGACCTGCCCGATGGCCTTGTCGGCGCGGGTGGTGGTGGGAACGATGCTGGTCGGCGCCGAGCGCGCCCGGCGCAGGTTCTCGTCCGGTGCGTCGATCAGCTTCTGTTCGTTGGTGTAGGCGTGGACCGCCGTCATCAGCGCGCTCTCGATGCCGAAGGCATCCTCGAGCACGCGCACCAGCGGCGCCAGGCAGTTGGTGGTGTCCGAGCTGGTCGAGACGATGTGATGCGTGGCCGGGTCGAAGTCGGCGTGGTTGACACCGTAGATCATCGTGAAGTCGGCGCCATCGCAGGGCGCGGCCACCACGACCCGTTTGGCGCCGGCCTGCAGGTGGCCGCGCGCGCCGTCGGCGTCGCCGAAGGCGCCGCTGGCGTCGATGACGACGTCGACCCGCAGCGCGGCCCAGGGCAGCTCGGCCGTGCTGGATGCCGTCACCAGCGGGATGGCGTAGCCGTTGACGCGCAGCCGGTCACCGTCGAGCGAGATGTCGGCCGTGTCGTTGCCGTAGGTCGAGTCGTACTTGAGCAGATGCGCCGCGGAGCGGGCGTCCGAGGCCTGCTCCAGGCTGATGGCCACCACCTCGATGCGATCGGCGTAGCCCTCGAGCAGGTTCTTGAAGGTCTGGCGGCCGATCCGGCCGAAGCCGTGGATGGCCACGCGGGCGCGGCTCGTCATCACACCACCTCCGGCAGCGCGGACCGAGGCGAGCGCTGCAGGATCTCGGCCCGGATCTCGTCGTGGCCGCGGCCCTTCATCCGCTCGGTCATGTAGAAGATCATGTCGGCCACGCGGCAGGCGTAGCCCCATTCGTTGTCGTACCAGAGCACGGTCTTGACCAGCGCGCCCTGGACCTGGGTGGCGCCGGCGTCGACGATGCTCGAGTTCGGGTTGCCCAGGAAGTCGATGCTGACCAGGGGTGCGTCGGTGATGCCCAGGACGCCCAGCATCGGGCCGGCGGCGGCGTCGCGCAGCACCCGGTTGACCGCCTCGGCCGAGTCCGGCGGCCGGTCGACCAGCGCCGTGAAGTCGGCCAGCGAGACCGTCGGCGTCGGCACCCGCAGGGCGTCGCCATGGAAGCGGCCCTGCAGGTCGGGGATCACCTGGCCGACGGCCTTGGCCGCGCCGGTCGAGGTCGGCACGATGTTCAGCGCGGCGGCCCGCGAGCGGCGCGGGTCCTTGCCGGCATGGTCCAGCAGCACCTGCGACGAGGTGTAGGCGTGGATGGTCGACAGGAGGCCGTAGCGGATGCCGTAGGCATCGTTGATGGCCTTGGCCGCCGGCGCCAGGCAGTTGGTGGTGCAGCTGGCGTTGGAGACGATGAAGTGGTGCTCCGGGTCGAAGTCGGACTCGTTGACGCCCAGCACGACCGTCGCGTCGGAGTTCTTGCCCGGCGCCGTGATCAGGACGCGCTTGCCGCCGGCCAGGAGGTGCTTGCGGGCCCCGTCGCGGTCCTTGAAGTAGCCGGTGGCCTCGACCACCAGCTCGACGTTCCAGCGGCGCCACTCGGGCACCGGACCGTAGGGGTTGCGGCCGACGATGTCCATCTGACGGCCGTCGACCCGGATCGCGTTGGTGCGACCCTCGACCACCGACTCGATCTCGGCGTCGAACTTGCCGTAGAGCGTATCGTACTTGAGCAGGGTCGCCCGATGCTCGGTGATGTGGGGGTTGGTGACGCCGATGGCCGCGATCTCGAGCGCGTCCCAGTAGCGTTCGTGGATGGCCTTGACCAGCTGTCGGCCGATGCGGCCGAAGCCGTTGAAGGCGATGCGGGTGCTCATGGTCTCGCGGTCCTCCTTGCCGGGTCCGGCAGAGGGTGATTGGGGCGTGATTGTACCCGGCCGGCGCGGAGGGCGTCAAAGCCCGATCCGAGCGGCTGGGATCGCGCCGACGCCGGCTGCTCGAGATTGGGTCTTGCCCCGGCCGATCGATCTGGATAGACTAGAGCCCTGCTACGAAGTGATGGCGTATCACGCGTCATCAACCAACAATCTCACATCGGGAGCCCGACTCGCAATGGCGTCTCGTACGCCGGCCCAAGCGGTCGGCCGCCGGCCTTCATGGCCGGGTCGCCCGGCGGGCACCCACCTGCGATAAGCAGGTTGAGAGACCCGACGTCACACTCCGTAGCAGGTTTCGACACCTCATCGACGCGGCCGGCGAAGCGCGTCGGAGCTGGACGGGAGCCGCGATGCATCGCGGCTCCTTCGCTGACAACCGAATGACCGAACAAAGGCGTTGATGGAAACGAGTAGGCGGGACGAAGCCGCTGCAGCGAGCCCGGGACGGTGTGAGCCGGGTGCGAGCAGCCCGTCGAAAATCCTTCCGGAGCCGTGGGCGTGAACGTCGATCCCCGCCGTCCGGCGGGGCGCGGTCACTAGCGCCCGCCGGGGTCGCGCCCGTCATCGACGCGAGGGCATGCGCACCCGCCAGGCCCCAGTCCCGAGAGGACGGTGCCCGCGGTGCACGTGCCCATGAGTGGGTGCCCGGTGCTCGACCGTCGAGCCGCCGACGCGCCAAGCGGGGTGGTACCGCGGGAGCTGGCTCTCGTCCTCGATGGTGGAGGATCGAGGGCTTTTTTCATGCCCGTGGGCGAGAGGGGAGGGAGCGAATCAGGTGCGCAGGCTGCATCCGGTGAGCCGAGCGGATACGCTGATCGACCAGGGGGCCTACGACCGGCCCGCGGGCGGGGTCGAGCGCTTCAGCCTGCACGCCGACGCCGCCGGACGGCGCACCCTGCGGGTCGAGGTCCTGCCGGCGGGCGATCTCTGGCACCTGGCGCTCTCGCCCGAGGGCCGGCCCGAACGCGTCGAATGCCGCTGGCAGGAGGACGGCGCGGTCTTCGAGGCGGCCCTGACCTGCTTCGAGGACGAGCTGCTCGTCTGGCGCCGCGGCGCCGAGCCGATCTCGGAGCGCATCGACCTGCCGCCGGGCTACCGCCTGCTCTGGCCGCCGGTCGCGGGCCGCGGCGAATGCCTGGCCGGGCTCGAGGCCGAGCTCGACGACCGGGATCGCGGCGCCCGGATCTTCCTGTCGCTGCGCCGCCGGCCGTTGGCCAAGGGCGGCCTGCGCTGCCGGCCGATCAAGCTCGGTCTGCGCCGCGAAGCCCTCGCCGCCAGCTCGGGCCCGACGCCGCAGGGGCCCGCGCCGCTCGACCCCGCGCCGCCCCGCCCCGCGCCGCCCCGCGCCGCCCGGCGCATCGCCCTCGAGACGCCCGGCCTGCCGGCCATGCAGGCCGAATTCGACGCCGCGGGCCGGCTTCTGCGCTGGCTCGAGGACGGCCAGCCGGTCGCCGAGCGCCGCGCCGAGCCCGAGATCCCCGACTGAGCGGCGGGCCCGCCCGGCGCCGGCCCGACGTCCCCCGCCAGCATCCGTTCGCCGCCCCGGCGGCCCGCCCGACATCCGACCGCGACGCGATTCACGAGGAAGCCTGCGCCATGCCAACCTTCAAGGCCGTTCCCAACCAGCCGAGCTGGCCCGAGATGGAGCACCGTGTCCTCGACTTCTGGCGCCGGAGCCGGGCCTTCGAGACCCTGGTCGCGCAGAACGCCGGAGGCGATCCCTGGAGCTTCCAGGATGGGCCGATCACGGCCAACAACCCGATGGGCGTCCACCATGCCTGGGGCCGGACCTACAAGGACACCTGGCAGCGCTTCTTCGCCATGCAGGGCCGCGACCAGCGCTGGCAGAACGGCTTCGACTGCCAGGGCCTGTGGGTCGAGGTGAACGTCGAGAAGACGCTGGGCTTCAAGAGCAAGCGCGACATCGAGGCCTACGGCCTGGCGCGGTTCGTGCGCCACTGCAAGCAGCGCGTGCTCGAGAGCGCGGCGCTGCAGACCGAGCAGTCCATCCGCCTGGGCATGTGGATGCACTGGGACGACCCGGCCAAGCTGCGCTGGCTGGCCGAGCACATCGACGCGGAGGGGCCGGTGACGCTCGAGACGCCGTCGGGCGAGGTCACGGCCACCGTCGAGCAGCTGATCGGCGCCCTGGGTACCAAGACCTGGGGGGGCAGCTACTTCACCTTCGCCGACCACAACAACTACATGATCTGGCGCTTCCTGGCCGCCTGCCACCAACGCGGCTGGCTCTACCGCGGCACCGACGTCATGCCCTGGTGCGCCCGCTGCGGCACCGGCCTGAGCCAGCACGAGATCGCCACCGAGGGCTATCAGGAGCTGACCCACCGCAGCCCCACCCTGCGCTTCCCGCTGCTGGACCAGCCCGGTGCCGCGCTGCTGGTCTGGACCACCACGCCCTGGACCCTGTCGAGCAACGTGGCGGCGGCCGTCGGGCCCGAGCTGGACTACCTCGAGGTCGAGCAGGACGGGCAGCGGCTCTACCTGGCCAAGGGCGCGGCCAGGAAGGCCCTGCTGGGCAAGGAAGGCGAGGCCTGGACCGTCCTGCGCGAGCTCAAGGGCGCCGAGATGCTCGGCTGGCGCTACCAGGGCCCCTTCGACGAGCTGCCTGCCCAGGCCGAGGCCGGCGCCATCGAGGCGCATCGGGTCATCGCCTGGGAGGACGTCGGCGCCGAGGAAGGCACCGGCGTGGTGCACATCGCGCCCGGCTGCGGCGCCGAGGACTTCCGCCTGTCCAAGGAGCTGGGCCTGCCGATCATCGCGCCCCTGGACGAGAACGGGGTCTACAAGGCCGGCTTCGGCTGGCTGACGGGCCGCGAGGCCCAGTCGGTGGCCGAGGAGGTCCTGGCCGAGCTCAAGCGCAAGGGCCTGCTCTACAAGGTCGAAGGCTACAAGCACCGCTACCCGGTTTGCTGGCGTTGCGAGTCGGAGCTGGTCTTCCGCCTGGTCGACGAGTGGTTCATCCGCATGGGCGAGCTCTACGACAAGCCGCGCGAGCAGGTCACGGCCGAGGAGAAGGCGGCCAGCCTGCGCTACCAGATGATGGACGTGGTCGACGACGCGCGCTGGATCCCGAGCTTCGGCCGCGAGCGCGAGCTCGACTGGCTGCGCAACATGCACGACTGGATGATCTCCAAGAAGCGCTACTGGGGCCTGGCCCTGCCGATCTGGGTCTGCGACGACCCGGACTGCGGCGGCTTCGACGTGGTCGGCGGCCGCGAGGAGCTGGCGGCGCGGGCGGTCTCCGGCTGGTCGACCTTCGAGGGCCACAGCCCGCATCGGCCCTACGTCGACGCGGTCAAGATCGCCTGCCCCGCCTGCGGCGGCCCGGCCACCCGGACGACCGACGTGGGCAACCCCTGGCTCGACGCCGGCATCGTCTCGCTGTCGACCCTGCCGGACGACCTGCCCTTCGAAGCGGCCAAGGCGAAGTGGTTCCCGGCCGACTTCATCACCGAGAGCTTCCCGGGCCAGTTCCGCAACTGGTTCTACAGCCTGCTGGCCATGAGCACCGTGCTCGAGGGCCGGGCGCCCTTCAAGACCGTGCTGGGCTTCGCGACCCTGCACGCCGAGGACGGGCGCGAGATGCACAAGAGCTGGGGCAACGCCATCGAGTTCAACGAGGGCGCCGACACCATGGGCGCCGACGTCATGCGCTGGATGTACCTGGCCCACAAGCCGGAGGTCGACCTGAACTTCGGCTACGGGCCGGGCGGCGAGGTGCGCCGGCGCTTCCTGATCCCGCTCTGGAACGTCTACGGCTTCTTCGTGCAGTATGCCAACCTGGCCGAGGGCTGGACGCCGGCGGCCGCCTGGGACGACGCGGCGCCCGGCGCGGCGGTCCCGATCGCCGGCGACCCGGCCGGGGCCCAGCTCGACCGCTGGATCCACCTGCGCCTGCACGCCACGGTGCGCGAGGTGGGCGAGCGCATGGCCGACTTCGACGGGCTGCGCGCCACGCAGGCCATCGAGGCCTTCGTCGAGGAGCTCTCGAACTGGTACGTGCGGCGCTCGCGCCGCCGCTTCTGGGAGGGCGACCCGGCCGCCCTGGACACGCTCTACGAGGTGCTGGTGACCCTGACGCGCCTGCTGGCGCCGATGCTGCCATTCACCGCCGAGGACCTGTACCAGAACCTGGTGCGCGGCCTGGACGCCGCGGCGCCGGAGAGCGTGCACCATTGCCGCTGGCCGCAAGCGCCCGCGCCGGACGCGGACGACGCCGTGCTGCTGGCGCAGATGGGCCTGGTGCTGCGCCTGACGGCCCTGGGCCGGGCGGCGCGCTCGGCCGCCGACCTGAAGCTGCGCCAGCCCTTGGCCAAGGCCATGCTGGCGCTGCGCGGCGAGGAGGAGGCGCAGGCGATCGAGCGCCTGGGCGAGCACCTGCGCGAGGAGCTGAACGTCAAGGCGCTGGAGGTGCTGACCGAGGAGGGCGCGCTGGTCAGCTACAGCCTGCGCCCGGTGCTGCCCAAGCTCGGCCCCAAGCATGGCCAGCGCTTGCCGGCCATCAAGCAGGCGCTGGAGGCGGCCGACGCGGGCGCCGTGGCGGCCGCGGTGAACGCCGGCCGTCCGGTGACGCTCGAGGTGGCCGGCGAGCCCCTGGTCCTGGAGCCCGACGAGATCGAGGTCATGGCCAGCGCCCGCGAGGGCCTGGCCACGGCCGAGGGCGAGGGCTACGTGGTCGGCCTGGTCACCGAGCTGAGCTCGGCGCTCCTGGCCGAGGGCCTGGCGCGCGACCTGTTGCGCCAGGTGCAGAGCCTGCGCAAGGACTCGGGCCTGGACATCTCGGACCGCATCGCGTTGACGGTGGACGGCCCGCCGGCCGTCCTGGAGGCCGCCCGGGACTGGCGCGACTTCATCTGCGGCGAGGCCCTGGCCCTGGCGCTGGACTTCGGCCCACCGGCCGAGGACGCCGAGGGCAGCGTCGAGCTGGAGATCGAGGGCCACGCGGTACGCCTCGGCCTGAAGCGCGCCCTCTGATGCCGTCCGCGCCCAATCCGCGCCGCGACCCGTTCCAGGAGCCCCGCATGCATCCGTTCTCGAGCCCGCGCCGATCCGCGATCCGAGCCCTGCTGCTCGCGCTGGCCCTGGCGCCGCAGGTCCTGTCCTGCCGGCCGCCCGAGGTCTCGACGACGGCGACGGCGATCGACGCCGCGCCCGTCTCGGGCGCGGCGTCGGCAGGATCCGGCCCGAGCGGCATGCCGACCGCCGCGGGAGCGGAGGCGGCCGAGACGCCGGACCCGTCCGCCGCGCTGCTGCCGCCCGATCCCCCGGCGCCGACGCTGGCCGAGACGCTCGCGCTGGCGCCGGACGCGGCGCCGGACGCGGCGCTGCTGGGCCTGCCCCTGGCCAGCGACGAGACCGATGGCCTCGGCTTCGCCGGGGCCGGCTGGCTGGCCCTGGACCAGCCCGAGGCGCGCGCCCTGGCCTGGAGCACCGGTCCGGCCGGGATGCCGCATGCCCTGGCGCTCTACGCGCGCCAGGGCGAGGGCTGGCGCAAGCTGGACCAGCTGAGCCTCGACGAGCGTCTGCTGCCGACGGGCGAGGCCGCCAGCGCCCCCGGCGAGCCGGCCGGCGCCTTTCCCTTCTTCCTGGAGCAGGACGTCGGGCCGGTGGCCGGCGGGCCCGGGCCGGCTTGGATCGTTCTGCGCGGCGGCTGGGGCGCCAACGGCGGCGCCTTCCTGCTCCTGGACATCGCGGAGGATCGCCTGCAACCGCGCTTCGCGCGCCTCGAGGCCTTCCCCGGCAGCACCACCCTCGAGGACCTCGACGGTGACGGGCGACCCGAGCTCGTGCTGGACGAGACCGACGGCTACGTCTTCTGCCGGGCCTGCGGCGTGGCCGAGGCCGCCTTCCGTTTCCTGACCTGGGATGCGGGCGCCGACGCCTTCCTGCCGGTGGGCACGATCGAGGCGCTGCGCGCCCTGCCGGCCGCGCGCAGCGCGCCGCTCGCGCCGGCCTCGCGGCTGGCCGAGGCCGGGCTCTGGAAGGACGCGCTGGCGGCCCTGGACCGCGCCGAGGCCGAGGCCCCCGATGGCTTCGGCGAGCCCACGCTCGACGCGCATGCCCGCTGGATCCGCCGGACGGCCGAGGCGCGGGCCGAGATCGCGACCCGCGAGGTCTCGCCGGCCGGACGGCTGCTGCATGCCGTCTTCTACGGCGACTACGCGGCGGTCCTGGCGATGCTGCGCGCCGAGGACCCGGCGGCCCTGCTGAGCGGGGCGCCGCCGCTCCTGGAGCCGGGCTGGGAGTCGGAGCTGCGCGCGCGGATCGAGACCGCGACCGACGCGGCCCTGGCCTATGCCGAGGCGGAGCCCGGCTGGGCCGAGTCCGGGATCGTCCACCTGCTGCGCGGATGGTCGCGCTGGACGGCGCAGCCCGGCGACCCGGTGGCGCGCGACGCGCTCGAGCTGGCGGCGGAGCAGCTGCCCGACGAGGCCTTCGCGCGGGCCCTGGCCGATCGGGCGGCCGGGCACGCCGACGGCTGAGCCTGCGTCCGGACCGCCGCGGGGCCGAGACGGCGAGGGCTCGGTCGCCTGCGGCCCGATCGCGAAACGGGCCGGCGGACTACGCGGTCTTGGCGGCGCAGCGCACGCAGAGCGTGGTGTAGGGCAGGGCGTGCAGGCGTGCCGCGCCGATGGCTTCGCCACAGGCTTCGCAGGTGCCGTAGAGCCCCTGCTCGGCCCGATCGAGCGCGCGCTCGATCTCCTCGACCTCCTGCTCGAGGTGGCCCTGCAGCGCCACCGCCGCCTGCCAGGTGCTGTAGCCCTCGGCATCGCCCATCTCGAAGTCGGGTTGCTCGGCCTGGGCCTGGTAGTCCTCGAGCTCCTTGCGGGCCTCGACCAGCTCCTGCTTGAGGATCTCGACGATGCGGCGCGTGCGATGCGTGGGCATGCCTGGCTCTCCCGGTGGGCGGCGCATTCCAACGCTCGATCATAGCATGCGGCGGCAGCGTGCTCAACGGCCTGGAGGCCCGGCCCGGCACGGTGCCGACCCGGCCAGGGCCCGCCGACTTCGCTACAATCAGCCCTCGCGGCCAGCCCGAAGCCGTCCGATTCCCTAGAGGAGTGATGCGTGAGCGAGACGCCCTACGTGCCCGAGAGCGCCATGGCCATCGTGGCCCATCCCGACGACATCGAGTTCGGCACCGCCGGCACCGCCGCGGCCTGGGTCCAGGCCGGCTGCCGCATGGTCTACGTGCTCTGCACCAGCGGCGAGGTCGGCATCGCCGAGAAGGACATGACCAAGGAGCAGGCCATGGCCATCCGCGAGCGCGAGCAGCGCGCGGCGGCGGCCGAGGTCGGCGTGACCGAGGTCGTCTTCCTGCGCGAGCCGGACGGCATGCTCGAGAACACGATGGAGCTGCGCAAGCGCCTGGTGCGCGAGATCCGCAAGCACCGGCCGGAGGTCGTGCTGACCGGCGACCCGACCGTGGTCTGGGTCAACGAGGGCTACATCAACCACCCCGACCACCGGGCCGCATCGGGAGCGGCCATCGACGCCGTCTTCCCGGCCGCCGGCCAGCCGCACCTCTTCGAGGAGCTGGCGGCCGAGGGCCTGCGGGCCCACAAGGTGCGCAAGGTCTTCGTCCGCGGTCCGGGCAGCAACCACTCGGACCAGGTGGTCGACATCAGCCCGGTCTTCGACCGCAAGATCGCCGCGCTGCGCCAGCACGTCAGCCAGCTGGGCGACTGGGACCCCGAGCCGATGCTGCGCGAGTGGGCGGCCAAGGCGGCCGAGGACCAGCCCTTCGAGCTCGGCGAGGGCTGGCGCGTGGTCAGCCTGGTCTCGGACGAGGACTGGGAGAAGCTCAAGGGCGAGCGCTGGTAGGACCGAGCGGGGCCGAGGAGGGCGCGATGGACGGGGATCCGGCGGTGGCCGAGGCCGGCGAGGCGCGCTGCGAGCGCGAGGTCGTCGTCATCGGGGCCGGCCCGATCGGCGTCGAGATGGCGGTGGCCCTGGCGCGCGAGGGCGTCTCCTCCGTGCTGCTCGAGGCCCGGCAGGTCGGGCACACCATCGCCTGGTGGCCGCGCAACACGCCCTTCTTCAGCAGCTCCGAGCGGCTGGCCATCGCCGGCGTGCCGATCCAGAACGGCCACCAGGGCCATATCACCGGCGAGGAGTACCTGGCCTACCTGCGGGCGGTGGTCGAGCAGTTCGACCTGGATCTGCGGGTCTACGAGCCGGTCGTGGGCATCGAGCGCCTGGCCGAGGGCGGGGGTTTCCGGGTCCGCACGGAGCCGATCGCCGGCGGCGGCCGGGTCTGGCGCTGCCGCCGGATCGTCCTGGCCACCGGCGACATGGCCGCCCCGGCCCGGCTGGGCATCCCGGGCGAGGACCTGCCGCAGGTCACGCACTACTTCCGCGACCCGCACGACTACTTCCGGACCCGGCTGCTCGTGGTCGGCGGCAAGAACTCGGCCGTGGAGGCCGCCCTGCGCGCCTGGCGCGCTGGCGCTCGGGTGAGCCTGTCCTACCGCCGGGCGGCGCTGGACGGCCAGCGGGTCAAGCCGCACCTGCTGCCCGACTTCGAAGCCCAGGTGCGCGCCGGCACGATCGGCTTCCTGCCGGCGACGGCCCCGATCGCCATCGAGCCGGGCCGGGTCCTTCTGGCGCCGACCGACGCCGAAGGCCGGCCGCTCGCGGGCGCCCGGCCCATCGAGCAGGCCGCCGACTTCGTCCTGCTGGCCACCGGCTTCGTGGCCAGCCCCAGGATCTTCGAGCTGGCCGGCGTCCGGCTGGCCGGCCCGCAGCGCGCGCCGGTGGTCGACCCGGAGACGATGGAGAGCGAGGTGCCGGGCATCCACGTGATCGGCACGGCCATCGCCGGCACCCAGCTGCGCTACCGGGTCTTCATCGAGACCAGCCACGTGCACGTCGGCCGCGTGATGCGGCACCTGACCGGCCGCTGGCCTGCGCAGCTGGGCAGCATCCCCGCCCGGCGCTACGAGCTGCCCTTCGAGGACTACCAGGCCAACTGAGTTCGCCATGCGCCGGAACTCGGCGCACCTCCACGGATCGAAACCGGTTCGTGGCGCGGGCGAGTTTCATAGGAGGCGCGGCGGCTGGCCCGGTGCGGCCCGCGCTCGCCGGGCGGCGGCCGAGGTCCCGCGGCTTCGGGCGCGCCTCAGAGCAGGGGCGAGAAGAGCTGCGCCAGCTCCTCGGCCAGGCGGGTCCGGAAGCGCCGTCGGTACCAGGTCTCGGCGTCGAGGCGGGGCGCGCGCTTGAGGTAGCGCAGCTGCAGGGCACGGATCTGGCCGGCCACCTCGGTATCGAGGATCTGCAGCATCAGCTCGAAGTTCAGCCAGAAGCTGCGCGCGTCGAGGTTGGCGGTGCCGAAGAGCGCGATCCGGCCGTCGACCGTGATCGCCTTGGTGTGCAGCAGGCCGCCTTGGAAGCGGTGGATCTCGGCGCCGGCCTCCATCAGCTCGTCGAAGGCGGCCCGGCCGGCCAGGTCGACCATGCGCGAGTCGACCTGCTCGGGCAGCAGGATGCGCAAGCGCACGCCGCGGTGGGCGGCCGAGGTCAGGGCCAGGGTCAGGCTGCTGTCGGGCGCGAAGTAGGGCGTGGTGATCAGGATCTCGTCGCGGGCGGCGTAGATCTGGGCCAGGAGCAGCTCGTGGACCACGCCGCTGCGCAGGCCCGGGCCGGAGGGCAGGAGCTGCGCCACCGACCTGCCCCGGTCGAGCGGGCTGACCAGCCCGGTGGCCTCGAAGAGCGCCGGCAGCTCCTCCAGGCCCAGGCCGAAGCCGGTCTCGAGCTCCCAGTCGTGCAGGAAGAGCAGGTTCAGCTGCTCGGCCACCGGGCCCTCGAGGCGCAGCATGGCGTCGACCCAGGGGGCGAAGCGGCCCGAGTCCTGCTTGAAGTAGCGTGGGTCGGCCAGGTTCATGCTGCCGGTGTAGGCCAGCCGGCCGTCGATGACCGCGATCTTGCGGTGGTTGCGGTGGTCGGCGCGGACGAAGAGCAGGCGCAGCAGGCCCACCGGCAGGATCGGGACCAGGGTGACGCCCGCCTCGCGCAGCCGGGCGGCCTGTGGGCTGGCCAGGAAGGGCCGGCTGCCCACCGCGTCCAGGGCCAGGCGGCAGCGCCGGCCGCGGCCCGCGGCGCGAATCAGGGCCTCGACCACCCGATCGGCGTCTCCGCCCGGCATCCAGATGTAGAACAGCAGGTGCACGCTCTGCTCGGCCGCGTCGATGTCCTCGGCCAGGCGGCGCAGCACCTCCAGGCTGTCGTCGAGCAGCTCGAAGGCGTTGCCGCCCAGCGCCGGGAACCCGCCGATGGCCTCGGCATGGGTCGCCAGCCGGTCGACGGCGCGGGGCAGGGTCAGCTGCTGCGACTGGCTGCGCAGGGCATGGATGGCCAGGTACTGCCGGTAGGCCGACTCGACCTCGGCCTCGCGCGCCGCGCGCCGGCGCCCGAGCCGGCTCTCGCCGACCAGCAGGTAGAGCCCGGCGCCGACGAAGGGCGTCGACAGGATGAGCAGGAGCCAGCCCAGCGTGACGCCCGTATCGAGCCGGCGCATCAGCACGCGCAAGCCCAGGATCAGGCGCAAGGCCAACTCGGCGCCGAACACGATCCAGGTCCAGGCGCTGCTATCGAGACCGAACATCGCTCACCTCGGTCGGGTCGAAGACCGCTCGGACCGGGCCGCGACGGTCCGCCCCCTATTCTAGTACAGCGCCGCCGGGTTCTAGCGCAGCGCTAGCGAAACGGACGGGGTCCGGACGTCCGGCTCGGGCGAGGCGGGACTATGCTTAGCGCGGATGACACCATTGATCCGGAGGTCCAGCATGCCGGAACCCGAAGCCAGGCCGGCGCCGCCCCGCCGGCAGCGTGCGATCGCGGTGCGCCGCTTCGCCGGCCACCGCCGGATGCTCGAGCGGCTCGACCGCAGGCCCTTGCGGGTGGTGCAGCTCAGCGACCTGCACGTCGGCCTGGTCACGCCGCAGGCGGTGCAGCTGGCCGCAGTCGCCCTGACCAATGCCCAGGCGCCCGACCTGGTGGTGCTGACCGGCGACTACATCGCGCGCAGCCTGCGTCACCTGGATACGCTCGAAGCCCTGCTCGCCGACATCGAGGCGCCGATGATCGCGGTCCTGGGCAACCACGACCACTGGCATGGCGCCGAGGCGGTGCGGCGCACCCTGCGCCGCGCCGGCGTGCAGGTGCTGGACAATGCCTGGACCCTGGTCGAGCTGGACGGCCGACGGCTGCAGGTGGTCGGCCTGGACGACGATGCCACCGGCCACGCCGACCCGCGCGCGGCGACGCGCGGCCTGCGCGCCGACCTGCCCACGCTGGGCCTGTCGCATATCGGCGAGCTGGCCGACGAGCTCTGGGATCGCGGCGTGTCGCTGGTGCTGTCGGGGCATACGCATGCCGGGCACGTGATGCTCGAAGAGGCCCAGCACCTGACCCTGCCCGGTCTGATGGGCCATCGCTACGTGCACGGTCTCTACGGCTGCCGGCTGGGCGAGCGCGCGCCCGGCGCGCTCTACGTCAGCGCCGGCATCGGCGCCTCGGTCTTCGGCCTGCGCCTGGGCGAGCGCGCCCGCCGCGAGATCCCGGTCTTCGAGCTGGGCCTGGCGCCGGGCAGCTTCGAGGAGCACCACGCCGAGCAGCGGGCCCTGCCCGGACGGGCCCGCTATCGCGCCACCCTGCAGGGCCCGTCCGACTCGGGCTGACGCGGGGCTAGGACGCCATCCGGGCGGCGGGTGTGGGCCTGGGCAGCGCGGCGAGGATCTCGGCCGGGTCGGCATGGTCGCCCGAGAATCGGCTGATCTGGCGGTAGCGCTCGCGGCCCTCGGCGTCGAAGACGAAGACCCCGCCGTTCTGGGCCGCGTCACCGCGGGTGGCGGTCTGGCGGTGACCCTTGCGCATGGCGCGCAGGCTGGCGCTGAAGGTGCCCGGCGCGATGCCCTTGCCGGTGCCGGCCGCTCGGTAGGCCAGCCGCTCGGGATCGACGTACAGCGCGAAGGGGATGGCCGCTTCGGCGGCGAAGGCCCGCGCGTGGGCGGGGCTGCCGTTGCCGATGACGATCAGCTGGGCACCGCGGCGCCGCAGCTCGGGCTCGATGTCGCGCAACTGCGCGACCTGCTCGCGGCAGAAGATTCAGCCGAAGTGCCGGATGAAGACCAGGACGCTGGCCCGGCCGGCGAGCAACGTGCCGATCGGGTGGGGGCGGCCCTCCACGTCGAGCACCTCGATGGGGGCGAGGCGCTGGGCGAGATCCAAGGTTGGCTGATGCACGACGGGCTCCTGTGACGGGTTTCAACGACGCAATGGTGGTCCAGCGAGGCGAAGACCGACGCGGGTTCGATGGGTCCAGCAGCCGCCATCGCACCGCCGGAGCGTCCGAATTCGGTCCAAAGCCGAGGCCGCATGCGCGATGCGAGCTTTTCTGGGGTGCCTGCTATGCTTGTCGGGTCGCAGCGCCGGGTGGAGGCTAGCGTATCTTGCGCTCCCTGGCGACGACCCCTGCGCCGCACGAGCACGCCCCAAGCGTGCCAGGCCGCCTCGCCGTATCACCTCGAACCTCGCCCGTCAAGACGCGGCGACACCGAGTCGTGCGCCTTCAAACCATCCCGCATCCGCGGGTTTCGAGGACCCTACATGCAGACCCGTTTCGCCGATCTCGGCATCCCCGCCGAGATCCAGACCACGCTGGAAAAGCGTGGTTTCACCCACCCCTTCGAGATCCAGATCACCACCATCCCCGATGCCCTGGCCGGCAAGGACATCTGTGGCCGCGCCGCCACGGGCTCGGGCAAGACCCTGGCCTTCGGCATCCCGCTGGTCGCCGGCGTCGGCAAGGGCCGCTCGGGCTCGCCCCGCGCCCTGGTGCTGGCGCCGACCCGCGAGTTGGCCGAGCAGATCCAGCGCGAGCTGGAACCGCTGGCCCGGGCTCGCGGCCGCAGCATCATGTCGATCTACGGCGGCGTCGGCTACGAGCCGCAGCGCCGGGCGCTGCGCAAGGGCGTCGACATCGTGGTGGCCTGTCCGGGCCGCCTGGCCGACCTGATCAAGCAGGGCGACGTGCGCCTCGGCGACGTCGACTTCGTGGTGCTCGACGAGGCCGACCGCATGGCCGACATGGGCTTCCTGCCCGAGGTGCGGCGCCTGCTCGACCAGACGGCGCCGAATCGGCAGACCCTGCTCTTCTCGGCCACCCTGGACGGCGACGTCGACGTCCTCACCCGCCAGTACCAGCGCGACCCGGTCTACCACCACGTCGGCGAGCTGGAGCCGGACATCACCCTGGCCCAGCACCACTTCTGGCGTCTCGAGGCCCACGATCGGCTGCGGACCACCGTCGACGTGATCGGCGCGTCCGGCCAGACGATCGTCTTCAGCCGCACCCGGCGCGGCGCCGATCGCATCGCGCGGCAGCTGGCCAACGCCGGCGTCAGCGCCGCTCCGATCCACGGCTCGCGCAGCCAGGGCCAGCGCAACCGGGCCCTGAACGACTTCAGCGCCGGCCGCGTCAAGGCCCTGGTGGCCACCGACGTGGCGGCCCGCGGCATCCACGTCGACGACGTGGCCTGCGTGCTGCACTTCGATCCGCCGGAGGACGAGAAGACCTACATGCACCGCTCGGGCCGCACGGCGCGTGCCGGCGCCAGCGGCGTGGTGGTGACCTTCGTGCTCGAGGACACCTTGGCCGACATCGAGACCATGCTGGCCGCGCTCGGCCTGGGCGTCCAGATCGTGGCCCCGGCGCCGGACCGGCTGTTCAGCCCGGAGGGCAAGCCGCTGGAGGCCCCCAAGGGCCCCGTGCGCCAGCCGCGGAGCAACGGCGCCTCGGCGTCGAAGTCCGGTGGGCGACGCCGCGGCGGGCGCAAGCCCGGCGGCGCGACCGGTGGGCAGCGTCAGAACGGCCATGGCAACGGCGCGCGGAGCGGCGCTCCATCCAGCCGGCCGGGCGGCGGCAACCGCCGTCGCCAGAGCGGCGCCCGGCCGCAGACCAGCCCGCGGGCAACCGAGCGCGTCTAGCCTCGCCGCACCCGGCAGGCCCGCCACGGCCCCTCGGGATCCCGGGCTCGGCATGCCGCCGCCCGGGCCGCGGCCCGATCGGTCGGGCCAGCAAGATCGAAGGCCGGGCCACCCGGAGAGGGTGGCCCGGCCGCTTGGGTCCGTCGGCGGTCGGCGCGTTCAGTCGCGCAGCTTGACCGCCGTGCCGTAGGCCAGCAGCTCGGCCGCGCCCTGGGCCACCGCCGAGGTGCTGAAGCGCATGCAGACGATGGCGTCGGCGCCCAGCTGCTCGGCCTCGGCCACCATGCGGTCGATGGCCTGCTCGCGCGACTCGCCCAGCATCTTGGTGTACTCGCCGATCTCGCCACCGACCAGCATGCGGAACAGGGCCAGGATGTCCTTGCCGATGTGCCGCGCGCGGATGGTGTTGCCGCGCACCAGACCGAGGGTCTGGGCGATCTCGTGGTCGTCGAAGCGGTCCTGCGTCGTGATGCGGATGCTCATGGCTGGGTTACCGGTCCACCGTCTGGTCGTAGTGGTCGTCCTCGGCGTTGGCGAGGCGCTCGCGAAGGGCCTTGTACAGCAGCAGGCAGAAGCCGAGCGCGGTCAGGAAGACCAGCAGCCCCTCCTGGCTGGACCATTCGATCTCGAAGACGGCCACCAGGGCCCAGGCGGCGGCCGCGACGGCCAGGATGAGGTAGGCGAGCTTTTCCAGGTTCATGGCGGCCTCCAAGGCTTCGGGCTTTCCCCGGCCTACGTCGCCATCACGCCCGGGGTTGCGCGGACGGGCTCAGCCGCCCGCGAGCAGGCGGGGCAGGAAGAGCCGACCGGAGGATCCGCCGCCGGGCGTGGCCTCCGGTGTGGCCCGGCCCGGATCGCCGGTGGCCGTCGGCGAGGCCGGCGGGCTGGCGCTCGGCCCGGGCGTCGACGTCGCTGCTCCGGGCGTCGGCGTGGCCGGGACCTCCCCGTCGAGCACGACCGTCACCACGCTGCCGTCCCAGACCGCCGGCGCCAGGCCCTCGGCCCAGGCTTCCAGGTCGTCGTTGACCAGGATCGGGTCGGGCAGGGCGCCCGGCTGGCGCTTGGCTTCCAGCCAGGCGGCGCCGGCGGCGGCCCGGGCGAAGAGGCTCGGGTTGCCGGGTTGGCCGCAGCCCTCGCCGGCGTTGCGAGCGAAGACGCCCAGCAGCAGCGGGGCCGCGCCGGCCGGACGCAGGACCAGCGGACCGCCCTCGTCGTAGTCGCATGCCGCCCGCCCGCCGGCGGCTCGGCCGGCGCAGAGCGTCGATCCCGGGTCGGCGTGGTCGGCGCAGGCCACGCCGTCCAGCAGCGGCAGGCGCACCGCCTGCAGGCTGCTCGGGTAGTCGCCGTCGCCGCTGGTGTCGCCCCAGCCGGCGAAGTCGGCGCTGGCGCCCGCCAGGTCCGGCTCGGACGCACCGCCAGCGCCGGCCAGCCCGATCGTCTGCACGACGGCGTTGATGCGGGCCGGAGTCCGCAGCTGCAGCAGGGCCAGGTCGTCGCCGGGCGCCGCGTCGACCAGCCAGCGGGCGCGGATGAAGGCCCGCGCCACGGGGATGCGCTGGCCGCCGCGGCCCGAGAGGTCGGCCAGACCGAGCTTGACGACCAGGTCGGTCTGCTCGAGGTCGCGCAGGCCGCCCGAGAAGGGATCGCGCAGGCAGCTGGCCGCCGTCAGGACCCAGTCGGGCTCGATCAGGGCGCCGCCGCAGACCTGGCCCTGGAAGTCGTCGCCGGCCCGGTCGTCGATGACCGCCGCCAGCCAGGGGTGGTCGCCGATGGCGGCGTCGTCGCCGCCGACGACGGCCGGCTGCTCGCCGCGCGGGCTCGTGAAGGGGCGCGCGGGCGGACCCGCGATCCGGCTCGGCGTCCGCGGGCCGCCCGAAGCCGCCGGCACGCGGGCGTCCCGCCCCGCCGCCGGATCGAGCTGCACGCGGTAGCTCAGCGCGCGGGTGGCGCCCGGTGCGAGCGCGAGGTCCTGCCAGGTCACCGAGCCGTCGGCGAAGCGGCCGCCCTCGGCGGCCTCCACGAAGCGCAGGCCGGCTGGCAGGCCGTTGCGCAGGCCCAGCCCGGTGGCCGGTTCGCGGCCGGTGTTGCGCACGGAGAGCCGGTAGTCGAAGCGGGCGCCGGCCGGGACCGAGATCGGCCCGTCGGCCCAAAGCTCGAGCTGCGGGCCGGTGTCGGCCATGACGCCGTCGATCCAATCGGCGTAGAAGGCGCTGGAGGTGTAGAGGGTGTAGTTGTCCGCGCCGCCGCAGACCTCGGTGGTGCCGGCGCTGACCAGGCCGGCGTGGCGCCAGGCGCCGCCGGGGCCCTGGACCATCAGCGGGCCGCCGCTGTCGCCGTAGCAGGAGTCGTGGCCGAGGCTGCCGGCGCAGACGGCCTCGCCGGCGCTGTCGCAGAGGCTCGGATCGACGATGGGGATCGCGACATGGCGCAGCTGGGCCGAGGGACCGTCGCCGGTGTCGCCCCAGCCGGAGGTCAGCGCCACCTCGCCGGGCTGGATGGCCGGGTCGGCGGAATCGTCGATCCGCGCCAGGGAGCGCACGCGCGCGGTCTCGGGCTGGGCCTCGGCCAGACGCACCAGGGCCAGGTCGCCCACGGCGGTCTCCGGGTCGGCGTCCCAGTAGTCGGGATGCACCACGATCTGGGCCACGGCGGCGCGGTAGCCGTCGTCGGCCGAGAGGTCCTGCATGCCCAGCCCGATCTCCAGGTCGGCGGCCGGCATCACGCCGTCGGTGCCGCTGCCCTCGACGCAGTGGGCGGCCGTCAGGACCCATTCGGGGTCGATCAGGGTCCCGCCGCAGAACTGCGCGTCGAAGCTGTCGGGCTCGCCGGCCGTCAGCAGGGCCGCCTGCCAGGGCCATTGCCCGGGCGCGGAGACCTCGCCGCCGACGATGGTCGGCGCGGCGCGGCCGGTCGGTACGCCGGCTGCCATCGCCAGCGTCAAGAGCGCGGCGGTGGCGATGGCGGGGCGGAAGCGGCGGGCAGCGACGTTGGCGTTCAAGGGGGGCTCCTGCTCGGGGTAACCCGGCATCGACGCGGGGATGGCAAGCGCTGAGGCCGCGACGGGTTGGTGGTCGCGGGGGGCGGGCGGTGGTGGCGGAGGCGGAAGGCGTTGCTGCCGCGGCGGATGGCGCGAGGTTCAGCCGGCGCGGCGCAGAAACGGTAGGTAGAGCGGCGCCGGGGTCGGAAGCCCGGTGGGCGCGGCGCTGGGCCGGGCGGTCGGGGGCTCGGTCGGCCTCGGGCTGGGTGCAGGCGTGGTCGTCGGCGCGCTACCCCGACGCATGCCGGCGACGAAGAAGCGGTTGCGGATCCAGACCTGGCCCGGCTCGACCGGGTCCTCGATGAAGGTGATCTGGCCCAGGCCGCCGGCGTTGAAGGTGCCGGGGCCGCTGCCGACCCATAGGCCGCAGTCCTGGGTCAGCTCGAAGCGACTGTCGGCCTGGCCCTCACGGATCAGACGCAGCTGCAGGTTGCCGTCCGCGATCGGCCGGCTGACCTCGAAGCTCCAGGCCGTGCCGTTGTTCACGCTGCCTCGGTAGAAGCCGACGAAGTCGTTCCAGCGGGCCGGGTCCAGCCGGCAGGGGTTGCTGACACCGCCCTGGCCCTGCCTGACGTAGGCCGCGAGGGCGCAGCTCGTGGCGCTGGAGAGCGAACCGCCGCCGATGTTGCCGGTGGTGGCCACGGCCACGCCGGCCTCGGGGATCCACTTCAGGGTGGCGGTCCAGCCCCAGGCGCCGCCGTCGTGGTGCACCATCTCGTTGCCCTGGAAGAACTCGACGAAGGTGCCCAGGCCGTAGTACTGGTCGATGCGCAGGTCGCGGAAGCGCTGCCTGGACGCCATCTCGGCCACCGACGCGCGCGACAGCAGCTCGCCGCCGCCGGCCATCATCAGGCTGGCGAAGCGGACCAGGTCGCCGGCGGTCGCGTTGGCGTAGCCGGTAGGGTGGCGAGCCCAGTTGTCGGCCTCGTCCAGGCGGTAGATCTCGAGCTTGCCCGAGAATGGGTTGTTGTAGTGACCGTAGGCGAAGTCTCCGCGGGCCACGGCCTGCTCGGCGTGCATCGTGGTGTCGGCCATGCCGGCCGGCGCGAAGACCTGCTGGTCCAGGTAGTCCTGGAAGGTCTGGCCGGTGATGCGCTCGAGGATCTGGCCGGCGTACATGTAGTTGGCGCTGGAGTAGTTCCAGAAGCGGCCCGGCGGCGCATAGGGCTGCTGGCCTTTCTGCGCATCCACCCAGCGTCGCATGGCGCCGGGATCGGTCGGCCCGAAGAGGTCGCGCTCGTCGAAGGCCGAGGTGTCGTGCAGGCCGCTGGCGTGGCTGAGCAGGTGGCGGACGGTGATGGCCTCGGCCTGGCCCGGCTCGGCCAGGCGGAAGTCGGTCAGGTAGCGGGTCATGGGCGCGTCGAGGTCGAGCTGGCCGGCGTCCACCAGCTGCATCAGGGCGAAGGCGGTCAGGGTCTTGGTGGTCGATCCGATGCGGAACTGGGTGTGCCGGTCGACCGGATCGGGCCGGTCGCGGTGCTTGCGGCCAAAGGCCTGCTCGTAGATCATCTCGCCGTCGCGCATGACCGCCAGCTGGGCGCCGTGGATGCCCTTGCTGGCCATCTCCGAAGTGACGCAGGCGGTCACCCGTTCGGCCGGGTCGCTCTGGGCCAAGGCCGACGGCAGGGTACGGCCGCGGCTGGCGAGGCCGCTCGCGAGGAGCAGGGCGAGAACGGCAAGCCGGATCGTGAGCGGGCGGCGGTACGGGGCGACCGCGGCGGGATCGGCGGGATGGAGGCGGAAGACGGGCAGGGTAGGCATGGCGGGTCTCGTGGCTCCGATGGGGCGGGCTGCGGGATGGCCGGGGGGACTCGCCGATCGCGCGGCGGGCGGGGGCTCAGCGTCCGGTCAGGAGCCGGGGTAGATGGAGCGTCGGTTGCGGCGGCGCGGCTGCCTCACCGGGCGTCCAGTATACCGGCACGCGCGCGATTGCGCCCGGACGGCCGAAGTCCAGCTCGACGATGCCGACGCGGCCGGCATCGGCCACGGCGTCGAGCGGGGCCGGGAGGGCCTCCGGATCGGCGCAGACCTCGAAGCGGGCCGGCTGGCCGGCCATCAGCTGCTCGGGCAGGCCCTGCAGCCGCAGCGCCCGGCCGCTGGCGACGACCAGCTCGAGATCGAAGCGGCTGCCGGCGGCGCCGACCTGCTCGCCGTGGACCCAGAGCTGGTAGGCGCCGGGCGTCTCGCGGGCGGGCACGAACAAGCCCTGGGCGGCCGGGCTGGTCAGGCGCTGGACGATCTCCTCGGGCCAGGCGAATCGGCCGTCGCCGTCTTGATCCTGCATCAGGTAGAGCTCGAGGTTGTCGCCGGCGGCTTCGAAGAGCCAGGCATTCAGGTAGCCCAGCGGGCCGTCCAGGTCGAAGTCGATCTTGACCTGGCTCGAAGCGGGGTCCTCCGGGTCGTCCTGCGCGATGGGCGCGTCCTTCCAGATGCGCGGGGCGGCCAGGCCGTAGGCATGGGCCCTGAAGGTGGGCGCGTCCAGGCCGGGCGCGAAGTCCAGGGCGGCGCAGGCACTGTCTTCGAGGTCGAGGCGCGCGGGCAGGTCGCCGACGCGTTGGCCGACGAAGTATCGGTTGGTCAGCCAGCCGGCGTGCCGGGCGTCGTCGCCGCCGGGCTCGAAGGTGATCGTCTGGTCGCCGCCGAAGCGGTAGCGGAAGCTGTCGAGGTAGAGCGGTTCCATGGCCGCGCTCGTGGGGTAGGCGGCGGCGATGGAGGGCGCCAGGGTCCAGTCGGGGTAGTCGATCCGCAGCTGGCCACCCACCTGCGAGACCTTGGCGGTCCAACGCGCGCCGTAGACGTCCTGGACGGCGTAGCTGCCGGCGTAGCGGGCATAGGCGGTGGGGGGCGTGCGGAGGCCGGGGATGGGCTTGGGCTCGAGGCCGGCCAGCTCGCGCAGGGCGCAGTCGACGGTGCGCTGCAGGGTCGCGTGGTTGTTGATCAGGGTGACGACGGCGAAGCCCAGCTCGGGCACCCAGACCAGCTCGGTGCCGTAGCCGCGGCCGTTGCCGGGGTGGCGCATGACCTGGATGACGTGGCTGGAGTCGTCGATGCGGCGGAAGTCGTCGATGAAGATGCCATAGCCGTAGCTCGAGCGGGGCGCCCAGGGGAGGACCTCGGCCTTGACGTAGGGGCGGGTCATGGCGCGCACGGACTCGGGGGTCAGGATCGCGCCGCCCTGCGCGAGCAGCTGCTGGGCCCAGACGATCAGCTCGCTGGGTGTGGAGTAGGCGCCGCCACCCGGCGCGGCGTAGCGGCGCTGGTGGTCGCCTGGCTCGCCCCAGAACTGGCCGTTGACGTGGCCGACGGCGTAGTTGCCGGAGGCGACGACCGCCTCGGGGTCGAAGGTGGTGACGGTCATGCCCGCCGGCCGCCAGAGCTGCTCGGTGACGTAGTCCTCGAAGCGCTGGCCGCTAGCTCGTTCGACCGCCAGACCGGCCAGCGAGAAGTTGGGGCTGGAGTAGTTCCAGAAGCTGCCGGGCGGGGCATAGAGGTGCATGTTGGCCAGGCCGCGCGCCCAAGCGCCGAGGTCGACGTCTGCTTCGGGCATGACGTAGCGCTGGGGCATCTGGGAGAAGTCGAGGTAGGGGTCGGGCAGGCCGCCGGCATTGGACAGGAGATCGTGCAGGGTGAGGCTGCTGGCTTGCCAGGGCGGCTTCAGGGCCAGCTCGGGGATGACGTCGGTGAGGGGTGCGTGCAGGTCGAGGCGACCGGCCTCGACCTCGCGCATGACGGCGGCGGCGGCCATCATCTTGGTGCTGGAGTTGATGCGGAAGATGGTCGCGGTGTCGACCCGCTCAGGCGCGCCGGCGCGACGGACCCCGAAGGCGCTGGCATGCGCCAGCTGGCCGTCGATGGCGATGGCCATCGAGGCGCCGGGGATGCCCTTGTCGCGCATCTCCTGCTGCAGGCAGGCGTCGACGGCGGCGAAGTCGGCGTCTTGCTGGATCGCTTCGGGAGCGGGCGCTGGTTGGGGCGCAGCCGGCTGGAGGCCGGGCGCCTGAGCGATGCCGACCAGGACGGCGCAGCCGAGGCTGACGGCGAAAGTGAAGCGCTGCATGGTTGGGTCCTGGGTGGGGCGTGGATCGTTGGCGAAAGGACTGACGCTGGCGATCGCTCTCGCGTGACCCCCGCAGCGGGCGGGAGCTGTCGGCTCAGCGCGGGCGCTGCAGCCAGGGCAGGAAGCTCCACCAGCGTGCGGACGGGGTCGGCGAGGTGGGAGCGGGGGTGTCGCTGGGGGCCGCGGACGGACCGTCGCAGCCGATGTAGTCGGTGCTGACGACCATGTCGTCGAACCAGACCGGGTTGCTCTGGTCGGCGTCGCCGGCGGCAATGTAGTGCATCAGCCAGGCTTTGTTGAGCTGCAGATCGGGGACGTCGCGCCAGCGCATGCCGTCGACCTCGAGGGCCGGGAGGCCGTCGATCCAGAAGGCCATGCGGCCGTCGGCCTGGCCGGGGGTGTTGAGCTGCAGCATCAGCTCCAGGCAGACCCACTGGCCAGGGGCTAGGAAGACGGCCGGCTCGGGCTTGAAGAGGTTGCCCCAGCAGCATTCCTGGCGTTGGCGGCAGGGCATGTTCTTGGCGGCGCAACCTTCGCAGATCCGACGGGCATAGTCGCCCGAGCAGTAGCCGCCGGCGTCGCAGCGCATGTCGGGGAAGTAGGTGTAGAAGAAGAGCGCGTGGTCGCGGTCGAAGTCGAGGGTGGTCCCGGCCCAGCGAAGGCCGTCGGGCCGGCAGCCGGCATTGCCGTCGGAGTCCCAGTAGCGATCGGGCCGGGTGCCGCCGAGCTCGAGGAAGTGGTGCACGTACTGGTGCGTCTCGTCCAGGCGGACGCGGGTGCGGAAGTGCAGCGTCTCGTAGCCGACCAGATTGCAGCCGGCGCGCTTGGGGCCCTGGCAGGAGCGATAGGTGAGCGAGGCGCCCTGGTAGCCGGCGGCCGCGGCGGCCGGCATGTGGACGGCCCAGTCGCCGCTGAAGGCGGCGCCGGGGGCATTGGTGAGCTGGATGCGGTCGGGGTCGTTGCTGCCGTCGGCGCGGCAGCCGTTGCACTCGGTGAAGGGCGAGGCGGCGAACCAGGCCGGCCAGCCCAGGCCGCCGTCCTCGAAGTCCTCGCACATCAGCCATTCGGACCGCGGGGCGTCGCACTCGCTGACGGCGGCGCGCAGGGGCGGGGCGGCGAGGCCGGCCAGGAGACCGGTGGCCAGGCCGAGGGCACAGAGGGCCAGGAGCGGGGGACGGAGGAAGCGCTGGCGGCCGGGCAGAAGGAGGCGCGGGAGGCGCTCGGGGCCGGCAGAGGTTGGAGGCATGGGCCCAGTGTACACCAGGAATCGGGGTCCCGCCGCCGTCCGCCCGAGCTCGGCCCACTGGGTCCGGGATCGGGCGGGCGGCGGGCGTCAGGCCTACCTGTTCGGTTGAGGGGTTACCCGCAGGTAAGGCTTGACGGGGTCCCAGCCCTTCGGGAAGAGTGCCTTGGCGTCCTCGTCGGACAGGGATGGCACGATGATGACGTCGTCACCGTCCTTCCAGTTGGCGGGCGTGGCGACCTTGTGGTAGGCGGTCAGCTGCAGCGAGTCGATCACGCGCAGGATCTCGTCGAAGTTGCGCCCGGTCGAGGCGGGGTAGGTCAGCGAGAGCTTGAGCTTCTTGTCGGGGCCGATGACGAAGACCGAGCGGACGGTGGCGGTGTCGTCGGCAGCGGGGTGGATCATGTCGTAGAGGCCGGCGACCTTGCGGTCGGCGTCTCCGATCATCGGGAAGGTGACCGGGGTGCCCTGGGTCTCGGCGATGTCCTCTTCCCAGGTGATGTGCGAGGCGACCGGATCGACCGAGAGGCCGATGACCTTGACGTTGCGCTTCACGAACTCGGGCAGGATGCGCGCCACGTAGCCGAGCTCGGTGGTGCAGACGGGCGTGAAGTCGCGGGGATGGCTGAAAAGAACGCCCCAGCTGTCGCCGAGCCAGTCGTGGAAGTGGATCTCACCCTGCGTCGTCGCGGCGGTGAAATCGGGGGCGGTATCGCCGAGCCGAAGAGACATCGTGGCTGCTCCTTGCTGGGCGCAGCTGGCCGTTCGCCGGGTCTGCGCGATAGGCGAGGCGATCAGGATAGGCCGCCTGGCGCAGGGGTCAACAAAGCCGTGAGGCCGGGCGGCGCGGTGCGATCGGGGTGCCACTCCGCGTTTCGAAGGTGTCGACCGCTGAACTCGAGCGGGTGGGCCGGGTGGCGCGCTTCGGCTGGCGGCCGGTGCCGGTCGATGCTGGCGCGTTGGGTGTCGTGCGAGGGGCAGGCGGGCTATAATGGCCCGGATGACGGTCCTCCCACCCCCCTAGCTCAATGGTAGAGCAGCGGACTTTTAATCCGTTGGTTCGGGGTTCGAGTCCCCGGGGGGGTATCTCCCGAGAAGCCCGCTACGGCGGGCTTTTCTCGTTGCCCGTCCCTTGATGGCCCTGCCATGGAGACTGCGGCATCATTCGGCGCATGAGCGCACTCCCCACCGGCACCGTCACCTTCCTGTTCACCGACATCGAGGGCTCGACCCAGCGCTGGGATGAGCATCCTGACGCGATGCGCGCCGCCCTGGAGCACCACGACGCCCTGATGCGCCAGGCGGTCGAGGCCCACGCAGGCCAGGTCTTCAAGACGGTCGGAGACGCCTTCTGCGCGGCCTTCCCGACGGCACCGGCCGGCCTGGCTGCCGCGCTCGACGCCCAACGGGCACTAGCGGCCGAGGACTGGTCCGCCTTCGCCTCGGGCAATGCCGACTTCGCGCCGCTCACCGTGCGCATGGGCCTGCACACCGGCGCCGCCGAAGAGCGCGACGGCGACTACTTCGGCCCGCCGCTCAACCGCTGCGCGCGCCTGCAGGCCGTCGGCCACGGCGGCCAGGTCCTCGTCTCGCTCGCCACGCAGCAGCTGCTGCGCGACCGGCTCGCCGATGGCGTGAGCCTGCGCGACCTCGGCGAGCACCGCCTCAAGGACCTGACACACTCCGAGCACATCTACCAGGTCGTCGCGCCGGACCTGCCCGACGTCACGACGCCGCTGGTCACCACCGAGCGCCTGCACGTCGGCGACCGCATCGTCATCGACGCATCGGCCGAGGCGCGCAGCCTGCCGGAGTCGCTGGAGGCGCTGCGCGCCGTCGTGCTCGACGAGACCGCCGGCGCGACGCTCTCGCCAGCCCAGGTCCAGCAGATCATCGAGCATCGGCCGGCGGATCTCGACGCCTACCGGCTCGGCCGCATCGCCGAATGGAGCCAGCCGCGCTACCGGGTGGACGGCCGCTTCGTGGCCCTCGAGCTCCTGGTCGACAAGGGCGAGCAGAACGAGGCCGGGCGCTGGGCGGCGCAGGAAGAGCGCTACGACGACCTGGGCGCGCTCCTGGCCGAGGTGACCGATCCGGCGCTGGTCGTGCTCGGGCCGCCCGGCGCGGGCAAGTCGACGCTGCTGCGGCGCTACGAGCTGGACACGGCGATCCGTGCGCTGGCGGAGGGAGGGAGCGGCAACGGATCGGGCCCGACGCCCGAGGCGCCGATCACCTTCTTCGTGCAGCTGAACCACTACCGGCCGGCACGTCTGGGCGAGTCCGCGCCGCCGCCGGGGGAGTGGCTGGCCGATCGGTGGGCCGCGCGCTACCCGGACCTGCCCAGCCTGCACGACCTGCTCGCCGACGGGCGCATGGTGCTCTTGCTCGACGCGCTCAACGAGATGCCCTTGCCCAACGAGGTCGCGTACCGGGAGGCGGTGGGGCTGTGGAAGGATTGGCTGCTGCGCCTCACGAGCGACATGCCCGGCAACCGGGTGGTCTTCAGCTGCCGCAACCTCGACTACAGCCAGCCGCTCTCGACGCAGAGCCTGCGGGTGCCGCAGGTGCGCATCGAGCCGATGTCGGACGAGCGGGTGCGCGAGTTCCTGCAGGTCTACAGCCCACTGCACTGGCGCGATCTGTGGGCCCGGCTCTCGGGCTCGCGGCAACTGGAAGTGCTGCGCAGCCCCTACTTCCTCAAGCTCTTGACCGAGCAGGTGGAGGCCACCGGCGAGATGCCGAAAGGTCGGGCGGGTCTCTTCACCGGCTTCGTGAGGCAGTGCTTCCGGCGCGAGGTGGAGCAGGAGAATTCGCTCTTCGCGCCGGACGTGCTCGTCTCGAGCCGCGACATCCGGCGGATCACGCATTGGCAGTGGAAGACGCCCTACGAGCTGCCCGAGCGGGGTCCGCTGATCCCGAAGCTGGCGAGCCTGGCCTATGGCATGCAGGCGGCGCGATCCGACGGCGAGCTGTCCCAGGTGAGGGTGGACTACGACGAGGCGCTCGACCTGCTGGATGACGAGCGCGACGAGGACATCGTGCGGGCCGGGGTGGCCCTGAGCGTATTGGACGAGGATCCGGCGGCGGACGAGGTGATGTACGTGCACCAGCTGGTGCAGGAGTACTTCGCGGGCCGGGAGCTGGCGCGGGCCTTCGACCCGGAGCTGGTGCGCTCGGAGTGGCGGGCGGCGGCGATCCGCCCCACGGTGGACGAGGTGATCGACGGGCTTGACCCGGCGGATCCGCTGCCGGGGCTGCCGCAGACAGGCTGGGAGGAGACGGCGCTGCTGGCGGCGGCGATGGCGCCGGAGCTGGCGGGCTTCCTGCGGGCGCTGTCCGAGACGAACCTGGTCCTGGCGGCACGCTGTGCGGCCCAGCCCGAGGTGAGGCCGCGCGTGCCGCCCGGCCTGCTGGGCGAGCTGCGCGCGGCGCTGATCGAGCGCACGACAGACGTCGAGGCCGACCTGAGGCACCGGATCGCCTGCGGCCAAGCGCTCGGCGACCTGGGCGACCCGCGCTTCGAGCGCCGTGAGGGTCCGCATGGGCCGTACCTGCTGCCGCCGCTGGTCGAGATCCCGGCGGGACGGTACCCGATCGGTGACGATGAGCCGATCGAATGGTCGTGGACGGGCGCGAGCGGCACGACGAAGGCTCATATGCCGCGTCACGAGATCCAGATCGAGGCCTTCCGGATCGGGCGCTTTCCGGTGACCAACGCGGAGTGGGCCTGCTTCATGGCCGCCGGCGGCTACGAGGACGAGCGGTGGTGGGACACGGAAGCGGGCCGGGCGTGGCGGCGTGGCGAGCTGGCCAACGAGGCGGCGAAGGCCAACAACCGGCTGTGGCGCAAGCGCTTCCTGGCCGACCCTGGTCTATTCGACAAGTTCGCCGAAGAAGGCCGGTTCCCAAGCGACGAGACGATGGAGCGGGCAAGGGCCTGGAACGCGCTCGATGACAGGGCATTCGAGGAGGCGCTCGACGCCTTCTGGCAGGCGAAGCACGAGACGGAGCCTCGCTTCTGGCGCGATGCGCGGTTCAACCATCCGACCCAGCCGGTGGTGGGCGTATGTTGGTACGAGGCGAGGGCGTATTGCGCGTGGCTCAGCAGCGTGACCGGATTGGACGTGCGGCTGCCTACGGAGGTGGAGTGGGAAGCTGCGGCGCGGGGCGCGGCGGGCCGAGCCTACGCCTATGGCGACACCTTCGAACGCTTGCGTGGCAACACGGCCGAGACGCACATCCGGCAACCGACACCGGTCGGGGTGTTCCCGGATGGCGACACTCCGGAGGGGGCAGCCGACCTGACCGGCAACGTGATCGAATGGACCTCCAGTGCCTTCGGGAAGGATCTTGACGCCATCGAATACCCCTACCCCTACGATGCCGACGACGGCCGGGAGGAGGCTGAGGCGCCGGCAGACAAGCGGCGGGTGCCGCGGGGCGGGGCGTGGAACGGCGATCGACCCCAAGCCCTGGCGCCCAACCGCGACAGCGCTCATCCGGACGCCCGCCACAGCAGCCACGGTGTGCGGGTGGCGGTGTAGCGTAGCGGCTCCCTGGTCTCCCCCCGGTTCTGGCTCCTGAGCTTCTGATTCCTGGATTTCTGACGTCCTGATTCCTTCCGTTCGTCGTGTCGTCCGCTGCTTCGGCACGCCGCCGTGACGCGGCGGCGTTAAACGCGGCTGGTGAGAATCCGACCCGGCTGCCGCACACCCGTCGTGAGGAGAAGCCGAGCATGAAGACCTTCCGCACCCTCTACCCTCAGGTCTGGAGCTTCGGGAACCTGCTGCTGGCCTGGCGCAGGGCGGCGCGAAGCAAGGGGTCGCGGCCCGACGTGGCATCCCTCAGCGTCGGCCTGCTCGATCAGCAACCCGATCAGTAACCGGGCTGGAAGTCAGTAACACTCCCTGGGCTGCCTGGACGACGAAGGCCCGCGAGTCCGCACTTCGTGAACCTCGGCGGCACCCCCTGGAAACCCGGCCAGCTTCTTCCCACACCACGGTCCGGGCGACCCGCTGCTGGTCTTCACCGACGGTTCTACAGCACGTGTATCGCACTGAGAAATCCATGGGTGCCATGGCACCCTTTTTGGCACCTCTTGCGGCGAACTCAGTGGGACACCCTGGGACGAGGGAGGAAGAAGAGCCGCGTCAGCACTGGATTCTGGGACCCAGCGGGACAACCCTGGACACCCCTCCTCGGAACTTTGAATCCGTTGGTTCGGGGTTCGAGTCCCCGGGGGGTACTTGATTTTACGGGCTTTTCAGGGTCTTTGAGGACCTCGGGATAGCAGAGAATTGGCGCTTGACCCTAGTTCTGACCCTAGTGGATCCGTGAGAGGGACACCAACGACGCTCGCGCAACGAACTTCAGAGCGCTGCGCTCAGCGCATCTTGCGCAGCACGCGCGGCAACCATAGCCGGGGTGCGGGCCGCAGGTCGACGATCCACGCTTCGCCCTCGCCCACCGAGGGCAACGTCAGCCGCAGTGTGCCCTCGGTGCGCCTCAGGCGGCGCTCGAAGACGGGTAGGGGGCCCTCCGGTAGACCGACGGCCTGTGAGGGATTGCCTGTGAAGCCTGGGTAGGTCGGGATCCGTGCTGCGGAAGCCAGGATCGCACCTTCCCATGGCCACCCATCCAGCCGCAGCGCCACATCTGCCCGCCCTACGCCGCCATGCCTACCGACGACCAGGCGCACGCGACGGTTGGCGTCGTCGCGGCTGGCCAGCGCGGTCGTGGTGTGGCGCCCGGGCGTCACGGGAAGCCGGATCTCGCCCTCCGTCTCGGCATAGGCGCGAACCACCCAATAAGCCGGCTGCTCGGTGCGACCATCCGCCAGGAACATGCCGTTGAGCCCAGCCCAGCAGTCACTGTAGCGACGCACCTGCTCCCTGTCCGCGTCCACCTCGTAGACGCTCCAGCAGGCGCGCATCGAGGCATCGACCTCGGCCTGCTCGAGATAGTAGAGGTAGCCTACGTTCCAGCCCGGCTGGCTGTGCACCTCGGTGCCCATCATCTCGTTGACGTGCAGCTCAGGCCGGTAGGCGTCCCCGAAGTGGGCCTGCAAGTCGCGCCGGATGCGGCGGGCGTTGTCGACGATGACGTTTGGTGTGGCGGTGTGATTCTCGTGCCAGGACACTGCATCCAGACGCACCCCCCAACGAGTGCCGAGCGCGGCAAGGAAGGCGGGCACGTCCGCCACGCCAGCTCGGCCGGGGCGGTACCAGGACGCGCTCGGCCCCACGAGCTTCGCCTCGGGAGCGTTCGCACGCACGATAGCTGCAGTGCGCGCGAAGAGCTCGAGCAGCTGCTCGTCCGTGCCATGCCAGAAGTAGGCATGGTCGCCCTCGTTCCAGATGTCGTAATACACAGGAAGATGCTCGGGAAAGGACGCGTTCAGCTCCGCGATCCGCAGCCGCACGAAGTCCTCCCACGCCGCCCAATCCTCCCATGGTGAGACCTCGGGGAAGCCACCTCGGCTCCAGGCGAAGGGCCCGGAGAGCCCATAGGTGATCGCCACGTCGTAGCGACTCGCGAAGGCATAGCTGGCGTACTTGCCGAGACGCCAATGTCGCGGCCGTAGCAGCGCCACTTTGTCCGCGTCGTAGCCGGCAGTGCCGTCGAGGCCGTGCAGGAAGCCATGACGCATCACCACGGGGCCGAGGTTGCCGTCCACCTGCACGGCCAGTTGCACGGTCTGCACGAGGGGGCGGGCAAGCCCTGGCGGAGCGGAGGCTACGAGCGTGCCGAGCGTCAGCCCGCATGCCGTCAGCATCGTCCATCCCCGGCGCTTCAACTGTGCTGCCGCCGTCACGGCTCGAACGCCGCGGCGCAGCGAATTCGAACGCGAACTCACGGTTGGGCTCCGCCTTGCCTATCGGCCCGGGTTGAGGGACGGGAGATACAACGTCGTCGGAGGCCGCGAGGCATTGGGCAGTACCCTCACCGGAACGCGTGCCACCCGTTTACCATCAGCCAGCTCGAGGGTGAGCAGACCCAACTGCGGCTCTTCCGAGTAGAGCAGGTCTGCGCAGAGCTCGACTTCGTGTCGAACGTCTGCCTGAAGCATCTCGGGCACATTGCGTAGCTCGAGCGCATCGCCTGCGGCCACGGCGAGGTCGAGATCGAAGGTGCTGTCCTCTCCCCGAACCTGCCGGCCGTGCATCCACAGCTGGTACGCTCCGGCCGGCATCGGGGTGCGCCCGAAGAACCCCTGGGCACCGGGCCCCGTCTTGGCCTCGACGAGCTCGTCCGGGTAGTCGAACCGTCCGTCGCCGTTGGCGTCGTGCAGGAGATACATGTCGACGTCGTCGTCGGCCTGCGACCAGTGATACGTGAAGAGGTAGACGACCTCGGCCTCGGCTTCGAAGCCGATCTTGAAGCTCGAAGAGTCCGGCCGCGAGGCCTCGTCCTGCCGAGCTGGCAGTCCCTTCTCGGAGTAGACGGGAAGCACACCGTGGGCCTGCAGCCGGCTTCCCGGGCCCGTCTGATCTGGAACGAGCGCGACCTCGGTGCAACTGCCGCCTTCGAGCTCCACCTTGGCCGGCAGCTCGCCCGCGCGCTGGCCAACGACCGACAGGTGCTCCATCCAGCGCGGATGCGGGTCGCCTGGCTCCGCGTCGACAAAGAGGGCGTCGTCCGAGCCGTAAGCATCGTAGCGGAATCGCTGGCCGTAGCGGTGACTCATGACCGCCTCTGGCACCAGCTCATCGACAGTGGGCAGGATCGACCAATCGCTGTAGACGATGCGCAGGCTGCCATCCCAGTGTTGCCAGACCCGCGCCGTCCAGTCGTTGCCCCAGGTATCGACCATGGCGTAGGTACCGGTGAGGCGCGCCAGCTCCGGCATGGTAAGTGGGCTGCGGTCGACCGGCAGGCGCGTCAATCCCTCGATCTCGCGTAGCGCGCACAGTGCCGACTGGTTCAGGCCAGCGACCGTGTTGGCGAGGATGGCCACGGAAAACCCGGTCTCGGGCACCCAGAAGAGCTCCGTCGAGAAGCCGCGTCCGTTGCCTGGGTGATAGAGGACACGGACTCGCTCACTCGAACCGCCCCGCCTGAAGTCCTCGACGAAGATGCCGTATCCATAGCCGGCGTAGTTGGTGATCGGCACGTTGGCGACCGGGATGTGGGCGGTCGTCATGGCTTCAACCGAATCGGGCGCCAGCACTCCGCGGCCTTCCTCTGCCAGCATCCCGGCCCACTTCAGGAGCTCGCTCGGCGTGCCGTAGGAGCCGCCAGCCGGCGCGTCGAACGCGCCCTGGTACTCATGAAGGTCCCAATGCCGCCCGGCGTGGTGCCCGGTGGCGTAGTCGCCGTCGGCGATGACCACTTCCGGGTCCATGGTCATGCGCGTCATGCCGGCCGGCCGCCAGAGGTTCTCGGTTACGAGCTCGGGGTAGCTGCCACCGGTCGCGCGCTCCAAGGCCGCCGCGGCCAGGCTGAAGCTGGCGCTGGAGTAGTTGAAGAAGCTGCCGGGCGGTGCGAAGAGGTGCATGTTGCCGAGCGTCGGGATCCAGTCGAGCAGGCTTGTGTCGTCCGGGGGCCGCGAAGGGGGAGTGCGGTCGAGGTCGACGTAGTTGCCCGGCAGGCCGTCACTGCTGCTCAAGAGGCCGTGGAGCGTTAGCTCACTGGCCGCCCAGGGTGCGCGCAGCTCGAGTTCCGGTAGGTACTCGGTGATCGGTGCGTTCAGATCGAGGTATCCGCGCTCGGCCGCATGCATCACCGCGGCAGCGGTCATCATCTTGGTGGTGGAGTTGACGCGGAAGTACGTGTCTGGGTTGATCGTGCCACCCAGCGTGCTGTGCTTCACGCCATAAGTTTGGGTGTAGACCTGTCGGCCCCCGACGGCGATGGCCAAGGACGCACCAGGCGTGCCGTACTGACGCATCTCGGCTCGCACGCAGGCGTCGATGGCGGCATAGGGGTCGCCCTGTTGAACCGAGTGGAGCTCCGACACTTCGTTGGTGGCCGAAGAGGAGAGTCGTGCTGCAACCCGCTCCGAGTCCCGGTCGCGATCTGCCAGGATTCTCAGTGGCTCGAAGGGGATCTCCGGCCCCGACTGCAGTGCTCCTGGTGTGTTGGCTCGGATAGATCCGACACCCACGGCTGCCGCACTCGGGCAGGTGGCGGCAAGTGCGAAGCAGATCGCCAACGCAGGCATCCGCGCGAGGCTAGGCCTCGAAGGCATGAGCTTCCCTCGCCTTGTTGGTTTCGGCGTGCATCATGGCCCCACCGACGTTGTCGTTGTACCCCCAATTGGGCGGCACTCATTGCCGAACGCTGGCACAACTGGCGTTCAATCGAGTCTTTGGCTGTCGTGTCGAGGAACTCGACGGCCTCAGTCGGATGCGGAGTCAGGACCCGATCTCCAACAGCCGTTCCAGCTCGTTGAAGTACTGATGGAACTCGGCCGGGTCGATGTCCGCATCCCACGCCTTGGGAAGCGCCTCGTGAAACATGTCTCGGAGGCGATCGAACTCGACGATGCCTCGACGAACCAGAAACACTACGTCCTCGAGATCGGCCTCGAACCCTCGTGCGATCTTGCTCAGCGCGAGGCTGTACGGGTCGAAGATCAAGAGCTCGACTGTACCGAAGCGACCAACCCGTTCGTGCCGCTTCTCGAAACCTGCCGGCAGCGGCACGAACTCGGCCAGCGGCACGAACTCGAGATCGAGTCTGAGCTCTGTCGCCAGCGCTTCGATGGCACGCCGTGCCGAATCGTCATCCGCGCTGGTAGTGCCAAGATCGTAGTCCACGTCCTTCGTCGCACGGGGGCTGCCTAGCAACAGCATTGCACTGCCGCCGAGGAGGTAGAGGCGCAGGGGTGTATGGAGGCGCTCGCCCAGCCGTTGCGCCAGCAGCATGAGCAAGTCCGTCGTTACTGGCTCCACTGCGCTTCCAACGCCCTCTGCCGCAGCAGGCGGTCCGCGGCCTGCCGGTACGTCCCTTCCCAGTTGAGGTAACTTCCCGTCCTGGACCGATGTATGCGGGCGATCTCCGCGATCCTGGATTCGGGTGAAGCTACATCATGAAGGCCCAGTTCCTCAGCGAAGAGATCGGGCAGCGGCTCCCACGCCGGGCCGAGCATGGTCCGCAACGCCGACCCATGCAGCCGTTGCAGCTGCACTGCTGCGGAGTAGAACAAGCTCAAGGTGAGTCGATGCTTTGGCCTTAGCTGGGTTTGCGCGCGTTCGACGGACTTCCAGCTGGAGGGTTGTGCGAGGAATAGCGCGATCGTTGCAGCGCGCACCCGGGCGCTCGGCTGGCGTACCACCGCGACGAGCAGATCAACGAGCTCGACTGGAGCCTCGTTCGCCGTCTCGGAGATCGCAGTCTGGTGCGAGAGGTAGGAGACGCCGAGACGCGCGAGTTCGGCGACGATGCGTTCCTCGTCGAGTGCCACGGCATCGGATTGAAGGGCTTCCACCGGGCCAGCGGCCATGATCTGCCTCGCGACCATTCAGGCGCCTCGTTGTTCGGTTCCAGAATAGCTGATATCCATGGGCGTTGCGAGCATCTACACTGCCGGAAACCACGCCGAAGGGGACAACACGCGGCGTGCCACCACTTCCTGGCCGACGAGCCACCAACACCATCGCCTCTTAATCCGTTGGTTCGGGGTTCGAGTCCCCGGGGGGGTATAAATCTTCCGGGCTTTTCGGGTGTTGGACGGGCCGGAACTGGCACTGGCAACAATTTTGGCAACATAGGCCTGGGGCGTGGCAACAATAGGTCGGTGATCGGCAAGAAGGCCTCAGCTGCCCCGGGTCAAGATCAGGCGAAACCGTTCAGGTGGTCCCCAGCGACCTTGCGCCTTCAGCACGTGTATCAGGGCGCTACGCTACGCGATTCCGGGCATCGCGGCAACTCGGCAGCCGTGGACCACGTGAACGGTTACTCCGCGTGCTGCAACGCTAGCGCGCAGCTTGTGAGCAGCCCGCACTCGTCACACCCGGCCGTGGGCTCAGAACGACGTTGGCTCGAATTCCCCTAACCAGGCGGCTCCATGGCGCCGATCTGCATCATGAGGCCCATGGCGTCCGTTTGGCCCCAGTGCTCTGAGACCTTGCCGTCGCGGTAGCGAACGAAGTCGATCGCCCCGAACTCCACGGACTTGCCCGAGGCCGGGACGCCCATGAACTCGCCCTGATGCGTGCCGCGCCACGTGGTCCGTGCCGCCAGGATGTCGTCCTCGGCGATGAGCGAGTCGACGGTCACCTGCAGGTCGGGGAAGGCAGCGCGCATCCCCGCCATCATCTGCTTCACGGCCTCGGGGCCAGAGCCTGCGCCCGGCTCCATCTGCTCGTGCTCGACGAAGTCATCGGTCAGCAGCTCATCGATCAGGTCGATGTTGCCGCCGGTGAAGACCTGCTCGATCATCCGGCGGAAATGCGCCTTGTTGGCTTCGGTCGACATGCGGTAGCTCCTTGAGGTACGCGGCGCACCGTCGCGCGCCGCTGGCGGAGGGGCCATCCCAGGACCTCCGATCGCGGTCCCGGCCTGACTCTGGGAGTGGTAACAACCGAGGGGGCAGGTCAAGCCCTCGACGTCCGTGAATAGGGACGTGATGGTGCCTGTTGGCGGTCCCGGTACCTTCCACACCTCTAGTTCAGTCCGCAGTACGCTGAACACCGAGCAATGGTTCCTGGGCGCCTGTGCGAGACTGAGCTCGCTGCGCTGAGCCACCAGCAGGGCATTGCGATGTCCGACCCAGAATACCCGACATCACGGGGTATCGCGAGTGGCTACATGGCGCGACGGCCGCTTGATGATACCAAGTACCCGCGAGGAGTGGACCACAAATTGGAAATCGGGATCAAAGCACCACAGACACCATCGCCTTCCAATCCGTTGGTTCGGGGTTCGAGTCCCCGGGTATCCCCCGAGAAGCCCGCTGCGGCGGGCTTTTCTCTTCCAACAGACCCCGATGGCCCGAGCATCGGGAATGCGGCATCATCTTCCGCATGTCCCAACTCCCCACCGGCACCGTCACCTTCCTCTTCACCGACATCGAGGGCTCGACAGGGCGCTGGGACGCGCATCCCGACGCCATGCGCGCCGCCCTGGAGCGGCACGACGCCCTGATGCGCCAGGCGGTCGAGGCCAACGCCGGCCAGGTCTTCAAGACGGTCGGCGACGCCTTCTGCGCGGCCTTCGCCACCGCCGGCGCGGGCCTGTCCGCCGCCATCGCGGCCCAGCGCGCCATCGCCGCCGAGGACTGGGCGACCTTCGGCGAGGGCTTCCCGCCGATCCGGGTCCGCATGGGCCTGCACACCGGTGAGGCCACCGAGCGCGGCGGCGACTACTTCGGGCAGCCGGTGAACCGGGTGGCGCGCATCGAGGCGGCCGGGCACGGCGGGCAGGTGCTCCTCTCGGCACCCACCTACCACATCGTTCGCGAGCACCTGCCCGAGGGCTGCCTGCTCCACGACTGGGGCGAGCACCGCCTCAAGGACCTTCGTCACACCGAGCGCATCTTCCAACTTCGGGGGCCGGGGCTACCCGAGATCGACACCCCACCCAGCACCGCCGAGGCCCTGCACCCGCGCGACCGGGTCCGCGTTGCCGATCCCGCCCCGGACTCCACGCCAGGCGCTGACACCCCGACCCGCGAGGCCGGCGGCGTCTGGGCCAGCCTGGAGGCCGCGCTGCGCTCGGACGCCGGCGAGGCCATCACCCTCACGCCGGCCGAAGCCACCGAGCTAGCCCGCCACAAGCCTACCGACTGGCGCGAGTATCGCCTCGGCCGCGTGGCCGAGTGGTCCCAGCCCCGCTACCGCCTCGACGGCCGCTTCGTCGGCCTGACGCTGCTCATCGACCAGGGCGAGGAGGCGGTGCAGGGGCGCTGGGCAGCGCAAGAGGAGCGCTACGAGGATCTCGGCGCGTTGTTGGACGCCACCTCCGACCCGGCCATCGTGGTGCTGGGGCCGCCAGGTGGTGGCAAGTCGACGCTGCTGCGCCGGCTGGAGCTCGACACGGCCATCGCGGGCGTGCGCGACGAGGATGGGGCCGAAGGCCGCGTGACCTTCTTCATCTCGCTGAACACCTTCAAGGCGGCAGAGCCCGGCCAGCCGGTGCCTTCGCCGGCCAAATGGCTCGCCGCCCAGTGGCAGGCCCGCAACCCCGACCTGGCCCTCCTTGACGATCTGCTGTCCGAGGGCCGCGTCACCCTCCTGCTCGACGCCCTCAACGAGATGCCTTCGGCCGGGGAGAAGGCGTTCCGCGAGCGTGTCCAACTCTGGAAGGAATGGCTGCAGCAGCTTGCGGCGACCAGCAGCGGCAACCGCGTCATCTTCTCCTGCCGCAGCCTCGACTACAGCCAGTCGCTCTCGACGCCCGAGCTGCGCGTGCCGCAGGTCCGCATCGAGAACCTGACCGACGGCCAGGTGCGGGACTTCCTGATGGTCTACAGCCCCGGCCGCTGGCGCGAGATCTGGTCCGCGCTCGAAGGCAAGCCGCAGCTGGAGGTGCTCCGCTCGCCCTACTTCCTGGCCCTCCTGGTCGAACAGGTCGAAGCCACCGGCGAGATGCCGGCCGGTCGGGCAGCGCTCTTCACCGGCTTCGTGCGCCAGGCGCTGCGGCGGGAGGTGGAGCGCGGCAACCCGCTCTTCGAGCTGGGCGAGCTGCTCGAGAGCCGGGACCTGCGGCGCATCGCCAAGTGGCAGTGGAAGGGGCCCTACGACCTGCCGGACCGGGGCAAGCTGCTGCTCAAGCTGGCCGATCTTGCTCATGCCATGCAGCGGGAGCGGGACGAGGGCGGTGCCGCCCAGGTCCGGGTCGACCTCGACGACGCCCTGGACCTGCTGGACGACGAGGCCGACGAGGCCATCGTGCAGGCTGGCGAGGCCTTGTCGGTGCTCGACGAGGACGAGGCCGCCGGAGACCTGATGTACATCCACCAGCTGGTGCAGGAGTATTTCGCCGCGCGGCGGCTGGCCAGGGCGCCGGATGCGGAGCTGGCGCGCGTGGAGTGGCGTGCCGAGAGGGTCCACCCCTCGGTCGGGGCCCTGATCGACTCGCTCGACCCGGCCGATCCCCTGCCCAGCTTGCCCCAGACCGGCTGGGAGGAGACGAGCGTGCTGGCCGTGGCGATGTCGGAGGATCCCGAGGCCTTTCTGCGTGAGCTCATGGAGACCAATCTGGCCTTGGCCGGCCGCGCGGCAGCGCAGCCGGAGCTGGACTCGCGGCTGCCGGAGGCCTTTCTGGACGCGCTTCGCTGGGCGCTGGCGCGCCGGAGCCGGGACCCGGTGGCCGACCTGCGCGACCGCATCGCCTGCGCCGTGGCGCTCGGCCGGCTGGGCGACCCGCGCTTCGAACGCCATATGGGGCCCAAGGGCGCCTATCTCCTGCCGCCGCTCGTGAGGGTCGAGGGTCGGGTCCAGCCCTTGGGCGAGGACGAGCTCATCCACTGGGCCGGCGGGACGAGCCGGGCGCACCTGCCCCGTCACGAGGTCAGGGTCTCCAGCTTCTCCATCGGCCGCTTTCCCGTGACCAACGCCGAGTGGCGCTGCTTCGTGGAGGCCGGCGGATACGAAGAGGAAGGCTGGTGGGACACGGCGGCGGGCCGCGACTGGCGCCGCGGGCTCGGGACGGCCGCGGGAACCCACAGCAATGTGCGAGACTGGCTGACCCGGCTCCGCGCCGAGCCGGAGCTGATGCACCGCTTTGTCGCGCGCGGCGCCTGGACGGAGGAGATTCATGTGCGCTGGCAGCAGCGCTTGAGGATGAACGAGGCCGAGCTGGAGGCCCACCTGCACGCGCTCTACCCGGAGTCGCGACAGACCGAGCCTCGTTCCTGGCGAACCGAGCGCCTCAACCAGGGGACGCAGCCGGTGGTGGGCATCTGCTGGTTCGAGGCAAGGGCCTACCTGCGGTGGCTCAGCGCGCAGTCGGGCCAGCCCTTCCGCCTGCCGAGCGAGGCCGAGTGGGAGGCCGCTGCCCGCGGGCTGGCCGGTCGGCGTCACGCCTACGGCGACGGCTTCGCCCGCCTGTCCGCCAACGTGTCGGAGACCCAGGTGCGCCAAACGACTCCGGTCGGCGTGTTTCCGGAGGGCGATACGCCCGAGGGCATCTGCGACCTCACCGGCAATGTCTGGGAGTGGACCTCGAGCGCCTTCGGCCGGGATGGGAACGATCCCGAGTTCGCCTACCCCTACGACGCGACCGACGGCCGCGAGGAGCCGGAAGGCCCGCGGGAGCTCCAGCGCATCTCACGCGGCGGGGCCTGGCACAGCCTTGGAGACTTCGCGCTGACCTTCAACCGCAGCGCGGACTTGCCGGCCGTCCGGAACAGCGGGTTGGGCATGCGGGTGGTGCTGGGAGAGGGGGCCGGGAATGCGGTGGCGGCGAGGGGTCGGCGCTCCAGAGATCCATGACTCGGGTTGGGGGACGTCGCTGACACCTGGAGTGATCCCCTCGCCTTGGACAGCCGCGCGAGCACGATCGGGCAGCCGTCGGGATGGCCCGGCGCTCGAACGGCTCGCGGCCGTATACCTCGCCTCGCCTGGCCGGGTCCTCCACGTCACGGGTCGCTGCCCAATCCGGCGGCCCGCCCTGACCCGATTTCTGAATGGCCTATCGCCATCTCCTGCGGCATCCTCATCGCCATGACCCAACTCCCCACCGGCATCGTCACCTTCCTCTTCACCGACATCGAGGGCTCGACCCGACGCTGGGAGCACCACCGCGAGGCCATGTCGGCCGCCTTGCCGCGCCACGACGCGATCCTGCGCGGCGCGATCGAGCGCCGAGGCGGGCATGTCTTCAAGACGGTGGGCGACGCCTTCTACGGGGCATTTGCCGAGATCGACGACGCCCTGGCCGCGGCCCTGGCGGCCCAGCGGGACCTGGGCGCCGAGGACTGGAGCGCCTTCGGCCCCGGCTTCGCCGAGCTGCGCGTGCGCATGGGCATCCATCGCGGCCATGCCGAGGCCCGCGGCGGCGACTACTTCGGCCCGGCCCTCAATCGGACCGCCCGGCTCGTTTCGGCTGGCCATGGCGGGCAGATCCTGCTCTCGTCGAGCGCGCGCCCGGCCGCCGCGGCGCTCGAGTCCGAGGGCCTCACGCTCCGCGATCTGGGCGAGCACCGACTCAAGGACCTCCGGCATGCCGAGCACATCTGGCAGGTGGTGGCGCCAGGGCTGCCCGACCTGCGCCGACCCCTGACGACCGCCGGTGAGCTGGCCGCGCGCGACCGCATCGTCGTGTCGGACGGTGCGACGCCGTCCGGGAGCGCGGAAGGGCAGCCGACGATCGCCGAGCGCAGCGTCGCCGAGACCTTCGATGCCCTGCACCAGGTGTTGCGCCGGGACCTCGCCACGGTGGTCCTGACCACCGACCAGCTGCGCCAGGCGGCGCAGCATCGCCCGGCCGACCTGCGCGAGTACCGCCTCGGCCGGATCGCCGAGTGGAGCCAGCCGCATTACCGCTTGGACGGGCGCTTCGTGGCGCTGACGCTGCTGATGGACCAGGGCGAGGACGCGCCCGGCGATCGCTGGGTCCCCGCGCCGGTGCGCCAGCACGACCTGGGCGCGCTCATGGCGACCCTGCCGGATCCGGCGCTGGTCGTGCTGGGCCCACCGGGCGGCGGGAAGAGCACCCTCCTGCGGCACCTCGAGATGGACCGGGCCATCGCGGCTCTGCGGGAGGAGGACGGGGCGGAGGGCGTCACCTTCCTGATCCAGATGAGCCAGTACAAGCCGGAGGCCGCCGGCGCCGCGCCGCCCCCGCCGGGCGCCTGGCTGGCGGAGCGCTGGGCGGAGCGCTTCCCCGACCTGCCCGCCCTGGATTCGCTGCTGGCCGAAGGTCGCGTGACCCTGCTGCTCGATGCCCTGAACGAGATGCCCGTCGCCAGCGAGCGGGAGTTCCGGGAGCGCTTGGGCGGATGGAAGGACTGGCTGCTGCGGCTGACCCAGGAACGGCCCGGCAACCGAGTGGTGTTCAGCTGCCGCACGCTGGACTACTCGGCCCCGCTTTCCACGCCCGCCCTACGGGTGCCCCAAGTGCAGATCGAGGCGCTCGACGACGCGCAGGTGCACGAGTTCCTCCGGCGCTATAGCCCGGTCCGCGGCGAGGACATCTGGAAAGCCATCGCCGGGACGCCGCAGCTGGAGGCCCTGCGCGCGCCCTTCTTCCTGGCCCTGCTGGTGGATCAGGTCGAGGCCAGTGGCGAGCTGGCTCAGGATCGCGCCGGGCTCTTCACCGGCTTCGTCCGGCAGGCGCTGAAGCGCGAGGTGGAGCGCGACAACCCGCTCTTCGCGCTGGAGGAGCTCCTGTCGAGCCGGGACCTGCGGCGCCTGACCCACTGGCAATGGCAGGGCGCCTACGATCTGCCCGAGCGCGGGGCGCTGATGCCCAAGCTCTCGGGCCTGGCCTACGGCATGCAGACCGCGGACGCCGCCGGCGGGGCCAGCCAGCTGCGCCTCGACTACGATCGGGCGCTCGAGCTCCTGTCGCACGACCAGGACGAGACCCTGGTGAAGGCGGGGGTGGCCATCGGGGTGCTGGACGAGGACCCGGCGGTCGACGAGCTGCTCTATCGCCACCAGCTGCTTCAGGAGTACTTCGCGGCCCGCGTGCTCTCGCGCGCGCCGCAACCGGAGCTGGTGCGCGCGCCCTGGCGCGCAGCGGAGATCCGCCCCAGCGTCCGCGAGCTCCTGGAGACCCTGCGGCCCGCCGATGCGCTGCCGGCCCTGCCGACGACGGGCTGGGAGGAGACGACCATCCTGGCCGCGGCGATGTCCGCGGAGCCGGAGGGCTTCATCCGCGCGCTGATGGCGGAGAACCTGGCGGTCGCCGGAAGGGCGGCCCTGGTGCCGACGGTCGCTTCGAAGCTGAGCGAGCGCTTCCAGGATGAGCTGCGCCGTGCGCTCCTGGAGCGCAGCCGGGATCGTGACGCCGACCTGCGGGCGCGTGTGGAGGCCGGCTTCGTCCTGGGCGACCTGGGCGACCCGCGCCTCGAGCGGCGGGTCGGCCCCGAGGGCGCCTATCTGCTGCCCCCGATGGTCGACCTCGCGGGCGGGACCTACCCGATCGGGGAGGTCCCGAGCCCGGACTTCGACGAGGACACGCCGGGGGCGTTCGTCCCCATGCGGCGGCATTCGGTGGACCTGGCGCCCTTCGCGATCGGGCGCTTCTCGGTGACCAACGCCGAGTATGCCTGCTTCATGGCGGCGGGCGGTTACGAAGACGAGCGTTGGTGGGAGACGGAGGAGGCGCGCGCATGGCGGCGCGGAGAAGGCACCGCCGAGACGACGAAGCGGGGCGCCCGGACCACGGTGGCGATCTTCAAGCAGCACCCCGAGGCGCCGGTGGAGCTGCGGGACAGCGGGCAGATCGATGACGCGATCTTCGAGCGCTTTCAGCTGCGGATGGCGATGTCGGAGGCCGAGCTCGAGGCCCATCTGAGCGAGCTCTACCCGGGAGGGCGCCTGACCGAGCCCAACTGGTGGCGGGACGCGCGCTACAACCACCCGGCGCAGCCGGTGGTCGGCCTCAGCTGGTTCGAGGCGCTGGCCTACTGCGCCTGGCTGTCGGCGCAGACCGGCCAGGCCTTCCGCCTGCCCAGCGAGGTCGAATGGGAGGCGGCGGCGCGGGGCCGCGCGGGGCGCCGCTACGCCTACGGTGAGGACGGCGACCCGCTGAAGGGCAATCTGCTCGAGACCCGCCTCCGCCGGCCGAGCCCGGTCGGGATCTTCGCCGAGGGCGAAACGCCCGAAGGGCTGAGCGACTTTGGCGCGAACAGTCTGGACTGGACGCTCAGCCTCTGGGGGCGAGACGCCTCCACACCGGAGTACCGCAGCCCCTACGTCGCGCACGACGGGCGCGAGGATCTTTCGGTCGGCAGCGAGTGGCTGCGGGTGGCGCGCGGCAGCTCCTTCTACGCCGGCATCGGCCGGTCGCAGCCGAGCCTACGCGACAAGAGCCATCCCGACGAGCGGGGCGACTTCCGGGGCCTGCGCCTCGCCCGCTCGCGGTTCCAGGCCGCGGGCTGACCCGTCCACGGCCGGCCGTCGTCCGCCTGCCGCTGCGTTGCCCAAGCCCTTGGGGTCACGCCGCCGCTCACTCGTGGTGACACATCTGCAGGGTGACCTCGATCCCCTCCCCCTGCGCCGCCTTCGCGGTGACCATCGACGTGTCGCCACGCGAAAGGGTGTTGGGGCCGGGCGCCGATGCTGGCCACGGTCGTATCGGCCGTCAGGAGCAGGGTCTGCCAGAACGGTGCTTCCGGTGCCCACAAGATGCGGGCTCGAGCGCCGTTGTCCTGGGTCACCATGAACGCGTTGAACGTCACGCCGGCGAGGAAGAGCCCATCCGGATCGTCCGCCTCCGGCGCGTTGGTGGTGCCCCGCCACATGCGCTTCCTGCATTGCAGCCATCTCGACGCGTCCGCCACGAACGGCGCGCCGAACCCAGGTCGGATGGCCCGCCCCCTGGATCTGCGGCATCATCTTCTCCATGCCCCCCCTCCCCTCCGGCACCGTCACCTTCCTCTTCACCGACATCGAGGGCTCGACCGAGCGCTGGGACAGGTTCCCCGACGCGATGCGCGCTGCGCTCGAGCGCCACGACGCCTTGTTGCGCGCGGCGGTCGAGGCCCATGGCGGCCAGGTTTTCAAGACCGTGGGCGACGCCTTCTGCGCCGCCTTCGCCACCGCCGGCGGCGGCCTGGCCGCCGCCATCGAGGCCCAACGCGCCGTCACCGCCGAGGACTGGGCCCGCTTCGGCGAGGGCTTCCCGCCCATCCGCGTCCGCATGGGCCTGCACACCGGCGAGGCCACCGAGCGTGGCGGCGACTACTTCGGCCAGCCGGTGAACCGGGTGGCGCGCATCGAGGCCGCCGGGCACGGCGGGCAGGTGCTGGTCTCGGCGCCGACCTACCACATCGTTCGCGAGCACCTGCCGGACGGTATCGTACTCCACGACTGGGGCGAGCATCGGCTCAAGGACCTGCGCCACACCGAGCACATCTTCCAGTTGCGGGGCCCGGGCCTGCCCCAGGTCGACGCCCCGCCGGCCACCGCCGAGGCCTTGCACCCGCGCGACCGGGTACGGGTGGCCGAAACCCTGCCCACGGGGTCCACCGCCGCCGCGCCGAACCGCGAGGCCGACGGCGTCCGGGCCAGCCTGGAGGCCGCGCTGCGCTCGGACGCCGGCGAGGCCATCATCCTCACGCCGGCCGAGGCCCAGGCCTTGGCTCGCCACAAGGCGGCCGACTGGCGCGAGTGGCGCCTCGGCCGCGTCGCGGAGTGGAGCCAGCCCCGCTACCGCCTCGACGGCCGTTTCGTCGGCCTGACCCTGCTCATCGACCAGGGCGAGGAGGCGGTCCAGGGCCGCTGGCAGGCCAGCGCGGAGCGCTACGACGACCTCGGGGACCTGCTCGCCGCGACGCCCGACCCGGCCATCGTGGTCCTCGGACCGCCCGGCGGCGGCAAGTCGACGCTGCTGCGCCGGCTGGAGCTCGACCTGGCCATCGCCGGCCTGCGCGACGAGGGCGACGCGGTCGAGCGCGTCACCTGCTTTCTCACGCTCAACGCCTACAAGGCGGAGCGGCCCGGCGACCCGCTGCCAGAGCCCGGCGAGTGGCTGGCCGGCCAGTGGCAGGCCCGCAACCCCGCCCTGCCGCCGCTGAGCGCGCTGCTGGCCCAGGGTCGCGTCACCCTGCTGCTCGATGCCCTCAACGAGATCCCCGCGGCCGGCGAGAAGGCCTTCCGCGAGCAGGTCCAGCTCTGGAAGGCCTGGCTCCAGCAGCTCGCGCTCACCAGCCCCGGCAACCGCGTGGTCTTCTCCTGTCGCAGCCTGGACTACAGCCAGTCGCTGTCAACGCCCGACCTGCGCGTGCCCCAGGTGCGCATCGAGCCGCTGACCGACGACCAGGTGCGTGACTTCCTCACCGTCTACAGCCCCGGCCGCTGGCGCGAGATCTGGCGCGCGCTCGACGGCAGCCCGCAGCTCGAGGTGCTCCGTTCGCCCTACTTCCTGGCCCTGCTGGTCGAGCAGGTCCAGGCCACCGGCGAGATGCCGGCCGGCCGCTCGGCCCTGTTCACCGGCTTCGTGCGCCAGGCCCTGCGCCGCGAGGTCGAGCGGGGCAGCCCGCTCTTCGAGCCGGGGGTGCTTCTGGAGAGCCGCGACCTGCGGCGCATCGTCCACTGGCAGTGGAAGGGACCCTACGACCTGCCCGAGCGGGGCCTGCTCCTGCCCAAGCTCGCCGCGCTGGCGCACGCGATGCAGGTGGCGCGCGCCGATGGCGAGCGCTCGCAGGTGCGCATCGATCTGGACGAGGCGTTGGACCTGCTGGACTGCGAGGTGGACGAGGCGATCCTGGCCGCCGGCGCGGCCCTGGCCGTGCTGGACGAGGACCAGGCGGCCGAGGAGCTGATGTACGTTCACCAGCTGGTGCAGGAGTACTTCGCGGCACGGGTGCTGGCCCGGGACCCGGACCCCGAACTTGTGCGGGTGGAGTGGCGGGCGGCCAAGATCCGTCCGACCGTGGACGAGGTCATCGACAGCCTGGATCCGGCCGATTCTCTGCCGCCACGTGCGGGCACCGGCTGGGAGGAGACGACGATCCTGGCGGCGACGATGACGGAGGACCCGCCCAGCTTCCTGCGTGGCGTGATGGAGACCAACCTCGCGCTGGCCGGGCGGGCGGCGGCCCAGCCGGATCTGCTGCCGCTGCTGCCGCCCGACCTGCTGGATGACCTGCGATGGGGTCTGGTGCCTCGGAGCCGCGACCCGGAAGCCGATCTGCGCGACCGGATCGCCTGCTGCTACGCGGTCGGCGACCTGGGCGACCCGCGCTTCGAGCGGCGGGCCGGGCCGCACGGCGGGTACCTTGTGCCGCCGCTGGTCGAGATCCCGGGCGGGACCTATCCCATCGGGGACGACGAGCCGATCACGACCCCCGATGGCGCCGCGACCACCCACATGCCACGCCACGAGGTCGAGGTCGCTCGCTTCGCCATCGGGCAGTTCCCGGTCACCAATGCCGAGTGGCGTTGCTTTCTGGAGGCCGGTGGCTACGAGGACGAGCGCTGGTGGGACACCGACTCCGCTCGCGCCTGGCGGCGCGGAGAGAACACTGCCGCCGGTATCCACGCTGGCGTGCGCGAGATTGTCGCCAGGTGCCGCAAGCGGCCAGAGATCATGGACGAGTACCTGGCGGCCGGTTCCTGGGACGAGGAGATTTACGAGCGCGGCCAGAAACGCTTGGCGATGAGCGCCGAGGAGCTGGATGCGCATCTGATCGAACTCTACCCCGGCGGCCGGCACATCGAGCCGGCCTTCTGGCGCGACGCCCGTTTCAACCACCCGTCACAGCCGGTGGTCGGAATCGGCTGGTACGAGGCGCGGGCCTACCTGAGCTGGCTCTCGGCGCAGTCGGGGATGGTATTCCGCCTGCCGACCGAGGTCGAGTGGGAGGTGGCTGCGCGGGGTGTGGCCGGCCGGCGCTACGCCTATGGCGATGCCTTCGACCGCCTGCGAGGCAACACGGCCGAGACACGCATCCGGCAGACGACACCGGTCGGTGTGTTTCCAGGCGGCGACACGCCCGAGGGGCTCTGTGACCTGATCGGCAACCTCTTCGAGTGGACGTCCAGTGCCTTCGGCCGCGGAACCGACGAGCCGGAATACGGTTACCCCTATGTTGCTGCAGACGGGCGGGAAGCCAGCGAGACGGCGGTTGAGCTGATCCGTGTGGTGCGCGGCGGGTCGTGGTACATGGGCCGATCGAACGCTCGCGCCGCGTACCGTGACTTCGATCGACCCGACGGCCGGGACTACGGGCTCGGGTTGCGGGTGGTCGGGTGGCCTGGCCGCACCTAAAGGGCGCGGCTATCGGAATTGTCCGCCACCCACGGTTTGCGGGCCGAGGCGAAGGAACGCAGATGGCGCGGGGCCGACTCCGGCTGCGCCGCGCGCCAGGCCTCGATCGCCCCGATGGGCCGAGCCACTCCAAGCGCGGCCTCCAAGCGCGGCCTCCGAGCGCAGGGCATTGAGAATCGGGAAGTAGACCGGACGCGGCGCCGCTCCCGGCCTGCCGTTCGGGAAGTACCGGCCCAGGATGGTGTCGACGTAGCCCCGGATCTCGGCGGCCGAGGCCTCGACGTAGATCTCGCCGTTGGGGCGGTTCTCGACATCGTTGTTCTGCTCGAACCAGGGCGTCTCGTCCCATTGGCGACCGTGCTCGGACTCGGTCCAAAGGCCGGTCGGGTTGGGCTGATGGCCCCACCAGCTCAGGGCGAAGGTCTGGAAGGCCGCGTTGTCCGCCGGGACGATCGACCGGTAGTGCATCAGGGTGTCGTAGATGGCCGCCGACTCGGGCAGCCCCGCGGCGGCGATGGCGGCCGAGAGCGCGGAGGGGTTCTGAGGATGGATCCCCCAGAAGTGCAGCAGCGGCGACACGTCCACGCCCACCGACTCCGAGAGGCGTAGCAGCATGCCATCGTTGCTGAAGTCGCTGGCGACGCCGTTCTCGTGCTCCTCGTTGAAGGAGTACCAGTAGTCCTCCAGCACGGTCCAGCCGAAGAGCCGAGCCAGGTCGACGAACTTGGCGTGCCCCTTGAGCTGGTAGGCCTTTTCGCCGGCGGCCATCGGCACGTTGCGCGGTGATAAGTTGAAGCTCGTCATCCACGCGATCGCGGTGTTGTCCAGGGTACGGTGCGGGTTGTCCTGGAATCCGCGTGAGGCGGCGAGGGCCCGGTCCAGGTCCACGCCGAAGGCGCCGTTGGCTACCGCCACGTGCAGCAGGTTGACGTTCGACTCCGTCTCCCCGCCAAACTTCGGGAAGCCGTAGGCGTGCCCCTCTTCGTGGTAGTACCAGTCGGCCGCGTGCTCCGGAGCGCGCAGGAGGAAGTGATCGTGATCGCCCCCGTAGCGTTTGTCCGGGTTGTAGGCGATGTTCACCGAGGGATAGCCCGGCGCGAACACCGAGGCGCGCAAGCTGAGGTCCACCTGGGGGTAGGCCGTCTCCTTGCCCTTGCCCTCCGGATAGCCCATCAGCGCGTTGATCGCGTCCATGGCCTTATCGTGGTCGGCCATCAGGCGGACCGGATCGTCCAGGGCGTAGATCCAGTCGGTGGGCAGGTTCATCATGAACGACTCCGATTGGAAGTCGGCCCAGGGCGCTGGATGCTTGCGCTCGATCGTCCGCCACTCGGCCAGCGTGGTGCGGTGGAAGGGCTTCGCCGAGAAGTAGGGCGAACGGATCGCGTTGCGGATCTCGACTTCCACCACCCCGACCGCCTCCAGGCGCGGCACCTCGATGTAGATGCCGCCACCGAGCGGGTTGGCCACCTCGACCAGCTCGCGGTCGATCGGGAAGACCCGGCTGACCCGATCCAGGCGTTTGATGGTCGGCTTGTTGGAGAAGTCCCAGGAGTGGGCGCCGACCCGGACGGCGTAGCCCCTGCCGACGATGGCCGGCGGCACGCGCACCCTCGCGGTCGCCCCGGGCGCGACGTAGGCCCCGGTGGGCTTTCGGGCGGGGGACCCGCTGTACATCGTGTCGTCGCCCCAGGTGTCCGGATAGCTGGCGTCGATGGCGACCGTGTAGACCGCATCGGGATCGGTCGGCGGGTCGGCATGGCCCGGGAAGAAGTCGGCCGAGCCGAAGGCGAAGCCCTCGAAGAGGTAGTCGTAGGTTCGGACGTGTTCCGGGGTATAGACCCGGTCCAAGAGGGTCTGCATGACCGAGTAGACCACCCAGTGGATGGACGCGTCGGAGTTGTTGCGCGAGAAGGACCGCACCGGGCTGCCGTTCACGAAGAGGGGGCCGATCACCCGGTCATAGGTCGCGATCAGGTCGAAGCTCGCCTGGATCGCCGAGCTGTGGCTGCCGATGAATCCGGCCTTGGCGTCGATCGTGGCCTTGTGGGCGGCGATCTGCGCCCCCGTCAGCTCGGCATTACCCTCGATGTGCGCCGCGAGGGCTCGGAACGCAGCGCTGAGGGCTTCGGCATCGCCCCCGGGCGGCGACTCGGGATCGGTCGTCACCGCGGAGGGGGCGGATGCGGCACCGACGTTGCCCAAGGCATCCCGCAGCGTCACCGTGTAGCGGTACCGGGTGTCGGGCGCGAGGCCGTCGTCGGTGTAGCTCGGGCTGGACTGCCAGCCGCTGTTGGTGCCGCCGGGCTGACCCGAGGTCTCGGTGAAGAAGTACTGCACCGGCCCGGTCGCGTCGCTGCCGGCGACCGCCGTCATGTGGGCCGAGCTGCCGTTGGCGCTGGGCGGGGAGGCGAAGCTCGGTGGATTCGGCAGCGGCGGGTCCGTGTCGGGCCTGTCGGTGGTCACGCTGGCCGGGTCGGAAGGCCTGCCGATGTTGGGCGTGGCGGCCGAATCGCGCAGGGTGACGACGTAGCTGTAGCGCGTCGAGGGCTCCAAGCCGTCGTCGATGTAGGTCGGGCTGGTCTGCCAGTCGCTGCTGCTGCCGCCGGGATTGCCGGAGGTTTCCGTGAAGCGGTACTGCACGGGGTCGCTGGCATCGGAGCCGGTGGTGGCGGTCATCTGGACCGACACGCTGTTGACTGCGGTGGGCGCCATGGCGAAGGTGGCCGGATCGGGTGCGGGCGGATCGCTGTCGCGGGTCGGCTGCCGGCCCTCGATCAGGTTGACCATTCCCCGTCCCAGGGCGTCCCCGACGAGGGTGTAGGTCTCGGCGTTGTTGTTGTAGTGGAAGCCCTGGCTGCCCGGAGACGCGTCGACGTCCCGCCAATAGCTGCGGGTCTCGACGGTCAGGACGTTGCCGGCGAAGGCCGGGTAGGCGCCCGTCTCGCCGCTGACCGAGAGCTGGCCTTCGACCACCGCGCGGAAGCCGGGGGAATCGTTGTTCCAGCCGCCGTCGAAGGCCACCGTGCCCAGGACGAAAGGCGCGTCGGGGCGGGTGTGGTCCGGATAGCGGTTCGCGTAGTAATCGCGGGTGGCCTCGATGAAGCGGGCCAGGTTCGGCCCATAGCGGCTGGCGTGCGGCTCGGCCTGGTCCTTGTGCCCCTGCCACCAGACGTAGCCGGCGATCTCGAAGCCCTGCGCCGCGTACTGCGGGAAGCGGGCGGCGAAGCCGTCGAGGACGTCGACCCCATTGTCGACCGGGGCTCCACCCGCCGGGGCCCAGTCCGCCTCGTCCAGCAGGCACTCGTCGTACTGCTTGCCGGCATACCATGCGATCGGGGACGGCGTCGTGCCGGTCTCCCAGCGCTCCGGCGAATCGCCGTAGCCGGCATAGGTCCAGTCGGTGGTCCCGTCGTTCCACGTGAAGCGCGGGGTGCCCGGGGGGCAGTAGTCCCAGCCGAGGCTACGGTTGCCGATGGACGACTTGAGCAGGATCACCGGCTCGTCGTGGTACTCGCCGAGAACGTGGCCGAGGCCCAGCTCCGGTCCCAGGCGGTCGTCGCTCGCGCCGCAGCCCGCGCTGAGCCAGCGTTTGGCGGTGGCGGAGATGACCCCCTCGTACCAGACGTCCCGGCGCTCGGTCCAGCGCCCCTGATCGTCGACGAAGTGCGGGAACTTGTGCTCGTCCCGCGTGATGCCCACCAGCGAGCCGGGGCGGCCGTCGAGCGGTTCGTCGACGTAGCCGATGCCCACCATGTTCGACTGACCCAACAGGATGTAGACCTTGACCGGCCGGTCGGTGACCCCCGTATCGGCGGGGTCCGGATCGGGCAGCGGGTAGGTGAAGCCCGGATCGTCCCCGGCGTCGGTGGGATCGGTGAAGGTGGCGGCCACCTCGTACCAGTCGCCTGCCCGGTCGCCGTCGGTATCGGGATCCGTCGGGTTGGTCCCCGTGTCTTCGGCGCTCACGAAGCGCCCGCTGCCCGTCTCCACGCCGTCGGCGAGCGCGTCGGCATCGGTATCGATGTCCGTCGGATCGGTGCCGGTGTCGGCCGCGCTCCGGAAGGAGCCGGTGTTCGACTCGGCACCGTCCGTCAGCCCGTCGCCATCGCTGTCGGCCCGGGTCGGGTCGGTGGCGGGGCGCGCCCCGGCGCCGGCGACCTCCGCGCCGTCCAAGAGGCCGTCTCCATCCGTGTCGTCGCGGTTGGGTACGGTCCCGGCGCGGTATTCCTCGAGGTTGGTCAGGCCATCCGCGTCGTCATCATCCCCGGGCTGCATCGCGGTGTTGGACGGCGGGCTGGTGTAGGCCAGCTCGAAGCGGTCCGGCAAGCCATCGCCGTCGGTGTCGTCGACGATGAAGGAGAAGCGGGCGCCCTGCACCGGCCTGCCGCTCGGCCGACCCTCGAGGTAGGAGTCGACCCGCCAGTAGTAGGTGTCGGCCACCGGGGCCTCGACCTCGATCGAGGTCAGCCCCGCCTGCCGATCCACCAGCTTGCGGAAATCGGAGACGGGGTCGCGGCCGAACCAGACGTCCACCCAGACTTCCGAGCCCGCCTGGGCCGAGCGGTTTCTCCAGACGAGGTCGACCTTGCCGCCGGGCACGATCTGCCCGCTGAAGGGCCGGGGCGCCAGCGGGTCCTCCAGGTCGAGGTGGAAGACCCGGTCCTTGCCCATCGAGTTCAGGGTCCCGTCGCCGATGCCGTTGCCCGTCGTGCCCGACAGGTAGCTCGTGCCCCCGGCATGGATGTCCTCGGTGCCGTTCAGATAGGGGATGCCGGTACGCCAGCTCGAGCTGCTGGCGGTCATGCCGATGTCGACGCCATAGGCGGCGTTGGGTGCCAGATAGACCGGCTCGTCGAGCGTCCAGGTCATGAACTCGCCACCGCTCCAGGTGACGTCCTGGGTTGCCGTCTCGGCATGCAGCTCGGTGAAGGTCGCCCGCGCCACATCCACCTGCCCCACGCGGATCCGGTAGGTCTTGGTCGGCTCCGCCTTCTGGTTCGGCGCCACCTGGTAGGTGATCGCCTTGAGCATCACCCCCGCGTCGCCGATCGAGAAGGTCTGCCCATGCGGTCGCCCGGCCGCCGCCCCGTCGGTGAACCACTTGTCCGTCCACGTCACCGGTCCGAAGTTGGCGATGTCCGCGTCGTCGATTTCCGGGGCGATGGGGCTGGTGGACAGGTTCGCGGCCTCGGCCGGCATGACCGTGGCGAACAGGCCAAGGAGCAGCATCAGCGCCAGACGCAGGCGGCTTGGCGGGATGATGGCGGGTTTCATGAAGCGCTTCCTAGCGTTGGGGGCTCGGGGTGTCCGGTCCCCGCGGGTTGGCGCCGCCCTAGGGCACCAGCAGGAACAGCCGGTACTCCAACCGGGGCGCCCGGGCGTCCCGGCTCGGGGCGGCGCCGTCGCAGGCGCCGTCGCCGAGGGGCAGGCCCAGCCCGGTGACCGGGCTCGGCGGCGCGAAGCCCGACCCGCAGCCGAGCGCGGCGATGCTGGGGCTGCCGCGCAGGGCGTCGGCCTCGATCGGGTCGGCGTCCAGCGCCAGGTGGGCGAAGATGTCGTCGCGCGGGTGCAGCTGGGTGCCCCGCTCGCGGACGGCGGGCATGCGCTTGAGCGAGACCGTGCCGTAGACGTTGCCGCCGATGGTCAGGATCTCGTCGGCCGGCGCGTCGACGCTGACCACGATGTCGCAGTGCATGCTCGCCGCCCGGCCCAGCTGGCGGCGGCGCTGGTCGATGGTCTGGTAGCCCGAGCGCGTGGCGCTGCAGACCAGGTCGCCCGGCAGGATCGTGGCTTCGCCCGGGTCGTAGGCGCGCAAGGCGGCCGACGGCGCGCGTCCGTCGCGGGCCCGGATCGCCTGGTCGACGTAGTCGCGGTGTGCGATCGAGCGCTGGAACCGATCGGGCTCGCCCAGGCCCGACACGCAGTAGACCCAGGAGACGAAGGCGGCCGACCAGGGGTCGCGCCAGCGGGCCGCGCCGGCGGTGGACTCGGCCCAGCGCGCGTTCTGCCGCTCGAGGGCCCAGCTGCCGCCGGGCGTCGCGGCCCAGTAGCCGGCGATGGACGGCGCGACGCGGGCGAACTCGGCCAGGCGCTCGCGCGAGGCGCCGCGGCGCCAGCTCTGGTTGCCCCCGCGGCCGAGGAAGCCCGAGAGCCGCGACTCGCCGCGCGGGACGCGCCGGTCGGTGACCGAGAAACCGAAGTAGGCCCATTCCTGGGCGGCCGCGTCGACGATGCGGCGCCGGGCCGAGGCCAGCGGGAGGCTGGGGCAGGCGCTGGCGACGACGCGCTGGGCGCCGAGCGCGCCGTCGACGCGCTCCGCGGGCGGCGCGATGTCGAGGACCTCGCGCGGCAGGCGCTCGACCGGCGCGCCCTGCGCCCGGGCACCGGAGCCCTCCGCGGCCAGGAGTAGCAGCCCGGACAGCGCCAGGGCCGGGCCGAGTCGGAGCTTGGGGATACGCATGGGCTTGGACCTCGATTCCCGTCATCGCCCCGCCGTGGCGGCGGGCTGGTCGAGGCGGGGGTCCGCAGATTCTAGTGGCTGCCCGGCGGCTCCGACAAGCGGGTCGGATCGCGCTCGCGGCGCCACCGATGGCGCCACCGATTCGGATCGGGCCGGCCCGCCGGCCGCCATCGGCGCGGCGGTTGACCCTTCCCGCCGGCCTGACTATTCTGGCGCGCCTCACCCGTTCCGCCCCAAGGAGCCCGCCCCCGTGAGCCCGTCCTCGGCCAGCCTGCCCCGGCCCAGCGGCAAGACCCTGCTGGCCTTCGCCCTGTTCGTGATCGTCAGCGGCGGCGCCTCGGTGGCGATCCGCTTCACCTATGCCGAGATGCCGCCCTTCTGGAGCGCCGGGTCCCGCTTCGTGCTGGGCGCCGCCTTCTTCTGGTCGGTCGTCCTGCTTCGCCGGCTGCCGCTCCCGCGCGGTCGGGCGCTGCTGGGCTCGGTGCTCTTCGGCGTCTTCAGCATGGGGCTGTCCTTCCTCTTCATCTATTGGGGTCTGGTCGAGACGCCGGCCAGCCTGTACCAGACCATCGTCGCCCTGGTGCCCCTGCTGACGATCCTCCTGGCGGCCGCGCAGGGGCTCGAGCCGCTGCGCGCACGGGGCTTGCTGGGCGCGGGCCTGACCGTCCTCGGCATCGTGGTGGCCGTCGGCGGCGCGGCGGCCGACGACCTGGCGCCGCTGCGGGTGATCGCCATCGTCCTGGGCGCCGCCTGCTTCGCCGAGGCGGGCATCGTGGCCAAGCGCTTCCCGCGCAACGACCCCTTCGTGACCAACGCCATCGCCATGCCCGTCGGCGCCGCGATCCTGCTGGCGGCCTCGTGGATCAACGGCGAGCGCTGGGTGGTCCCGCGCCAAACCAGCACCTGGCTCGCCTTCGGCTACATCGTCGTCTTCGTGACGATCGTCGCCTTCCTGCTCTACCTCTACGTGCTCGGCCGCTGGACCGCCACCGGCAGCTCCTACTCCTTCGTGCTCATTCCGTTGGTCACCCTCGTCCTGGCCAGCTGGCTGGCTGGCGAGCGGATCACGCCGCAGTTCCTGACCGGCGGCACGCTGGTCGTGCTCGGGGTCTGGCTCGGTGCGCTGTTGCCCGACCGGAGCCGCGCCGCCTAGGGCGCCGCCGCCTGCCCGAGCTCGATCCGGGACACCTCGCTCCAGGGCAGGTGCTCCGGGCGCGCCGGCACGGTGCCGAAGACCAGGATGCCGGCGTTCTGCGGGCCCAGGTCGCCGCCGAGCTCGAGCGCGAGCGTCTCGCCGCTCCGCAGCGTCACGCGGGCCCGAGCTTCCGCGCCGGCCCCGGCTTCCGGCAGCGCGATCACGGCCACCCGGTCGAAGGGGAGGGTGTAGTCCAGGTCGCGGTCCGGCGCGTCGAGGGTCTCGGTGGTCTCGCGCTCGTCGAGGTCGAAGACCAGCCGGCCGGTGAGGCGGCGGCCGTCGCGGGTGCTGACGCTGCCCTCCAGCGGCCGGCCGGGCGGGAAGTCGGCATAGGCCGGCCCGCTGCCGCCGGCGACGAAGTCGACCCGCTCGAAGGCCGCCCAGTCGACCAGCACCCGGCCGTAGCGCGGGTCCTCGACGACGATCGCGCGGCTCGCCGGGCCCAGGTCGCGGCTGCCGGCGAGCAGGAGCTCGCGGCCGTCGCGCAGCATCAGCCGAGCGCCGTCGCCCGGGGCCGGCGCGATGGCGCGGATCTCCGCGAAGGGCAGCTCGTGCGCCACATCGGCATCATGGCCCGCCAGCAGGTCCGTGTCGACGCGCTGGCCCCCGCCCCACTGGACGAAGCCGCTGAAGTCGCCTTGACGCGTGCGCAGCGTCCCCTGCAGCCGCGCCGGAGCGTCCGCCAGCCGGGCGGTGGGCAGCAGGTCGATGCGGCGGAGCTGGCGCTCGCCCAGGTCTTGCACGCCCCGCGCGGCGTCCCAGACGCGCAGGCCCTCGGACAGGTCGTCCGCGTCCAGGCGGTCGAGGCCGTAGACGCCGCCGCTCTTGAGCGTCACCCGGATGACGAGCCGGCTCAGCGCGATGCTCACGATGTCGCCGTAGCGCAGCATGAGCGGCCGGCCCAGCTCGACCTCGCGCCGCAGCCGGACGATCTCGAGCCCGAGCAGCCGGATCGGGACGCGCCGCTCGATCCGCTCGGGCGGCACCATTGCCACCCAGGGGTTCCCCTCCTTGTAGCCCTTGAAGGTGTCGCCCCAGAAGGCCTCGTCGTCGCCGCCCAGGCGCAGCCGCCCCTCGTAGACCGCGCCGGCGTCGGTCGTGACCCGGCCGTAGAGGAAGCCCTGCTGCGCATCGGGTGCCGGGCCCGCCGGCGCCCGCCCCGGCGCGGTCGCCGGCGGCACGGGGACCGACGGCGGGTCCGGCGCCGCCCGGCGCGCCGGACGCGCGACGACCAGCGCCAGCAGGGCCAGCAGGCCGGCCAGCCCGAGGCCGGCGAGCCAGGCCGGCCTCAGGCGCCGTCGCATCGACGCCCTGCCGCCGCCTCGATGCCCCGGTCGCGTCCGATCAGCGCTCGAAGCCACCCATCGCGTAGAACAGGTGCGACCAGCGATAGGCGCCTTCGGCGTCGCGGGTGAAGAAGAGCATGGCCTCGTCCTCACCCTCGGGCCCCCAGCCCGTGCTGAACAGCGTCAGCTCGAGCGTCACCTCCGGCCCCAGCCAGGCGGCGGGGTCGACGTCCTGCATCGAGGGCAGGGTGGCCGGGTCGGTGCTGAACCGGGGCGGCGCGGCGCCGGCGGCCGGCAGGCGCGTGCCCTCGATCTCGGCCAGCGCGTCCTCGCGGGTCGCCGACAGGCCCTCCGAGCGCCAGTAGAGCATGCCGAAGGGATCGCTCATGTAGCCGAGCAGGGGCTGCGTGTTGCGGGTCTCGAGCGCGGCGATCACGTTGCAGGCCACCCAGTCGAGCGAGGCGCTGTCGTCGGTCCGGCAGTCGAGGTCCACCGGGCCCGCTGCCGCGGGGTCGGGCGGCTCGGGCTTCATGCCGCCGGCCGGGCCGAAGCGCAGGGTGCCGAGCACCTCCTGCAGCAGCGCCGTGTCGGGCCCGCTCAGGGCCAGGTAGCGGTCGGGCAGGGCGGCGAAGAGGAAGTTCCCGGCATCGCCCTCGGCCCCCTGCACCACGAAGCGCGCCACCTCGACGCCGTCCACGCTGGCGCGGTCCTCGCTCAGCACCGCCATGCCGGAGGCGTCCCAGGCCAGCTTGCGCTGCGCCAGGTAGGCTTCCAGGTCGGCCACCGGCTCCCACTGCAGGACGGCGATCGACAGCGCGACGGCCTCGCCCTCGCCCAGCTGGACGATCTCGCCGCGCGACTGCTGCTCCGGCGCGCCGATCACCGACCAGCTCGCCGGGTGCTCGAAGGCGAAGCCCCGGGCGTCGTCGGCGTAGGTGGCCGGCTCGAAGGACAGGGGCGCGCCAGCGTCGCCGGTCGGCTCGACCGCGGTCGCCTCCGGCGCGGCGCTGGGCTCGATGACCACCGGCGGCGCCTCGGTCTCGGCCGGCGGAGCGGTCGGCTCCTGGCTCCCGCCGCTCAGGCAGCCGGTTGCCAGCAGGGCCAGGGCCAGGCAGGGGGCGAGCTTGGACAGGCGCATGGTCGGTCTCCTCGTCGTTGGGGCGTCCGGGTGCGGATCGATGCGGTTGCGACCGATCCGCGCGCCGAGAATCATAGGGCAAGCGCCCGATCCCGGGATAGCGCGCTCGGACGGCCCGTCACAAAAGGGGCGTGGCGCGCCCGCGTCGGGCACGCCACGCCCCCCGCAAGTGGGCGGTGTCGGGCTCAGGCGCTCGCCCCGCCGGTCGACCACATCGTCCAGCCCAGCCAGACGGCCGCGGCGCCGAGCAGGACGGCGCCCAGCTGGAAGGCGATCTGCGGCAGCGGCGGCGAGAAGGGCATGAGCAACCCGCCGGCGATCAGCAGCAGGCCGGCCCATTTGGGCAGGCCGCCGTCCTGCCAGACCGCGACGCCGAGCAGCAGCCAGCCGACGGCGTAGGCCAGCGCGGCCGCCATCAGCACCATGCCCAGCTGGCCGCTCATGATCGGCCCGTCCATCGCCATCAGGGCCGCCCCCTCGGGGCCCGAGGCGACCACGGCCGGAGCGATCCAGGCCTCGACGAAGGTGATGCCCAGGAACATCAGGCTGCTCGCCACGGCCAGCACGTAGCCGACCAGGCTCAGCATGCCGCTGCCGGCCAGGCGGCCGTAGAGCCCGGTCAGGCCGAAGACGACCAGGATCAGCGACAGCACGAGGATCATGTGCGCCGTGCCCCAGCTCGGCAGGGCCATGGCGCCCTCGACGGACTCGTCCGGGTGCATCAGCGCCCCGATCGCGACCAGGATCCCGGCGGCGAGCAACGACATTCCGCTCCAGCGGATGAGATCGGCCTTGGACATCGGTTCCTCCTACCTTGGCTGCGCCAGTGCAAGCCGACCCCGATCCGGCCCGTTGCCGAAGCGCCGGGTCGACTCTAGCTGGTGTAACACGTCAGCGCCGGCGACGATGCGGTCCCGGGCGGGATTCGAAGGGCGCGCTTCGGCCGCGGGCCGCCCGACCCGAGCTTCGGGCGGCGGGTAAGCATTGCCCGCGCCGCGCATCGTATCGGCATCGCGCGCCAGCATCCCGACCCGGAGCCCGCCATGACCCGCATGCCCCCCCTGCCCGACGCCACCCGGATCGGCGCGGTCCACCTGGTGGTGGCCGATCTCGCACGCTCGCTGGGCTACTACCGCGACGCGATCGGCCTGCAGCGCCTGGACGCGGCTGCGGACGGCGCCGACCGCGGTGTCCCGCTGGGCATCGGCGGCGAGCCGCTGGTGGTCCTCCACCCACGGCCCGGCGCCGCGCCGGTCGGCCGCGCGGCCGGCCTCTTCCACCTCGCCCTGCGCCTGCCGACGCGGCGCGACCTGGCGGCGGCCATCGATCGGCTGGCCCGGCAGGGGACCCGCATCGACGGCGCGGCCGACCACCTGGTCAGCGAGGCGATCTACCTGACGGATCCCGACGGCCACGGCATCGAGATCTACCGCGACCGACCGCGCGAGGCCTGGCCGGTCGAGGGCGGCCGCCTGCGCATGGACAGCCTGCCGCTCGACCTGGACGGCATCCTGGCCGAGCTGGGTCGCCCGGGGCCGGAGGCGCGCGCCGCCGCTTCGCCGCCGGCGGGGGCGCCCGCGACCCTGCCGCTCGGCACCGACCTGGGCCACGTGCACCTGCGCGTGGCCGACCTGGACGCCTCCGAGGCCTTCTACCTCGACCGCCTGGGCTTCGAGCGCCAGGCGCGCATGCCCGGCGCCAGCTTCGTCTCGGCCGGCGGCTACCACCACCACGTCGGCCTGAACACCTGGGCCGGCCGCGGCATCCCGCCCGCGCCCGAGTCGGCCGCGCGGCTCCTGGCCTGGACCCTGCGCCTGCCGGACGCCGGGTCGCTCGAGGCCCTGCTGGCCGGGCTGCGGTCGGCCGGCCTGACGCCGGCCCCCAGCGGCCCGGCCTGGGCCATTACCGACCCGTCGGGCATCCGCCTGCTGCTGACGGCGGCCGGAGGCGCGCCCGCCCGACCCGAGGCATTTGAACCCGGCGGGCGGTCGACCTAGTCTTGGGCCCGGCCCGGCGGTCGTCGCCGGGCCCGCAGCCCGCCCCTTCGGCGGGCCCGCCCCTTCCCGCAGCCCCTGCCGCGCCCCTTCGCGCGGTCGGATCCCACGCCCCCAGGAGCCGCGCCATGCCCAGCGGACGGATGGAAGCCTTCAGCGACGGCGTCATCGCCATCATCATCACCATCATGGTCCTCGAGATGAAGGTGCCGCACGGCGCCGAGCCGGCCGCGCTGCAGCCGCTGTTGCCGGTCTTCCTGAGCTACCTGCTCAGCTTCACCTTCCTGGGCATCTACTGGAACAACCACCACCACCTGCTGCAGGCGGTCGACCGGGTCGACGGCCGCGCGCTCTGGGCCAACCTGCACCTGCTCTTCTGGCTGTCGCTGGTGCCCTTCGTCACCGGCTGGATGGGCGAGAACCGCTTCGCCACCTGGCCGGTGGCGCTCTACGGCGTGGTGCTGCTGGGCGCCGGCCTGGCCTACTACCTGCTGGCCCGGGCCCTGGTGGCGCTCCACGGCCGCGACTCGACGCTGGCCCAGGCCCTGGGCGCGGACCGCAAGGGGACGGCCTCGCTCCTGCTCTACAGCATGGCCGTCCCGCTGGCCTTCGTCAGCACCTGGATCGCCGGCCTGCTCTACGTGGCGGTGGCGGTGATGTGGCTGCTGCCCGACCGGCGCATCGAGCGGGTGGTGGCCGGCCGGCGCGGCGACCCGGAGCGCGAAGGATGACGCCACCGCGTCGCCGCCTGCGGGCGCCGGCCGGTCGCCGGGCCGGGCTCGCGCGGTGGGCCCTGCTCCCCCTGGCCCTGGGCGCTTGCGGCCGCGGCCCGGCCGAGCTCTCGCGCCCGACGCCCTGCCTCTATCGCGCCACGAGCGCCTTCGAAGGCGCCGCCCTCGCGCCGACCGACGTCTTCGGCGCCGTCGAGCTGGCCGCTTCGGTGCGGGTCGAAGCGATCGATCCCGCCCGCTTCAACACGCCCGATGGCGCGGCCCCCGATCGCCCCTACGACGCCCTCGACCCCGACGACGCCCTGGCGGCCACCCTCGAGACCCTCTACCGCGCGCGCCTGGGGCCCCGCTGGCGCGAGCGCACCCCGGACGAGGACACCCGCGCCACCGAGGCCGCGCTGTATGCCGCGTTCGAAGCCGATCCGCGCACCTACACCGCCTTCGAGCTGGGCCACCTGGCGGTCCTGCGGGTCGAGCCCGAGCCCGGCGTCCTCGCGGGCGAGGCCGACACGGCGAGGCTGGTCACCTGGCTGCCGGGCGGCGAAGCCGAGGTCGATGCGGGGCCCAACGCCGGCTGCCGCTTCGTCCAGCGCCATATCGGCCGCCAACCCCCGACGCTGACGGCCGAGGACTCGGGCATCGCGCTGGCGCGCGCCTTCGACGCGGCCGAGTCGGCGGCCTGGTACGGCATCCAGCGTTGCCAGGCCCGCGCCGAAGCCCTGGCCCGCGAGACGGGCGAGCCGACCCGCTGCATGAAGCTGGAGTGGCTCCTGGCCCCGTCGGGCGATGGCCGCTGGCTCTGGAAGGGCGGCAAGGACGACGGTCGGCTCGACCTCGACCAGCTGCGCGCGCTCCTGGCCGGTCGCTGAGGCGGGCGCGGGCGACGCCAAGGCCCACCCAGACGCCGATTGTGAGCGACGTCCGCTACAGGCCATGGCGCGATCCGTCGTGGCGAAACGGGGCTTCCAGCGCAAGGGCGCGAGGCGCTCCGCTCGGGCAGCCGACCGGCGGCGGCATGCCGAGGTCTCACGACGGGGTTCTCGACCCTGGCCGATCACCCTTCGGCGCCCCTCCGCGACCGGCGCACGGGGTTTGACGTCCCGCGACCCGGGGCCTATAAGCACGCCGTCGATCCGCCTGCCCGCTCCGCTTCCCTGCAGGAGAACCCGTCGATGCCCGCCACGACCCCGGATGCCGGCCCTCGTGACGACCGTGTGCTCGCGATCAGCCGCTGGACCACCTACCTGGTCATCCCCGTCCTCCTGCTCGGCTTCGTCATCCTCTACCTCCTGCCCGAGCAGACCGAGCGGCTCTTCGCCTGGCCCATCGCCTCGCGCATGAGCGCCATGCTGATGGGCGCCGGCTATGGCGCCGGCGCGCTCTTCTTCATCCTCTCGACGCGCGAGCGGCGCTGGCACCGCTTCGGGCATGCCATGCTGGGCATCAGCGCATTCGTCTGGCCGCTGATCCTGGCTACCCTCCTGCACTGGGGGAAGTTCAGCCACGCCAACCCGGCCTTCTGGCTGTGGCTGGTCGTCTACCTGGTGACGCCGCTGCTGCTGCCCTGGCTCTGGTGGCGCAACCGGGTTCACGACGATGGCCAGCCCGAGCCCGGCGAGCCGCCGCTGCCCGCGCGCCTGCGACAGCGCTTCGTGGTGGGCGCCCTGGGCTGCCTGGCTATCGCGCTCTGGCTCTTCCTCGCCCCGACCGCCGCCGCGGCCTGGTGGCCATGGCCCCTGACGCCCCTGACGGCGCGGGTGGTGGCGGCCTGGTTCTTCCTGCCCGCCGCGATCCTGGCCATCCTGGCCCGCGACGGCCGCTGGTCGACCGCTCGCTTGACCTTCGTCAGCGGCCTGGTCTGGACCCTGCTCCTGCTCCTGGCCGTCGCCCGGGCCTGGCCCGAGTTCGACCCGGCTCGGGCCAGCCGGATCGTCTACCCGGTCGGCCTGGTCCTGGCCCTGCTGGCCCAGGCAGCGATGCTCGGGTGGTTGCCGCAGGCTTCCCGACGGCGCGCATCGCCCGGATCGAGCGAGATGTAGTAGGCGCCGAAGCCTCGGGCCGTGAGCAGGCTCATCTCGCCCGGCCAGACCTTGCCGTCCGGCGCCGGCGCGCATGCGTCGAGCGGCGCGGCAGGCGCGGCAACTCGGACGCATGCGACGCGCGTCATGGGCCGCGTGTCGGCGCGCCGGCCCGGCCTCAGGGACGGTCCGCGGCCCCGCGAAGCCGCACCGCGATCGAGCGCCGCTGCGGACCCTGCTCCACCAGGAGCCAGGCATTGCCGCCCGGGTCCAGGGCCAGATCGACCACCGCCTCGGGCGGCTGACCGAGGCGGCGCAGCATCCGCCAGCGTCCGACGGCCTCCCGCCGCGCCAGGCCATCGGCGCCGCCGGCCCAGAGGCTGCCGTCGGCGTCCACGGCCAGCGCACGGACGTCCGTCACGGACAGGCCCTCGGCCGGGCCAGGCGTGACCCAGGCCGCGCCGTCCCGGCTCTGCGCCAGACCCCGATCCGTCGCCGCCCATAGCCAGCCATCGGGCGTGATCGCGACGGCCCGCAATTCGTCGGACGGCAGGCCGGCGGCGCGATCCACGCGCCGCCAATCCCCCGCCGCGTCGCGCAGGGCCAGGCCCGCGCCGGTGAGGCTCGAGACGCGCTCGTTGCGCAGGCGGGGCGCATGCAAGGCCGCCAGGAGCCGGCCTCCCGGGCCGAGCGCCAGGTCTCCGACCTGCAGGTCGGCCAGCCCGGATGCCTCGCTCTCGTCCTGGTATCGGCCCGCGGCATCCACGAAACCGATTCCGCCGCCCTCCTCGAGCCGCCAGGCGCCGGTGCCCCAGCCAAAGCCGGCCCAGGCGCCGCCCTCCGGGCGGGGCAGGACGGCGCTCACCACGCCCGAGGGCAGGCCATCCGCCCCCTGCCAGGTGCGCAGCCGGCCGCGTTCGTCTCGGCGCAGCAAGCCCTCGCTCGAAGCCAGCCAGAGCGCCCCATCCTCGCCCGGCGCCAGGCGAAACAGGCTGCCCTCGGCCTGTCCCAGCGCGTCGTGCAAGACCAGCACCCGGAAGCCCTCCGCCTCGTCCAGCCGGTAGAGCCGGCCCTGCCCGGTGCCGCACCAGATCCGTCCGGCGTCGTCCAGCGCGATCGACACGATCTCATGCGCCCAGAAGGCATCCCAGCCCTGGCGATAGGCCGTCCAGCTGCCGTCCGGCCGCCGCCGCGCCAGGCGGGCGCCGTCGATGCCGCCGTAGGCCAGGCCGAACCACATGCTGCCGTCGGGGCCGGCCTGCAGCGCGACCACGGAGTCACCGAGCTTGCCCCCGCCGGCGCCGAAGGCGTCCCAGCTGCCGTCGGGTCGGACGCGCCGGGCGCCGTCGCCGTCGCTGCCGATCCATAGGTTGCCCGCGCCGTCGTGGGCCAGGGCCCGCAGCGGCCAGCGGGCCGCCAGGCCGACGGCCGCCGTGCGATCCGCCCAGACGCCCTCGGGCCCTCGCCGATACAGGCGCGGCCCGATCGCGGCCAGCAGGCCGCCTTGGGGATCGGGCAGCAGGGCATTGATGGTGTCGCCGGCGGCCTCCACCAGGCCCGGCGGCAGGGCCAGCTCGGTCCAGCCACCGCCCGGCGGCAGCGTGACGAGCCCGCCGCGGCCGCGCGCGACGCAGCCGTCCGCGGCCGCGTCCCAACGCCAGTCGGGCCGGGTGCCAGCCCAGATCTGGCCCCGGGCGTCGAAGGCGAGCGTCGCCACCGAGCCGGGCGGCAGCCCGTCGCGCGGGCCGAATGTCTGCCAGCCGCCGCCGGGCCGCTGTCGCGCCAGGCCCGCGCTGCCGCCGACCCAGGCGCTGCCGTCGGGGGCGAAGGCGATGGCCAGCACCCGGCCGACGTCCAGGCCGGCCGCGCTGCCCCGGCCGAGCCGTGTTCCATCCGGCGCGAGCTGCCAGACGGCGCCCCGGTCGCCGATCCAAAGCCGGCCATCGGGTCCGCGGGCCACGACCACGGCGGTCTCGTCGCCATCCTGGCAGCGCAGGTCGTCGAGGTCGAGGGGATCCTCGAGCGCCCGCCAGCGCACATCGCGGCCCAGCTGCCAGGCCCGCCCGCCGACCAGCCAGGGCCGGCCGGCCCGATCCACCGACAGGCTGTTGGCGGCGCGCAGCGGAAGGTCGCCGTCGCCGACCTGTCGCGACCAGCCGGCGGCGCGTGCCCAGCGCAGCAGGCCGCCGTCGGGGTCGCCCAGCCAGAGTGTGCCGTCGGCGCCCGTCGCGAAGGCGCCCGACCCGGTGTAGAGCGCCCGCCAGAGGCCGTCCTCGATGGCCGGCGCGAGCGCCTCGTCCGCCCGCGGCAGGAGGTCCCAGACGCCATCGGGGGTGCGGCGCAGGACTGCGCCGGGCGCCAGCAGCCACCAGCCGCCTTCAGCGTCGATGGCGATCCGCCGCAGCTCGAAGGCATCGACGTCGTCGTGGTGGAAGCGCATGCGCTCGGCCAGCTCGCGCGGCAGCGCCGGCTGGCGCCAGCGGCCGTCCGGGCCGCGCTCGAAGAGGGCGTTCGTGCTGCCATCGGCGCGGCGGGCGAGCGCCAGGAGCGTGCCGGCCGGCCCGGCCGCCAGCGCGATCACGTCGGGCTCGGTCAGGCCCTCGGCCGGGCCCTCGACCCGCAGGCTGCCGTCGGCCGCCAGGTGCGCCACGCCGGTCGGCGGGTCGTCGCCGGCCGGGCCGAGGGCCAGCCAGGCGCCGCCGGCGCCGTCCGCGGCGATCGCGCGCGAGCCCGCGCCGGACAGTCCCTCGGCTGGCCCGAAGCTGCGCCGGCTGCCGTCGGCCGCGATCCGCAGCAGGCCGCCGCCGGCTGCCGAGCCGTCCGGCTGGCGCTGGCCGGCGAAGGCGGCCCAGACCCCGCCGGCCGGGTCGGGCGCAAGGGCCGTCAGCTCGCCCTCGGGCAGGTCGGCGACCGGTCGCGGCGGCCAGGTGGCGGCGTCGAGCACCTGCAGCGCCGGCAGGCCGGCGGCCAGCCCGTCGGGGTCGCCGCCGCCGAACCAGACCCGCCCGTCCCGGGCCAGCGCCAGGTGGGCCACCGGACGATGGCCCAGGCGCAGCCGGCTGCCGTCCTCGGGATGCCAGCGCAGCAGCCCGCCCTCGGTCGCCGCCCAGAGCAGCCCGCGCCGGACATCCACCGCCAGGTCGGCCACCTGCCCCGTCCGGCCGTGGAAGACCCAACCATCGGCCGGCAGCTCGGCGGCCTCGACCAGGTCGGAGCGCGTGTACATGCCGGCCAGCGGCAGGTAGATCGGCGCCCGCGCGGGTCCGGGAGCCGGCGTCGCCGGCTGCTCGGCGGCGGCCGGGGCGGGAAGCGCCCGCGCTGCAGGCGGGGCGGGCGGGCGCGCGGGCAGGGCCGCGCCGAGGACGAGCGCCAGCAGGATCGGGACCGCGCCTGGGATCCGGCGCGCGGCGCCGCTCGGGGTGCCGGGCGCGACCAGCCGGTGTATCATGGCGTCACCCTAACCGATCTCGCGCGCGACCGCAAGGGGCTCGCCGGAACCCGTCGAGCGCCGCCCGGGCTCGCGCCGCCCTCGGGCCTGCCGGGGGATCCTGAGCGACCCCATGCCAATCCCGTCACCAACCTGGCTGCGCCGCCTCGAGCGCCTGGCCGAGGTCCTGATGATCGCGCTCACCGCCTTCTGGACCTATTGGGGCGCCTTCGAGATGTACCACGAGGGCTGGTGGGGGGCCTGGACCTACCGCCTGCCCTACCTGGCGCCGATCGCGCTCACCCTCGGCCCCAACCTGCTGGCCTTCCGCTGGCCGCGGCTGGGCGGGGCCCTGATAGCCGCCGTCGGGCTCTTCGCGATACTGATGTTCCACAACGCGGTGGCCGTCATCGGGCTGGCGGTCGTCCTGCTCGGGCTGGTCTTTGTCGCGGCGGGCCGGGCGCGCGCCGCCGCGGACGCGAGCGCGGCGCCGGTGCCCGCGACCGGGTGGCATCGGCGCGGGCGCTACGCCCTGGCCCTCGGCCTTCCGGCCCTGATCTTCCTGATCGCCTCGGCGATGCGGCTGCCGGTCGTGCTGAGCCGCGTGGACGACGGCAACCGCGGGGCCCGCCGCATCGAGGGCGAGGACCTCGCGCTGATCTGGGCGCCGGCCGGGCCCGGCTGGAGCTGGCTCCAGGATTGGGGCGGCTACCCCGCCTGGCAGGACCTGGCGCTCTACGGCTTTCCGCCGGTCGGCCTGGTGGACAAGCCCGGCTACGACCCGCCGGCGGGCAGCGACGCGCCCAAGGGCTATGCCACGGACGCGGACATGGCCCGCTACCAGCTCTGCCACTACCTCGACGCCGAAGGCCTGCAGCTGCTGGACGCGCCGCAGGGCATCTGGCGCATGCCCACGGTCGACGAGCTGGCGCGATCGCTGGTGCGGCACGGCCAGACCGCCGGCTGCCGCTGGCAGGGCGAGCTGCGCGAGCCCATGGACTGCCGCGTCGAGCCCGACAAGGAGTCGCCGCTCTGGGCCACCGACCAGCCGGCCATCTACTACTGGGCTGCAGAGTCCTACGTTCGGCGCGATGACTTCGGCGAGGTCATCGACACGCAGCGCGCCTACTACGTGTCTTTCAACGGCGTGGTGAACGTCGCCAGCAAGCGCGGCGGCAACCCGCGGAACGGCTATCGCTGCGTGCGTGAGCCGTGAGACCGAGCGGGATGCGGCTCGAAGTGTCAAGGAGGATGGCGCAGATGCCAGCAAGTCGCAGACGATTTTCCCACGGTCCCGTGCTGCTGCTCGCCGTCGGCGCGATCGGTCCGTTCTACGCCAGCCGCCTGCTGACCCCGTGGCGCACGTGGATGTACCCCGGCTCGGAACCTGGGCTCGAGCGGCTCGCCGCACCGCTATACGTCCATCATGCCCTGATGAGCAGCCGGACGGTGTATGTCGCGACCAGCCTGCTGCTGACGGCCATGCTGATCCTGGCGCTTCGGCACGCCTCCTCGACGACGTGCCGAGCGGTTTGTGCCGTCGCGCTCGTCGCCACCGTGATGGTCCCGGTCGTCTTCCGCTACACGCCGCCCGTGGTCGCGAAGCCGGGCCTCGAGATGCGTTGGCCGACGCGCCCCGGCCCGCTGGCGGGCGTCTCGAAGCGCTGCCAGATCGTGTTCGACACCTCGACGCACTATCAGCTGCTCGGATGGAGCCCGAGCGGCGAGCTGATCTACCGGCGCGACGATGACGGCGGCCTCCCCGGCGGCGAGCGCCTGCTGGCGTACGAGCCCGAGCTCGATCGGCTGAGGACCATCGGTCCGGATGGCGTGGGCCCGCTCGAAGGCCAGACGGCCCATGCCGACTCTTGGCTCAATCCGTCGCCCGATTGGTCCGAGCGGCTCGGCCACACGGCCTACACCCGTCAGCATGCCTACGCCAGTCCGTACGACTGGATGATTCCCGAAGCGGGCCTGGCATCGCCGGATGGTCGATGGATCGCCGCTCGAGCGCGACACGCCATCTATCGCGCCGAGGACATCGTCCTGGTGCGCCAGCCGCCAGGAAGGTGACCTTGCGCGCCACGATCTTCGTCCCACCCACGCTCCGGCCCGTCCTGCGGATCGGCGCCGGCGTGATCGTCGTCCTGCTCCTGTTGCTGGCCTGCGGACCGCCACCGGGGGCCTACGTCGAACAACTGGAGCGACAAGGCACTCAGGTCCTCATGACGGTCACGCCAACCGACCGGGCGCCGGGGGCAACTGCCGGGACCGTGGCGCCATGAGGCAAGCTGTCTGGCTCTCGGTCTTGGCGATCGGCGTCGCCGCCGCGCTCGGGCTGGGGGCGCACTCGATCGATCGGGCCTGCCGCGGGCGGTCGAGCCGCGGGCCCGAGGCGGCGGTTCGGCGTTATCTCGCCTGCTACCATCCGGGCGAGGCCGCCGGGCGGATCGACTGCGCGGGCTCGGGCGAGGCCCTGACCTGCCTCACGCAGCATCGGGTCGCCAGGTTCTGCAGCCTGCGGGCGGACGCCGGGACCGGATGGCGGGTGCTGGGCTGCGGAACGGGCCCCTAGCGTCCAGACAGGGGCGTCGGCCTCGCTGTCGGCGTCGGCCATGTCGTAGGCGTCGGGTCGGCCGTCGGCGATGGCCCGGGCGTCGCGGTCGTGGCCGGCGTAGCCGTCGGCACGATGAATGGCGGCCCATACAGCCCCAGGACCGTGACGAAGCCGTCCTCCGCCAGGATCGCGAGCTCCATCGTCACGAAGACCATGGGCGCCGACGTCGGGCGAGGGGTCTGCCCCGGCGTGGGAACAGGCGTCGGCCCGGGCGGTGGGCCAAAGCGGTCGACGGCCCGGCCGTCGAGCTCGAGCCACCACACGCAGACCCAGGGGTCGTACGCGGGCGTGTTGCTGGTGAGGCTCAGGTTGTAGCGCGCGTCGGCCTCCTCGGCCGTGAGCAGCTCCGCCCGCTCGACCACCGGCTGGTCGTGGCCGGGCGGCGGGCCGAAGTCGTAGAAGTCCGCTTCGTCGAAGGCGATCTCGATCGCCCGCGCCTGCGAGATCGCCTTGGGGCAGCGCGCGATCGGGTGGCCCTTGGCCAGGGCGGGCAGGTGCAGTCGGCTCTCGGTCGGCGGATCGGCCTGCGCCACGCCGAGGGGCGCGAGGGCCGCGCCGAGCAGCAGGGCCGTCAGCCCGAGCAGCGTCCGGGCGGCGAGCCGCGCCGCGGACGGGGCCCACCGGGCAGCGCCCGGCGAGGCTGGACGGGGCGACGGGGACGGGGTTCCCGGCATGGCGACCTCCGATGCTGCCCGAGGGATCTCGGGGCCTAGGCGCGCAGGATCTTCTCCATCGCCTTGCCCCTGGCCAGCTCGTCGATCAGCTTGTCCAGGTAGCGGATCTCGCGCATGGTCGGCTCCTCGATGTCCTCGACGCGAACGCCGCAGACCACGCCCTTGATCAGGCTCCGCGCCGGGTTCATCCCGGGCGCCTCGGCGAAGAAGGTCTCGAAGTCGGTCTCGGCGTCGAACAGGGTCTCCAGCTGCGGCTGGGTGTAGCCCGTCAGCCAGCAGACGATCTGGTCGACCTCGGCCTTCGTGCGGCCCTTGCGCTCCGCCTTGGCGACGTAGTGCGGGTAGACGCTGGCGACGCTCGTCGTGAAGATCCGGTGTTTGGTCATCTCGTTGACTCCTGGGCGTGGGTTCGACGTCGATGGTAGCAGACCCTGCCGGGGCGCCGAGAATCCCCAGCATTCGAGACAGGTCGCCGCCGTGGCTGCCATCCTAGGCGCGACATGCGACCGCGTCCAGCACCTTTGTCCCAACCCCGGCGGGCGTAGACCTGCCGACACCAACGGGTGTATCATGGCCTTGGGAGGAAGGAATGGCGATGTGGCTATGGCTTCTCATCGTCCTGGCCGTCTTGCTTGCCCATGCCGGGGACGGCCACTGGCTCGATGTTCGTCGGTTGCCAGGCGAGGTCTGGTCGGGTCTCGGCGTGACCCTGCTCGGAATCGTGTGGGGCCTGTCCTTCGATGCTCGGCCGTCGTCCGGACCGGACACCGCACTGCCTGCCGGTGTCGTCTTCGCCGCGCTTCTGAGCGGTGTGACCGCATCCCTCGTGCGGGCGAGGCGGTCCACGCCCGACACGACGCGGGTGCCCATGCTGACGTGGTTCGCGCTCGGCTTGATGCCGGCGGCCTTTCTGGTGGCACCCTTGTCTC
>JACKBJ010000011.1 GCA_020634625.1 Caldilineae bacterium | reverse complement strand
ATCCCGCCATGCCCGAAGACCCGGCCATCTTCGCCGGCACCTACGCCATGTCGGCCGTCGACGCCGAGGGGCCGGTCGAGCGGGTGCTCGAGCTCAACGGCAACCTGCAGGCCCTGATGAGCACCCGCCGGCCGGAGGCCTCGCCGGTGCCGGTGGTCGAGACGGGCAGCTGGCAGGTCTCGGGCGCGCCCGACCGGCCGACGGCCATCGTCGCGCTCGACACGCGCGACGGCAAGCCGATGGACTCGGCCGACATCATCACCTTCGAGCTGGTGGCGCCGGACCGCATCGAGGCGATCATCTACAACCTCGACCGCTACGGCGCGCAGGGCCTGCAGTTCCTGCGCTCCGACTAGGCGGCGTGCCGGCCGGAACCTAGAGTCGGCGGATTCGGATGCCTCCGCCCGACAACACGGTGAACCGCCCCACCATCTCGTTCCCGTGTGCGGCGATCGCGCTCACCACGATGTCGGCCTTGCTGCTCGATGACAAGCCGGCAAGGCGGACCCGCGCAACGCATCGACGATCGGCACGTCGATGTTCTCGTCGGCGACGAGCTTCATGACGCCTTGGCGGTGACCGGGTACACGACGTCGGCACGCAACACACGCGAGGCAAATCCAATCGCCGCGCGCACGGCCTCCTCCGACAACCTCGGATGTGCCTCGAGGATCTGCGCGATGCTCTCGCCCGCCGCCAGCCGCTCGAGGATCAGCTCGACCGTGATGCGTGTCCCGCGCACGACCGGCTTGCCCATCATCACATCGGGATCCGACACGATCCATTCTTGAGACACGAGACGCTCCAAGCAGGGCTGCGAACGAACGACCGGCCGAGCGGCCATCGCGAACATCTTAGCACGACCCGAATCCGGCCGTCATCGACCATTGCGACCCGCTCGCGACGCCCGAGCGACAGCCCCGCGACCGGGCCCGGCCGGAACGAGAGCCGCTAGGGCGCCATTGCCCGCGGATCGAAGACGGCGACGCCGAAGCGCGCTTCGGATGCCGCGGCGCCGGGGCGGTTCCGCACGTCCCGGAACGTGATCGTGCTGGTGAGCGCGAAGGTCTGGAAACCGAGCCCCGTCGGGCGGGCCCGATAGCTCAAGGTCAGGCCCTGCTTGGGGACGAAGCTCCGGGTCCAGCCGAGCGCTGCTTCCGGCGCGGCGTCGTCGATCGGCGGCGATGCCGAGCCCTCGACGTAGCGCAGGCCGGGAGGCAGGGCTTGGGACAGCGCCAGCAGGCGCAAGCCGATGTTGAGGCATTCGCAGCTGATGGGCTCGAAGACCCGGATCGCCTGATCCAGACGGCTGTAGGCATAGCGCGCCGAGCTTGCCAGCCCGCGCAGGCATGCGTGGTCGCAGGCATCGCCGGCACAGGCGCCGATGACCAGAACCTGGCGCGACTTCAGGCTGCTGGCGGTGCGGCCGAAGCGGGCGCAGTCGGCCAGGTTCTCGGTGCCGGCCACCAGGATCAAGACCTCGACGGCGTCGGGATGGTCGGCCCGAGCCCGCCGCAGCATGCGATCGCCGCTCTGCAGGCCACGTCCGACGTCGTGACCGGGACGGTCACGGGTGACGCCGTCCACGCAGCGTCGCAGCGCCTCGGCGTCGTCCGTCGGCTGACAGGCCTCGCGCGCCACCTGGTCGTAGGTGACGATGCCCACGCGCGCCTGCGTGACCTCGCCGCAGCAGCCCGGGCCGCGATCCAGGATCCGATCGACCAGGCGCTGGGCCTGGTCGCGAAGCGCTCGTCGGTCGCCCGCCGGCACCTCGCTCGAAGCCGGCAGGACCAGGACCACGTGCAGGTAGGACTCGATCACCGGGCAGAAGGGCTCGACGCGGACGGCGACGTCCAGGTCCTCGCCGGCCAGCAGCAGCGGCGGCCAGACGCGCTGGGTCACCGTGAGGGTGCAGTCGCTGGGATCGATCGGCGCGAGGATGACGGCGGTCGAGCTGGCGTCGGCGGCGGTGTCAGCCAGAGCCGGCGCGGCAAGCGCCAGGCCGAGGGGCAGGAGCAGGGTCAGGACGGCGGCAGCCTGGCGGCGGGACATGGCGGGCCTCGCTTCGTGGCGATGGCGGGTCTTGCTTCGACCGCGTCACCCGCTACAACACGCCGGCAGGCTCGGATTGGACATCCTGCGGCCGGCCGATCGCCCGGCCGATCGCTGGGCCGAGAACCCGTGCCGGCGCGCTACTCGCCCACCCGCGAGCGCTTGATCGGCCCGCCGCGGCCGCGCTTCTCGCTCAGCAGCTTGAGCGCGTCGGCCAGGGTGTAGGCCTGGGGGTCGGCGTCCTTGGGCAGCGAGGCGTTGGTCTTGCCGTGCTTGACGTAGGGACCGTAGCGGCCGTCCAGGATGTTCACCGGCTCCTTGTCGTCGGGGTGCTCGCCCAGGGCCTTGAGCACGTTGGCCGTGGTGGCCCGGCCGCGGCCGGGGCCGCGGGCGGCCTTGGCGGCCAGCAGCTCCAGGCCGCGCGCCAGGTCGATCTCGAGCACGTCGTCTTCCTTCTTCAGGCTGGCGAAGACGCCGTCGTGGACCACGTAGGGGCCGAAGCGGCCGATGCCGGCCCGAACCTCCTTGCCCGACTCGGGGTGCTCGCCCAGGAGCCGCGGCAGCTCCAGCAGGCGCAGCGCCAGGGCCAGGTCGACCGTCTCGGCCGGCACGTCCTTGGGCAGCGAGACCCGCGGCGGGCGGTCCTTGCCCGTTCCGTCCTCGCCGCGCTGGACGTAGGGGCCGTAGGGGCCGTCCTTGAGGTAGACCGGCTGCCCCGTGGCGGGGTCCTCGCCCAGGGCCTCGGGACCGGTCTGGCCCTTCTCGAGCAGCTCCTCGGCCAGCTCGGGCGTCAGGTCGCCCGGCGCCAGGTCCTCGGGCAGGGCGGCCGTCATGCGCGCATCGCCCTCGCCGCGCTCCAGGTAGGGGCCGAAGCGGCCGATGCGCACCCGCACCTCGCCCAGCGCGACCGTGCTGGCGCTGCGCGGGTCGACCATGTCGCCGGCCAGCCCGACCAGGCTCTCCAGGCCCTTCTCGCCCTGGAAGAAGCGGGCCAGGTAGGTCTGCCAGTCGACCTTGCCCTCGGCGATGTGGTCCAGGTCCTCCTCCATCTCGGCCGTGAAGCCCACGTTCACCAGGCTCTCGAAGTCGCTCTCGAGCAGGCCGGTCACGGCGAAGGCGGTGAAGGTCGGCGTCAGGGCGCTGCCCTGCTTCTGGACGTAGCCGCGGTCCTGGATGGTGCTGATGATCGAGGCATAGGTGCTCGGCCGGCCCACGCCGTTGGCCTCCAGGGCCTTGACCAGCGCCGCCTCGGTGAAGCGCGCCGGCGGCTTGGTCTCGTGGCCCACCGCCTCCAGCTCGCGCAGGCTCAAGGCCTCGCCCTGCTTCAGCTCGGGCAGCGGCGCGTCCTGGTCCTCGATGGCCGCCTCGGGGTCGTCCGAGCCCTCGACGTAGGCCCGGAAGAAGCCGGGGAAGAGCACCCGGCGGCCGCGGGCGCGGAAGACCGCGTCGGCCGCCTCGATGGTCACGCTGGCGAACTCCAGCCGCGCCTCGGCCATCTGGGTGGCCATGCTGCGCTTCCAGATCAGGTCGTAGAGCGCGGCCTCGCGGCCCGAGAGCGGCAGCTCGGCCACCGGCTTCATCTCGCCGCCGGCCGGCCGGATCGCCTCGTGCGCCTCCTGGGCGTTGCGCGACTTGGTCTTGAACTGCCGCGGCTTGGGGCTCAGGTAGTCCTTGCCGTAGAGATCGGTGATGCGGCCGCGGGCGCCGTCGACCGCCTCGTCCGAGAGGTGGACCGAGTCGGTGCGGTGGTAGGTGATGAAGCCCTGCTCGTACAGCGACTGGGCCACCCGCATGGTGTCGCGCGCGCTCAGGCGCAGCTTGCGGCCGGCCTCCTGCTGCAGCGTGCTGGTGGTGAAGGGCGGCGAGGGGCTGCGCGTGGCCTGGCGCGACTCGACCGCCGTCACGGCCCAGTCGGCGCCCTCCAGGCGGGCCTTCAAGGCCCGCGCGGCGGCCTCGTCCAGCACCAGCACGTCGCGGCCGGCGGCCACCTGGCCGGTGTCGGCGTCGAAGTCCTTGCCCGTGGCCACCGCCTTGCCGCCGACATGGCTCAGCGCCGCGCCGAAGCGCTCGGCCGGCCTGTCGGGCTGCTTGGCCAGGCTCGCCGCCAGGTCCCAGTAGCCGCTCTTGACGAAGGCGTGCCGCTCGCGCTCGCGCTCGACCAGCAGCCGCACCGCCACCGACTGCACCCGGCCGGCCGAGAGCTTGGGCGCGATCTTCTTCCACAGCAGCGGCGACAGCGTGTAGCCGACCAGGCGGTCGAGGATGCGCCGCGTCTCCTGGGCCCGCACCAGGTGGTCGTCGATCTGGCGCGTCTCCGACAGCGCCCGCTCGATGGCCTCGCGGGTGATCTCGTGGAAGACCATCCGCTTGACCGGCACCTTGGGCTGCAGCACCTCGACCAGGTGCCAGCCGATGCTCTCGCCCTCCCGGTCCTCGTCGGTTGCGATGATCAGCTCGTCGGCATCCTTCAGCGCCGTCTTCAGCTTCTTGATCGTGTCGCGCCGCTTGGGCGAGATGACGTAGAGCGGCGCGAAGCCCTCCTCGACGTCGACGCCCAGCCGGGCCCAGGACTCGCCGCGCACCGCCTTCGGGATCTCGGCCGCCGAGGAGGGCAGGTCACGCACGTGACCCATCGAGGCCATCACGACATAGTCCTTGGGCAGGTAGCCGCTGATGGTCTTGGCCTTGGTCGGCGATTCGACGATGACGAGCTTGGTCACGGGATCTCGTTCCTGCTGCTGGCGGCGACGGAGCGTCGGTCGAGCCCGGGCCTGGGCCGGGCGGAGCGGGCCATAACCTTATGCACGGCAGCCCCGATCGCAAACGCGCGTCCCGGCGATCGTTGAGTCAGCCGCCGGCACTGTGCTATGCTGCCTGACGCGAAGCTGACCCGCCCCCCCGAGCCGCGGCGCCCACGAGGCGCCGGCGATCCCGCCCCCGATCGACCGCCCAGGAGCAGCCCAAGCATGATGTCCCACGCCCTCCCCCGACCCCCGCGCCGGCCGCTGGCCGGCCTGCTGGCCCTGGCCGCGCTGGGCGCCGCCCTGACCGGCCTGACCCAGCTGGCCGTCGACCGGCCGGCCGACGCCGCGCCCCGGCAGCAGGCCCGGACCTACTACCTGCCCAACGTCCAGACCCGCGGCTACACCACGGCCGAGCTGGGCGCCGCCCGCCTCGGCGCCGGCCAGGCGCCGGCCGGCATGGTCGGCTTCGGCTACAGCGCCATCGACCTGGTCAACCGGGGCGGTAGCGCCCTGGACGTCAAGGCCTATCTGGTCGACTTCGACCAGAAGGAGCGCGCGCTGCAGCAGGCCCTCGGCGCGCGCGGCGCGGCCAGCCTGCCGCTCAAGCGCCAGCGCCAGGTGGGGCTGGGCAGCTACTCGGTGCGGGTCGAGGCCAACGGCGAGGTCGGCGTCCTGACCCGCGGCGAATGGCCCGAGGGCGGCTCGGCCTTCAGCTACGCCGCGCCCGAGCGCGGCACCGAGCTGATCCTGCCGCTGGCGGCGCGCGACGTCTATTCCTACAGCAGCAACCTGCACATCCGCAACGCCAACACGGCCTCGGACGTGAACCAGGTCGAGCTGAACTTCTTCGACCGGGCCGGCGGCCTCGAGAAGTCGATGACCCTACGCCTCGACGGCGAGGAGTCGGCCGAGTACGACATGCGCTTCGACGCCCAGTTCGACGACCTGCCGGTCAACGCCGGCGACGGCTACCTCAACGCCATCCATTTCTCGGCCCAGGAGCCGATCGCGGTGGTGACCTACGGCGACGAGCTCGGCGGCATCGGCACCTCGGCCCTGCGGGCCCGGCCGGCCGGCCTGGCCAACCGGGTGCAGCACCTGCCCCTGGTGCGCGCCAACTACCTGGGCGACAGCCTGATCGGCATCGCCAACCGCGAGAACAGCGCCGTCGACCTGACCATCCGCTACGTCGGCGCGGCCGACAGCCCGGCCGGCGCCGGCCAGACCATCGAGCAGAGCCTGCGCATCGAGGCCCGCAGCGCGGCCTTCATCGACCTCTCGACCCGCAAGCGCGGCAGCGTCGCGGCGCCGGGCCTGCCCCGCGGCAGCGGCACCAACCGCGGCTTCTACGGCAGCGCCACCATCAGCGCCAGCGGCCGGGTGCTGGCCGCGGCGGTCGAGGAGATCTTCGACGGCCAGGTGGCCAAGGCCAGCTCGGGCTACAACGCCTTCGGCCCGGAGGACCTGTCGACCGCCTGGGCGGTGTCGACCAGCGGCCGCGCGAGCGACGGACGCAGCCAGTACCTGCTGGTCTTCAACCCCGGCGAGGCCCCGGCCGCGCTCGACTTCGCGCTGCTGGACGGCGCCGGTCGACGCTCCGCCGCGCAGGCGCAGACCCTGCCGGCCGGCGGCCTGCGCCTGCTGTCCGTCGCGGCCGGCCAGCAGACCGAGCAGGCCCTGCTGGAGTCCTCGAGCCCGGTGGCGGTGCTCGACTACGAGACGGCCTTCGCGGCCGCCAACAGCTGGGGCCGCTGGGGTCCGGACAGCCTGATCGAATGGGCCGTCCCGGTGCCGGGCGGCGGCGGCGAGACCCCGCCCACCGGCACGCCCGAGCCGGCCACCGACACCCCGGAGCCCAGCGACACGCCCGAGCCGCCCAGCCCGACGACGGAGCCGGGCATCACGCCCTCGGCCACGATGCCGGTCGATCCCGCGACGGCGACGCCGCCACCGCCCGAGGCCCCGACGATCTACCTGCCGATGTGCCGCCGCGGCAACTAGGCGCACCGGGTGCAAACAGCAAGACAGACGGCCGAGGCGGGCAGCCCTCGGCCGTCTGTCTTGGATTCGCGCCCGAGGCGGTCGGGAGGTCTAGTAGCCCGGGATGTAGAGCGACTGACCGGCGCGAATGTAGTTGACGTTGTACAGCCCGTTGGCCTTGGCGATGGCCCAGGGCGAGACCCCGTACCAGCGGCCGATGCTGTACAGCGTCTCGCCGTACTTCACGATGTGCCAGCCGGTCTGATGGCCGTGGCCGGGCATCGGAGCGCCATGGCCGGGCATCGGAGCGCCATGTCCCGGCCACGGGGCGCCATGGCCGGGCATCGGGCCGCCGTGATGGCCACCGCCGGCCGGGATGCTCAGGCAGGTGCCGGCGCGGACGTAGTTCGGGTTGTAGAGGCCGTTGTACTGGGCGATGGCCCAGGGCGACACGCCGTAGGCGCGACCGATGCCATAGAGCGTCTCGCCGTACTGGACGCAGTGCACGTTGCCGTAGTTGGCGCTGGCCGGCTTGGCCGGCAGGGCGGCGAACAGGGCTCCGGCGAAGAAGACGGCCAGCGCGAGGAACAGGACTCGAGACTTCATCGGAAAATCCTCCATGTAAAGATGTCTGATTGGCTTCGCCAGGGCGGCGACCGCGTCACGGATCCCGCTGCGACCCCCGGGGCCACGTTGGGCTGCAAGCGCCGGGCAAGCCCCGCTCACTCGCAAGCATCGGTTACTACAACATTAACAGCACCTGCCGAAAAGATAAGCCCACCGCTGCGCCTTGTCAAGGCCTTATCGAGGGCTCGTCCGTGTCCGGTCGCACCGGTCTGTCTGTGCATCGGCGTGCGACGGTCACGTGGCAACATGGTAATACGGCTTGGGCCGCGCTGCGGTTAAGTTTAGGTTAAGATCAGCGGTGGCGGGTGTCGGCGCGGGCTCGCGCCGCGCGGGCAGGCGCGCTCAGGCCGGGGGCTCGGCCTCGCCGCCGGGCTCGACGTCGCGGCCGCCCGGATGCAGGCTGTAGCGCAGCGTGCGCGGCATCGGCGCCCCGCTCAGGATCTTGTCGGCGCCGATCGAGATCAGGAGCTCGGCCAGGGTCTCGCCCAGGTCGACCGCGTCGCGGGCCGGGCCCGACCAGTGCATGCGGGCGGTGCGCGTGCCGTCGGCCGAGACGACCGCCCCGCGCACCACCATTTGCTCGCCGTCGGTGATGGCGTGCACGCCGACCGGCGCGCCCGGCCCGGCGCCCAGGCGGGCCAGGCAGGCCCGCTCGGCTTCGACCGCGTAGGCGCTGAGGGGATCGTGCAGCGGCGCCAGGAGCTCCCGCATGCGCGCGTCGTCGGCGCGGGCCTCGAGCGCCAGGGCCGCCTGGCCCGGCGCCGGGATCATCTGGTCCGGGTCGAAGCGCTCGGCGATGCGCGCGCCCAGGTCCAGGCGCTCGAGCTCGGCGGCGCCCAGCACCAGGGCCTCGCAGCCGTCGGCGTCGAGGCGGGCCAGGCGGCTGGCCGGGTCGCCGGCCGACGGCACCAGCACCAGGTCGCTGCGCCGGCGCAGGAGCTGGCCGCCGCGGCGCTGGCAATCGACGCCGACCCGGCTGCCCTCGGGCAGGTAGGCCAGCACCCGCCCGCCGCGCGAGACCAGGGCCTCGCGCGGATCGCCGCGCTGGGGCACCGCCACCCGGGCGATGCCGGGCGCCGGCGCCAGGTCCAGCTCGGCCAGGGCGTGCAGGGCCAGGTCGGCCCGGCCGGCGCGCAGGGCCTCCCGCGCGGCCGAGCTGCCCGGCTCCAGCGCCAGCAGCGCGATCGCCAGCTCGCGCTCGGGCCAGGCGGCCGCCAGCTCGCGGATCAGCCAGGCTGCCCGCGCCCGGTCCAGGGCCGCGCCGCTCGTCGCGACGACCAGGCGCTCGGGCATGGCTAGCCGCCGCCTCGCGGGGCGGCGGCTCGGGTCGGGGCGCCGGGCGGCGCGCTCAGGGGCCGACGCCGCCGCTTTCCGGGCCCGGCTCGGCCGGAGCGTCCTCGGCCTGGGCCGCGGCGGCGGCCTGCAGCGCCTGGGCCGGGTCCATGAACTGCGCCCGCAGCGCGTCGAAGGGTTGCTGGCGCAGGCGCAGCAGCCATTGCGGCGCGCCGTCGATGACGAGCATGTCGTTGTAGGTCACGTTCTCGTCCATCTGCAGCCGGAGCACGTCGCCCGGGCCGATGCCGCGCGCGGTGTTGGCCAGCGAGATGACCTCGTCGGGCGTCAGGTCCGTGTCGATCGTATCGCGCAGGGCCGGGATGAGCTTGGGCAGGTCCAGCAGCACGCCGACCCGCGTTCCGCGCTCGCGGATGGCCAGGAGCACGTCCATCTGCCGGCGCGAGCGGTCGAAGTCGCTGGTCGACTTGCGCGAGCGGGCGTACTGCAGGGCCTCGGCGCCGTCGAGGGTGCGCCGGCCGGGCGGGAAGTTGACCACCATCGTGCCGCAGTGGCCGTCGGGGTAGTCCGCGTCGTAGAGGCCGACGCTGGGGTCCCCGATCGAGGGCTGGACGTCGACCTCGATGCCGCCCAGGGCGTCGACGATCTGCTGGAAGCCGGCGAAGTCGACCCGCACGTAGCGGTGGGCGGTGATGCCCAGGTTGGCCTGGATGGTGTCCTTGACCAGCTCGGCCCCGCTGTGCGGCACCTCGCGGCCCTGCTCGTCGAACTGCGTGCCGTAGACGTGGGCGGTGGTGATCTTCTTGGCCCCGACCGGCTGGCCGCCGTAGATGGCGTCGATGTAGACGTAGAGGTCGCGCGGGATCGACAGCATCGCGGCCTTGCCGCTGGCCGGGTCGACCCGGACCAGGATGATGGTGTCGGTGCGCCGCGTCAGGCCCTCCGGCTGGGCGCAGTCGTCCATGTCCAGGCCCAGCAGCAGGATGTTGACCGGGCCGTGCTTGTCCCAGACGTCGACCGCCTGGTCCAGGACGGCCGGGTCCGGCGCCAGCTCGACCGGCTGCGCGCGCGCGATCGGATCGGCGACCGGAGCCGGCGGCGCCGCGGGCGCGTCGGCCACCCGCGTGACGGTGTAGCCGACCAGCGCCACCACCGTCAGCGCGCTGAGGGCCAGGGCGGCGGCGAGCAGACCGAAGAGCAGGCGCATCGGCCAGCTCGAACGTCGGGGCCCGATCGGCGTGGCCGGCACGGGCGTGGTGGCTTGACTCATGGGGACCTTGGAACGCAAGCGAATCGGGGGGAGCGGCGGGGCGAATTGTAGCACCCGGCCTGGGCGGCCCCAACGCGGACCGGACCGGCTCGGGCGGCGGCGGGTCGGGACGCCCGGCCGGGGGCCGCTTCCGGGCCGCCGCGCCGCCCGCTTGCCGGCCCCCGGCCGCCTGCCTACAATCGCCGGCACCGCGGCCCGCGAGGCGCCGATCGGGCCGCCGCGCGAAGCCGCCGCTCGAAGTCGCCGCTTCTATGCCCAGGAGGGCGAGATGGCCCAGATGGATCCGCGCATGACGGCGCTCCTGACCTACCTCGACGCGCAGGCCCGGCAGCGCGACGCCAGCTGGCCGGCGATCCTGGAGCGGACGGTCCAGGACCTGGCCGCGGCGCACCCGCACTTCGACTGGACCGGCATCTACCTGCTCGAGGGCGAGACCCTGGTCCTGGGGCCCTACGTCGGCGCGCCGACCGAGCACCAGCGGATCGGCCTGGGCGAGGGCATCTGCGGCGCCGCGGCGGCCGAGCGCGAGACCCTGGTCGTCGACGACGTGGGCGCCGACCCGCGCTACCTGGCCTGCTTCGTCACGACCCGCAGCGAGATCGTGGTGCCGATCCTGGACGGCGAGCGGGTGCTGGGCGAGATCGACGTCGACTCCGACCAACCGGCCGCCTTCGGGCCGGCCGACCGCGCGCTGCTGGAGCAGCTGGCCGAGCGCCTGGCGCGCCTGGCGCCGCCGCCGCGCGCGGGCGGCCCGCTGGACGGCATCGGCGAGGCCATCCTGGCGCGCCTGGACGCCAAGAACGGCTGCCGCGAGGCGGTGCTGGCCCAGAGCCGGCACGCGGTGCAGCACGCGGCCCGCGCCATCCGGGCGGCCCATCGCGCGGACTGGGACGAGGCCGAGGCGATCCTGGCCGGCGGCGGCGAGATCATGCAGGCCATGCAGGCCGCGGCGCGGGGCCATGCCGACCTGCAGTCGGCCGGCTACATGCTCGACGCCCAGAAGGAGCTGGCCGAGGCCCACCTGACCCTGGCGCTCCTGCGCGACCGGCCCCTGCCGGGGCCGGAGCAGCTGGGCGTGGCCGACGCCGCCTGGCTCAACGGCCTGGGCGAGGCGGCCGGCGAGCTGCGCCGCGCCGCCCTCGACGCCATCCGCCTGGGCCGGATCGCGGATGCCGAGGCCCTGCTCGAGCGCATGCAGGAGATCCACACCTACCTCAGCACGGTCGACTATCCGGCGGCCATCACGCTCAACCTCAAGCGCACCAACGACATGGTGCGCGGCGTCACCGAGCGCACCCGCGGCGACCTGACGGTGGCCGTGGGCCAGGCCGAGCTGAAGGCCGCCCTGGCCCGGGTCGAAGCCGGCCTCTAGGCGGCCGCCGGGCCGCCCGGCGGCGCGGCCGAAGGTCCCGGGCATCCGCGCGCGGCCCGGTCCGCCCGGCAAGTCGGGACGGGCCCGGGCCGCGGCGCTATGCTATGGTGATGCGTCACCGGCCGCCCGGCCGCCCCGAACCCCAGCCACGGAGCCCGCATGTTCCTCGACGAAGCCGAGATCGATGTCGAAGCCGGCAACGGCGGCAACGGCGTCGTGGCCTTCCGGCGCGAGAAGTACGTGCCGCGCGGCGGGCCCAACGGCGGCCACGGCGGGAAGGGCGGCGACGTGATCCTGGTCGGCGACGAGGGCCTCAACACGCTGCACGCCTTCCGCTTCACGCAGCGCTACCAGGGCGGCCGCGGCGGGCATGGCGGCAGCCAGGACAAGCACGGCCGCAACGGCGAGGACCTGCGGGTGGCCGTTCCGGTCGGCACGGTGGTGCGCGAGGCCGAGACCGGCGAGCTGGTCGGCGACGTCACGCGGCATGGCCAGGAGCTGGTGGTGGCCAAGGGCGGCCGCGGCGGCCGCGGCAACAGCGCCTTCAAGAGCGCCACCAACCAGGCGCCGCGGGTGGCCGAGAAGGGCTCGCCGGGCCAGGTGCGCCGGCTCAAGCTCGAGCTGAAGCTGATCGCCGACGTGGGCGTGATCGGCCTGCCCAACGCCGGCAAGAGCACCCTGCTCAGCGTGGTCAGCGCCGCGCGGCCCAAGATCGCCGACTACCCCTTCACCACCCTGGTGCCCAACCTGGGCGTGGTCGAGATCGGCCACGCCACCATGGTCCTGGCCGACGTGCCCGGCCTCATCGAGGGCGCCAGCGAGGGCCTGGGCCTGGGCGACCGCTTCCTGCGCCACATCGAGCGCACGCGGATCCTGCTGCACCTGGTCGACGGCAGCCAGCCCGATCCCCTGGCCGACTTCCGGATCATCAACCAGGAGCTGGCGGCCTACAGCCCCGAGCTGGCCGAGCGGCCGCAGATCGTGGCGGTCAACAAGATCGACCTGCCCGAGACGCGCGAGCGCTGGCCGGCCCTGCGCGCGGCCCTGCTGGAGGCCGGCGCGGCGGAGGTGCTGGCCATCAGCGCCGCGACGACCGAGAACGTCGAAGCCCTGATGCAGCAGGTCTTCCGGCGCCTGGGCGAGCTGCCGCCGCCCGAGCCGGCCGTGGCCGAGCTGCCGGTGCTCCGGCCGCTCGAGCAGGACGAGAACGCCTTCACCATCGAGCCCGAGGACGCGGGCGTCTGGCGCCTGTCCGGCCCGCGCATCGAGCGCAGCGCCTTCATCACCGACTGGGACAACCCGCACACCGTCGCGCGCTTCCAGCGCATCCTCGACGCCATGGGCATCCGCGAGGCGCTGCGCCAGGCGGGCGTGGTCGACGGCGACACGGTCTGCATCGGCGACTTCGAGCTGGAGTGGGTCGACTGACGCCATGCGCCTCGGGATCTTCGGCGGCAGCTTCGACCCGGTCCACCTCGGCCACCTGATCCTGGCCGAGACGGCCCGCGAGCAGCTCGGCCTCGACGGCCTGCGCTTCCTGCCCGCCGCCCGATCGCCGCACAAGCCGGACGCCGCGCCGACCGCCGACGCGCACCGCGTGGCCATGCTCGAGCTGGCCCTGGCCGCCCAGCCCGCCTTCGCCCTCGAGCGCTTGGACCTCGAGCGTCCCGCGCCGAGCTACACCGTCGACAGCCTGGGCCTGCTGCGCGCCCGGCTCGGCGCCGAGGTCGAGCTCTGGTGGATCCTGGGCAGCGACAGCCTGGCGAGCTTCCCGCGCTGGCGCCAGCCCGAGCGGATCCTCGAGCTGGCCCGCCTGGCCGTCTTCGATCGCCCCGGCCCGCCGCCCGACCTGGCCGCCCTCGAGCGCGCCCTGCCCGGCCTGGCCGGCCGCCTCGACCGGCTCGAGGGCCCCCGGATCGAGATCTCGGCCACCGACATCCGCCAACGGGTCCGCCAGGGCCGCTCGATCCGCTTCCGGGTGCCCGAGCCGGTCGAGGCCTACATCCGGCGCCACCGGCTCTATCGGGAGCCGGCGGCCGAGCCGCCCCGGCTCCTGCTGGCCACGGGCAACGCCGGCAAGCTGCGCGAGTACCGGGCGCTCCTGGCCGAGCTGCCGCTGCGGCTCCTCGCCCCGGCCGATCTGGGCCTGGAGGCCCTCGACCCCGAGGAGACCGGCGACAGCTTCGAGGCCAACGCCATCCTCAAGGCCCGCGCCTTCGCCGCCGCCGCCGGCCTGCCCGCCCTGGCCGACGACTCCGGCATCGAGGTCGACGCGCTGGGCGGCTTCCCCGGCATCCGCTCCGCCCGCTGGGTCGCGGGCAGCGACGCGGACCGCGTCCAGGCCCTGCTGGACCGCCTGGCCGCGGTGCCCGACCCCGAGCGCGGCGCCCGCTTCCGCGCCGTCGTCGCCCTGGCCTGGCCCGATGGCCGCGTCGTCACCGCCGCCGGCCAGGTGGCCGGCCGCATCGCCTGGGCGCCGGCCGGCGCCGGCGGCTTCGGCTACGACCCCATCTTCCGCGTCGAGGACGGCGGCCACCAGGGCGAGCTGACCAGCGCCGAGCTGCCCCCGGACGAGAAGAACCGGCTCAGCCACCGCGCCCGCGCGCTGCAGGGGCTGCAGGGCAGCCTGCGGGCGCTGGCAGGCGCCGAGCCGGCCTGAGGGGCTTCGACGAGGCGAGGCGGTCACCGCGCCGGAGTCGCGCGCGACCCCGGCCTGGGCGACCAGGGCTACCTACCCATCGCCGGCCGCCTCTGGTATAAACACACGGCACAAGCGCCTCCCCGATCCGCCCACGCAAGCTCGAGGCCCGCAGACAGGAGCCCGCTCATGGCATGCACGGTCCGACGCGTCGATTACTTCTATACCACCACCACCGACCGGCCCGGCGAGGCCTACAAGCTGCTGACGATGCTCGAGGAGCTGGGCATCTACCTGCTGGCCTTCACCGCCGTGCCCACCGGCCCGGACAGCACCCAGCTGGCGCTCTTCCCGGACGAGACCCACAAGCTGCTGCACGAGGCGACCCAGGCGGGGCTCAAGCTCGAGGGGCCGCACCAGGCGCTGCTGGTCCAGGGCGACGACGAGCTGGGCGCGCTGGTCGGGATCCACAGCAAGCTCTACCAGGCCAACGTCAACGTCTACGCCGCGACCGGCGTGACGGACGGGGACGGCTCCTTCGGCTATCTGCTGTACATCCGCCCCGAGTCGATGGACGCCGCGGTCGAGGCGCTGCAGCTCTGAGGCGGGGCCGGCGCGCGAGCGGCGCCGCCCGCCCCGCGCTCAGGCGTCCTTGAACTCGTTGACCAGGGCCTGCACGCTGCTCTTGGCGTCGCCCAGCAGCATGCGCGTGTTGGCGCAGAAGAAGAGCGGGTTCTCGACGCCGGCGTAGCCCGGGTTGAGGCTGCGCTTGAGCACGATGCAGGTGCGCGCCAGGTCGACGTCGATGATCGGCATGCCGTAGAGCGGGCTGCTGGTGTTGGAGCGCGCGTCCGGGTTGACCACGTCGTTGGCGCCGATCACGATCGCCACGTCGACCGCGGCCATGTTCGGGTTGACGTCGTCCGGCTCGACCAGCTGCTCGTAGGCCACGTCGGCCTCGGCCAGCAGCACGTTCATGTGGCCCGGCATGCGGCCGGCCACCGGGTGCACCGCGAACTGCACCTCGCAGCCGTTCGCCTCGAGCAGGGCGCCCAGCTCCTTGACCGCGTGCTGGGCCTGGGCCACCGCCATGCCGTAGCCGGGCACGAAGACCACCTGGCTGGCCGCCTCCAGGATCGGGTAGGCGTCGGCGGCCGAGATCGGCCGGGCCTCGCCCTGGGCGCCGGCAGCGGCGCCGGCCGCGGCGCCGGCGCTGCCGAAGCCGCTGAAGAGCACGTTGCTCAGGCTGCGGTTCATGGCCCGGCACATGATGCCGGTCAGGATCAGGCCCGAGGCGCCGACCAGCGCGCCCGAGACGATCAGCACCGTGTTGCCGATGATGAAGCCGGCCGCGCAGGCCGCCAGGCCCGAGTAGGCGTTGAGCAGGGCGATGACCACCGGCATGTCGGCGCCGCCGATGGGGATGACCGCCATCACGCCGAAGACCAGGCTGAGCCCGATGGCCGCCAGCAGCCAGGGGTTCCAGGCGCCGCCCGACTGGCCCACGAAGCCCAGGCCGGCCCCGGCCATGCCCAGCAGCAGGCCGACGTTGACGATCTGCTGGCCGCCGAAGAGCACCGGCTTGCTGCCGATGCGGCCCGAGAGCTTGCCGTAGGCCACCAGCGAGCCGGTGAAGGTCAGGCCGCCGATGATCACCGCCAGGTAGAGCGGCACCAGCTCGGCCACGCCGAGGCTGCCGCCGCCGGTCACCTGCGAGGCCCAGCCGACCAGCAGCGAGGCGATGCCGCCCGAGCCGTTGAACAGGGCGACCATCTCGGGCATGCCGGTCATCTGGACCCGGCGCGCCGCGACCGCGCCGATGCCGCCGCCGATCGCGAAGCCGAGCAGGATCCAGGTCCAGCTGAAGCCCTGGCCGGACAGGGTGGCGATGACCGCCACCAGCATGCCCAGCGCGGAGAGCAGGTTGCCGCGGCGCGCCGTGGCGGCGGCGCCGAGCTGCTTGAGGCCGACGATGAACAGGATGGAGGCGACGATGTAGGCCAGGGCCTGCATGTTACTTGCCCCCCTTCTTCTTGAACATGCCGAGCATGCGGTCGGTGACCAGGTAGCCGCCGACCACGTTGATGGCGGCGGTGATCACCGCCAGGGTGCCCAGAACCGTGGCCAGGGCGCCGCCGCCGGCGGTCTGGTGCAGCACCAGCAGCGCGCCGACGATGGTGATGCCCGAGATGGCGTTGGAGCCGGACATCAGCGGGGTGTGCAGCTGCGAAGGCACCTTGGCGATCAGCTCGACGCCCAGGAAGATCGACAGCACGAAGATGAACAGGGTCAAGCCCAGATCCGCGCCCATGGGTCAGCCCACCTTTTCCTTGATCAGCGGGTGGACCACCTCGCCCGCGTGGGTGATCAGCGCGCCGGCCAGGATCTCGTCGTCGCGCCGCAGCTCGAAGACCCGGTCGGCCTTGTTCCAGAAGTGCTCGACGAAGTTGGCCAGGTTGCTGCCGTACATCTGGCTGGCGTCGTAGGGCACCCGGCCCTCGAGGTTGGTGTCGCCGATGATCGTGACCCCGCCGACGACCCGGTCCTCGTCGGGCCGCGAGCCCTCGACGTTGCCGCCGCCGGCCGTGGCCATGTCGACCACCACGCTGCCGGGTCGCATTGCCGCGACCTGGGCGGCGGTGAGCAGGCGCGGGGCCGGGCGGCCGAAGAGCTTGGCGGTGGTGATCACGATGTTGGCCCGGGCCACCGCCTTGCCCATCGCCTCGCGCTGGATCTCGAGCTGCGCGTCGCTGAGCTCCTTGGCGTAGCCGCCGGCGGTCTGCCCGGTCTCGCCCAGGTCGATCTTGAGGAACTTGGCGCCCAGCGACTGCACCTGCTCCTCGACCACCGGCCGGGTGTCGAAGGCCTCGACGCGGGCGCCCAGGCGCTTGGCGGTGGCGATGGCCTGCAGGCCGGCCACGCCGGCGCCGATCACGAAGACCCGGCAGGGCGCCAGGGTGCCGGCCGGCGTCATCATCATCGGCAGGCTGCGCTGGAGCCGGGCGCAGGCGGCGATGACGGCGCTGTAGCCGGCCAGGCTGGCCTGCGAGCTGAGCGCGTCCATCTTCTGGGCGATGGTGCTGCGCGGGATCATCTCCATGCTCACCGCGCTGACGCCGGCCGCCGCGAAGCGCCGCACGTTCTCGAGGTCCACGAAGGGATCGAGGAAGCTCAGGTGCAGGCTGCCCGGCCGCAGGCCCTCCGGCCCGGCCGGCTTGTTGAGCCGCAGGACCAGGTCGGCCTCGGCCATGGCGGCCGCCAGGTCGGTCACGACCTCGGCGCCGGCTTCGGCGTACTCGGCGTCCTCGATGTACAGGCTGCGCCCGATGCCGGTCTCGACCCGCAGCCGCGCGCCCAGGCCGGCGAGCTTGCGCACCGACTCGGGCAGCATGGGCACGCGGGTCTCGCCCGGCCGCGTCTCCCTGGGAACCAGGATGCTGTTCATGATGGGCCTCGCTTGAGAGGGGGGCGGCGGCGGATCGGGGATCCGGTGCCCGGCGCCCCGGGCATGGCAACCGCCCCTGGCGGGTGGCCGCGGGGCGGTTCGGGGAGCGTTCGACCCGGTCGACGCGCCGGCCGAGTCGATCGCCGGGCTCAGCCGGCCACGAGGGCTTCGAACTCGGTCCGGTCGATGGTCTCGATCTCGATCAGGCGCCGCGCCACCGCGTGCAGCTTGTCGAGGTTGTCGCGCAGGGCTTGCGTCGCCCGCTCGTGGGCCTGCATGACGATGCGGCGCACCTCGCCGTCGATCTCCTCGGCGACGTCCTCCGAGTAGTTGACGTGCTCGCCGATCTCGCGGCCGAGGAAGACCATCTCCTCGGCCTGGCCGAAGGTCAGCGGGCCGAGCTTCGCGCTCATGCCGTAGCGCGTGACCATGTTGCGCGCCATCGCGGTCACCCGCTCGAGGTCGTTGGAGGCGCCGGTGGTGATCTCGTCGAAGATGATCTCCTCGGCCACCCGTCCGCCGAGCAGGCCGGCGATGTCGTCCTCGAACTTGCTCTTGAGCGCCATGGTGCGGTCCTCGTCCGGCAGGTGCATCGTGTAGCCCAGGGCCATGCCGCGCGAGACGATGGTCACCTTGTGCACCGGGTCGCAGTGCTCCAGCGCGTTCATCACCAGGGCATGCCCGGCCTCGTGGTAGGCGATGATCTTGCGCTCGCTCTCGGTGATGAGCCGCGTGCGGCGCTCGGGCCCGGCGATGACCTTCTCGATGGCCTCCTGGACGTCCTTCATGTACACGGCGCGGCTGTCGCGCCGCGCGGCCAGGATGGCGGCCTCGTTGACCAGGTTCTCCAGGTCGGCGCCCGAGAAGCCCGGCGTCTGGCGGGCCACCACCTCGAGGTCGACGTCGGAGGCCAGCGGCTTGCCGCGGGCGTGGATGCCCAGGATGGCGCGCCGGCCGCGCATGTCGGGCCGGTCGATGACCACCTGCCGGTCGAAGCGGCCCGGCCGCAGCAGCGCCGGGTCGAGGATGTCGGGCCGGTTGGTGGCCGCCACCACGATCACGTTCGTGTCGGTGTCGAAGCCGTCCATCTCGACCAGGATCTGGTTGAGCGTCTGCTCGCGCTCGTCGTGGCTGCCGCCCAGCCCGGCGCCGCGCTGGCGGCCCACCGCGTCGATCTCGTCGACGAAGATGATGCAGGGGCTGTGCTTCTTGGCCTGCTCGAAGAGGTCGCGCACCCGGCTGGCGCCGACGCCCACGAACATCTCCACGAACTCCGAGCCCGAGATGCTGAAGAAGGGCACCCCCGCCTCGCCGGCCACCGCCCGCGCCATCAGGGTCTTGCCGCAGCCCGGCGGGCCGACCATCAGGACGCCCTTGGGGATGCGCGCGCCCAGCGCGATGAACTTCTCCGGCTCCTTCAGGAACTCGACCACCTCGGACAGCTCCTGCTTGGCCTCCTCGACCCCGGCCACGTCGCCGAAGGTGACCGTCGGCGTGTCGCCGGTCAGCAGGCGGGCGCGGCTGCGGCCGAAGCTCATGGCCTGGTTGGTGCCGCCCTGGGCCTGCCGGAAGAGGAAGATGATCAGGGCGCCGAAGAGCAGGATCGGCGCGATGGGGATCAGGATGCCCAGGAAGCGGTCGAAGAGCCGCGCCTCGGCGGTCTCGATCGCGACCGCGTCGATGGCCTGCGCCGGCACGCCGAAGTCGAGCAGCATCGGCCGCAGCGCCTGGCTGCGCTCCTTGGACGAGATCACCTGGCGGTTCTCGCCGCTGCGCAGCGTGATGCGCAGGGTCTGCTGGTCCTGGTCGATCTCGATGCGCTCGACCTGGCCCTTCTCGACCAGCTCGACCACGTCGGGGAAGAGGGGCTTGGGGCTCGGCGCCACGCCGGGACCGGCCAGCTGCATGAGCACCAGGAAGAGGAAGAGGACGATGGCAAGGTAGATGAAGGTGTTCTTGAAGACCCGGGTCATGGCTCACCTGTCTGGCCCGCGCGGTTGGATGATCGGTGCGAATGGCGCCATGGCGCGGGCGGTTAAGCTTACTCGCCCGGGAGGGGCGGGACAAGCAGATCGCGGCCGGTCGGCACGGGTGACGCCCCGGATCTCAACATAATCTCGACGCGCCGGGCCACCATATAGCTGAACAAAAGCTTGACAAGTTTCGCCGCGCCGCCTAGACTCGTGCTCCGCGTATGGAATCCTGCAACCGCCGACCCGCCGCGTCGTAGAGGCGGTCTTCGTCGACCTTGAACCGATCCCTGTGGAGGACCCTCATGCACCTGCTCGATCCGACGCCGTCACGGCGCCGCCCCTCGACCCCCAGGCCGGCCTGGCTGCTGGCCGGCCTGCTCGCGCTGCTCCTGGCGCCGGTGCTGGCGCCGGCCCCCGCGCCCGCCGCGGCGCAGAGCAACCTGATCGCCTACCGCATGGTCGATCAGTGGCCGCAACGCGACGAGGCCGCCGAGGGCCTGTTCCAGAGCCCCGAAGACCTCGACTTCATGCGCGACGGCCGGGTCTTCATCGCCGATCCGGGCATCGGCGGGGTGCACGTCCTGCTGCCCACCGGCAGCTTCACCACGCCCTTCGGCGTGGCCGGCGGCTTCCCGGCCCAGCTCGGCCGCGTCGGCGCCATCGCCGTCGGGCCCGACCCCATGGCGCCGCCCTTCTCGGCCGAGCGGGTCTACGTGCTCGACACCGCGGTCGAGCGGGTGGTGATGTACGACGCCGGCGGCCGCTTCCAGGACGCCTGGGATGGCATCAACGGCGAGAGCATCGCGGCCTCGAACGATGGCCGGGTCTACGTGCTCGACCGCGACGCGAGCCAGGTGCGGGTCTTCGACGCGCGCAGCGGCCAGGAGCGCTTCCGCATCGGCGAGCGCGGCACCGAGGACGGCCAGTTCAGCAACTTCGACGACGTCGACGTCTCGCCCGACGGTCGGGTGCTGGCGGTGGGCGACCGTCGCGGCCTGCGGGTGCAGCTCTTCGACCTGCCCGGCGACGCGGACCTGGCCGGCGAGAACCCGCCGGCCCCCTGGGCCCTGCGCCAGGTCTACGACCTGCGCAACGCCAAGTACTCCAGCCAGGACTTCACCTGCAGCAGCAGCCGGGTCAACGCCATGGGCGGCGACAAGGTCTTCGTCGGCGAGGCCAACGGCGCCTGCCTGCTCGACGGCCGCGACGTGACCTTCGCCATCGCCGCCAGCGCCAACTCGCGCACGATCTGCAAGGACACGGTCAGCCTGCCGCGGCTCAAGGGCAGCGACTACTACGCCCTGGCCGTCAGCGATCCCAACGCCGGCAAGTGCGGCGAGAAGCGCCAGGAGCTGGATACGGCGCCGGTCATCGTCAAGTACGCCGACGAGCTGCTCAAGAGCGTCGACACGATCTGGGAGGCGGCCTCCAACGCCAACTCGGACAACCCGCTGCTCTTCGCGCCCAACACGATCGCGATGCCGAGCGACGACGTCGTCTTCGTGCAGGACAGCTCCTCGCAGCTGCGCTTCTTCGACCTGCAGGGCAAGCAGCTGGCCACGGCCGAGCGCAGCAGCCAGGCCGGCAACTTCAGCAGCGACTTCCGGTTCACCAACGTCATCGAGGCCACCGGCTCCGAGACCCTGGGCGAGATCTACGGCTACTACATCCAGGGCCAGCGCGCCGGCGGCGCGTTCCAGGTCGAGGGCGGCATCGGCCGCTTCAAGACCGTCGAGAAGCGCACCCAGACCGGCATCGAGCGCGCCCTGGAGGCGGTCTGGACCGACCCCTTGATCTCGAGCTTCCAGGAGATCGACATCCCGGCCATCGTCTACAGCCCGGTCAGCGGCGAGCTGCTGGTGGTGCGCAGCGAGCGCATCGAGCAGCAGCGCTCGCAGGAGGTCATGCTGGTGCGCTACGCGCCCGACGGGCGCGAGATCAAGCCGGCCTTCGACCTGCCCGACGACGGCGAGGTCAACCCCTACGTCGACCTGGCGGTGGACCCGGAGGGCCGGATCTACGCCCTGGACGACCTGGCCGACCGGGTGCGGGTCTTCGAGCGGGACGGCACGCCGATCGTCGACGTGCCGGTGGCCTTCGATGCCCGCGCGGTCGCCGCCGGCCCGCGCTCGCCCGAGGGCAACATCTTCATCCTGCGCGAGCCGGGCTCGATCGAGCGCTATGCCGACGACGGCTCGATCACCGCCCGCCTCGACGGCCGGCCGCTGGACTTCTCCGACCCGACCACGCTGACCGACATCGCGGTCGACGCGCGCGGCCAGGTCTACGTCTCGGACGGCCAGTCGAGCCTGATCAGCGTCTTCGAGCCCTCGGACGAGGTCGACGCGATCCCCATTCCCAACGACGCCGAATGCCTCTTCCTGGGCCAGGCCGCGGTCGATCCGCAGACGATCCAGCTGGGCCAGGACGCCGGCGTGACGCTTTCGCTCTCGGGCCGCTGCGGCATCAACGAGGAGCCGGCCGACATCGCGCTGGTGATCCCCTACTACGGCCGGCTGGAGCAGGGCGTCGACCCCTCGGTGGCCCTGCGCAACGAGGCCACCCAGCTGATGGCCCGGGTCAACTTCGGCAAGCACCGGGTGGGCATCGTCTCGCACTACAACACGGTCACCACCGAGCTGCCGCTGACCGATGACCGCGACGCCTACCTGCAGGCCCTGCGCGACATCAACCGGTTCACGCCGCCCAACCCGGACATCAAGCCGCGCCTGCGCGACGCCATGGAGGCGGCCGCCAAGCTCTTCGACGATCCGACGCGCCGCCGGGTGATGGTCCTGCTGCGGGTCGACTACTGCAACCCGGACAACGAGTTCTTCCCCGGCCAGTGCCAGGGCTACCCGCCGGCCGAGGACGCCGCGCTGGCCATCCGCCAGTCGGGCGTGACCGTCATCGCCATCAACAGCTTCGGCGCGTTGGACCTGGCCTCCTCGGACGAGGACGCCTTCTTCGGCATCGAGGGCGCGCATCGCCGCATGGTGCGCTACCGGCAGCCCGAGCTCCTGGCCAGCGGCCTGCGCCTGGTCGACGAGATCCCGGCCGAGCTGGGCCTCGATCCGGCCAGCGTCAGCGGCGGCGGCGTCTGGTCGGCGCCGGAGCTGGTCTGGGACGTCGACCGGGTCGACTTCGGCGGCCTGAGCCTGAGCCTGCGCCTGCGGCCGACGCAGGCCGGCCGGCTGGCGACCAGCCTGCGCAGCGAGGCCACGCTGACCGACGGCTGGGGCAACCCACAGCGGGTCAGCTTCCCGATCCCCGAGCTCGAGGTGATCGCACCGACGCCGACGCCGGTCCGCGAGACCCCGACGCCGCTGCCCAGCGCGACGCCGGCGCCGACCGAGACGTCCGAGCCCACCGAGCCGCCGCAGGCGGTCTACCTGCCCTGGCTCTCGCGGGGCGTCTGCTTCCCGATCAAGCGCCGCTTCGACATCGCGCTGGTGGTCGACGTCTCCTCGTCGATGGCCGAGCCGGCCGGCCCGGAGGGCGCCGCGACCAAGCTGGACCTGGCGCGCGAGAGCCTGCTGGCCTTCCTGGACAGCGTCAACCTGGGCGCCGATCGGGTCACCCTGGTCGACTTCGCCAGCCAGGCCCGGCTGGTCCAGGGCCTGAGCGACGATCGCGGCGCGCTCGACGCGGCCGTCCGCAGCCTGAGCCCCCGCTCGGGCACGCGCATCGACGCCGGCCTGGACCTGGCGCTCGACGCGCTGACGGCCGAGGGCGCGCGGGAGAACGCCGGCAAGGTCATCGTGCTGCTCTCGGACGGCCAGCAGGTGGAGGCGCCCGAGACGGCGCGCGCCGCCGGCGAGGCCGCCCGCGGCCGGGGCGTCGACCTCTTCGCCATCGGCCTGGGCGCCGACGCCGACGCGGCCCTGCTGAGCGCGGTGGCCAGCGACGCCTCGCACTACTACTACGCCGGCCAGGCGGCCGAGCTGACCGAGATCTACGCCCGCATCGCGGCCAGCATTCCCGGCTGTCCCTGATCCGTCGGCCGCCGGTCGGCGGCCGACCGCAAGGCCGCCGACCGCAACGCTGAACTGCACACGGCGCCCCGAAGCTCTGGGGCGCCGTGCGCAGGTTTCGACGGACCCGGATCGATGCCGGCCAGGCGATGGACCCTGGCCGCTGCTGCGTTAGACTTAGCCTGTCCGCTGCGGACGCCCGCCCCGCAACGCAGCCGAACAGGAGCCAGGGAATGACGGACGAAAGACGCTTCGACGGCGATCGGTCCGACCGGCGTCCGGTCCCGCGGCTGCGCATCGAGGTCGCGCGGGCAGGGCTGAAGGGCGCGGCTTGAGACGGGCTCGGGCCGGGGTCGGTCGGGTCGGGGTGGCGGCGGGCGCTTGGACGGCGGTCGGGCTGGCGGCGCTCGGTCGGACGACGGTCCGGGTGGCGGCGGTCGGGACGCTGGTGCTGGCGACGAGCCTGACGGGGGTGCTGGCGGCGCAGCCGCCGAATACCCCGCGAGATGCGCCGTCGAAGACACCGGCGGCGGCGCCGGCGGCGGCGCCGGACGGCTATTCCGCCGTGGCGCAGGCGGCCCCGCCCGACGCGAACGCGGTGGTGGACCAGGCCGAGCGCCTCTTCGACCCGGCGCGCGTGCGCGAGCTCCGCATCACCTTCGAGACCCCCGACTGGCAGTCGCTGCTGGCGCGCAACCACCGGCAGGGCGAGGTGGACGCTCCGGCGCGCCTCGAGGTCGACGGCCGGGTGCTCGAGCGGGTCGGCGTGCGCTACAAGGGCAACACCTCGCTCGACGTCGACGGGCCGAAGAAGCCCTTCAACCTGAGCATCGATGCCTTCGTGCCGGGTCAACGGCTGCTGGGCTACGACGTGGTCAACCTCAACAACGGCTGGGGCGACCCCTCGGCCCTGCGCGAGTTCAGCGCCTATGCGCTGCTGGCCGACTTCATGCCGATGCCGCAGGCCGCCTTCGCCCGGGTCTGGGTCAACGACCGCTACCTGGGCGCCTACCTGATGGTCGAACAGATCGAGCGCAGCTTCCTCGAGACCTGGTTCCCCGACGCCGGCGGCCTGCTCTTCAAGGCCGACAACCCGGTCGACACGCAGCTGGAGTCCTCGACGCTCGAGCACTTCGCGACCCTGGACGCCTATCGGCGCGGCTACGAGCTCAAGCGGGCGGCCACCGACGAGGCGGCCGCCTTCGGCCGCCTGCAAGACCTCACCCGCGCCCTGGACGCCTCGCCGCGCCAGGGAGGGATCGCCGACGCCGACTTCGAGCCGGCCATCCGCGAGCTGCTGGACGTCGACGCGGCGCTCTGGTACCTGGCGGCCAACAACGCGCTGATGAACTACGACAGCTACTACGCCGGCCACAACTACTACCTGTACCGCGGCGCTCGCGAGGGCCGCTTCGCCCTGCTCAACTGGGACTGGAACCTGTCCTTCGGCACCTTCCAGGGCTGGTTCGGCGGCCTGATCGCGCGCGAGCCGCCGCCGGCGCCGCGGAGCGAGCCGCTGGACCAGGCCGAGCGGGGCGACCGCCCCCTGACCCGCCGGCTGCTGGGCGTGCCGGCCTACCGCGCCGACTACCTGGCCCACCTGCGCACCCTGCGCGATCGGCTGCTCGCCTCGGGCGCGCTGGCGGGGCTGGCGACGGCCGGCCAGGATCGGCTGCGCGAGGCCGTTCGCGAGGAGCGCGACGGCCTCTACCCCTTCGAGCAGTTCGAGCGGAACCTGCGCTCGGAGGTGGTCGAGGAGCAGCGCTTCGGCGATCGGGTGGTGCACACGGTGATCCCCGGCCTGCTCGACAGCGCCGAGGCGCGCCAGGCCTTCCTGTCCGACCCGGCGCTGCAGCCCGACCTGGTGACGCCGGACCTGCGGCTGGCCGGCCAGGGCATCGACCCGGCCGAGCCGAAGCAGGGCGAGCCGGTGCAGGTCGCGGCCCGCTTCGAGGGCCTGGATGCACCGGTCACGGTCGAGCTGCGCTATCGCCTGGCCGGCGGTCCGGAGCGGCGCCTGCCGATGCAGGCCTCGGCGGACGGGGTCTGGCGCGCCGAGATCCCGCCGCAGCTCCCCGGCAGCGAGCTGGGCTACGCGCTGCGCGCCGCGACGGCCGAGGGTCGGGTGGTCTTCTTCCCGGAGGCCAACCTGACGCGGCCCTACCGCTTCCGGGTGGCCGGCCTGCGCCTGCCCGAGCGGCTCGGCGGGCCGCTGGTGATCAACGAGCTGCTGGCGGCCAACGGCTCGAACGGGGCCGACGCCGGCGGCGATTTCGAGGACTGGGTCGAGCTCTACAACCGTGGCTCGGAGCCGATCGACCTGGGGGCCTACTTCCTGTCGGATCGGGTCGACCTGCCCTGGGCGATGGCCTTGCCGGACCGCCGTCTGGCGCCCGGCGAGCGCCTCCTGATCTGGTGCGACAATGCGCCCGAGGAGGGGCCGGACCACGCCCCCTTCCGCCTGTCCCGATCGGGCGAGCGCCTGGTGCTGGCCAGCCGCGAGGCCATCGTCGACCGCGTCGACTTCGGCCCGCAGTCGGAGGACCGCAGCTGGGGCCGCAGCCTGGACGGCGCGGTCGATTGGCGGGTCTGCGATCGGCCGACGCCGGGCCGGGCCAACGACTGCCGCCGGCGCGACTGGCCGATCTGGCTGCCCCGGCTCGGCCGGGGCGTGCTCAGCTCGGCGGCGGCGCCAGGGCCGTCCCGACCCGGCTGAAGATCTCGCCGAGCGCACAGACCTGGGCTCGGCTGAGGGGCGTCAGGAGGTGGCGGCGGATGCTCTCGACATGGTGCGGCGCGGCCTCGGCCAGGGCGGCGTGCCCCGGCTCGGTCAGCCGGGCCAGCAGCACGCGTCGGTCGGACTCGCAGGGCTCGCGGACGACGAACCCGCGGCGCACCAGCCCGTCGATGCGACGGGTGAGGCCGCTGGGCGACAGGTGCAGCCGCGCGGCCAGGTCGCACATGCGCAGGCTCCAGCCCTCGGCTTCCGAGAGGTAGACCAGCACCTGGTAGTCGCCCAGACCCAACGCGCCCGCTTCCTGCAGGTCGGCATCCAGGGCCGCGATCAGGTCGCCCACCGTCTCGATGAAGCTGCGCCAGGCGCGCATCTCGTCCGCGTCCAGCCATGGGGGTTCGTGCATGCGCCTGAGCATAGCGCAAAACCGACGCCGCGCAACTGTTGCATTCGCAAGTAATTTCGGATATACTTGCGTTCGCAACCAATTGACCGGCTGCCGCGCCCGTCGGGCGTGACCGAACCCACCCCATGGAGCCTTGAAATGACCACCCTTGTTGCAAGCCCCGAGACCCTCGTCGGATCCGAGCTGGACGCGCTCGCCCCGGGCACCTGGACCATCGATCCCTCGCATTCGGTGGTCGGCTTCACCGTCCGCCACCTGATGGTCAGCAAGGTCCGCGGCCGCTTCGGCGAGTTCTCCGGAACCCTGGAGATCGGCGCCGACCGCCTGGCCTCGTCGGTCGAGGCCACGATCGACACCGCCTCGATCGACACCGCCGACGAGAAGCGCGACGCGCACCTGCGCAGCGCCGACTTCTTCGACGTGGAGGCCTTCCCGACGATGCGCTTCCGCAGCCGCGGGCTGCGCGAGCAGGGCGACACCCGGATCCTGCTCGGCGACCTGACGATCAAGGACATCACCCGTCCGGTCGAGCTGAAGCTCGAGCTGGAGGGCGTCGCGGGCGACCCCTGGGGCGGCACGCGCGCCGGCTTCACGGCCGAGACGGTGATCAACCGCCGCGACTTCGGCCTCGACTGGAACGTGGCCCTGGACACCGGTGGGGTGCTGGTCGGCGAGCAGGTGACGATCGGCATGGACATCCAGGCCGTCAAGGCCTGATCGACCGCCGGGCGATGCCGAGCCCTGGACGGGGTGCTCAGCGCCCCGTCCAGGGCAGCCAGAGCCGGTCGACCGCTGCCACGACCCGCAGCGCCGGCGCCGGGAAGTCGAGGCGGCCGGCCGAGCCGGCGGCATCCACGTAGGCTGCGCTGGCGACGGCATCTTGGGGCCAGCGCAGCGGCGCCTCGGCCTGCACCGTGAAGCGCAGCTCGAGCGGCGCGCCGGCCGGGACGGCGCCGCGGGCCCAGGTGAGCCGCCGGCTCGCCGCGTCGTAGCGCGCCGCGGGGCGCGCCGATCCGGGCAGGTAGCGCAGCCCGGCCGGCAGCGGCGCCTCGACCGCCAGCGTCGCCAGCCAGGCCTCAGGCGCCGGCCGGCTCGACAGCGCGGCCGCCAAGGCCGCCAGCTGCTGCTCGCGGACCGCGAAGCGCAGGCGCTCGGCGCCACCGGCCAGCCGCTCGAGCGCGCGCAGGTGCCGCGCCGGCTCGAAGGCCTCGTTGACCCAGGCCAGGACCTGCAGCTCCACGCCGGCCGCGCGGAGCGCCTCGGCCTCGGCCTCCGGCGGCAGGTCGAAGGCGCCGTCCGTGACCAGCACCACGCTGCGACGCGCGCCGGGATCGGCCGGGGCCTCGGTCAGCAGGGCCAGCGCGGCCTGCAGGCCCGACTCGGCCCAGGTGCCGCCGCGCGGCTCCACGCCGGCCAGGGCCGCCTCGATCGCCGCCGGCGAGCTGCCCAGCGGAGCCAGGAGCCGCGCCTTCTCGTCGAAGACCATCAGCGCCAGGTCGGTCTCGGCGCGGTCGAGCATCCCCAGCAAGGAGGTCAGGCTCTCGCGCGAGCGCTCCAGCGACTCGCGAAAGCCCATCGAGCGCGAGGCATCCAGCAGGATCAGCACCTGCGCCCGGACCGGCTTGGCGAAGCAATGCCCGTCCAGGCCGAGGCGGATCTCGATCGGGCTGCCCGGCAGGCCGCGCGGCGGCGCGGCCTCGGCCTCCGGTCGCAGCAGGCAGGCGCCGGGCTCCGGCGCCGCCCCGGGCTCGGCTGGGGGCAGCTCGGCGTCGGGCTCGAAGACCCAGACGCCGGCGCGCGCGATCGGATCCGAGGGCATGCGCAGCGACCAGGCGGGCGCCTCGGACTCGAAGCGCAGCCGCGCGAAGCTCAGGTACACCCGTCCGGCCACGTCGACCGCGATGTCGTCGTGCTCGGGCTGGGCGCCGTCGGCGGCATCCGGCAGCGGCCAGGCGACCAGGAGCGCACCCTCGCGGCTGTAGGCGTAGACCCAGGCGTCGTCGCCGAGGACGAAGACGCGGCCTTCGGGACCGGCCGCCAGGCGGATCGGCGCCGCCGGCGTGGCCCAGCTCGCCAGGAGCCGGCCGGCGAGGTCCCGGACGAGGATGCGCCGGCGGCCGCGGTCGGCCAGCAGCAGCCGCTCACCGTCGAGCGCCAGGTCGACCGGCAGCACCGCGCCCGCCGCGTCGCCGCCGGCCGGCCAGCGCGCCAGCTCGACGCCCTCGGCGTCCCAGACCAGCACGGCGCCGCGCGCGCGGTCGAGCAGCGCCAGCCGGCCGGCATCGGCGTCGACGGCCCATAGCCGGGGCGCGGGGCCCAGGTCCGAGGCGGGCAGGGGCACGCGGGTCCAGGTCGGCAGGGGCCCGGCGTCGAAGCGGCGCAGGGACACGGCATCGAGGGCGTAGACCGTCTCGCCATCCATGGCCAGGTCGCGCGCGCGCCAGGGCCCGCTGCCGCTGCACAGGCCCTGCTGCCACGTGGGGCGACCGGCTTCCCAGCGCTGCAGCGTCTGCGGCGCGTGCGCCTGCGGGTCGGCCCGCAGGCGATCCGCCGCGCCGGCGCCCGCCTGCGCGTAGCGCCCCTGCAGCAGGGCCAGGCCGCGGTCGGCGGCCAGGGCCACCGGATAGTCGGGCCCGCCCAAGGGCGGCGCGCCGGTCTCGCCCAGCCAGCGCGCCTCGGCCGGCCGCCGATCGGGCGCATCGATCAGCAGCAGCGCCTGCGCCGCGCAGTGCGAGAGCCCGGCCGCCAGCCCGCCGTCGGGCAGCGCCGCCAGCGCCAGGGCGTCGGCGGCGCCGGCGGCGGCGTTGCCGACCGGTCCGCTGTAGAGCGGCAGCGCTTCGCCCAGGGCGAAGACCTCGACGTTGCGCGAGACGAAGACGCCCGACGGGCCGGCCGTCAGGTCCTGGGCGGCGTTGAAGGGCAGGAGCGCCTCCAACGCGAGCTGCGGGTCGAAGACCAGGATTCCGTCCTGGGGCGCCTCGGGCGGCGCGCCGGAAGGCCGCGGATCGCCGCCGCCGGGCAGGTTCAGGTTGGGCTGCACGCGGTTGACGACGTAGAGCCGGCCGTCCGGCGCCAGGGCCAGGCTGCCGGGCTGGCTCAGGGCCGGCGGGCTCAGCCGCCGTCGCAGCCGGCCCTCGGCCGTGCGCAGCTCGATGGCCTGCTCGGGCAGGCCATCGAGCTCGCCATCCGCCTCGGCCAGGGTCGCCGCATGGACGCGCGAGAGGACGAGCGTCCCGTCCGGCGCCACCGCCAGGTCGCGATAGGGCTGCGGCCAGGCCGAACGCAGCATGAAGCGGCCCAGCTGCCGGCCGTCGGGGCTGATCCGATCGACACGGCTCGCGTAGCCCTCGGGGCCGGCCGCCAGCGCCGCCGACACGATGATCAGCGTGCCGTCCGGACCGACGTCCAGCCGCTGGGGCGTCCAGCGCAGGGCGGCGTCCTCGGCCGTCAGGAGCGGGATCAGCCGCCGCGGCCGGCCCGAGCGATCCAGGACGTGGACCTGGGCCAGGGCGCCGTCGAGCACGAAGAGCGTCCCGTCGGGCGCCGCCGCCAGGTCGACGATCTGGCCGAAGCGACCGGCGACGGGTGGCGCCGGCAGGTCGCGCCAGGTCTCGATCAGGGGGTAGGCCGTGCCGGCTGCCTCGATCGTCGGAGCGGCCTGCAGCGGCGCGGCGGCGGCGACGGCAGCGGCCAGGCCCAGGCAGGCCAGCAGGCCGGCGACCCGCCGCCGGGACGGCTCAGGGCAGATCACAGGCCAGACGCTCGGAGATGTCGGCGAAGACCCCGGCCAGGTCCTCGGCCGTCGGCGAGGCCAGGTAGTGCGCGGCCGAGTCGGCCAGACGCCGCAGGAGCTCGGCATCGACCTGTCGGCCCAGGCCGATGGCATACAGCAGCGCGCCCTCCGCGCGCAGGCGCTCCGCCTGGCCCAGCACCGCGCTCGACGGCGCCGCGGCCTGGTCCTGGAAACCGTCCGAGAGCAGGATCACGACCGGCGTCGCGCCGGGGCGCGGCGCGGCCCGCCAGGCCGCGGCGGCGGCCTCCAGGCCCAGGTCGATGCGCGTGCCCGGCCGCGGCTCCAGGCGCTGCAGGCCCTGGGCCAGCGCGGCGCGGTCCTCGCTCAGGCCGACCAGGGTCCGGGCCTGGGCGTCGAAGGCGATCAGGGCCGCGCGATCGCCGGCCTGCATGCGCGCCAGGAAGCTGTCGGCCGCCGCGCGCGCCAGCGCGAGCTTGCTGCTGCGGCCGTCCGGTCCGAGCTCGGCCATGCTGCTCGAGGCATCCAGCACCAGCAGGAGCTCGGCCGGCTGCAGGCGCCGATGGCAGCGCGCCCGGTCGATCAGGGGCAGGTAGATCCGCACCGGATCGCAGACCACCTCCACCCGCGGCACCGGGAAGACGAGCCGGCCCGGGTTGCCCAAGGCATCGAGGTAGTCGGCACTGGCCTCGACGTTGGTCGGCCAGCGACCGCATTCCAGGGGCTCGAGCCGGTAGTCGAGCCGCAGCCCGGCCGCGGCCGAGACGGCCGGCAGCTGCCAGGTCAGGGCATGCGCCACCGGGTCGTAGCGCGCCGGCGGCTCGGCCGAGTCGGGCTGGTAGCGCATGTTGGCCGGAATGCGGTCGAGCACCTGGACCTGCTCGAAGAGACCGCGCTCGGGCGCGAGGCCGCCGAGGTCGGCCAGCAGCGGGCGCAGGTCCAGGGGCATCGGATCGACGATCACCTGATCGGCCGTGAGGCCGAGCGCGAGCAGGCCGCGCCGGGTCTCCTCGCTGTAGTCCCAGGTGCTGAAGACCAGGGCCCGCAGCTCGACGCCGGACGCCAGCGCGCGCCGCGCCGCGGCCTCCGGCTCGTCCTTGAAGAGGCCGTCGCCGACCAGCAGGAGGATCTGGCGCGCCCTCGGATCGCCGCGCGGGCCGCCGAGCTCGGCCAGGGCCAGGTCGATGCCGGCGCCCATGCGCGTGTCGCCCCCGGGCTCGAGGCCCGCCAGGGTCGCCCGCAGGGCACCGATGTCGCGGCCCAGCGGCAGCCGCAGCGCGGCGCCGCTGTCGAAGGTGACCAGGCCCAGCTCGACCTCGCGCGGGTCGAGCTGGCCCAGGATCTCGGTCAGGAAGTCGCGCGCGCGGGTCAAGGCCGCGTCGGCGACCATCGAGCCCGAGCGGTCCAGGACCAGCATGATCTGGGCCGCGGTCGGGCGGCCGGGGCAGGCGCCCTCGACCGTCAGGGTCACTTGCGTCTCGCCGCCCAGGGGCAGGCGCGGCGGCCAGGCGCGCTTGTCGGGCGCGGCCAGGCAGGCGCCCCGCTCGGCCGCCGGGCCGGCCGGCGCGGCGACCGGCTCGAAGACCCAGACCCCCGCCTCGGGCAGCTCGTACTGCGGCATGGCGCGGCCCCGCGGCCCGCTGTAGGGCTGGCGCCGGGCCCAGGGCACGTAGACCCGGCCGGCGGCATCGACCGCGATGTCGCGCGCGTCGAGGTTGCGATCGGGCATGGGCCAGAGGGCCACCAGGCGGCCGTCCGGCCGATAGCGCATGGCCCAGCCGCCGGCGCCGAGCAGGTAGGCGTCGCCCTCGGGCCCGGCGGCCACCGCCCGCGGCCCGTCGTGGGTCGGCCAGGCGGCGATGCGCGTCCCGTCGAGGCGGCGCAGGCTCAGGCTGCCGCGGCCGCGGTCGGCCAGGTAGATCCGGTCGCCGCTCAGGGCCAGGTCGACCGGCGCCGCGCCCGGGTCGCCGGCCTGCAGCGACCAGTCGGCCAGCAGCTGGCCTTCCGCGTCGAGCAGGCTCAGCCGCTGGCGGCCCAGGTCCAGGGTGGCCACCCGGCCGGCGTCGGCCGAGACGGCACCCAGCAGGGGACGCTCGTCCGGCTCGGCCAGCAGGGCTGGCCACCAGGACCAGCCGGGCAGCCGGTCGTCCGGGCGCTGCTGCAGCCGCTCGGGCTCGAGGCTGTAGACGGTCTCGCCGTCCATGGCCACATCGCGGGCCGCGTCGCCGCAGAGGCCCAGCTGCAGGCGTGGGGCGGCGCCGGGCGCGGGCGCGCCCGATCCCGGCTCGGGGTCCCCGCCCGCGCCGCCCTCCCGGCCCGCGCCGGCCAGGGGCCAGCGCTGCACGGTCCGCGCCTCGGCCAGGTAGGGGTGCACGTAGTAGCTCGGGTTCGGCCGCGCACCCTGGCTGCCGTAGCGCTCCATCAGCAGCGCCAGCTCGGCGCCGGCCGCCACCCGGCCCGGGTTGGGCGGCCCCTCGAGCTCGGGGTTGTCCAGCGCGCCGATCAGCTCGGGCTCGGCCGGCCGCGCATCGGGCCGGTCGAAGCGCAGCAGGCCCTGGAAGTAGCAGTGGTTCATGGCGGCCAGCAGGCGGCCGTCGGCGGGCAGGTCGAGGTTGAGCACCAGCTCGCCCATGAAGCTGCCCAGCAGCGCGTCGGTGGGGCCGACGTAGCGCGGCTCCGGCGCGTCCAGCGCGTAGATCTCGACGTTGCGGGACAGGAAGACGCCGGCCGGGCCGGCCGCCAGCTCCTCGGGATCGAGGAAGGGCACCAGGCGTTCGAAGCGCCGATCCGGACCGAAGACCAGGACGCCCTCCTGGGCCGGCATCGGCGGGGCCTGCTGCGCCGGGCGGGCGGGGCCCCGCGAGGGCTCGGTGGTCGGCGTCGGGCCGGGTGGGCCGGGCGAGTCCAGCGGCACCGGGCAGCGGTTGGCGACGTAGAGCCGGCCCTGTGGGTCGAAGTCGAGGTGGTCGGGCATGCACGAGACCGCCAGCGTCTCGACGAAGACGCCGTCGGCGCGGTAGATGTCGATGCCGTTGGGCTCGAAGCCGGCCGGCGGCGGCTCGGGGTCGGGCCATTCGACGAAGGGGCTGCCAGGGCCCATGCGCGAGACGAAGATCGAGCCGTCGGGATGGACGGCGATGTCGCGGAAGTCGCCGGCCGTGCGGCGTGTGATCTCGAAGCTGAAGTCCAGGCTGCCGTCCGGCTTCAGGCGATCGACGCGGTAGCGGTAGACGTTGCGGTCGACGTAGGGCCCGCGCAACAGGGCGTAGAGCGCGCCGTCGGCACCGGCGTCGAGGCGCAGCGCCTGCCACTGGCTCTGGCGCGTGCCGGTGATGGGCGCCGGAACCGCGAACATCGACCGCGCCCGGCCCTCGGCGTCGGCGACGTGAACCGCGCGCAGCCGGCCGTCGAGCACGAAGACGGTGCCGTCCGGCGTGGAGCTCAGGTCGAGGGTGCGGCCGTAGCGGCCGGGGCGGGGCGACCAGGGTGCGCGCTGCCAGGTCTCGGCCAGGCGGTAGCCCGTTCCGAGCTCGGCGGCGGCCGGGGCGGCGGCGGCGGGCCGGGCGGCGAGCGCGCTCGAGGCGGCGGCGGAATCGGACCGGGCGGCGGGCGCGCTCGCGGCGGCGGCGGAATCGGACCGGGCGGCGGGCACGCTCGCGGCGGCGGCGGCCGAGGGCCAGCAGCGCTGCGGCGAGCGGGGGCAGCCAGGCGGCGTGCGGGAGCCGGCGCCGGCCGGCGCGGGTCGCGTCGGAGGCGGCGCGCGATCGCTTGTGGGCCTGGCGGAGCATGGCGGGATCCTATCGCGGGCGCGGCGTCGGCGTGGGCCATGATGATAGACGCCCGGGCGGCCCGGCGCGATGCGGGGGGCCGCGCCCGCGGCCGGCGCCCCTCACGCCGGCCGCGCCGAACCGGGCCGGCGGCCGGATGCTAGAATGGGACGCTTATCGCCCGGACCGGCCGGCGCCCCGCGGCGCCGCCCGGACCGACCCGAGCCCACCAGCGAGCGCCCCGATGTCAGAGCCCGGCTACTATCGCTTCCCGACGATCCACGCCGAGCAGGTCGTCTTCACCTGCGAGGACGACCTGTGGACGGTCTCGGCCGGCGGCGGCGTGGCCCGGCGCCTGACCGCCAACCCCGGGCGAGCCCTGGCGCCGGCGCTGTCGCCCGACGGCCAGCTGCTGGCCTTCATCGGCCACGACGAGGGCGGCCCAGAGGTCTACTGCATGCCGGCCGAGGGGGGGCCGGCACGGCGCCTGACCTACATGGGCGCCCAGTCGCGCGACACCAGCTGGACGCCGGATGGGCGCGTCGTCTTCGCCTCGAGCGCCGGGCAGCCCTTCTCCGGACAGTATGCGCTCCACGCCGTGTCGCCCGCCGGCGGGCAGCCCGAGCGTCTGCCGACCGGGCCGGCCGTCAGCCTGGCGTTCGGCCCCGGCGGCGGCCGCGTCATCGGCCGCAACACCAGCGACATCGCGCGCTGGAAGCGCTATCGCGGCGGCCTGACCGGCGACCTCTGGATCGACCCGGACGGCGCGGGCGACTGGCGCCGGCTGATCGACCTGCCGGGCAATCTGGCCAGCCCGCTCTGGCTCGGGCAACGGATCTACTTCGTCAGCGATCACGAGGGCATCGGCAACCTCTACTCCTGCGACCCGCTCGGCGCCGACCTGCGGCGCCACAGCGCGCACGCCGACTTCTACGTGCGCCACCCGGGCAGCGACGGCCGGCGCATCGTCTACCATGCCGGGGCCGACCTGTACCTGTTCGACCCCGAGCTCGGCGCGCCGGAGCGCATCGAGGTGGCGCTGAACAGCCCGCGGCCGCAGCGCAAGCGCCGCTTCGTGAACGCGGCGCGCTACCTGCAGGGCTACGATCTCCATCCGCTGGGCCACCTGCTGGCCCTGACCAGCCGCGGCAGGCCCTTCAGCCTGGGCAACTGGGAGGGCGCGGTGACGCAGCTCGGCGCGCGACAGGGCGTGCACCATCGGCTGACGGCCTGGTCCAGCGACGGCGAGCACCTGGTGCTGGTCAGCGACGCGGCCGGCGAGGAGGCGCTGGAGATCCACGCGGTGAACGACCCGAGCGCGCCGGCACGGCGGCTGGAGGGCCTGGACATCGGGCGGGCCGTCAGCCTGCACCCCTCGCCCGAGGACGACCGCGTCGCCCTGACCAACCACCGGCAGGAGCTCCTGCTGGTCGATCCGGAGCGCGGCACCTCGACGCTGCTCGACCGCAGCCGGCACGAGCGGATCCTCGGCGTGGCCTGGTCGCCCGACGGCCGCTGGCTGGCCTACGGCTTCGCCGACACGGCCCAGACCTCGCTGATCCGACTCTGTCGGGTCGAGGACGGCGCGCTCTTCGACGTGACGCGGCCGGTGCTGCGCGACTGGGGGCCGGCCTGGGACCCGGAGGGGCGCTACCTGTACTTCCTGTCCTCGCGCGACTTCGATCCGGTCTACGACAACCTGCATTTCAACCTGGGCTTTCCCTTCGGCGTGCGGCCGCACCTGATCACCCTGCAGGCCGATCTGCCCTCGCCCTTCGTGCCGGTGCCCCGCCCGCTCTCGGAGGATGGGCGGGAGCATCCGGAGGACCTGGACGCGCATCCGGAGGACGAGGCGCTGGAGGACGAGGCGGAGGACTTCGAGGACGAGGCGCTGGACGGCGAGGACGAGTTGGAGGATGACGCGGCCGAGGACGAGGCGCTGGAGCCGGCCGGCGCCGCGGCCGATGACGGCGCGGCCGGATCGTCGAAGGACGCGGGCCCGCCGCCGCTGGAGATCGACCTGGAGGGCATCGCCGAGCGGGTGCTGGCCTTCCCGGTGCCCGAGGGCCAGTACGGTCAGATCGCCGGCCTCGGCCGCAAGGTGCTCTATACCCACAGCGCCCTCGAGAGCAGCGTCCATCCGCCGGAGGACGAGCTCGAAGGCCGCGGCACGCTCAGCGCCTTCGACCTCGAGAGCCTGGAGGAGAGCAGCCTGGTGCACGGGGTCTCGGACTTCGTCGTCTCGCTGGACGGCAAGAGCCTGGCCTATCGCTCCGGCGCCTCGCTGCGCGTGATCAAGGCCGGCGAGAAGCCCGGCAAGGACGGCCCGCCCGGCCGCAAGAGCGGCTGGGTCGACCTGGGCCGGCTGCGGGTGATGATCGAACCGGCGGACGAATGGGCCCAGATGTACCGCGAGGCCTGGCGTCTGCAGCGCGACCAGTTCTGGACCGAGGACATGTCCGGGGTCGACTGGCAGCGCATCTTCCTGCGCTACCGGCCGCTGATCGACCGGGTGGCCACGCGCGCCGAGTTCAGCGACCTGATGTGGGAGATGCAGGGCGAGCTGGGCACCTCGCACGCCTACGAGATGGGCGGGGACTACCGCCTGGAGCCCAGCTACGCCCAGGGCTTCCTGGGCGCCGACCTGGCTTGGGACGCCGAGGCGGGCGGTTATCGCATCGAGCACATCGTCCGCGGCGACCCTTGGGACGAGGAGGCCAGCTCGCCGCTGGCGCGGCCGGGCACCGGCCTGCGCGTCGGCGACCGGCTCCTGGCGATCGGCGGCCAGCCGCTGGATCGCGAGGTCGCGCCGGGCGAGCTCCTGGTCAACCAGGCCGGCTGCGAGGTGGCGCTGAGCTTCGCGCCGCGGCCGGAGGATCCGGCGGGGACGGACGGCGCTGCGGGGACGGGCGCGGAAGCCGAGGCGAACGGGGATGCGGGGCCAGGCGGGGATGCCGGCGCGAATGGAGATGCGGGCGCGGGCGGGGAAGTCGAGGCGAACGGGGATGCGGGGCCGGGCGCGGCGGCGTCGGCCGCGCCCGAGCCGCCGGGGCCCCGGACGCTCACCGTGCGCTGCCTGTCCAGCGAGCTGCCGGCGCGCTATCGCGACTGGGTCGAAGCCAAGCGCCGCGCGGTGCATGCGGCCACCGAGGGTCGGGTGGGCTACGTCCACGTGCCCGACATGGGGGCGCGGGGCTTCGCCGAGTTCCATCGCGGCTTCCTGGCCGAGCTGGTGCGCGAGGGCCTGATCGTCGACGTGCGCTTCAACGGCGGCGGCCACGTCTCGCCCTTGATCCTCGAGAAGCTGGCGCGGCGCCGCCTGGGCTACGACGTGCAGCGCTGGGGCGAGCCGCTGCCCTATCCGGCCGAGTCGGTCCTGGGCCCGATCGTGGCCCTGACCAACGAGGTGGCCGGCTCGGACGGCGACATGTTCAGCCATGCCTTCAAGCTGATGCGCCTGGGCCCGCTGATCGGCAAGCGCACCTGGGGCGGGGTGGTGGGCATCCACCCACGGCATGCCTTCGTCGACGGCGGCCTGACGACCCAGCCGGAGTTCTCGATGTGGTTCCGCGACGTCGGCTTCGGCCTGGAGAACCATGGCACCGAGCCGGACATCGAGGTCGAGATCCGGCCGCAGGACCACGTCGCCGGCCTGGATCCGCAGCTCGAGCGCGCGATCGTCGAAGCCCTGCGCCTGCTGCGCGAGCACCCGCCCGAGCGGCCGGCCTTCGAGCCGCGGCCACGGCTGGCGCTGCCGGAGCTGCCGCGAGACGCCTGACGGCGGGTCCGGGCCGTGAATCGGGAACCTGATCGGGCCTCGAACCGTTATTAACCGGGGAAGAGGAAACGCGCGGCCACCGCCGGAGCGGTGGCCGCGATCGCCGGCCCGCCGCGGCCCCGTCCCGGGCCTCGCGACGGGCCATCACCCGAGAGGAGTTGGCGATGCAGCGACGCGGTTTGTCCCAAGCCCGCCGGTCGATGTCCCGGGTCGGTCGGATGCGGCTGCTGCCCGCCTTGGCGGCGCTGGGCCTGCTGGCCGGCTGCGCCGCGAGTGATCCCTCGGGTGCGTCGGAAAGGATCAGCGGGGCGCCTCAGCTCCGGAGCGCGGGCCAGGCGCCGGCCGAGGCGCCGGCCGCGGCGATGGACGAGGCGGCCGACGCGGCCTTCACCGAGTCCGACGTCATGGCCCTGGCGCCCGGCTCCGAGCCGGCGCCGGAGACCGGGGACGGATCGGGCGAGGCCGCGTCGAAAGCCGCCGAACAGGGCCCGGCGATCGATCCCGTTCCCATCGCCGATCCCTCGCGGCGGATCATCAAGGACGGCACGCTGACGATCCGGGTCGAGAGCGTCGAGCTGGGCATCGGCCGGATCGAGAGCATCGCGGTGCAGGTCGGCGGCTACGTGCTGGAGACCAGCACCGACTACGCGCGCCGCGACGGCCGGCGCGCCACGATCCGGCTGGCGGTGCCGGTGGAGGCCTTCGAGGACGCGATGCGGCGCATCCGCGAGGTGGCCGACGAGGTCGAGCAGGAGCAGGCCTCGGGCACCGACGTGACCCAGGAGTACATCGACCTGCAGGGCCAGATCGCCAACCTCGAGGCCACCCAGGCCCGGGTGCGCGAGTTCCTCGACCGCGCGCAGTCGGTCGAGGAAGCGCTGAACGTCAACGCCCGGCTGACCGAGATCGAGGGCGAGATCGCCCAGCGTCGGGGTCGGCTGCGCTACCTGGCTCAGCGCTCGGCCCTCTCGACGATCGCGGTGCGGCTGCACGAGCCGGCGCCCGAGATCCCGCCCGATCCCACGCCGACGCCGGAGCCGCTGCCCGACTGGAGCCCGCGCCAGACCGCCACCGAGGCCTATACCGCCCTGCGCCTGAGCAGCCGCGGCCTGGTCGAGCTCGCGATCTGGCTGGGCATCGCGGTCCTGCCGCTGGCCCTGCCGGCCTTGGCGCTGCTCTGGCTGCTACGGCGCCTCTGGGCCGGGCGGCGGCGGGGCGACTAGCCGGCTGGCGGTCTCAGCGCGTATCGATGCGCAGATCGAGCAGGCCCTGGCCGACCATGGCGACCCGGTCGAGCGGCGTGCCGGCGCCGCTCGGCAGCCGATCACGGGCAACGGGCAGCGACGGGACGGCCGACTTGTCGTGGCGGTAGATGTGCCAGCGGCCACCGTGGTACTCGAGGGCCGTCAGGCTCTCGACCCAGTCACCCGAGTTGAGGTAGACCACCTGCCGGCCCTGCGCATCCCGGATCACCCGCCGCTGCGGAACGTGGATGTGGCCACAGATCACATAGTCGTAGCCGCGCTCGATGGCCAGCTCGGCGGCGCAGCGCTCGAAGTCGCCGACCACCTTGACCGCGCGCTTGACACCCTGCTTGATGCGCTTCGAAAAGGACCGCCGCGGCTGTCCCATGGCCTGCAGGGCGGCGTTGACGCCGCGATTGATGCGGATCAGCGCGTCGTAGCCTCGGCCGCCCAGCCGCGCCAGCCAGCGCATGTGATGGATCGAGGCATCGAAGACGTCGCCGTGGAAGATCCAGTGCCGCTTGCCGTCGATCTCGAGCAGCAGCTTGTCGCGCAGGTGGAAGTCGCCAAGGTCGACGTCGGAGAAGCGTCGCAAGACGTCGTCGTGGTTGCCGGTCAGGTAGTAGACCGGGACGCCGTCGCCCATCAGGGAGACGATCTCCTCGATGACCTGCATGTGGCTGACCGGCCAATAGCGCTTGTTGAACTGCCAGATGTCGATGATGTCGCCGTTGAGAATCAGCCGGCCGGGCTGGATCGAGCGCAGATAGGCCAGCAGCTCGTCGGCGTGGCAACCGTAGGTGCCCAGGTGCAGGTCCGAGAGGATGGCGAGATCGACCGGGCGGCGCCGCGTGGCGCCCAGGTGATCGTTGCTCGACTCCGAAGCTTGCATGGCGGTCAGTCTAGCCCTGCCGCGCCATCGACGGGCGAAGCCCGCGTTAGCGGATCGCGAAGCCAGCCTTAAGCGCGGCTCGCATGGTCTGGGCCCGGCACGGGCGCGCGGCCGGGGTCGGCCGCGCGCCCGGATGCGATGTGAAGAAAGCTTCGTCGCGGCGAAACGGCGCCATGCCGTCGGCATCGTCCGGTCTTAAGCCCGGTCCGGCAAGCTGGCAGCCATGCGGATCGCCCTGGTCGCCGAGACCTTCCTGCCCAAGGTCGACGGCATCGTCAACACGCTGTGTCAGCTGCTGGAGCACCTCGACCGACACGGCCACGAAGCGCTGGTCCTGGCGCCTTCGGGAGCGCCCGTCCGCTACGCCGGCCATCGCGTCCTCGGGCTGCCGAGCCTCCCGATGCCCTTCTACCCGGAGCTGCGCGTCGCCCTGCCGACCCCCTCGGCGATGCGGGCGCTCGAAGCCTACGCGCCCGACCTGGTGCAGGTGGCCAACCCACTGATCCTCGGCGTCAGCGTCAAGCGCTGGGCCCTGGCGCGCGGCATCCCGGTCGCGGCCTCGTACCATACCGACGTGCCAGGCTTCACGGCGCGCTGGGGCCTGAAGCCGTTGGTGCCCCTGGCCTGGGCCGGGATGCGCGCCGCCCACCGGGGCGCGGCGCTCAACCTCTGCCCCTCGCGGGCCACCGCCGAGGAGCTGGCGCGCCAGGGCTTCGAGAACCTGGCCGTCTGGGGCCGGGGGGTCGACACCGAGCGATTCCACCCGTGCAAGCGCAGCCCCATGTGGCGCGCGCGGCTCTCGGCCGGCGAGCCCGAGCGGCCGCTGCTGCTCTACGTCGGACGGCTCTCGCCCGAGAAGCGCGTCGACTGGATCGCGGATGTGCTCGACGCCCTGCCGGAGGCGCGCCTGGCGGTGGTCGGCGACGGGCCGGCCCGAGGCAGCCTCGAGGCACGCTTCGCGGGTCGGCCGGTCGTCTTCACCGGCTATCTCCGCGGCGAAGACCTGGCCGCGGCCTATGCCTCGGCCGATCACTTCGTGTTCGTCGGCGCCAACGAGACCTTGGGCAACGTCGTGCTCGAGGCCATGGCTTCGGGCCTGCCCGTCGTCGCGCCCGCGTCCGGCGGGGTGCTGGAGCACCTGCGGCACGAGCAGACCGGTCTGCTCTTCGAGCCCGATCGCCGCGAGTCGTTGATCGCCGCCACCGCGCGGCTGCTGGCCGATCCGGCCCTGGCGGCCCGGCTGGCCCAGGGCGCGCGCGCCGAAGCCGAGGCCAGCCCTTGGGAAGGCGTGCTGACCGAGCTCGTTGCGCGCCAGCGCGGACTGATCGCCGCCTCACGGCCGCAGGCGCCTTGACGCCGGATCGCCTGGCGGGATATGCTCCGAATCTCGGCGGCGCGCGATGCGGTAAGGAATCGGGCTTCGGTCCCGACCCATGCGCAAGCGCGTGCCCCGGGGAGACGCAACCCGGCCGGCGGGCAGCGGCCCGCCGGTCCAGCCCAATCAGGAGGAAGGCGTCTTGAATCTGTTCGCTATCGGCAAATACGTGTTCGCGACGGTGTTGTTGATCTTCGGCGTGCTGCACCTCTTGAACGCCGACGCCATGAGCGGGATGGTGCCCGGCTTCATCCCGGGCGGCGTGTTCTGGGTCTACCTCACCGGCCTGGCGCACATCGGCTACGCGCTCGCCATCTACACCGGGCGCTACGCCAAGCTGGCCTCGCAGCTCATGGCGCTGATGCTCGCGATCTTCGCGTTGACCATCCACCTGCCCAACGCCATGGGCGGTGACATGTCGGCGCCGGGCCAGGTGCTCAAGGACCTCGGGCTGGCCGCCGGCGCCTTGATCCTGGGCAACAACTACCAGGATGGGCCCGGCCTCTAGCCGCTCGCCGAGGGATGGACCAGACACCCCTGGACCGGCCGATCCGAGGCTTCGGGTCGGCCGGTCCGGCGTCTTGCTCCGAGCGTCGCTCCGATCAGCCGTCGGGGTCCGGCTGCCGGAGCCGGGCCACCACCGCCTGGGCCACCTGGCGGCTGCCCTCGCGGTCCAGGCGAGCCGCCGCCGGCGGCAGGCGCGGCGGAACGGGCTCGGCCTGCAGGAAGGACCAGTCGCCGCCCATCAAGGCCGCCGGCTCGACCAGCTGGTGCCAGCCGTGATCGCGCAGGCCTTCGACCAGGATCTCGGCCTCGGCGAAGCCCGGCCGCGGCAGGGTGACGATCGGCAGGTCCTGGCGCAGCGCTTCGGCGAAGGTGCTGTAGCCCGGCTTGCCGATCAGGCGGCCGGCGACCGGCATGAGGTCCACCGGTCGCCAGCGCGGGTCGTCGACCCGAACCAGGTTCGGCAGCCGCGGCGCGTCCCGATCCCAGGTGACGAACTGCCAGTCGGGGAAGTCCGCCGCCCGGGCGTAGGGCAGGGCGGCGGCGCCCAGGCCACCGAAGGTGATCAGCGCCGTCCGCTCGCGCGGCGCCCGGAGGCCCCAGCGCGTCCGGGCTTCGGCGGCGCTCCAGCGGGGATCGCCACCGGTCAGGCCGATGTCGACCACCCGGCCGAAGGCGGGCATGGGCGTGTGGAGCGGCGGGCGATACAGGCGCTCGGCGCCGGCCTGCAGCGCCGCGATGCGATCGGCGTGATCGACGAAGGCCCCACCCCAGGCACGGTAGATGAAGTCCCAATCGAAGTTGCCCAGCATCCAGCAGGGGAGGCCGGCCAGCCGCGCGATCTCGACCGCGCTGGCCGGGATGTCGGCCAACACCAGGCCCGCGCCGGCCGCCCGGGCCGCCGCGGCTTCGCGCGCGGCCAAGGCCGGCAGCTCGCGCCACCAGGCCTCCAGCGCGAGCCCCGTGGCCGCCCGGTCGATGCGCAGGCTGTCGGGCTGGACCACGCCGGGGTCGAGCGCCAGCGAGCGCAGCTCCACCGGGCCGGGCAGGTAGCTCTCGATCAGCCAGCGCGGCGCGGCGCTGGCCACGACCAGGCGCAGCTCGGGCGCCAGGGCCCGGATCTGGGCCAGCACCGAGGCCAGGCGCGTCGCGTGGCCGAAGCCGTGGCTGGAGGCGGCGACGTAGAGGGCCGGCGGTTGGAGGGGCATGCGGGATCGGTCTCCGTCACGGGCTCGCGAAGCGGGCGGCGGCTGGTATGATAGGGGATGCGTCGCCATCGCCAGCACGGAGCCCGACATGCCCAGCCTCGAGCATGAGCTCGCCATCGCCCTGGCCGCGGTCCGCGAGGCCGGTCGCCTGTGCCAGGCCGTCCAAGCCGGCCTCGACCCGGGCGCGCTGACCAAGGGCGACCGCAGCCCGGTCACCATCGCCGACTTCGGCAGCCAGGCCCTGATCTGCGGCAGCCTGGCCGAGGCCTTCCCCGAGGACCCGGTGATCGCCGAGGAGGACGCCGCCGCGCTTCGCCGCCCCGACGCCGCCCCGACCCGGGATCGCGTCGTGGCGGAGGTCGCTCGCCTGCGCCCGGCGCCGGACCCCGAGACGGTGCTGGGCTGGATCGACCACGGCAACGCCAGCGCGGCCAGCCCACGCTTCTGGGCCTTGGACCCCATCGATGGCACCAAGGGCTTCCTGCGCGGCGACCAGTACGCCGTGGCCCTGGCCCTGATCCTCGACGGCCGCTTCGCGCTGGGCGTCCTCGGCTGCCCCAACCTGGACCCCGGGGCCTTGGCCGATGGGAAGATCCGAAGCGCAGCGGCCGCGGGCGGCAGCCTGGTCTACGGCATCCCCGGCCAGGGCGCCTGGCTGCTGCCCTTGGCGGATCCGACGGCCCGGCCCTCGGCGCTGCGGGTCAGCCGGCAGTCGGACATCCGGCTGGCGCGCTGCTGCGAGTCGGTCGAGGCCGCGCACACCGCGCATGGAACCTCGGCCAAGGTCTCGGCCGCTCTGGGCATCCGCGTCCCGGCCACCCGGGTCGACAGCCAGGCCAAGTACGCCGCCGTGGCCGCCGGCGCCGCCGAGGCCTACCTGCGGCTGCCCTCCAAGCCGGGCTACGTCGAGAAGATCTGGGACCACGCCGCGGGCACGGCCGTGGTCTGCGCCGCCGGCGGCCAGGTCACGGACATCGCCGGCCGACCGCTCGACCTCGGCCACGGCCGCCTGCTGGCCAGCAATCGCGGCGTCGTCGTCACCAACGGCCGGCTGCACGCGGCCATGCTCGGCGCCATCGACCAGGTGCTGGGCGCCGAGTAAGCGGGGCGGTCGGGCCGCGGGCGGCGCGCTACCAGCCCTTGCCGCCGCCCCGGCGCCCGCTCGAGGGCCGGCTGCCGCCCGAGCGCTGAATGCTGCGCGGGCTGACGGGCCGGGTGCTCGGCCGGGGACGCGAGCCCCAGCTGCTGGAGCGGGGCGGCGCGGCCGGGCGCGGCAGGCGGATCGTCGGCCCCATGCCTACGTCGAAGGGGCCGGGAATGAAGAGCCCGCGCCGCCGCGGCATGGGCAGGGGCACCGTCGGTCCGATCCAATCGGGGCGCGGCACGTAGCTGCGCGCCTGGTCGGCCTTGGCGACCGCGGCCGCCAGGGCTTCATAGACCGTGCTGGCGGCCCCGTCGGCGGCCTCGGCGGCGGACAGGGCGCGGGTCAGGGCCTCGGCGCGGGCGCTGTCCTGCATGCCTTCGGCGTCGCGGGCCGCCTGCTCGGCCAGGCGCAGCTGGGCCCGGGCGGCCTCCAGATCGGCGCCGGCGGCGGCCGGTGCCTCGGCCCGGTGCAGCGCCAGGTACTGCTCGGCGCGTTGGATCGCGGCGGCGGCGGCCTCCCGGGCCGAGACCCAATGACTCCGCAGGGCGTCGACATGGTCGTTCTGACGCCTGGCGTCGGCCAACGAGGCCTCGACCTTGCCGGCCACGGCATGGATGCCGCGGGTGATCGCCAGCCAGTCGGGCTTCGCCTCGGCCATGTCCCGGCTCAGCCCATCCAGCATGGCCTCGGCCTGGGTCAGCGCCAGCTCGGGAGCCGCGTCCACGTCGGGCGCCACCTCCGGCTGCGTCAGCCATTGGCGGGCCTTGGCGATGTCGGCGCGCAGGGCATCGACCTGATCGACCGCGCCGGCGCGGGCCTGATCCAGGCGTTGCAGGCGCTCCTCGATGGCCGCCACCAGGCCGCGGGCTCGGTCGAGCTCGGCGGCCAGCTGCTCGAGGCTGGCCATGTAGCCGGCCGCCAGGTCGGCCCCGAAGGCCTCGGGCTTCGCGGCCAGGATGCGGCGGAGCATCTCCAGGGCCGCATCCAGGCTCTCCTCGGCCTCCGAGCCGTTGCCGCGGATGTCGGCCCAGCTGCTCTCGGCATAGGCCGAGACGCGCTCGAAGAGCTTCACGCCCGCTTCGATGCGGAGGTCGACCGCCAGCAGCTCCTCGAGCGCCTTGGGCGTCTGTGCGGCCAGGGTGGCGGCATCCTCGGCCAGCCGGCCGGCCGTGATGCGGTCCCCGGTGGCCAGCACCTGCTCGGCCTGCTCGGCCAGCCGGGTCGGCAGGTCCAGCGCCGCATCGGCCGCCGGCAGCGGCGCGACATCCGGGTCCAGCTTGCTCAGCAGGGCAGCGTAGTCGACCGCGGCCCGGTCGATGGCCTTGCGCGCCTCGACCGTCAGCACGGCGGCCCGCTCCTCGAGCATCTCGACGTGGTCGGCCTCGGCGTCGATCCGATCGGCATAGGCCAGCAGCGCGTCGGCCTCGGCGTCGGCCTCGGCATAGCGCTGCTGCAGGCCGCTGTCGACGGCGGCGCCGGCGGCTTCGTCCGGGCGGCCGATCTCCGGCAGCTCGGCGACGCGCGTCCGGAGCGCCGCCAGCCGCGCCAGCATGGCGTCGTGCTGCCGGCTGACCTCGAGCATGGCCTCCTCGCCGATGCTCTGGTAGGCCAGGACCAGGCGGGCGATGGCCGGCTGGTCCTGCTTGAGCCGCGCCTCGAGCTTGCCCAGCTTGGCCTCGAGCGCGCCATGGGCCGAGCGGGTGGCCGGCGCCGGTGTCGGCGCGGCCGCGCGCGCCGCCGCGCCCTCCGCCTCGCGCTTGCGGCGGCGCCAGAGCCAGAGCCCGCCGAGCCCCAGGGCGCCGGCCGCGGCCAGCTGCGCGGCCATGCCGCCGGAACCGGAATCCCCGTCGTTCGGGCGGGCCTGGGACGGGAGGGGCGCGCCGGCCGGCGCCGGCGCCTCGTCCAGCGCGCTCGACGCCGGCGCGTTGCCCTCCAACAGGTCGGCCACGGCATCGATGCCGACCGTGAGCCCGCCGGTGAAGTTGCCGGCCGCCAGCTGCTCGGCCATCGCGCCCGCGGCGCGGTCGGAGACGCCGGCCGCGTCCCATTCCGGCGCATAGGGGTTGTCGGCGCCGTAGAAGAAGCCGACGTAGCGGGGCTGGAAGCAGATCAGCCAGACGACGGCGTCGTCGTACATCTTGCCCGCCTCGGCGGACAGGCCGTAGTGGACCAGCGCCTCGTCCAGATAGACCTCGGGGTCGGGCCGGCAGTCGTCGACCATCAGGGCCAGGCCGTCCAGGTGGTAGGGATCGCCGAGCCGGGAGCTGAACTCCTCCTGGATGCGCGCCTCGCTGAGCACGGTGTCGGTGCCGTTGGCCAGCAGGCCGTCGCGGTCGGGGAAGGCCGACTGGGCGCCGGCCGGCACGGCGAACAGCGCCAGAGCCGCGAGGCCGGTGAGCGCCGCGGCGCGCCAGGCGCGGGTCCGGAGGCGGGGTCCGACCGCGTGGGCTCCGACCGAGCCGGGCCCGACCCAGCGGGCTCCGACCGCGAAGGGATGTTCTGAAGGCTCGGGTCGCCGACCGGATGCTTGGCTCATGTTGGGCTACGCTCCCCTCTCGAGATCGATCGGAATCGCGGCGGCTTCACGATGATACCGTCGCGCTCGCCGCTGCCGAAACCCTGCCGAGGCCGGCGCGCGGCGACGGCCCGGATCGGATTGCCCAGGCCATCCGGCCATGCTATACTGCGCCCCTGCTATGAGCGTTGCAGACCGCCGGCATCGCCGGCGCCACGAACCGAATGCGAGCACGGCCAGGGACCTGGGTTCCCTGGCTTTTTTGTGGCCATCGCCGAGGAGCGCGGCCCGGTCCGGGCCGGCCCCGCGCCTGGCCGCCCAGCCCCTGGATCGCGCGCGATGAGCCTTCACACCCTGCCCGGGCTGGTCGACGTGCACGTGCACCTGCGCGTGCCGGGCGGCGAGCACAAGGAGACGGTGGCCAGCGGCACCTCGGCCGCCCTGGCCGGGGGCGTCACCGCCGTCCTGGCCATGCCCAACACCAGCCCGCCGATCACCGACGGCGCCAGCCTGGACGCCGCTCGCGCCGCGCATGCCGAGGCCCGCTGCGACGTCGGCATCTTCCTCGGCGCGACCGATGACAACGCCGAAGCCGCGGCGGCGGCGGCGGATGGCGCCTGCGGCCTGAAGATCTACGTCAACGAGACCTTCGGCCCGCTGCGGGTCGAGGCCCTGCCCACCCTGGCGGCCCACTTCGCGGCCTGGCCGCGCGGCAAGCCGATCGTGCTGCACGCCGAAGAGGTGGCGGTGGCGACGGCCATCGGGCTGGGCGCCACCTACGGCCAGCACGTGCACATCGCCCACGTCAGCCGGGCCCAGGAGATCGAGCTGATCGCCGCGGCCAAGCAGGCCGGCCTGCGGGTCACGTGCGAGGTGGCGCCGCACCACCTCTTCCTCTGCGAGACCGATCTGCCGCGCCTGGGCACCTTCGGCCTGATGCGGCCGCCATTGGCCCGGCCGGCCGATCGCGACGCGCTCTGGTCCCACCTGGATGCCGTCGACTGCATCGCCACCGACCACGCGCCGCACAGCCGCGAGGAGAAGGCCGGCCCCAAGCCGCCGCCCGGCGTGCCGGGCCTGGAGACCACGCTGCCCCTGATGCTGACGGCGGTCCACGAAGGCCGCTTGACGCTCGAGCGGCTGGTGGAGCTCTGCAGCACGACGCCGGCGCGGCTCTTCGGCATCGAGACGCCGAACGAGAGCTCGGTCGAGGTCGAGATCGGCCCGGCCCGGCAGCTGCCCGAGCGGGGTTGGCAGACGAAGCCCGACTGGTCGGCCTTCGCCGGCATGACCGTGCATGGCCGCGTGCTGCGCACGACCCTGCGCGGCCAGGTCGTCTTCGAGGACGGTCGGATCACGGCGCGGCCCGGCGCGGGCCGCGTCCTCTTCGGATAGCGCGATCGCTCGGGGGCCGGCCCCCCGAAAGCCTCCACCGACCCTGGCCCTCGAGCCCCATGCCCGGAGCCCGGGGCTCGGTACCCACAAAGGAGCGTCGACGTGAGCGGAGCGAGCGGCAAGCCGGATTGGCTGGTCGGCCAGGACATCCTGACCGTCAAGCAGTTCGATGCCGAGCAGCTGGCCGACATCTTCGAGCGCACCGACCGCATGCGCGACATCGTGCGCCAGCGGGGCGGCACCGACATCCTGGCCCGCCGCGTGCTGGCGGCCCTGTTCTACGAGCCCTCGACCCGCACCAGCGCCAGCTTCATCGCGGCCATGGAGCGCCTTGGCGGCAGCGTCATCCCGATCACCCAGGGCGTGCAGTTCTCCAGCGTCAGCAAGGGCGAGAGCCTGCCCGACACCATCCGCACCCTCGAGCAGTACGCCGACGTCATCGTGCTGCGCCACCCCCTGGTGGGCAGCGCGTCCGAGGCGGCCGAGGCGGCCAGCGTGCCGGTGCTGAACGCCGGCGACGGCGCCGGCGAGCACCCCACCCAGGCCCTCCTGGACCTCTACACCATCCGCGATGAGCTGGGCCGGCTCGACGGCCTGAAGATCGCCATGGTCGGCGACCTGCGCTTCGGCCGAACGGTGCACTCGCTGACCCGGCTGCTGTCCAAGTACGACGTCGAGCTCAGCTTCGTCTCGCCCGAGATCCTGCGCCTGCCGCTGGACCTGATGAACGAGGCCCGCGACGCCGGCCTGAAGGTCCGCGAGACCTACAGCGTGGCCGACGTCATCGACCAGGTCGACGTGCTCTACATGACCCGGGTGCAGAAGGAGCGCTTCACCGACCTGGAGCAGTACGAGGAGCTCAAGGGCTTCTACGTGATCACGCCCGAGCTGATGCGACAGGCGCGGCGGGACATGATCGTGATGCACCCGCTGCCGCGGGTGGGCGAGATCGCGCCCGAGGTCGACGACGACCCGCGCGCGGCCTACTTCCGGCAGGTCAAGAACGGCATGTACGTGCGCATGGCCCTCCTGGCCGGCGTCTTGGGAAAGGAGTAGCGCGCCGATGATCCGAGAGCTTGCCGAGACAGCGACCGAGACCCGGCTCGACGCCTTCAACCGCCGCCTCGACCAGGCCATGGACCGCAGCGGGTCCCTGGTCTGCGTCGGCCTCGACCCGCATCCCGATCGCCTCGAAGAGCCCATGGTCGACTTCTGCCGGCGCATCATCGACGCCACCTGGGAGGCGGCGGTGGCCTACAAGCCCAACAGCGCCTTCTTCGAGGCGGCCGGCCCGTCCGGCATGGCCGACCTGAAGACCATCCTGGCCCACCGGCCGCCGGGCCGGCTGATGGTGCTTGACGCCAAGCGCGGCGACATCGGCTCGACGGCCAAGGCCTACGCCCGCGCGGCCTTCGGGGTCCTGGGCGCCGACGCGATCACGGCCAGCCCCTACCTGGGCGGCGACAGCCTGGCGCCCTTCCTGGCCGACCCGACCCGGGGCGCCTTCCTGCTCTGCCATACCAGCAACCCCGGCGCGGGCGACCTGCAGCACCTGGATGTCGGCGGCCGGCCGCTCTACCTCGAGGTGGCCCGCCTGGCCGCCCAGGCCTGGAACGGCGCCGACAACCTGGGCCTGGTGGTCGGCGCGACCTACCCCGAGGCGCTCGAGGCGGTGCGCGCGATGGCGCCGCGGCTGCCCTTCCTGGTGCCGGGCATCGGCGCCCAGGGCGGCGACCTGGAGGCCTCGGTGCGGGCGGGCATCGATGCCGCCGGCCGCGGGATGCTGATCTCCAGCTCGCGCGAGATCATCTTCGCCGGCGACCCGGGCGAGGCCGCGCGGCGCCTGCGGGACGCCATCGACACCGCTCGCTCGCGGGCGAGCTGAGCCGGGGACGCGCGCCGCGCGGCGGGAACGCGCGGCCTGCCATCGGCCGATTCGCCCCGTCGCCGTCGAAGCCCGTGCACGCCGAATCGAGACCACACGACCGAGAACCGAGGATGCCGCATGACCGCCTACGATGACGATGCCCTGATCGCGCAGCTCTTCGAGCTGGGCGCCGTCAAGCTCGGCCGCTTCACGCTCAAGAGCGGCGCGATCTCGCCGATCTACATCGACCTGCGCCTGATGATCTCGGACCCGAAGGTTCTGGCGGCGGCGGCGAAAGGCTACGCGAGCCTGCTGACCCGGCTGGACTTCGACCGCATCGCCGCCATCCCGATGGCCGGCCTGCCCATCGGCACGGCGGTGGCGCTGGAGACGGGCCGACCGATGATCTTCCCCCGCCTGCAGGTCAAGGCCTATGGCACCAGCCAGGCCATCGAGGGCCGCTGGGAGGTCGGCGAGACGGCGGTGGTGCTCGACGATCTGATCTCGGATGGCGGCAGCAAGATCGAGGCGATCGCGCCGCTCGAGGCGGCCGGCCTGAAGGTGCGCGACGTGGTGGTGCTGATCGACCGTCAGGGCGGCGGCACGGAGACCCTGGCGGCGGCCGGCTACCGCCTGCACAGCGTGCTGACCCTGCCGGCCATCGTCGCGTCGCTGGCGGCGGCCGGGCGCATCACCGCCGAGCAGCAGCAGGCGGTGCTGGACTTCGTGGCCGGCGGCTGACGGCCGAGCCGACACCCGGTCACCGGGATACCCAAGGAGACGAACCGCAGGCATGCCAACGCTGACGATCGAGGGACATGGAACGGTGGAGGTCGAGGCCGGCAAGCGCCTGGTCCTGGCCATCGAGGACGCCGGGGTCGATATCCTGCACCGCTGCGGCGGCTGGGCGCGCTGCACCACCTGCCGGGTCGAGTTCGTGGCGGGCGAGCCGAAGCGCATGACGCGGGCGGAGCACGACAAGCTCGAGAGCCAGGGCAACCTGGGCGCCTTTCGGCTGAGCTGTCAGTGCCAGGTGGCCGAGGGCATGGTGGTCCGGCCGCTGATGCGGCTGTCGGAGACGGACATGGAGGACCCCGGCAGCCGACCGGCGGATACCATCGAGCCGCGGCCGGAGTGGCTGGGTTGAGTGAGCGCACGGAGCGCCGGGTCTGATAGCGCGCGCCTGCGGCTGATCGGCCGGAGCGGTGCGGGCGGCGGCTATGTGCTGCGGATCCGGGTGACGCGGGACTGCGCGGTGGTGTTTGGCCGCCATGCCGGGGGGCGGGCGGTGCCGGTGCCGGCGGGGGCCTATGCCTATGTCGGGTCGGCCCGGGCGCAGCGGGGGGCGAGCAGCCTGGGGCGGCGGCTCGTGCGACACGCCAGCCGGAGCGAAGGGCGGCCGGCGCATCGGATCCGCCCGGCGCTGGTCGCGGGGCTCTTGGCGGCGGGGCTGGGGCGGCGGCCCGAGGACCTGCTGCCGCAGGGCGCGAAGCGGCTGCACTGGCACGTCGACCACCTGCTGGATCGGCCCGAGGCGGAGATCGATCGGGTGCTGGCGCTCCGAACGCCGGGCGGTGCCGGCGCCGGGCCAGCCCGAGGGATCGCGTCGCAGGCGCCAAGGGGGTCCGGGGTCGAGGTGCGGATCGCGGCGCGGCTGGCCGCGGATACGGGCGTCCTGCCCCTGGCGCCCGGGCTGGGCGCCTCCGACGCACCGGGGCGGACGCACCTGCTGCGGGTGCCCGAGGCCGAGGCGTGGTGGACCGCGCTGGTGCGGGAGCTCGCGGCAGCGGACGAGGATGTGCTGCCGGGCTGACCGGTCTGGCTTGGCGGGCGGTGCCCGCGGGGAGAGGGCGATGGTACAGCGATGGCGGTGGCCGATGACATGCCTGGCGGGGCTGCTGGCGCTGGGCCTCGTCGGCGGGCAGGGCCGGTGGCCCGTCGCCCGGGCCCAAACGCCGGATGGCGCGACGCTCTATCTGCCCTGGGCGGGGCGCCACCATCGATCCGAGCCGAGCCTGCGTGTGCTTCGGCCGCCGACGATCCGCGGGCTGGCCTACGCACCAGGCGAGGACGCGCTCTGGGCAGCCACGCCGAACGGCGCGCTGCGCTGGGAAGCCGACGCGGATCTCGCGCGCTATTCGACCTTCACCCGCGCCGACGGGTTGGTGGCGGAAGATCTGAGCGGCGTGATGGTCGATACGGCCGGCCGGGTCTGGGTCGCGGGCGTCGGCGGGATCTCGCGCCGCGAGGCCGACGGGCGCTGGACGAGCTGGGGCGCGGCGGCGGGCCTGCCGAGGGAGGCGGGTTCCAACACGGTCGAGGTGCTCGCGCTGGCCGAGGGCCCGGCGGGGCGGATGCTGGCCGGCACCAAGGCCGGCCTGGTCGAGTTGGGTCCGGACGGGCGCTGGGCGCCGCTGGCCGGCGGGCCGAGCTCGGGCTGGGTGCGCGGCATCGCCGTCGACGCTGCCAGGGGCGAGATCGCGCTGGCTACCGGCCTCGACGGGCAGCGGCGATTGGCCGATGGGAGCTGGCTGCACTACGAGGTCGGCAACTCGGGCGCCGATGCGGTGCACTTCGACGCGGCCGGCAACCTCTGGATCGGCGGGCGAACGCTCAGCGTCTGGTGGCGCATCGACGGCCGACGCGAGGACTTCGCGCTGCCGACCTTCATCGTCTGGGCCCTGGCACAAGACGATTCCGGCGCGCTCTGGTGCGGCACGGATGCGGGGCTCTCGCGCCGTGATTCGGATGGGTCCTGGCAGCACCTGCTGCCGTCGGGCGGGGACCACGCGATGCGGGTGACGGCGTTGACGACCAAGGGAACGACGCTCTGGGCCGGACGGACCGACGGCAACCTGAGCCGCGGCGAGGCGGGCGGGGACTGGACGACCCATCGGGTTGACGGGATCCCGCTGGGCGCTGACGTCCTGTCGCTCGGCGGCGCGGGTGAGGCGTGGATCGGTGGCGACGCGGGGCTGGCGCGGCTGGCGCCCGACGGAGGCTGGCGCTGGTACGGCCAGCAGGCGGGCTTGCGCGGGACCAGCGTCGCCTCGATCGTGCTGGACTCCGCGGGCCGGGCCTGGGTCGGTACCGAAGGCAATGACGGCGGACCGCCTTTCGCCGGGCTCTTCAGCATCGAGCCCGACGGGCGGCTGATCGACCGAAGCCCGCCCGACCTGAACGACCGAACACCGACGCTCGGCTTGCTGACGCCGGATGGCAGCGTCTGGCACCTGCTCGGCTGCACGCAGCTGCTGGTGGACCGTCCCGACGGCCGGCGCGAGCGGATCGACCCACCCGCCCCAATGTGCGCCGACGCCGCGGCGGTCGATGGCGCCGACGGGACGATTTGGTGGCAGGGCGGTGGGGATGCGCTCGTCGGGCTCGGGCCGCAGGGGGACTGGCGGACCCTGCCCACGGATGGGCGCATCGGGGACCTTCTGGACCTCGACGCCGCATTCGATGGCGGGCTTTGGTTGCTCGGCGCACGCGGGCTGCTGCAACGCGATGCGAGCGGCGCGGAACGCATGTGGACGGCAAACGCGCTGGGGTTCGAGGTTTCGAGCCGGGGCGAGCTGCTGGGGGCGGAGCTGGGCGTGGGACGCGCCGGCACCTTGGCCGTGGCGCATCGTCGCGGGCTGGGCTTGCGCGAGTCCGATGGCAGCTGGCTACACCTGTCCCAGGCAGAGCTCACCGCGATCGATCCGGCCTTCGCGGTCAATCCCTCGCCGCTGGCGAACGTGCATGATCTGGAGCTGGCTGCGGACGGCTCGGTCTGGATCGCCGCGGGCAACCAGGTGGCACGGCTCGCGCGCTGACGATCGCTCCGGCCTTGCCCGCAGGCGGGCAACGCCGTTAGGATATCGGCCATGAGCCAAGCTGCCGTCGACCTGTCGGTCGAGATCGCGGGCCTGCGCCTGCCCAACCCGCTGGTGCTGGCCTCGGGCATCCTGGGCACGCATGCCTCGTTGATGGTGCGCTGCGCCCGCGCCGGCGCGGGCGCCATCACGGCCAAGTCGGCCGGGCCGGTGCCGCGCGGGGGGCACGTCAACCCCAGCTGCGTCGACTTCGGCGGCGGCCTGCTCAACGCCATCGGCCTGGCCAACCCTGGGGCCGAGGCCGAGGTGGCGCTGCTGGCCGAGACCCGGGCGCAGCTGGCCGAGCTGGGCGTGCCGCTCATCGCCAGCATCTTCGCCGACACGGTCGACAACTTCGCGCGGGTGGCCGAGCACATCAGCCGGGCCGCGCCGGACCTGATCGAGGTCAACATCAGCTGCCCCAACGTGGGCTCGGAGTTCGGCGAGCCCTTCGCCGGCCAGCCCGAGTCGGCCGCCGCGGTGACCGCGGCGGTCAAGGCGGCCACCGGGATCCCGGTCATCGTCAAGCTGGCGCCCAACGTGCCCTCGATCGCCCGCATCGCGCGGGCGGTGGTCGAGGCCGGCGCCGATGCGCTCTGCGCCATCAACACCATGCCCGGCATGCTGATCGACGCCGAGAGCGGCCTGCCCGTGCTGCAGAATCGCTCGGGCGGCCTCTCGGGGCCGGCGCTCAAGCCGATCGCGCTCAACGCCGTGTACCAGATCGCGCGGGTGGTCCAGGTGCCGATCATCGGCACCGGCGGCGTCTCGACCGGCCAGGATGCGATCGAGATGCTCTCGGCCGGCGCCAGCGCGGTCGGCATCGGCTCGGCGGTCTACGCCGACGGGCCGGATGCCTTCGGGCGCATCGCGCGGGAGATGCGCGAGTGGCTGGTCGCGCATGGGCTGACGCTGGCGCAGGTGCGGGGGCGGGCGCATCGCCAGGCCAAATGGCCCGAGGCGGCGACGCCGGCGCCGGTGCCGCACGCACCGGCGGCGGAGACGGCGCCGCCCGCCACGCCGCGGGCGGGAGCAGCATCATGACGGACCTGGCGCGTTCGGAGGCGCGGGCCTTTCTGGAGCGGCCGGCCGGCCTGCCGCGGCCCTGCCGGGTGGTGGCCGCGATCCCGGAGAACTACCGCACCCGGACGATCGTGCTCGACACCGCGCTCGAAGCCCGACCGGGACAGTTCTGCATGCTCTGGCTGCCGGGCCTCGACGAGAAGCCCTTCAGCGTCCAGAGCGCCGCGCCGGCGGCCTTCACCATCGCCGCGGTCGGACCCTTCTCGCGGGCGGTGCACCGCCTGGCGGCGGGCGACCGCATCTGGCTGCGCGGGCCCTTCGGCCGGCCCTTTCGGCGGACGGGGCGCGACCACCTGCTGGTCGGCGGCGGCTACGGCGTGGCGCCGATGCTCTTCCTGGCCCGCGAGGCCCGCGCTCGCGGCGAGCGCGTGCGGGCCGTCGTCGGTGCCCGCGAGGCCCGCGACCTGCTGCTGGCCGATGCGCTGCGCGAGGCCGGCGCCGAGCTCTGGTTGACCACCGAGGACGGCAGCGCCGGCCTGCCCGGCCGGGTCACCGACGCCATCGCGCCGATGCTGGCCGAGGATCCGCCGGACAGCCTCTACGCCTGCGGCCCGCACCCGATGCTGGCGGCCCTGGCGCGGCTGGCCGCGGCGCGGGGACTGCCGGCCCAGCTCAGCTGGGAAGCCTACATGCGCTGCGGCATCGGCATCTGCGGCAGCTGCGAGCAGGAGGGCATGCTGCTCTGCACCGACGGACCGGTGCTCGACCAGCCGGCCAGCGTTTGATGGACGGACGGCAACCGCGACGGCGAAGGGGACGGGGGACGGCGATCATGCGCAGGCCGATGAGCGAAGGGGCGGCGGAGCGGGTGCCGGGCGGAGCGGGCGGCTGGCGAAGCGGCCTGCGGGCCGGCGCGGCGGCGGCGCTGATCCTGGCCTCGAGCCTGGGCCTGTCGCACGGCCGGTCGGGGCCGGGCGCCTCGGTGGCCGCCCAGGGCGGCGCCCTTCGCGCGCCGGCCGTCGAGCACCTGGCCGCATGGGGCGGCTATAGCGCGGTGGCGCCCGAGAACACGTTGGCGGCCATCGCGGCCGCCCGGTCGGCCGGCGCGAGCCGCCTCTGGCTCGACCTGCGCGCCACGGCCGACGGCCAGCTGGTGCTGCTGCGCGACGCCACGCTGGAGCGCACGACCGACTGCAGCGGGCGGGTGGCCGATCTGCCGGCCGCGACGGTCGGCCGCTGCGATGCCGGCAGCTGGTTCGACCCGGCCTTCGCCGGTCAGACGGTGCCCAGCCTGGCCGATGCGCTGGCCGCCGCCGGACCGCTCGAGACGCTGGTGGAGCTGCACGCCGGCTCGGCCACGGCGCTGGTCGACGCCATCCGCGGCGCGGGCGCCGACGGCCTGGTGACGGTCGTCAGCCGCGATCGGGCCCTGTTGAGCCAGCTGGCGGCCATCTCCTCGCTGCAGATCCACACCCGCCTGCGCGTCGACCAGCTGGATGCGCGCCTGGCGCAGGAGCTGCCGGCGTCGGGCATCGGCGGGGTCGCGACGGTCCCGAGCGGCCTGGAGCCGACCGCGGCGGCGACCCTGCGCGGGGCCGGCCTGGCGCTGGCGTTGGGCCCGGCCGACGATGAGGCCGCCCTGCTGGCCGCGCTGGAAGCCGACGTCGAGGCGATCGCCGTGGCGCGCTTCGAGCCCCTGGCCTGGGTGGCCGGCCTGGCCTTCCGGAACTACAGCGCGCCGGACTTCGGCCTGAGCCTGGCCGAGGATCAGCAGCTGGGCGGCGGCCTGGGCGGCGGCGACTTCAACGGCGACGGCCGGGACGACCTGGTCCTGGGCGCGCCGCGCGACGACGGGGCGGCGCCGGGCGCCGGCTGGCTGGGCCTGCTCATCGGCGGCGCGGTCTTTCCTGGCCGTCTGGTGGCCGACCCGGGCGACGAGCGCGAGGGCGAGTGGGGCAGCGTCTTCGAGGCGGCCGACCTCAACGGCGACGGCTTCGACGACCTGGTGGTCGGCGTGCCGCAGCGCGACTTCAACGGCGGCAACTCCGGCGCCATCTGGCTCTGGGACGGCGCGGCCGACGGCATCGGGCGCTTCAAGCGGCCCATCGGCCCGCAACCGGCGCCCGGCTCGCGCCTGGGCCGGGTCCTGGCCAGCGGCGACTTCAACGCCGACGGCATGCCCGACCTGGCGGTCGCGGCGCCGGAGCAGGTCGTTCGGGGTCAGAACGGCGCCGGACGCGTCTTCGTGCTGCCGGGCGAGCGCGGCCTGGGTGCCGTGACCACCGGCGCCCTCGGCATCGACCGCGAGCCCGAGGAGGTGCCGGGTGACCCGCTGGGTCGCGAGGGCCTCGGCGACGCGCTGGCGATGGGCGACTTCAACGGCGACGGCCATGCCGACCTGGCCATCGGCGCGCCCGGTGCTCGGCCGAACGAGCTGACCGGCGCCGGCGCGCTGCTCCTGGTCTTCGGCGCGCCGAACGACCCGGAGACCGGCGACCTGACGCCGCTGCGCTACGTCGAGCTGTCGCGGGACATCGAGGCCATCGGCAGCTTCGCCGAGCAGGGCGCGGGCTTCGGCGGCAGCCTGGCCGCGGCCGATCTCGACGGCGACGGCTTCGACGACCTGGTGGTCGGCGCGCCGGGCGCGACCGCCGACAACCAACGCGGCGCCGGCGACCTGACCCTGCTCTTCGGCCGGGCCGACCGGGGTGACCCGGAGGGTCCGGATGCCGAGACCGGCGCCTTCGACCTGCCGCGCACGCGGATCCTCGACCTGAGCGTGGGCGCCATCCCCGGCGAGCCCGCCGGCCGCGCGGCCTTCGGCGCCCGGCTGGGCCTGGCCGACCTCGACGCGGACGGCCGGCCCGAGCTGCTGGTCGCCTCCTCGGAGGGGCAGGGACGGCTGACGGGGGCCGGCGCGCTGTATGGCCTGTTCGGCGGGCCGGCCGGACCCGACCCGCGACGGCCTTTCCGTCTGGCGCCGGGCATGGCCGGCATGGGCTTGCCGGCCGTCGGCGCGCAGGCCTTCGCCGCGCGCTTCGGCGTGGCCGACCTCAACGGCGACGGGGTGGCCGACCTGGCCATCGGCGCGCCGGGCAGCGTGGTCGGGGGCCTGGACCGGGCCGGCGCGCTGCTGCTGGCCTTCGGCTACCATCCCGAGCTGCCCGGCCTGCCCAGCCCGACCCCGCCGGCCGGACCGCCGAGCGCCACGCCGACGCCGACCCTGCCGGTGACGCCCTCGGTCAGCCCGACCCCCTCGCTGACGCCGACGGCCTCGAACACCCCGCCGGCCTCGGCCACGCCGCGGCCGCCCGCGCCGATCTACCTGCCGCTGAGCCTGCGCCTGCGCGCCTTCGCCGGGCGCATCCCGACGCCGGCGCCCTGAGCGCCGGCGCCTCGAAGGTGGCGTCCGGCGCGTCGGCGCCCGCCCATCCCCCCTCGCGCGCGCGTCGCGCGGCACACGCGGAGGCAGGCATGGACCGGGCAACGCTGGATCTGGACTTCGTTCGGCGTCGCTTCCCGGCGCTCGCGGGCCGGCAGGTCTTCATGGACAACGCCGGCGGCTCGTTGACGCTGGCTTCGGTGGCGGATCGCATCCACGACTACCTGCTGAGCAGCAACGTGCAGCTCGGCGCGAGCTATGCGGTCTCGGCCCAGGCCGGGGCGCGCTACGCCGAGGCCCGCCGGCGCCTGGGCGAGCTGGTCAACGCCCCTTCGCCCGAAGAGGTGGTCCTGGGGCCCTCGACCACCCTGCTGTTGAGGCTGCTGGCCCAGTCCTTCGCCCCGAGCCTGGTGCCGGGCGACGAGGTCGTGGTGAGCCGGGTGGACCACGAGGCCAACATCGGCTGCTGGCTGGCCCTGGAAGCGGCCGGCGCGCGCATCCGCTTCTGGGAGCGGGATGCCCGGACCGGCGAGCTGGCGCTGGAGGGGCTGGAGGCCCTGCTGGGGCCGCGCACGCGGTTGGTGGCGGTCGGCCACGTGTCCAACATCCTGGGCTCGATCCACCCGGTCCGCGCGATCGCCGACCGCGCGCACGCCGTCGGCGCCCTGGTCTGCATCGACGGCGTGGCCCATGCGCCGCACCGGGCGGTCGACGTGCAGGCCCTGGGGGTCGACTTCTACGCGCTCAGCCTCTACAAGGTCTATGGGCCGCACATGGCCATGCTCTTCGCCCGGCGCGAGCCCTTCCTGCGGCTCGGCGTGGCCAACCACTTCTTCTACGGACCGGCGGACATCCCGGGCAAGCTCGAGCCGGGCAACGCCAGCTACGAGCTGGCCTGGGGCAGCGCCGGCGTGCTCGACTACCTGGAGGACCTGGGCCGCCAGGTGCTGGGCGCCGAGTCGACCCGGAACGGCTCCGACGCCGCGCCGAGCGCCCGGGCCTCGCGCGAGGCTGCCTGGCAGGCCATCGCGGCCCAGGAGGAGCGGCTGGCCGAGCGCCTGCTGGCCTTCCTGCGCGAACGATCGGACCTGACGATCGTCGGCCGGCCCGAGCCCGACCGCGCGCTGCGCGTGCCGACGATCAGCTTCGTGCACGCGCGCCTGCCTTCCTCCGCCATCGTCGAGGCGGTCGACCCCCACGGCGTCGGCATCCGCTTCGGCCACTTCTACGCGCACCGCCTGATCTCCGACCTGGGCCTGCACGCGCGCGACGGGGTCGTGCGCGTCTCGCTGGTCCACTACAACCGGCTCGAGGAGGTCGATCGGCTGATCGAGCTGCTGGCGCCGATCCTGGACGGGCGCTCGGTCGCCCGCCCCGAAACGCAACCCTAGGAGCCTACGGTGCACTACACCCGGCTGGGCCGGAGCGGCTTGAAGGTCTCGCGGATCTGCCTGGGCATGATGAGCTACGGCAGCTCGCGTTGGCGCGACTGGGTGCTGGACGAGGACGAGAGCCGGCCGATCATCCGCCGCGCGATCGAGCTGGGCGTGAACTTCTTCGACACGGCCGACATGTACTCGGCCGGCGTCAGCGAGGAGGTCACCGGTCGCGCGCTGCGCGACTTCGGCCGGCGCGAGGAGCTGGTCATCGCCACCAAGGTCTTCTTCCCGACCGGCGGCGGCCCCAATGCCGGCGGGCTGTCGCGCAAGCACATCCTCGACGCGGCCGAGGCCAGCCTGCGCCGCCTGGGCGTCGACCACATCGACCTCTACCAGATCCACCGCTACGACCCCGAGACGCCGATCGCGGAGACGCTCGAGGCCCTCGACACTCTGGTGCGCTCGGGCAAGGTGCGCTACATCGGCGCCTCGAGCATGTACGCCTGGCAGTTCGCCCAGGCGCTCTGCCTGAGCGACACCCGGGGCTGGAGCCGCTTCGTCAGCATGCAGAACCACTACAACCTGGTCTACCGCGAGGAGGAGCGCGAGATGCTGCCCCTCTGCCGGGCCGAGGGCGTGGGCTTGATCCCCTGGAGCCCGCTGGCGCGCGGCTTCCTGGCCGGCAACCGCGCGCGCGCGGCCGGCGAAGGCCCGACCCGGCGCGCCCGCAGCGACGACTTCGCGCACCGCATGTACTACCAGGGCGCCGACTTCGAGGTGGTCGACGCGGTGGTGGCGCTGGCCGAGGCGCGTGGCCTGGCCCCGGCCCAGGTGGCCCTGGCCTGGCTGCTGCACCAGCCCGGCGTCAGCGCGCCCATCGTCGGCGCGACCCGACTCGAGCACCTCGAGCAGGCGGTGGCCGCGCTCGACATCGCGCTCGACGCGGCGGAGACCGCGCGGCTCGAGGCGCCCTACCTGCCCCATCCGGTGCTGGGGCACTGAGTTCGCCATGCGCCGGAACTCGGCGCAGCTCCACGGATCGAACCCGGTTCGTGGCGCGGCCGAGTTTCGTCGGAGGGACGGGTTCCGGACGGCGCCCGGCGCGGCCGGGGATCGCGGAGCCGGGATTGGCGCCCTAGAACCCATGATCTAGAATCGGAGGATGCCCGCCCCCAGCCCCGCCAGGCCCGAGCCCGGCCTCGACGCGATCGACCTGTCCGACTACCTCGGCCCCGGCGGCCGCGCCGCCGAGGTCATCCGCGGCTACGAGTCGCGCCCCAGCCAGCTGGCCATGGCCGAGGCGGTCCGGACGGCCATCCTGTCGCGCAACAACGGCCTCATCGAGGCGCCCACCGGCACCGGCAAGTCGCTGGCCTACCTGGTCCCGGCCCTGCTCTCGGGCCGCAAGGTGATCATCGCCACGGCCAACAAGTCGCTGCAGCAGCAGCTGCACGCCAAGGACGTGCCGCTGGCCAGCCGCATCGTCGGCCGCTCGGTCAGCTCGGTCCTGGTCAAGGGCCGCAGCAACTACGTCTGCCCCTGGAAGTGGGACAAGGAGCGGGTCGAGCGCCAGCTGCTGTCGGTGCTGGACGGCGAGGACCAGCAGGTCGAGCAGCTCAAGGGCTGGCTGGCCGAGACCGAGACCGGCGACGTCGACGAGCTGCCCTTCCTGATGGCGCCCGACCTGCGCCCGCGCGTGGTCAGCTTCACCGACGACTGCATCCAGGGCGCCTGTCCCTACTGGGACGACGCCTGCTTCGTCAACCAGATGCGCGACGCGGCGGCGATGGCCGACGTCGTCATCACCAACCACCACCTGCTCCTGACGGCCCTGCAGCTGGGCGAGGCCGGCGAGCGCATTCTGCCTCCGGCCGCCATCTACGTCATCGACGAGGCCCATCACCTGGTCGACACCGCCACCGCGGTCTTCGAGGTCGAGGTCAGCGACCATGCGGTCGAGGCCTTGCTGCAGCGCGGCACCTATCGCGAGCACGTCGACGCCGACGCCCTCGACGAGCTGCGCTTCGAGGCCCGGTTGGCCTTCGACGAGCTGCGCCGCCTGCGCGACGACGCCGGCCCCGAGACGGGCGCCTGGCGCATCGAGGTCGATCTGCCCCGCATGCGCGAGCTGGCCCGCCGGCTCAAGCGCCTGGCGCAGCGGATGCAGGACCAACACCCCTACAAGGCCGCCTCGAAGCTGGCGGCGGTGGGCGGCGAGCCCGACCCGGACTGGCCCTTCGAGGCCGGCGGGGCCGGGCCGGACGCCGAGGCGACCGAGGCGCGGAGCGGGGCGGACGGCGCCGGGCCTGAAGCGCCGCCTGGTTCCGAGCCTGGCGCGACGCCGGCCGGCGGCGGGGCCGCGCTGGGCATCGGTCGCCTCTCGGAGCTGGGCGACGACGGATCCCGCGCGCGGGTCTACGACCTGGCCATCTCCAACCTGAGCAGCCTGGCCGACAAGCTGGCCGCGGTAGCCTCGAGCCGGCGCGACGCGCAGGTGGTGCGCTATGCCGAGCCGGTCTTCGGTCGGCGCAACCTGCGGCTGATGGTGCATGCCGCGCCGATCACGCCGGCCCTCGGCCTGGCGCAGCACCTCTTCGGCGTCGAGCGGCGCACGGTCGTCTGCACCAGCGCCACCCTGGCCGCCGGCCGCGGCTTCGCGCACTTCCGCGAGCGTTGCGGCCTGACCCGGGTCGGACCGGAGCTGGTCACGCCGCCGGTCTTCGACTACCCCAGCCAGGCCCTGCTCTACCAGCCGCAGCTGAGCGCCTACAGCTGGGCCAACCGCGACCGATACTACGCCGACGTGGCCGACGAGATCGCCCGCCTGCTCGAGCTCAGCCGCGGCCGGGCGCTCTGCCTCTTCACCAGCTGGACCGGCCTGCAGCAGACCCGCGCCCTGCTCGACCCGGCCTTCGAGCTCGAGGACGCGGCGGCCGCGCAGGTCTGGGGCCGCTGCCCCTGGCCGCTGCGGGCCCAGGGCGACGCCCCGCGCGAGGCCCTGCTCGACTGGTTCCGCGACACCCCGCACAGCGTGCTCCTGGCCACCCGCTCCTTCTGGGAGGGCGTCGACATCCCGGGCGAGGACCTGAGCCTGGTGGTGCTGGACAAGCTGCCCTTCCCCTCGCCGGGCGACCCGCTGCACGAGGCGCGCATGCGCGCCATCGAGCAGGCCGAGGGCAGCAGCTTCGGCGACTACATGCTGCCGTTGATGACGTTGACCCTGAAGCAGGGCTTCGGCCGGCTGATCCGCCGCGCCGCCGACCGCGGGGTGGTGGCCATCCTCGACGAGCGCCTGACCAGCAAGGGCTACGGCCGTCAGGTGCGGCGCGACCTGCCGCCGGCCGGCTTCAGCCGCAGCTTCGCCGACGTGGCCCAGTTCTATCGCGCCGCGCTGGACAGCGCGGCCGACTTCGCGCTGAACGTGCGGGCGCGCCGGCTGAGCGCCGAGGCCATGGCCGGCAGGGACGTCCACCTCCTGTCCGGAGAGGACGCGCCCGAGGCCGCCGTCGCCTGGTGGTGGCAGCTGACCCGCCTGGTCGACGGCCGCTCCGACGCCCACGAGGGCATCGAGCCGAGCCTGCCCGAGGAGATCTCGGGCGCCTTCCACGCCGCGGTGCTGGGCCTGACCGACCTGCGCCGTCGCGTCGAGACGGCCGGCCGCTCTCCGGCCGAGTTCGCCGTCGAGCTGCGCGCCGAGGCCAAGGCCGCCGGCTGGCTGCAGGATGCCGCCGAGCTGCCGGCCGATGCCACCGGCGGGCCGGAGACGGCGCGGCCCCAGCGCCTGGTGGACGCGATGGCCTGCTGGAAGGCGGTTCGGATCCTGCCGGTCTGAGGCCCCCGGCCGGCTCTCGGTCGCGGCCCTAGGCGAGCGCCGGCGGGTCGAGCGCATCGCCCGGGCCCCGCAGATCCAGGCGCCGGTGGACCGCCCGCAGCATCCGGCGATCGTGCGTCGCCACCAGGATGCCGGCGCCTTCGGCCGCCAGGCCCTGCAACAGCCGGGCCAGCGACACCACGGCGACCGTGTCCAGTCCGCGGGTGGGCTCGTCGAGCAGCAGCAGCACCGGGCCGGTGACCAGCACCGCGCCCAAGGCGACGCGTTGACGCTGGCCGGTGCTCAGCTCGCGCGGGTGGCGCTCGGCCAGCTCGGCGATGCCCAGCCGCGCCAGCCAGCGCTCGGGGTCCCGCGCCCCGACCGGCTCGAGCCCCTGCGCCGCCAGGGTGAGCTCCAGCTCGCCGCGCGCCGTGTCGGCGATCAGCAGGTCCGATGGGTCCTGTGGCAGATAGCCCAGCTCGCGGCAGACCTCGGGCACCGAGCGGCCGGCGATGTCGCGGCCTGCCACCCGCACCCGTCCCGAGGCTGGCCGCAGCAGGCCAACGGCCAGGCGCAGCAGCGTGGTCTTGCCCACGCCGCTCGGGCCGGTCAGGGCCAGGATCTCGCCCGCGCGCAGGGTCAGGTCGAGGTCGGCGATCAACGGCGGCGCCGCGCTGCCGGATTCGGGCGCCTCGGCCCGCGCCCCGAAGCCGAAGCGCAGGCCCTCCAGCTCGAGCACCGGTGCGCCCGGCTGCGCCGGCGGCGCCGACGGCACCACGGGCTGCGGGTAGCGGGCCAGCATCCGGCCGGCCGGCCCCTGCCGCGGCCGAGCGCCCCCGCCCGGCAGCTGGACCATCCAATCCGCCTGGGCCGCCACCCGTCGCAGCCGATGCTCGCCGACGATCACCGTGCGCCGGCCCGCCTCGGTCAGCGCCGCCAGCCGGTCGAGCAGCCCGGCCGCCAGGGCATCGTCCAGCTGCGAGGTCGGCTCGTCCAGGACCAGGACCTCCGGCGCCAGGGCCAGCGCCGCCGCGATGGCCACGCGCTGGCGCTGGCCGCCCGACAGGCTGTCCAGCCGGCGCCGCGCCAGGTGCCCCAGCTCGACCGCTTCGAGCGCCGCGCCCACCCGTGCCGTGATCAGCCCGCGCGGCAGGCCCCGGTGCTCGAGCGCGAAGGCCAGCTCGTCCTCGACCCGATCGGCCACGAAGCCGGCCTCCGGCTCGCCATGCACGTAGCCGACCCGATCGCCCAGGCCCACCGGCTCAAAGGCGCCGGCCGCCCCGATCCGCAGCCGCCCGCGCACGCGGCCACCGCTGGACGCGGGCACCAGGCCGGCCATGGCCTGCAGGAGGGTCGTCTTGCCGGCGCCGCTGGGCCCGGCCACCAGGCTCAGCCGGCCGCCGGGCAGCCGCAGGTCGACGCCCTCGAACACCGGGCGGGCCGCGCCGGGATAGCTGAAGCCCCAGCCCTCGAAAGCCAGGGACGGTCCGCGCCGACCGGCATCGAGCGGCTCGGGCGGGTGCGGTTCGGATGGATGCGGGCCGGGCGCCCCGTCGGTACGGCGGGCTTCGAGCGGGACGACCGCCGCCGAGCGCCGGACAGGCGCCAGGCGCGGTGCGGCCAGCGGCAGGGCCGGGCCGAGCAGGGCCAGGGCCAGGCCGGGGCCCAGGGTCGGCCAGGCCAGCGCCGGGTAGGGCGACCAGGCCATGTCGCCGCGGGTCCCGGCGTCCACCAGGCGCAGCAGCAGCGGCAACCAGGCCGCCAGGCAGACCAGCGTGTCGCGCCAGGTCCAACGCGCGGGGCGCCAGGCGGTGAAGGGCTGTCGTCGACCGCCCAGCGCGATGGCGCCGAGCATCGCGGCCGCCCCGGCGATCAGCATCAGGCGGCCGTCGGCCAGGAACGCCTGGCCGAAGGCGGGCAGCGGGCCGCCGACGACCGGAGCCGCCGGACCGCGCAGCAAGGCCAGCTCGGGGACCAGCCAGCCGGCGGCCAGCAGCAGCAATCCGGCCGCCAGGAGCAGGCGGCCCGGCCGGCTCGCGTCGGGTCGGCCGGCCAGGCCACGCGCCGCCAGGGTATCGGCCAGGTGCATGGCCCGTTCCAGGCCGCCCACCAGGAGCGGGATGGCCAGGGCCGGCCAGGCCCGCAGCGCGGCCAGCCGGCCGCCCTCGGCCCCGATGCCGCGGATGGCCCGGGCTTCCCGGATGGCATCCAGCTGCCGTCCCACCGAGGGCAGCCAAGCCAGGGACACGCTGGCCGCGAGGGCCAGGGGCCCGAAGGCACGCGGCACCAGGCCCAACAGCTGACGGGCGCTCAAGGCCTTCTGGAGGCCGAGGAAGGCCGCCAGCATCAGGCTCAGGCGCAAGCCGGTCAGGCCACCGTAGACCAGCGACTCGAGCGTGATCGAGCCGCCGACGATCGGCCAGCCGGCTGGCAGCCGCAGCAGCTCGGTGGCGCCCTGGTGCAGCGTCAGCGCGCTGTAGCCGCCCGCCAGCAGCGCCGTCAGCAGCGCGAAGCGCCCGAGGGGCAGGTCCAGCCCGAGGGCGCCGGCCCGATCGGCCGGCTGCCGCGCCAAGCCGCGATGCAGGGCCCACAGGCTCAGCCCGAGGCCGGCCAGGACGAAGGGCTGGCCCTGGCCCAGGCAGAGCGTCGCCAGGCCCAGCGCCCAGACCAGCCAGGCTCGCGGATGCAGGCCCAGGGCAGCCCGGTCCTCGCGCCCGGGCTCTCCGCCCACCCGGCTTCGGCGCTCCCGCGCGGCCCCCTCCGGTGCCGGCGCTCGGGCCGGGCGCCGCTCGGCCGGTTGCGCGACGTCGAAGCGGCGGCCGATCCGGCGCAAGGCGTCCAGCAGCGGCCGGCCGGCCACCCGGATCAGGACCAGGTTGCCGGCGGCGCGAAAGGCGTCCCAGGGCAGCGAGGCCAGCAGGTAGGCCAGCAGCCGCCCCGGCGCGTCGGGCCCGGCCGCCGCGCCCCCGTCCAGGTAGGTCCAGCCCCAGAGGTCGAGCACCAGGCCGTAGACGAAGCCCCAGCCGGCGCCGAAGAGCGCCAGGGCCCAGATCTCGCGCCGCGAGGCGCGCCGTGTCCGATCCTCCGCCCCGAGCCCGGGATCGACGCGCGACGCCGATGCTCGGCCGGGCGGCGAGTCGGGACCGACGCCACGCCGAGCGCCGGGCAGCCAGCCGGCCGTCTGGCCCACCCAGCCGGCGGCCAGCATCTGATAGGGCAGCCAGGGGCCGATGCCGCCGGTGACCAGGGCCGAGACGGCCAGGCTCAGCGAGCCGGTCAGAAAGCCGAAGCGCGGGCCGAAAGCGCGGCCGGCCAGGATCACCAGGGCGAAGATCGGGCTGAAGCCGCCCGGTCCGGGCAGCGCCGTCTCGACCAGGCGCAAGAGGCTGTTGCCCGCCACCAGCAGGCCCAGGGCCGCCAGTGGACGGGCGCCCAGACCGCGCAGGGCCAGTTCGTAGAGCAGGGCGGTGACGCAGGCCAGCACCAGCAGGCCCAGGAAGCCGGCCGCCTCCGGGCCCGAGCGCAACACGGGGCCGCCGGAGGCCAGCCGCAGAGGCCAGGCGAAGGCCAGGAGGCCGATGCCGTTGGCCAGCACCAGGATGGCCGGGCCGAGCGCGCGATCGAGCCCGAGGCCGAGCCGGGCGCCGAGCGGGACGGCCGGCCGGCTCGCGGCGGCGCCGGGCTCGGGCTCGGCCGCGGACCCGGTCGGGCTGGAGCGGCCTTGGCGGGCCCTCACGGCCGGCTCAGTCGCGGCCGCTCAGGGCGAGGCCGGCGAGTCCGAGGAAGACCAGCGCGAAGAGCGCATAGCCGAGGATCGAACGCAGGTCGAGCCCGGCCGCGACCGCGCGGCTCGACGGCGGGACCGAGTCGGGCGCCGCGCCGGCCTGGCCCGTGACCGCGCCCCGATCGCCGGGTCCGAGCGGCTCCGCGCCATGGCTCGGGTCGCGCGCTGCACCCTGCGCGGCATCCCGCGCGGCCATGCCCGGTGCCGCGGCGACCTCCGACGCGGCCGAGGCCCCGGTCCCATCGGCGCGGGCCGGTGCCGTCGCGGCCGCCGGACGGGTCGCGTCGAGATCGACCCCGCCCCGCGATGGGCCCGGGCTGGGCGCGCCGTCCGCGGCGCCGGAGTCGCCTGGGCGGCGCGGCGACGGCATCGGGGTCGCCGTCGCCGGGACGGAGCCGCCGCGGCTCGAAGGGGCCGGGGTCGGCACGACCCGGGTCGAGAGGAGCCGACGACCCGGGCCGTCGGCTGGCGTCGGGGGGGTCGCCGCGGGGGCGGCGCCCGACCCTGGAGCGGGGCCTTCGGTCGCCGGAGGGGCCGGGCGGGAGGGCGCCGTCGCCGTCCCGAGGCCGCGGGCCGCGGGGGCGGCGCAGATCTCGGCGAAGGTCATCAGCGGCGGCGTGGCCCCCGATACCAGGCTGCCCGGTCCCCAGGCCCAGCCATCGACGTCGCCGGCATGCAGCCGGCGCGCCGAGGGCCCCACGATGGCATAGGTCCAGTCCCCGTCCTCGAGCTTGTGGTAGGCCCAGTAGCGGCAGTCGCCGCCCAGGCTCCGGCAATGGCACCAGCAGGCCTGGGCCGGATAGTCGCAACCCGTGTCGCCGATGCGACAGACCATGCTGCCCAGGGCGACGGCCTGCCAGGCCAGCGCCTCGCCGCTCTGCTGAAGCAGCTCGAGGCCGCTGACCTCGGGGCCGTTCAGCGCGATGCAGTAGCTCCGCACCCGGCCGCTGGCATCCTGGATCACCAGGCCGGCACGCGCCGGCTCCGGCTGGGCCTGGACCTGCAGGCCGGCGCCAAAGCCGAGCCAGGCGACGAGCAGGAGCAGGCGGATCGGACCGCTCGGCAGCGCCGGCCGTCCACCTCCCTGCTGGCGCGCGCGCATGGCCCTCACCGGTTGCGGGTCAGGACGGGCAGGTAGAGCGGCGCCTGGGCCAGGGGCCGGACCGGCAGGGCCCGGGCGCTCAGGCCCAAGAGGGCGGCGTAGGTCGAATGGGGGTCCTCCGGGCCGCTGAAGCCCGGGAAGCCGCCGCCCGGCGACTGCAGGGCCTGCAGGCTCTCGATCGGGCCGCGCCGCAGGGCCGCGCCGGGCCGGCCGCGCATCCAGCCGGCGCCGTCGACGTGCTGCCCCATGGCGACCAGGCCCCCGATCGCCAAGGCAGTCGAGCCGGCGTTGGCGCTGGCCTCGCCCCAGCCGCCGTCCTCCAGTTGGGTCGCCTGCAGGAAGGCCAGCCCGGCCCGGGCGCTCGAATCGGAGGGGTCCAGACCGGCGGCGGCGAGCGCCTGCAGGGCCAGGCCGGTGCTGTCGGCATCGGCCGCCGCGGCGCCGGCCTCGAAGCCCCAGCCGCCGCCCTCGGCCGCCGCGCGGCGCAGGGCCTCGACCGCCTCGGCCGGGATGGGCGCCTCGGCCGCCGCCAGACCGATCAGGGCCCAGGCTTGATCCCAGGTGCCACCGGCGCCGAAGGTGCCGCTGATCGGCTGATAGCTGCTCTGGATTCGCGCCACCAGGTCGACGCCGCCGAAGTCGCGGGGATCGGCGCCCAAGGCCACGGCGCCCGCGCTCAGCTTGCCGGCCGCGCTGGGCCCGCGGCCCGCGTAGTCCGCCGCGACCGAGGCGAGGTAGCCCGCGACGCCGGGCACCGCGCCCCCGCTCGGCGCGCCGAGCGCCTCGGGCTCGAGCCCCGCCGCCGCCAGGGCCAGCACGGCGTCGATGCTGGCGCCGGGGTTGAAGCCCAGGAAGGCGCCCTCGACATCGCGTTGCTCGCGCATCCAGTCGCGGGCGGCCTCGACGGCCACGCGCCGGCCCGCCAAGGGCATGCTCCGGCCCGCCATGGCCGGCAGGCCCTGCAGGCTGGCCACCAGGTCCGAGACCTCCACCGGCTCGGCCGCGAACTGCAGACGGCCGTCGGGCTGCTGCCGGCTGGTCAGGTAGTCCAGCGGCGAGCGGTCCACCCGGGTCCAGCGCGGGTCGGACGGGTCGAGCCCGAGGCCGATCAGCCCCTGCACGATCAGCGCGGTCGCGTTGAGGTTGCTGCCGTCCTCGGGCCGCTCGTGGGCGAAGCCGCCGTCGGCCTGACGCATGCCCTCCAGCCAGCTCAGGGCGGCGGCCACCTCCGGCTGCTCGGCCCTGGCCCCGGCGGCCGCCAGGGCCTGCAGGACCAGGCCGGTGCTGTCGCCGTCGGCGGCCTCGGCCATGGGCATGCCGCCCCAGGCGCCACTGGCGGCACTCGCCGAAGCCAGCGCCGCGACCGCCTCCGGCGGGACCGGCCGGCCGGCCGCCCGCAGGCCGATGATGGCCCAGGCCTGGTCCCAGACCGAGGCACCGTACCAGCGGCTGGTCGGCGAATAGGTCGCCTCGACCCGGGCGATCAGGTCGCCGCCGGCCAGCCGGCGCGGGTCCAGGCCGGCCGCGACGACGCCGGCCAGGGCCTTGCCGGCCGGCGCCGCGCCATCCGCGGCGTAGACGCCGGCCTGGGCCGCCAGGAAGTCGGCCAGCCCACGGCCGGCATCGGCCTGCGGGCCGAGCAGCGGGATGCCGGCGCCGCGGAAGCCCGCGATCGCCTCGACCGTGAAGCCCGGGTGATCGGCCAGCCCCCCGGAAGCCGTCTGGAAGCCAGCCAGCCAGTCGGCGGCCAGCAGCGCAGCGCGCATCGAGCGCGGCGCGAGGACCGGCTCCGGCCGTCCCCAGACCCAGCCCTCGACGGCGCCCGGACCGATCCGGCTCTCCCCGGCCCCGATCTCGTAGGCCTGCCAGGCCCCGTCCTCGAGGCCGTCGTGATAGCCCCAGAAGCGGCAGTTCGCCAGATCCCGGCAGGCGCAGAAGCAGTCGCTGGCCGGGCAGCCGACGCCGTCGATGCCGCAGACCGCCCCGTTGGACAACGCCAGCTCCAGGTCGCTGCGCTGCAGCAGCTCGAGCCCGGTGCTGCCGCTGACGACCGCGACACGGTCGACGCGGACCCGGCCGTCGCCGAAGTCGACGACCAGGTCGGCCGTGCCGGGCGCCTGGGCCCGACCGGGCGGCTGGGGCTCGGCCAGGCCGGCCAGAATCGACAGGATCGACGTGGCGAGCAGCGCCGCGAGGCACAGGGCGCGCGTGCGACGGTTCACAGGCTTCCTCCTCCTGGCGCCCGAGCGCATGCGCGACGCGCGGACGCCTGCCCGCGCAAGCCCGATCCGGCCCGCGCGGCAACGAACAATAGAAAGGACCCTGCCGATCGCGAGGGAGATCGGTGCAGGGTCCGGAGGACGCCGGCGCCGGGAGCCCCATTCGCGAGGGCTCTGCAGGCAAGCGTCTTCGGGCGGGGTGTCGGGCTGCGGCCCTGCCCGCGGCTGGTCTCCGCGGGGCCACGCGAGTCACGTGGCAAGGATGGGCATCACCGTTGCGCGTCAGCGCCGGACTCTCACCGGCTTCCCCCATTGGGCGCCGAGCCTACCAGGGCCGCGGCACACCCGGGACGACAGGTTGTGCAGACCGGTCCATGATAGGCGGCGGCCGGGCGTCTGTAAAGGTCAGTCGGCCGATTGGGCGAGCAGCTCGGGGATCGTCTCGTCCAGCTCGGCCGCCTCAGGCGCCTCCACCAGATAGCGCCGCAGCCAGGGCCGCGGGTGGAAGGCGCAGTCGCGCCCGCCCTGGGTGGTCGTCAACAGGCCCAGGTCGACGGCCGCCTGCAGCGCCAGCGCGGCCGCCTCGGGCGCCATCCGCGCCCGACGGGCCACCGTCAGCAGATCCGCTCGACCGCCTCGGCGTCCGGCCGCGATCACCGCCTGTACGACGCGTCGAGGCTCGGCGCCGGCCAGGCGCCAGGACGGCTCCCAGAGCGCGGCGCAATGGGCGCGCGCCGGTCCGCGGCCGCTGGCGAAGGCCTCGGTCACGCTGGCGATCGAAGCGGCCCGCAGGCTGGCCACCGCACGCAGGATCGCCGCGGGATGGCCGGCGGTGACGGCCAGTAGCGGCGCGAGCTCGGCCTGCGCCGCGCCCGCCAGCTCGCGCAGTCCGCGCGCGCGGGCTTCGTGGCGCAGCAGCGCCAGCGCCTCGGGGCGGGGCAGCGGCTGCAGCTCGATCAGACGCAAGGCCGGCCAGGCGGCCCAGCCGAGCCGACCGGTGGCCAGCAGCCGGATCCGGGGCGGCAGGCCTCGCTGCGCCGCGACCAGGGCCTCCGCCAGCTCGGGCCGGTCGACCGCATCGACGATCAAGAGCGTTCGGCCGGACCCGGGCTCGCCGGCGCCCGCGTCGATGCGGTCCATCAGCCTGCCGGCGCCGAGCGACGCGGCATCGATCCATTCGAGCCGTTCGAAGCGGCCCTCGAGCAGACAGCGTTCGGCCAGGGCGCGCGCGAGGGCCGTCTTGCCCAGGCCGCCCGGGCCGGCCAGCGCCAGCAGGCGGGGCTCGGCGCCGGCCAGCTCGGCCAGGGCCAGGGCGATCGAAGGGTCCAGGCCGAAGAGGCGCTTGGCGCCCGGCGCCGGCAGCGCCCGCCAGAGCCGCTCGCGGCGCTCCTCCTGCAGCGCGGCATGCTCCAGCTCGCGCAGGTGCGCGGTGAGCAGCGCGAACCCCAGGTGGAGCCGGCGCTGCACCGTGCGCGGATGCTGGCCCTCCAGCAGCGCGGCCAGGCCGCGGGCATCCAGGCCCAGCTCGGGCCGCAGGCAGAGGTGCTCGAGGGCGCTCCAGGCTTCGAGCGCATGTTGCTGCTGACCGAAGTCGGCCCGCAGGCAGGTCACCAGGTCGTCGCCGGGCGCCAGGCCGCAGCGCGTCCGGGCCCGACCCAGCTCGATGCGCACCCGCTCGCCGACCAGCCGGCCCAGCTCGTAGGCGCAGGCCTCGCGCGTGACGGCGAAGCCCGCCTGTGCCAGCGAGCGGCGCACGAAGGCGCGCTCGCTCAGCGGGCCGGGGCCGATCGTCCGGGCGCGGCCGAGCCCTCGCAAGAGCTCGCGCACGCGCTCGACGGTGATGCTGCTGGGGTCGCGGGTCGGAGTCTGGTGCATGGCCGGGCTCGCTGGGGCGGATCTCGGGCGGGTCGCGCCGCCGCTCCGGTGCCCGGCGCCGTGCTCGCGAGCGACGGCGCGGCCGGACGACGACGTGGGAACAATCTAGGCGCCGCGCGTTGCGAGAGCGTCCCGCGCCGCGACCCGACCCGGCCGGCTCAGGCCAGGCCGCTCGGATGGCCCAAGGCCGCCAGCAGCCGGCCGACCTGGCGGCCGAAGCTCGGGCTGCCCAGGAGGCCCCGGTCGCGCGGCCGGGGCAGATCGACCTCCAGCTCGAGCACCACCCGGCCCGGCCGCGGGCCGAGCGCCACGACGCGGTCGGCCAGGTAGACCGCCTCCTCGACGTCGTGGGTCACCAGGAGCAGGGTCCAGCCGGCCGCCTGCCACATGCCGGCCAGCCAATCCTGCAGCTCGAGCCGGGTCAGCGCGTCCAGGGCGCCGAAGGGCTCGTCCAGCAGCAGGGTGTCGCGGCCCAGGAGCACCGTGCGCAGCAGGGCCGCGCGCTGGCGCATGCCGCCCGAGAGGGCTGGCGGCCAGGCCTGCTCGAAGCCCTCGAGGCCGAAGGTGGGCAGCAGCGCCCGCGCCCGGGCGCGGGCCTCGGTCCGGTCCAGGCCCTGGATCTCGAGGCCAAGGGTCAGGTTGTCGATCAGGCGGCGCCAGGGCAGCAACAGGTCGCGCTGCGGCATGTAGGCGACGGCGCCGGACTCGACCAGCGGCTGGCCGTCCACCAGGATCCGACCGCTGTCGAGCCGCTCCAGGCCGGCCAGCAGGCGCAGCAGGGTGCTCTTGCCCGATCCCGAGGGGCCCACCAGGGCCACCAGGGCGCCGGCCGGAACCTCGAAGCTGACCCCGGCCAGGGCCTGCACCCGCGTGCCGGCGTCGGCATAGGCCTTGCCGACGTCCTGCAGGGCCAGGCGCGGCGGCTGGCCCGCGGGTGGCAGGTCCGGCGCCACCCGGCTCAGCCGCCTTCACCGGGCAGGAAGGCGTTGCTGAAGGCACTCCGCGCGTCGATCGGCGCCGGCATGATGCCCTGGGCCGCCATCCAGTCGCCATAGGCATCCCAGACGTCCAGCCGCTGCTCGCCCCAGCGCGACGCGTCGGCCTGGTAGCGCGGCGAGAGCCAGGTCTGACTGTCGATCACCAGGCCACGATCGAGCTCCGGCGCGGCCTCCAACAGGAGCTCGGCCGCCTCGAGCGGCCGCTCGATGGCGAAGCGGTAGCCGCGCGAGACCGCGCCGACCAGGGCCGCCACCAGCTCCGGCCGCTCGTCGATCGTCTGCTCGCGGGTCATCAGGATCGGCGTGTAGTAGTCCGGGATGCAGTCGCGCTGCGCCTCGAGCGGCAGCAGGTCGAGCGCGATGCCTTCGCGCTCGGCCTGGATGCCCTGCCAGCCCTGGAAGATCCAGGCCAGGTCGATGCGGTCCTCGGACAGGAGCGCCAAGGGGTCGGACAGGCCGGCGTTGACCGACTCGACCGAGTCGATGGCCTCCGGCAAGGCGCCGGCGCAGTCCATCAGGGCGGCCAGCGTGGGCAGCTCGAAGGGCGTGCCGAAGCTGCCGTAGCGCAGCCCGGTGTAGTCGGCCGCCGATCGGGCGCCCAGCTCGGCCCGGCTGGCGAAGGCCGAGCTGTTGTGCTGGACGATGGCCGCCACCGAGACCAGGGGCAGGTCCATCGAGCGCGCCAGGGTCAACGCCTCCTGGTAGCTGATGCCGAAATCGGCCGCACCGCCCGCCACCGCCTGATCGGCATAGACCTCGCCGGGCTGGACGATCTCCAGATCGAGGCCCGCCGCCTCGAAATAGCCCCGCGCCTGGGCGACGAAGATGCCGGTGTGGTTGGTGTTGGGTACCCAGTCGAGCATCAGCGTCACCGGAACGAGCCCACCGTCCTCGGCCGCCACGCGGGCGATCGGCCCGGCGTCGGCCAGATCGGCGGCGTCGCGCTCGGCGTCGCTCGCGGTGACCCTGGCGCCTGCGTCCGCGGCGCGCGCTTCGGTTCCGACGGCCGCCGCCTCGCCCGTGGCGGCCGCATGGGTGGCGGCAGCCGCCGCCTCGCGGGTGGCGCTCGGCCCCAGGGACGCAGCGCGCCGGGCCTCCGGTCGGGATCCGTCGGTCGGCAGCTGCGGCGGCGTGCAGGCGGCCAGCATGGCGGCCAGGGCCAGCAGCGACAGGATCGGGCCGGCGAGCGGGCGCGAGCGGGCGGGACGACCTTCGGGATGGATCGCGTTCATGATGCTGCTCCTGAGGGGAATCGCGGGCGGCGGCCCGCCCGCGCGCGCAGGGCGGACTGCCAGGGCGTGGCCAGGCGCTCAGCCAGGGCGGTCAGCAGGAAGAGGCCGATGCTGACCGACGAGGTGACCAGCATGGCGGCGAAGACCTGGTCGGTGGCCAGGGCGTTCTTGCTGCGCAGGAGGTACAGGCCCAGCCCGGTCGAGCCGCCCACCCATTCGCCGATGGTGGCACCGACCACGCTGTACGTGACGGCGATCTTGAGGCCGGAGAAGAAGGCCGGCAGCGCCGCCGGCAGCCGGACCATGCGCCAGACCTGGCTCCGACTGGCCCCCATCGACTCCAGCAGCGCAACCAGCTCGGGATCGACGGCGGCCAGGCCGTCGGCGGTGCTGACCGCCAGCGGGAAGAAGCAGATCAGGACCACGATGGCGATGGTCGGCCGCATCCCGAAGCCCATCCAGATCACCAGGAGCGGCGCGATGGCCAGGATCTGGACCGTCTGCGAGACCACCAACAGCGGGTAGAGCGCGCGGCGCAGCCCGGTCGAGACCTGGATGAGCAGGGCCAGGGTCAGGCCGAGCACCAGGGCCAGGCCGAGGCCGGCGAAGGTAGCCGCCAGGCTGGCCAAGAGCGCCTCGCCCAGGCCGGCACGGCGCGCGACGAGCACGCCGAGGACGCGCCCGGGCGAGGGCAGGATGAAGGCCGGCAGCCCTCCGACCACGACGACCAGGTGCCAGGCCAGAACCAGTCCGGCCAGCAGCGCCAACGGAGGCCAGGCGGCCTGCCAGAGCCCGGCGAGGGGCGGCTCGACCGTCGATGGCTCCGCTGGCGGATGCATGCGTCCTCCGGTCTCGCGGCGGCGATGCGGCGTGGGCCGCCCGGGCTCCGGGCCAGCCGCGGGCAGACGAAGAAACAACGCCACCCCCCGGCATCGGGAAGTGGCGCGACAGGCCGCCTCTCGGCCGGCCAGACGCTATGAGCTCCCTCCGCCGGCATGACCCGGATCAGGTTCTTAGGGTCGGTGCGCCGGCCTCGCGACCTCGCTGCACCCTCTCAGCCCGGCTGGCCCGGACTCCCCTCTTGCGCGCGGGAGGCATGCGAGCATCCCGACACGGTGGTAGTATAGGCCAGCGTCCGAAGCGCCGCAATCGCATCCGCGCGCGGCCTGCCCCGTTGGAGTATCCCTCATGCAGCCTCGTCTCCGCCGCACGATCCCGACCCTCGGTGCCCTGGCGCTGACCCTGCTGCTGGCGCGCGCGGCCCAGGCCGGGCCTTTCCTCCAACCCTCGGACGAGCTCGCCGCCGAGGCCGGCGCGATGCTCGAGCGGGTCAACCAGGCGCGCCAGTCGGCCGGCCTCGCGCCCTACGTGGTCAACGCGGCGCTGGCCCAGGCCGCCCAGGGCCATGCCGAGGAGATCGCCGAGTTCGCCCACTACTCGCACACCAGCCGCGACGGGCGCAAGGCCAAGGACCGGGTGCTGCAGGCCGGCTATGCCGCCGGCCGCGAGGGCCTGCGGGTGGGGGAGAACTTCGTCGGCCGGTCCAACATCGACGATGCCTTCGGCTGGCTGATGGGCGATCCGCCGCATCGGGCCAATATCCTGGACCCCAACTACCGCGAGATCGGGGTCGGCGTCGGCAAGATCAGCTACGGCTACATCTGGGTGATGGACCTGGGCACCTACACCGGCATCGACGCGGTGCTGGCCGCGCCTGCCGCGGCCAGCGAGACGCCGCTGCCCAGCGAGACGCCGGCCCCGCCGCCGAGCGAGACCGCCGTCCTGGTCACGGCGCTGCCGGCGCCCTTCACCGAGGCTCCGCCGGCCGCCACGCCCAGCGTGACGGTCCCGGCCATCTCGACCCTGGCCCCGGCCACGGCCACCCCCGAGCGCCTCGCGCCGGAACCCGACGCGGATGGCAAGGGCGGCGCGCCGAGCCGCAACCTGCTCGTCCTGGCGCTCGTGCTGCTGGTCGTCGCGGTCGCCCTCGGCTACGCGCTCTTCGACTCGCGCCGCCAGGAGGACTGAGCGCGGCATGCGCTGGCGATCGGCCCTGCTTCGAGGAATGGGAACCGGTCCCGGCGCGGACGCGTCGCATCGGAGCGCCGGCCCGAGGACGGGCCGGCAGGCCGCCTCCGTCGGCGCGGGACGCCGCTAGCCGTGGGTCTCGAGACACCGGCCGCGCTGGCCCTTGGCCTGCTGGCGGGCGCGATCCTGCTCCTGCACCTGCTGCGTCCACGGCGGCGCCAGCGCGAGCTGCCGAGCACCCTGATCTGGCGGGCGCTGGCCCGCGAAGGCGCGGACGGCGCGAGCCCCGCCGGCTGGCGGCTGCCGGGCGGCCTGCTGCTCTGGTTGCAGCTGGCGGCCCTGACGGCCCTGGTGCTGGCGCTGGCCGGCCCCTGGCGCCGGGCGCCGCTGGCCATCGCGCCCAACCTGCTGCTGCTGATCGACCGGTCGATGAGCATGGCGGCGACCGATCGGGCGCCGTCGCGCCTGGCGGCGGCCGCGGAAGCCGCGTTGGACCGCGCCGAGGCGGCGCCGGGATCGTCCCTGACCCTGATCGCCTTCGACCGCTCGGCCGAGCTGCTCCTGTCCGGCGCCGGCGACCCGGCCGACCTGCGCGCCGCCCTGGCCGGGCTCGAGCCCCGGCTCCTGCCCGGAGACGCCGGCGAGGCCCTGCGCCTGGCCGCCGCGCTGGCGGGAAGCGACCCGAGCACGCGCGTGGTGCTCTTCTCCGACGGCAACTTCACGCTGACCGGCGACCTGAGCGGCCTGCCGCCGGTCGAGCTGGTCCCGATCGGCCGCTCGGACGACAACCAGACCCTGGCGGCGCTCGAGCTGGGCGCGGGCGCGACGGGATCCGAGCTCTTCGTCCGCGTGGTCAACAGCGCCGGGCGGCCGCGGGAGCGCCGGGTCGAGGTCCGCGTCGACGGCAAGCTGGTCGACGTCCGCGCGCTGGACCTGCCGCCCAACGGCCAGCGCAGCTTCCAGCTGGCCCTGGAGCCCGGCGCCGAGACGGTGGAGGCCCGCCTGGACGGCAGGGACGCGCTGCCGCAGGACGACGTCGCCTGGGCCCTGGGCGGCGGGCCGCCGCCGCTGCGCGTGGCCCTGGTCTCGCCGGGCAACCGCTTCCTCGAGACCGCGCTGGACCTGCTGCCGGAGGTCGAGACCTGGCGGCGCTTCGACGCCGAGGCCCAGCCGGCCGGGTCGCTGGCGCTCGCCACGGACGGCGGCCCGGCCGACGTCGTCATCCTGGACGGCTTCGTACCGGCCACGCTGCCCGCATCGCCGCTCATCGTCATCGCGCCGCCGACGGACCTGGGCCAGGGACGCGAGTCGGTCCGCTCCTTGGGCCGGCTCGAGCAGCCCGCGCCGCGTCCGATCGACCCGCGCCACCCCTTGCTGGCCGGCATCGCCTTCGAGACGGTGGCCATCGAGCAGGCCCTGGCGCTCGAGCTGGGCCTGGCCTGGACGCCGTTGGCGCTGGCCCGGGTCGAGGGCCGCGACTGGCCGCTGATGGCCGAAGGCCAATTGGCCGGCCGGCCGGCGCTGCTGCTGGCCTTCGACCCGCGTGCCAGCGACATGCCCCTGCGCCCGGCCCTGCCGCTCTGGCTGGCCGCCGCGTTGTCGAGGCTGGCGCCCGGCGGGACCGAGGCCCCGGCGCTCCGTCTCGATCCGGGCGACCCGCTGCGCCTGCCGGCGCCCGACGAGGCCCCTGTGCCGCGGCTCGTCGGCCCCGACGGACAGGTCCGGACGGCATCGATCGCGGCCGGCCAGGCGGTCTTCGCCGACACCGAGCTGCCCGGAATCTACCGCATCGAGCGACCGGGCGTCGCGGAGCCGTCGACCGCTCGCTTCGTGGTCTCCCTGGCCGACGGCCGAGCGCATCCGATCCGCGCCCGCGGGCTGCCGCCGGCGCTGGTCGCGGCCAACGCTGCCGGCCCAGCGGGGTCGGGATCGGCCTTGTCCATTCCGGGGTCCTCGGAGCGCGGCGACGGCGACGCGGCCAACGCAACCGATCCCGATGCCCCTCCGGCGCCCGAGCTCGGACGGCGGCGCCTCTGGCCCTGGCTGGCCTGGCTGGCACTGGCCCTGTTGTTGCTCGAATGGGGCTGGGACCACCGAAGCACCCTCGCCCGCGAGCACGCGGCTCGGGCGTGGCGGTTCCTCGGAGCGCGCGGGCCGAGCGCGGGCCGCGGCAGGCATCGAGACCGGGCCGCGTGAGCCTCGGACTCGGGCAGCCAGCGGCGCTGCTGGCGCTGCTGCTGCTACCGCCGGTGGCCTGGCTGGGCCTGCGCGCCCGGCGACTGCCACCCGGCCGGCGGCGGCTGGCGACCGGCCTGCGGCTGGCGATCCTGGGCCTGGTCGTGCTCGGCCTGGCCCGGCCGCGGCTGCTGCGCCCGTCCGGCGATCGGGTGGCGGTGCTGCTGCTGGACGCCTCGGGCAGCGTTCCGGCCGACGAGCGGGCCCGGGCCCTGGCCTTCGCCGGCGACCTGGCCGAGGCCAGCCGCGAGGACCGCCGGATGGCGTTGCTGGTCTTCGGCGCCGAGGCGCGGCTGGACCGGCGTGCCCGCGCCGGCCCCCTGGACCCGCCGCGCACGACGGTCGACGCCGACGCCACCGACATCGCGGCCGCGCTGCGCCTGGGCGCCGGGCTCCTGCCGGCCGGGAGCTCCGGCCGCCTGGTGCTGGCCTCGGACGGCCAGGCCAACCGCGGCGACCTCGAGCGCGAAACTGCGCTGCTGGCGGCGCGCGGCATCCCGGTCGACCTGCTGCCCCTGGCGGCCGGCGTCAGCGGCGCGGAGGCCTGGTTGGCGCGCCTGGACGCGCCGGCCGAGGCCCGGCTGGGCCAGGGCATCACGCTGGACCTGGAGATCCGTGCCACGACGGCCGGCCCGGCCCGGCTGCAGCTGCTGGCCGACGGCGAGGTCATCGCGCAGCGCCAGCTGGCGCTGCGGCCGGGCAGCCTGCGCCTGCGCATCCAGGATCGGCCGGAGCGCGCCGGGCCCAGGCGCTACCTGGCCCGGCTCGAGCCGGAGCGCGACGGCCGCGCCGAGAACAACGTCGCCGCGGCGCTGACCCTGGTCGCCGGGCCGCCGCGGCTGGCGCTGCTGGCCGGCGACCCGGAGGCGGCGCGGGCCCTGCGCGCCGCCCTGCGCGCCAACCGGCTCGAGGTCGATCTGCTGACGCCCTCCGAGCTGCCGACCTCGCCGCTGGCGCTCTCGGCCTGGGACGCCTTCCTGCTGGTCGACCTGCCGGCGCGGGCCCTGCCGCCGGCCAGCCAGGCAGCGCTGCAGCGCGCGGTGCGCGACCTCGGCCGCGGCCTGCTGATGGTCGGCGGACGCGCCAGCTTCGGCGCCGGCGGCTGGCGCGGCACGCCGATCGAGGCAACCCTGCCGGTGGAGATGCTGGTCGAGGCCGACGAACGCCGGCCGGACATCGCGCTGGCCTTCCTGATCGACCGCTCGAGCAGCATGGGCGAGCCGATCTCGGGCGCCAGCGGCGCGCCCAGCAAGCTCGACCTGGCCAAGGAGGCCGTGCTGCAGGCCGGAGCGCTGCTGCGCCCGGCGGATCGGCTGGGCCTGCTGGCCTTCGACATCGCGGCACAGCCGGCCTGGCCCCTGCAGCCGGCCGGCGATCCGAGCGGCTTCGAGGCGGCGGTGCTGGGCATCCAGGCCCAGGGCGGCACCAGCCTGACGGCCGGGCTTGGCCCGGCGCGCATGGCCCTGGCCGAAGCGTCGTCCACGCGCAGGCACGCCATCCTCCTCACCGACGGCTGGACCGAGGCCGGCGGCATGGAGGCCGCCCGGCGCGAGGCCGTCCGTCTGGCCGCCGCCGGCATCACGCTCTCGGTGGTCGGCGTCGGCGAGGCCAGCGCGCCCGAGCTGGCCGAGCTGGCGGCGCTGGGCGGCGGCCGCTACCTGGAGGCCCGGGACCCGGCCGAGTTGCCGCGCATCTTCGTCGAGGAGACCCAGCTGGCCCTGGGCAGCTTCACCGTCGAGCAGCGCTTCCAGCCCCTGCCCGGCGCCCCCAGCGCCATCCTGGCCGGCCTCGACGCGGCCAGCCTGCCGGTCTTGGAGGGTTACGATGCCAGCCATGCCCGGCCGGCTGCGCAAGTGGCCTTGCGCAGCCCGCTCGAAGACCCGCTGCTGGCCCAATGGCAGTACGGGCTTGGCCGCAGCGTGGCCTGGACCAGCACCCTCGACCCGACCTGGGCCGATGCCTGGCTGAGCTGGCCGGACTTCAGCCGCTTCGCGACGCAGCTGGTCGGCTGGATCCTGCCGCCGCCCGAGACGGGCGGCCTGGCGATCGGGGTGGCGCTGGACGGCCGGACGGCACGCGTCACGGTGACGCTGACGGGCGAGGCCTTGGCGGGCGGGACAGCCGCGGACGAAGCGCCGGCGGACCAGGAGCTGGCGGGCCAGACATCGGCGGGCAACGAGCCGGCGGGCCAGACGGTGGCGGACCAGGAGCCGACCGGCCAGGCGTCGGCGGGCCAGGCGCCGGCCACCGGCCCCGTCGAGCGCGTCGGGCTGCGCCTGCTCGGGCCGGACGGCAAGCCCCTGGACCGGGATCTGGCGCGCGTGGCGGCCGACCGTTTCGAAGCCGCCATCACGCTGCCCGAGGCGGGCGCCTGGCTGCTGCGTGCCAGCGGCCGTGACGCCGCCGGCCGGCTGCTGGCCGCGCGCACGGCCGGCCTGGTCCTGCCCCTCGCGCCCGAGTACGCCGGCCCGGCCGAGCCGCCGACCGATCCGCGGCTCTTCGCGCTGGCCGAAGCGACCGGCGGGCGCCAGCTCGATCCCAACGACGCGGCGGCGGCCTTCGATCCGGTGCCCGGCGCCCGGGGCGCGGTCGAGCTCTGGCCCTGGCTCCTGACCCTTGCGGTGCTGCTCCTGCCCTTCGACGTGGCCGCGCGCCGGCTGGGCCTGGGCGCCGCGATCGACGAGCGGCGAAGCGCCTGGACACGGCGTGCCCGTCGGCCCGGGACCGCGCCGCCAGGGGCGACGGGCCCTCGCTCGGAGCGCGTAAGATCGCGCGGCTCCGCGCCGTCGGAGCCTGCCGCGGAGGCCGACGACGAGGCGCTGCTCGAAGGGCTGCGCGCGGCGCGCGATCGCGCCCGGCGCGGCTGAGCGCGGGCAGACCGGCGTACGGGGCCGGCCTAGGGCCCGATGCGGGCCGACAGGATCCCGACCGGGGTTCGGGACGACGGGCTGACGGGACGCCAGGCTGAGGCTGCGACAACCCGACGGTGCGACAGGGCGACGGGATCGACTCGACGGGAACAAGGAGCGGGCGCGGCTCCCGGAGGCCGGCCCCCGATTCGATTCGATCGCGGCGTCAAGGCAGCACGAAGTCGCGCAGCTCGGCCTGCATGTCGGGCTTGCGCATCTCGGCCTCCACCGCCGCCGGGTCGAGCGACAGCGAGGGGATGTCCTCGCTCAGGTCCAGGATGAAGTTGGCGCGCGCCCAGAGCGTCTTGACCGCCTGGCGGATCTCCGGCTTGCTGCGGAGCAGGGCATAGTCGCTGGGGTGGGTGGTGCGGGCGTGGCGCAGGTAGAACTCGGTGTACATCATGAAGGTCACCAGGCCATCGCGGTCGCTCTGGCGGCGGCCGGGCGGCGTCTGGTCGTGCAGGCCGTAGCCGACGAAGAGCGAATGGGTGTAGGCGTTGAACTCGTCGAGCACGGTCAGGAAGCCCTGCTGGCCGCTCTGCCCCTCGAGGTAGATCGGCTTGTACATGTTGTTCAGCGGGCCGACCAGGTAGGGCACGATCTCGGCCCGCGGGAAGGTGTCGACCCGCGGCACCAGCAGGGTCAGGTCTTCGCGCAGCACGTAGGCGTAGGACTGCAGGCTGGTGGCCTGGATGCCCTCCTGCCAGCCCAGCTGGTGGTCCATCTCGTGGACCGTGACGCCGACCCGGCCCAGCAGGTCGTCGAAGCTGGCCGGGTTGCCGCCGACCCAGGTCGCGGCATTCTGCTGGCTGTCCTTCAGGCTGACGACGACGTGGCGGCCGTTGGCGTAGCGCAGCGCGAGCAGGTCGAGCAGGGTCGGGTACCAGGTCGCTGGCCGGTAGGCCGCGCGCAGGGCGTCCAGCGACGCGAAGTCGGTCACGGGCTCGTCGTAGGCGCCCCACCAGGGCAGGTCCGGGGTGGGCGAGGGCGGCGGCGTGGGGCTGGGCGCCTCGGTCGGCGTGGCCGGCGGCTCTGTCGGCGCCTGGGTGGGCTCGGGCGGGGTGGCGCTGGCCGGCCGGGCCGGTTGCGGCAGCGGCATCTGGCCCAGGCGGATCTCGGCCATGGCCAGGGGCAGGTGGATGATCGCGGCCGGCGGGTCCTGATCGTGCCCGGCCGGCGCATCCAGTCGGACCGGAGCGGCTCGATGGACCGGTTCGGCCGCTACGCTGGGGCCGGAGCCGGCCGGAGCCGCGAGCGCGGTCGAGCCGAGCGCCAGGGCCAGGGCCAGGGGCGCGATCAGGGCGATCGAGCCAGCCGTCGGCAGGGCGGCCAGGGCGACGCCGTCGCCCTCGCGGCTCGCGTCCTGGCGCGTCGACCGACCTTGGTGATTCGACATCCGGGTCCCTCCCCTTCTGCTGCGGCCGAGCTGCCCGCGGGCATGATATCCCCGAGGCCGCTCGATCGGCAACGTCGGCGGGCGCGCGGGCCGCACGGCTCGGGTCGACCGCGAGTACAATGTCCCTGCCTGCCCGATCCGACCCAAGACCCGGAGGACGCCGCCAATGACCCCGCCCCCTGCGCATCCCGACGCCGGCCCCTTCGACCTGCTGCGCCAGATCCTGGTGCCCCTCGCGCTGGCCGTCACGCTGTACGTCAACTATCTGGCCAACGCCCTGCCCATCAACGGACGAACTCCCGCCGAGATCTCCGACAGCTTCCCCAGCCTGGTCACGCCGGCCGGCTACGTCTTCGCCATCTGGGGCCTGATCTACCTGGCGCTGATCGCCTATGCCATCTACCAGGCCGCCCCATCCCGCCGCGCGAGCCCGCTGCAGCGTCGGGTCGGCTGGCTCTTCGTGCTCAGCTGCGTGTTCAACAGCGGCTGGATCTTCGCCTTCCACTACGGCCACTACCGGATCACCGAGCTGGTCATGCTCGGCCTGCTGTTGACGCTCATCGCCATCTACCTGAGGCTGGGCACCGGCCGCCGGCCGCCGGCCGACCGTCTGGAGGCCTGGGCGCTGCGCCTGCCCTTCAGCCTCTACCTGGGCTGGATCACCATCGCCACCATCGCCAACACCACCATCCTGCTCTTGGACGAGGGCTGGGGCGGCTGGGGCCTGGCGCCCGAGGTCTGGGCGGTGCTGGTGCTGATGGTCGGCGCCGGCATCAACGCGGCCATCGCCTATCGGCACCGCGACGCGGTCTACGTCGGCGTCTTCATCTGGGCCTATGCCGGCATCATCGTCCAGCACGCCGCGGTTCGGCCGGTGGCGATCACCGCCGGGCTGATGGTGCCGCTGGTGGTGCTGGCGCTGCTGCGGGCGCCGCGACCGGCCGCCGCGGCCTGAGCCGCGGCTGGCCTCGAAGCCGGCGAGCGTTCGCGAACACCCGGGAGTCCCATCGATGACGGACATCGACGCCGGCAGGCCCTGGCAGCGGCATTCGGAGCCGTCTGCGGCCCGGCCGACGAGCAGCGCCAGGCGGCGAGGGCCCTGCGGCGGCCGCCTGAGGCTGCTCGCCGCGCTCGCGATGGCACTGGCCCCGACGGCCTGTCGCGAGGCGGTGACGGAGGAGCCGACCGCCGCGACGCGGGTCTCGGACGCCGGCGAGACACCGCCGACCGCTGCCCTGCCCGAGCTCGATGGCCGACTGATCTTCGAACGCGTCGAGCCCGGTGGCCGGCATCCGGTCCTGATGCTCGATGCCGCGACGGGCGAGCTGACCGAGCTCTGGTCGGCGACCCAGGACGACAGGCAGCTCGCGCTGGACTGGCGCGTCTCGCCGGATGGCTCGCGGCTGGCCTACCGCCTGGGTAGCCCCGAACGCGACACGCTGGTCATCCGCCGGCTGACGCGCGCCGCGGAGCCCGAGCTCACGATCCCGGCGCCCGAGCGGGGCCGGTTCGCCGGCCTGCACTGGTCGGCCGACGGCGCGACGCTGGTCGCCGGGATCAACCGGATGGCCGACGACGGCATCGGCATGCCCCGACCCGAGGCCTTCGAGATTCGAGCCTTCGCAACGAATCCGGAGCCCGGGGATCGGGCGGCCGGCGCCGAGCCCCGCCTGCGCCTCGAGGGCGAGGCGCTCGACGACCAGGTCTGGTCCCTGGCCGCTTGGGACGAGGCCAGGGGCAACGCCGCCCTGCTCGACGGCCCGGCCGAGGGCGGCTGGGTCGACCAGCTGCGCCTCGTCCGAGTCGACGATGGCGCCGAGCTGGCCCGTTGGGAGACCGGCGGCGAGGGCTACCGCTACGCCGACGGCCCGCGCGTCGGCTGGCCGGGAGCGCGTTGGCTGGCGCTGGTCGACGAACGCGAGACGATGGCCGACCCGAGGGCCGCCAGCCACCTGCGACTGGTCGATCTCGAGCTGCCACGGGGTGCGGGCGAGGAAGATCCGGCCGCGCTGCGCATCATCGACCTGGCCGAGGTCCCGGCCGGCGTCCGGGCCGCCGACCTGACCTGGTCGACCGCCGGCGACCTGCTGGCCTGGTCCGAGACCCCCGTCCGATCCGGCACCGGGCTGCGTCAGCGCATCCGCTTCGTCTTCATCGGGGGCGACATCGGCCCGGCCAGCGTCCTCCCGGAGGCCGAGGGTCTGGCCGCCATCCCGCTGGCCTTCGAGCCGGCGCGGCCCGGGGCCTGGCCGCGGCTCCTGGCCGGCGACGGCCTCTACGCGCTCGGCGCCATGGACGGCATCCGCGCCGCCGGGACGGCCGAGGCCCCGATCCGCCTGGATCCGCCCTGGCCGCTGCCCCCGCTGCCGGAAGACGTCTACCCGCGCTATCCCCTGGCCGGCCTGGGCCGGCTCATCGCCTGGCTGCCGTCGGTGGGCGGATGAGCCGGCTGTCGGGCGCCCGCCCGCACGGTCGACGCGCGCTGCCTGGGAGAACCTGCCCATGAGACGATCCGGCAAACGCCTCGCCCTGGCGATCCTGCTCCTGGCACCGCTGGCGCTGGGCCTCTTCGCCCTGATGGGCCATCGGATGCAACGCAACGCGCTCGACGGCGCCCTGCCGCGCGGTCTTCGCGCCGCGCCGGGCGGACTCGAGGTCAGCTACTTCGAGAGCGGCAACCCGTCCCTGGGCCGCATCGTCTACGTGCACGGCTCGCCGGGCAACTCGGGCGCCTGGGAGGACTACCTGCTCGACCCGGTCGGCGGTCTGGACTCGATCGCCATCGACCGGCCCGGCTTCGGCCAGACGCGGCCGAGACGGCCCGAGCCGTCGCTGGCGGTGCAGGCCAGCGCGCTCGAGCCCTTCCTGGAACCCGACGCTGCCGGGCGCCTGCCGGTGCTGGTGGGGCATTCCATCGGCGGACCGGTGGTGGTCCGGGCGGCGGTGGACTATCCCGATCGGGTCGGGGCGATCGTGGTGGTCGCCGGCTCGGTCGACCCGGCCCAGGAATCGATGAAGTGGTTCAACGATCTGGCGGCGGAGCCGACGGTGCGCGGGCTGATCCCCGAACCGCTGGCCTTCTCGAACGACGAGATCATGCCGCTGGCGGGCGAGCTCGAGATGCTGCGCGATCGGCTGGACGCGATCCGCTGTCCGGTGGTCATCGTGCATGCCCGGGACGACCGCCTGGTGCCCTTCGCCAACGTGGACTACATGCGGCGGCGCTTCCCGGCCGGCACGATCCGCGACCTGATCCTGCTCGACGACGGCGACCACTTTCTGCCCTGGAACCGGGTCACGGTGGTCCGCGGCGCGATCGAGAAGGCCGTCGGCTACGCGGCGGCTCGCGCCGGCGGCTAGTCGGCCGGCGTCCGATGGCCGGCCGGGCCTCGCGAAAATCGCATCGGCCATCCAAGTGGGCTACACTCCGCGGCTCTTCACGACCCGGCCGCGCGGGCAGCGATGGGCGAGAGGATGGGATGAGCGGGCAGGCAAGCTGGCAGGATCGGCTGATCGACGACAACGGCGGGCTGCGGGAGATCCTGCAGACCGAGCACCGTATCGCCGTGCTCGGCATCAAGGACGAGCGGCGCTCCTGGGAGCCGGCCCACTTCGTGGCCCGCTACATGCAGGAGGTCGGCTACGCGGTCGTCGGCGTCAACCCGTCCATCGACGAAGCCCTCGGCCAGCCGGTGCTGGACAGCCTGGCGGAGGTCGAGGGCCCGATCGACATCGTCAACGTCTTCCGGCACAGCGACAACATCCCCGCCCACGTCGACGAAGTCCTGGCCCTGCCGGAGCGCCCGAAGGTCTTCTGGATGCAGCTCGGCATCCGCCACCAGGAGGCCGCCCGGCGCCTGGCCGAGGCGGGCATCCAGGTGGTCCAGGACCGCTGCATCCTGGTGGAGCATCGCCGGCTGATCATGCGCGGCGGCTGAGGCGGCGGATCAGCGTCGGAGCGGCCAGGGCCGTAACGTCCGCATCACCGCGTCGAAAGCCGTGCCGTCGCCCCAACCCAGTGCTTGGTAGCCTCGACCGTCGAGCGCGAAGATGAGTTGGTGCACCGGACCGGCCGAATCGCCGGCGAGTTCGCGACGCAGGGCCGGTAGCCCAGCCGAAAGGGACCAGCGCTCCCGCGTCAGGACACTCGGCTCCACGATCGGATCCGCGCTGCGATCGATGTGCGCGACAAGCCCCTCCAAGCCGCCCGAGTAGGTATCCACCGGAAAGACGTCGATCTTGATCTTCTCGGTCGGGATGCCGTCGACGCCAATCCCGTCAGGCGCAAAGGACTGGACGATCGTCGTATCACCACCGGGCCAGCCAGAGGCTTGGAAGCGCCAGTCGGGTGGCAGATCGATGGCCCAACCGGCGACGGCATCGACATGGGTGACCCAACCACCCGGCAAGCCGCTCTCACTGGATTCCTGGCTGAAGACGGCGTCGAGCCGCGCTTCGTCCAAGCGCAACACGCGAAGCTGCCCTGGGACATCCAGCCGGTCGGTGTCGGCTCCCGGATAGGCGGCAAGATCGCGGGCATCCTTGCGGACGCGGTAGAGCAACGCCCTGCGCTCCTCCGACCAGAGCATCTCCGCAACGAAATCCGCTTCCCTCGATACGCGCCATAGTCGGACCGTCTCGTCGCTGGCCGGCAGTTCCACGAGGAAGAGCCGCCCTCCACGCAGCAGCGCGAAACGTCTCTCGGCGATGCGCCAGACCTCGATCCGACCGCTGTGACTGGGCTCCGATAGACGCAAGGCGCCGAGCTGGCGGGGCTCGTCGAAGGTCCCTTCAGGACCGGAGCCGTAGCTGGCCGACCAGAGCTCGATCTCACGCATCGGCCGGCCGCGATCGTCGAGCTTTTCTATGGCAACCTCGATGCGTCCCGCGGGCACCCCTCGCACCAGGCTCACCTCTTCATCGATCTGCGTTCGAACGGGGGTCGCGACGCCGGTTTCGAGCAGGGCGTCGGCGTCGATCGCCCAGACCTCCGAGCTGCCGATGGACGCCGACTGCAGGGTGATCTGGCCACCGTCCGGGCTCCACAGCATTGTGCCGTTGCCGGCGCCGGCCGGGCTGTACAGGTTGATCCCAAGCCCGAGCGTCGACCGGCTCGTCGACCCGCGCTCGGGAAGGTCCACGAGGTGGACCGCGCCAACGGCATCCTCCAGGAGCACGTGCCGGCCATCGGGTGCCCAGACATAGCCCCAGGGGTCCAGGTCGGCGAAGATCGGGCCGATGGGCAGGCTGGCATGCGCGACGCTTCGGCCTTGGGCGTCCAAGCGCCACAGGGCACTCACCCAGTCGGTGTCATGCAGCAGGTACTCCGCGTTGCGCAGCTGCACGAGCACCTCACCCGACGCGTCGCTGCAGGCGATTCCCGAGATAAAGGCTGGTCCCGGTAGGGGATTGTGGCGCGCCAGGAGATCGGCGAACCGCAAGACCTCGCCGGTCGGCTGGCCATCGGCATCGACCGGCGCGCGGAAGATGCTCATGTCATGCCGAGGCTCGGCTTCGCCTCGGGACTTGGCGAACTGCAGCGCGAAGAGCGGATCGTCCGAGCCGGGGGCGAAGCAGAAACCACCGATCTCAGCCGCGGGCAGATCGACCAACTCGGTACGCTGGTTGCCCTCGGGCACGTCCGTGGCATCGAGCGTGTCCAATATCGTGACCATCCCGATCGGCGATGGAGATGGCTCGCCGACCAGGCTGGGCCTGGGTGTCGCCGCTAGCGTGTCGGACGGCTGCCGTTGGGTCTCGAAGGCGCCGCAACTGGCAATCACGAGGCTGACCAACACTGTCAGGGCGCAGATCCGCGCTTCAAAGACCATGACGCGTCTCCTCGGATGAGGGTAGATGCCGCCGGCGTCGAACCCTTAGCGACGCAGCAGCGCCGGCATGTACAGCGGCTCGACCGGGGAGCAGGGCGACGGGCAGGCGGCGTGGTAGCGGCCGTCGTTGTCGTCGAAGGCCACGTTGCCGGCCGCATCGACCGCCTGAACGAAGAAGTCCGCCCGGGGCTCCAGCGAGGCGATCCAGATTCCGCCGCGCTCGACGGCATCGACCGAGGTCCAGCGCTCGGGCGATCGCTCGGACAGGTAGGTCAGGCTCACCAGGCTCGGCGCCTCCCCGGCGATCTCGACGCCGACCTCCGCCTGGCTGCCGGCCTTGCTCGCCGGGATCACCCGCGCGATGGTCGGGGCCGTCCGGTCGCTCGAGTCGGAGTAGTAGAGGTCGACCGTGATCGATTCGTAGATTCGCTCCAGGCCCAGCGCCGCGCCGCCGCGGAACTGGCCCGGATAGAGCAGCAGTCGGCCCTCGAGCCCGGCGCCCGGCGCGGCCCGCAGGCTGACCAACCGCGAGGGGAACCAGTGCGTCGGGTCGAAAGGACCCGGCGGGTCGCCGGCGCCCGGCAGATCGGGCCGGCTGCCGGCGCGGGCCGCGTAGGGCGGCCAATCGGCCCGAGGGGTCAGGCGGGCGCCGGTGATCAGCGCGCCGCGCGCCGGGACGGGCCCTTCGGGCGTGTCGAGCGGCGCGAGCGGCACGCGGATCTTCGGCTGCACCGGCAGGCCGGCCTCGGCCCAGGGCGGCTCGCCGTCGTAGCGCAGGTAGCGCCCGCCGGACCGGGTCTCGACCGTCTCGCGCCGGCTGGCGTCCATCTCGTAGCGCAGACCCTGCCGCAACCAGGCCTCGCCGACGCGCAGCAGGCCGCCGCCCTGGGTCTCGGTGACCGGCGCCGAGCGCGACAGGTCGGCCGCGTAGCTCCTGACCCCGCGCAGGCGCGTCATGGGCAGGCCGTAGAGCACCGTTCCGGCCAGGGTCTTGGCATGGAAGTGATCGATGTCGTGATCGAGCAGGTAGCGCTGCTTGGCTTCGAGCAGGGCATCGCCGACGGCCGTGCCTTCGCCTTCGACCAGGGCTCGGACGACCTCGGTCGTCAGCAGCTCCTGGTAGGCCAGGACCTCCGGATAGCCATAGACCCAGCCCGTGCCGGCGATCAACGCGGCGCCCCGGGCCGCCAGCCGCTCGGCGAAGTCGATCGGCCGCGGGTGGTCCTTGCCGGGCACGCTCAGGCCCATGTGGCAGGCCAGGCCGATCGTCAGGCCCGCCGGGTGGGCACCGGTCTGCAGGTCGCCGGCCTGCAGGCTGGCGCCGGAGGGGTCGGGTGGATCGAGGTGGAAGTGACGGGCGTGGGCGGCGATGATCGCCAGATCGGGGCCTTCGACGTCCCCGTCGCGCCATTCGCCCAGGGCGGCCTGCCAGTCGGCGTCCGTGTCGCCCGCGTCGAGCGATCGGGGCCGCGCGATGCCGGCCGCCACCAGGTAGCGCGCGCCCAGCTCGGTCGCGTCGGCCATGAAGTCGTAGCCGGCCGACAGCGAGCGCTCGACCTCGAGGCTCCCGCCGCCGGCCAGGAAGGCGTCGACGCTGGCCGACATGTCGGCCGGCCGCTCGACCAACCGGCCGACGGCCAGCTCGGGCAGCCGGATCGTCTGCCGGAAGCCCGGATCCCAGGTGTAGTCGACGCCGCCGCCGTAGATGTCGTCCGAAAGGCTGCGGTCGTTGTTCAGGGCCTCGCGCAGGGCCGAGCCCGGCGCCAGGCTGTTTTCGTCGGCATAGGCTCGCTCGCGAACCCAGCCCCGTTCCTGGGCCTCGGCCGGCTCCGAGATGCGCAGTCGCTCGAAGGGGATGACGCGGTCGTCGCCGGCCAGCACCACGTAGCGCAGCTCGGGCATCTCGCCCGCGCGCAGCGTGGCGATCCAGTCGCCCAGGGCCCGCGCCAGGGCGTTGCTGTTGGGGATGCTGGCCTGCTCCAGCCAGCGCTGGTAGGCATCCTCGACCGCGGGCGTGGTGGCATCGCGGTCGGCGTAGTCCCAGACGATGGCGCCGCGCACGGCCGGCTGCTCGGCCAGGTCGAGCAGGCGCTCGCGCCAGGCCAGGATCTCGGGATCGTCCGAGCCGAGGCCGTAGAGGTCCTCGAGGCGCGACTGCTTGGTCAGGACCAGCGTGCGGACGCCGGTGCCGAGCCCGGGCGTGACCGCGACGTGCAGGCGATAGTCGCGCGGCACCGGGGCCGCGCCCTCGCGCGCCTGGACCACCAGGTAGTAGTCGCCCGTGCTCCGGCCCACGTCGATCAGCGTGCCGTGGGTGCCGATATGCCTTGCGCTGGCGATGTGGCGGGCCGACGCGATGTGCCGCGCGCTGGCGATGTGGCGCGCCGAGGCCAGGGCGCCGCAGGCGCGCAGGACCGCCAGGTCGATGGCCCCCTCGGGGTCGTCGACCGCGACCTCGACCCGCGCGAAGGCCTGGTCGATCGTCAGCCGAAAGACGTCCTTGTCGGTGGCCGAGTCCAACCGGCTCGCGACCCGCGACGACCCGACCAGCTCGACGGCCGTGTCGCAGTCGGCGCCCGGATCGCGCGCCAGGCGGCGGCTCAATCCCGAGCCCTGCGCGAGCCAGAGCGCCCCGTCCGGCGCGAGGGCCAGGCCCGAGAGGCCGGTCGCGGCGGGGCCAGCATCCGCCGGAACCCGACGCAGGCGCCCGCTGGTGGCCGCCATCCGATACAGCTGATCGGATGCCGCTTCCAGGAGCCAGAGCGTGCCCGAGGCATCCGCGGCGAGGGCCGAGACGGAGAGCAAGCGGCCGGCCTGCTCGATGGGATAGACCGTGCCGACATCGCCGATGCCCTCGACGCGCATGAGGCTGCCGTAGCCGGCCAGCCAGACGCGGCCGTCCGGATCCAGGGTCATCGCGCCCAGCTGCCCCAGCGACCAGGTCCGGGCGCTGGCCGGCTCGACCGCGGCCGTCGCCAGGTCCAGGCGCCAGAGCCAGACGCTCGCGTTCGGGTTGACCGCCACCCAGAGCGCCTCGGCATCCGCCGCCATGCGCAGCACCGGCGCCGACTCCAGCGTCGGCGGCCCGGCGAGCGGACGGCAGCCGGCCTCCGCCTCGCAGCGCAGCAGCCCGGAAGGGCTGCCCAGGTAGACCTCGGACCGGCCCGGCGGCGCCAGGAGCGGCCCGAGCCCAGGTCCCGCCGCGGCGGGCGGCAAGCCCACCGGCGTGCAGCCGACCAGGTCGAGGTCGCAGCGCAGCAGGCTTCGGTCGTCGCGCAGGAGCCAGAGACCGGCATCGGCATCGACCGCCAGCCCGGTGATCGCGGCGTCGCCGCCGAGGCCCGGGTCGGGCAGGCGTTCCCAACGGCCATCGGGCGTCACCCGCGCCAGGCCCCCGGCCAACGCCACGAAGGCCCGGCCGGCCGCGTCGAAGGCCATCGGGCCCGGCAGCCCCGCGCTGCCGATCGGCGGGTCGCCCGTCTCGCGCAGGCTGGACGCGCCCGTGGACGGGTCCAGCTGCCGGAGCCCGATGGCCTCGGCGATCGGGCGCTGACCGCCCAGCCAGAGCTCGAGGCGGCCGGCCTGTCCGGTCGGCACGGCCCGCAGCAGCCGGACCGCGGCAGGCCCGAGCCCCGCGAGCCGCTCGGGCAGCGCCACGGCCTCGAAACGCGCGCCCGGCGCAGCGGGGCGGTCGAGGCGATGGAGCGGGCTCGGCGCAGCAGCCGCGTCCGCGGCGCCAACGCGCGCGCCCGTCCGGGCCGTCGGGCCGCCCGTGGGATCGGCCAGCACCCAGACCTGGCCATCGGCGTCGACGGCCACCCCACGCAGCGAATCGGAGGGCAGACCCTCCGCCGACCCCCATCGGCGCAGCAGCCGCCCGCTGCGCCCGTCGAGCTGCAGCAGGCCGTCGGACGTGGCGGCCCAGACTCCGGCTTCGGCGTCGGCGGCCAGGGCCCGAACCTCCGCGGCGCGGCCCATGCCTTGATCGACCGACCGCCAGCCGTCTTGCGGCAGCCACAGGCGCAGGCTGTCCGAGCGCGCCTCGGCCAGCCCGAGCCAGACCGGCGCCGGCTCGCCGGCCGGAAGGGACAAGGCCAGCAGGCTCGATACCGACGCGCTGATCGGCTCGCGCAGCCAGGTGCCGCCGGCCTCGACGGGCTTGCGGCGCGCCAGGCCGGCGACGGTGCCGACCCAGAGCCCGCCCAGCGCGTCCCGGGCCAAGGCCGTGACGGCCGGGGCCGGCAGGGCGGCGTCGGCCTCCGCGGCGCCGGCCGGCAGCCAGTCCGCCTCGCGCGGGCTCCAGATCAGGCTGTCCAGCCCGGCGTCGGCCGTGCCGATCCAGAGCCGCGCTTCCGCGCCACCGGTCGGGTCGACCTCCAAGGCCAGGGCGGTCGGACGATCGCTGGACAGGCCGGTGGCGCGCGCGTAGCGTCGCGCCGCGCCCCGGCCGTCGAGGCGGGTCAGGCCGCCCCCGTCGCTGGCCAGCCAGCGCTGGCCATCCGGCCCGGCGAGCAGGGCCGTGAGCGGCCGCTCGGGCAGTCCCTCGGCCTGGCCGTAGCCGCGCCAGGTAGCCCTGCGGCCGAGGCGGAAGGCCTCGCCGGACAGGGTCTCGCCCGGCGCGGGCGCCTGGCCGATCAGCAGCCGGCCGCCCTGGACCGCCAGGGCCTGCACCGGGCCTTGGGACAAGCCGCTGGCCGCGCCATAGGCGGTCCAGCGCGCCTCGCCCGCGCGCGGGCTCAGGCGCAGGCGCAGGAGCTGCCCCTCGCCACCGATCCACACGGTGTCGGGCCCGTCCACGGTCAAGGCGGTGATCCGGCCGAGCTCGGCGGGCAGGTCCTCGACGGGCACGAACCGGTCCGCCGCGCCGGCTTCGAAGTAGCCGAGGCCCGGCCGCTGCCGCGCGGCGCAACCCCCATCCGGCGCCGGCTCGGCCCGGGCCTCGGCCAGCCAGATCCGAGCGCCGGCGGCATCCGTCGCCAGCTGCTCGACGAAGCGACAGCGCGCCGCCTCGAAGCCGGCCACCGGGACCAGCTCGGTGCCGGCCGGCGCCACCCGGTAGAGCCCGGTCCCCGCTGTCGACCCCGGACCGGCCATCCAGGCGAAGCCGCTTCGGTCGGCCACCAGCGCCCGCATCGGCGGGAAGGGCGCGTCCCAGCGCCAGGCCTCGCCTGCGCGCCGGCCGCGCAGGGTGCCCCGCTCGCCGGCCAGCCAGACCTCGAGCTCGGCCGGGCCGCCGGCCCAGCCCTGCAGCGCGATCCGGTCGATCGGCGCGTCGGCCAGACCGGTCTCGACCCGTGCCCAGGCACCGTCGACCGGCAGGACCGCCAGACCCTTCGCGGTGCCGGCCCAGACCCGACCCTCGTCGTCGACCTGCAGCGCGCCGATCGCGTTGGCCGGCAGGCCGTCCAACATCGTGAAGCGCGCATAGCTGCGGCTCTCGGCATCCCAGCTCAGCAGGCCGCCGGGCGTGGCCAGCCAGAGGTCGCCGGTCCTCGGGTCGACCGCCAGGTCGCGAACCGCGCTGGCATCCGACTGAAGGATCCAGGTCTCGGCCTCGAAGGGCGCCTCCGGCGCCACCGGGGCGCCGCGGCGCAGGGCCAGGGGCAGGTAGAGGCAGGCCTCGCGACCGCCCGCGAGGCAGTCGGCCGCCGTGCTCGAAGCCGCAAGGCCGGCGGGCCGATCCGCCTCGATCCCGGCGCCGCCGCGGGCGACGGCCCCGGAAGACCCAGGTTGCGACAGCCCGGCCGCCAGCAGCATCGCGACCCCGAACGCGATCGCGGGCGCTCGCCGAGGCCCGGAGCGCCTGACGGCCCTCGATCGAAGACCGCGCTCAGGCCACATCGGTCGTCCCCCATTCGGCCAGCATCCGATCGGCGCGATCCAGGTCCAGCGCGGCGCCCAGCTGCGCGAACCCCGACCGGGCGCGGCGCAGCGCCGCCTGCGCGGCATCGTGCTCTCCCGCCTGGTGCAGCAGCTCGGCCAAGGCCAGCCGGCTGCGGTTGGCTTCGTGCGCCTGGCCCAGGCCCTCGAGGCGGCGCTCGCTCCAGAGCAGGTGGCGTTGCGCCGCACGGCCCTCGCCGCGGCGCGCCAGCGCGGCGCCCAGCAGGCGCTGGGCCAGGGCCTCCTCCAGCGCCAAGGCGCGCACGCGTGCGGCCTCGAGCGCCTCGCGCGCCAGCGCCTCGGCGCTGGCCGCATCGCCCTCGACCAGGCTCGCGTTGCCCAGGGCCACCAGGGTCTCGGGCCGGAAGTCCTCGATGGCATGCTGGTCCTGCAGCGCCTGGCTGCGCGCCAGCGCCGCGCGGGCGCGGCGCGGCTCGCCCGCCTCGAGCGCGGCATGGCCCAGGTTCAGGTGCGCCATCACCTGCAGCCGCGGGCTGCCCACCGCCTCGCCCAGCGCCAAGGCATGCGCGAACCGTGCGCCGGCCGCCTCGATCTCGCCACGAGCCAGCTCGACGTTGCCCAGGTTGAGCGCGGCATGCGCGGCCTGATCGCGATCCTCGATCTGCTCGAAGAAGTCCAGCGCCTGGCGGTGCAGATCGGCGGCCGCCGGCCAGTCGCCCAGCAGGAAGCTGCTGATGCCGAGGTTGTCGGCCACGCGCGCCGCCTGGTAGTCGTCGTCCAGCGCTTCCCAGAGCGCCAGGCTCCGGCGGTAGGCCGCGATGGCCCGATCGCGCTCGCCGCGCGCGTCGTGCACCGCCCCCAGCATGTTGTAGGCGCTGGCTTGCGCGGCGCGGTGCGGGGTCCCGTCGGCGATGCCAAGCCCACGCTGAATGCGTTCGGCCGCCATCTCCAGGTCGCCGCGATAGTAGTGGATCGCGCCGGCATGGACGTGGATCAGCGCCGCGCTGCCGCGACCCGCCTCGTCCAAAGCCTCGCCGAGCAGGTCCAGGCCGCGCGCCATCCAAGCCAGGGCCGCCTCGTACTGCGCGCCCCAGCCCAGCAGCCGGCCGATGCGGCGCGCCAGGTCGGCGGCCGCGCGTCGACCGGCCGAGTCCAGCTCGCCCGCGCTGCGCAGCGCGAAGGCGCGCGTGTAGGCGTCGATGGCGGCCTCGAAGGCGCCCAGCTGGTCGAGCGCGGCGCCCAGGGCCTCGTCGAGGCCGGCGCGGCTCTCGGCGTCCCAGGCGGGCAGCGCGGCGCCGAGCGCCAGGGCCCGGCGCAGGTGCTCCAAGGCCGGGCGTGCGGCATGGCGGCCCAAGGCCAGTCGGCCGGCGTCGACGAGGGCGCGCAAGGCGCGGCGCAGATCCTCGGCCTCGGCGGTCGGCGCCAGCGACAGCGGGGCCGGGCCCGACAGCCCGTCGATCTCGGCCAGGTCGACCGGTCCGGCCACGATCTGCCCCCCCTCGAGAACCGCGCAGAGGGCATGCCGCGCCCGGCGCTCGAGGGCGGCGGCCGGATCGCTGGCCAGGGCATCCGACTCGGTCAGCGCCAGGGCGGCGCGCCGATGCAGCGCGCGGCGCCGCTCGGGGGGCAACGCGGCGCCGACCGTCTCGCCGACCAGGGCGTGCCGCAGGCCCTGTTCGCCGCTGGCCCAACGCAGCTCGAGAAAGCCCGCCGCCTCGAGGCGCTCGAGCAAGGGCTCGACCGACGCGCCGCCCAGCATCCGCGCCAGGAGCTCGGGGCGAAAGGGCTCCGCCAGCACGGCCGCCGCGTCGAGGGCCTGCCGCGCCCCGGCCGGCAGGCGGTCGCATCGCGCCAGGATGGTGCGCTGGATCGTGGCCGGCAGATCCGCGTCACCCGGGCCGCGGGTCAAGGTCCAGGCCTCCGCCTGACGGGCCAGCAGTCCGGTCTCCCGCCAGGCGCGCAGGCTCTCCTCGATGAAGAACGGGTTGCCGCCGATCCGCTCCAGCAGGGCGTCCAGCGCCGGGCTCTGGCCGAGGACGCCGTCCAGCGCCGCCTCGGCCAGCGCCCGGCTGGCCGGCGCATCGAGCGGGGTCAGCGCAAGGGACCGATAGGCCGGCAGGCCGACGAAGGGGTTCGTCCAGGCCGGTCGGTGCGCCAGGATCAGGACGACCGCCGCGCGCTCGATGCCCGAAGCCAGGCGCTCGAAGAGCTCGAGGCTGGCCGGGTCCAGGCGCTCGGCGTTGTCGATGGCGAGGACCAGGGGCTGCGAGCGCGCCAGCAGGGCCAGCCTCCCCCGCAGCCAATGCAGCAGGCGGCCGCGGTCCTCCGCCTGCATCTCCAGCTCGGCGCCGCCCGACTGGCCGGCCAGCATCGACAGCAGCGCTCGCAGCCGCGGCTCGCGCTCCGCGGCCCACCCCGGCGGATCGTCGGCGCCGGGCTCCTCGTCCAGCCCGATCTCGATCGCGTTCAGCAGCTCGGTCACCGCGGCGAACGGAGCCTCGCCGACACGCGCGCCCAGCTCGATCCAGCGCAGCGTCCCCGGATCGCAGCCGGCCCGGAAGGCGCGCAGCAGGTGTGACTTGCCGATGCCCGCCTCGCCGGCGATGCCGAGCACCGCGCCGCGGCCCTGGCGCGCCGCCGCCAGGGCCTGGCCGAGCCAGGCCAGCTCGGCATCGCGGCCCACGCAACGCGAGGGCGCCATCGGGCGCATCGCGGCCGCTCGACCGAGCAGCTCCAGGGCACCGTGCCCGGCGGCGTCGCCGAGCGCGGGCGTCGGCGCCCGGGAGGCGGCAGCGGCGGGCTCGCCTTCGGGGGCTCGAAGCGTGAACGCTCGGCCGGCCAGGCGGGCGCAGTCGGGATCGACCAGCGCCTGGCCGGGTCGCGCCGCTTCGGCCAGGGCCTCGGCCGTGTCGAGCGCCGGACCGGCGTAGATCGGCAGCGCGTGCAGGCCGATGCCGCGCGGGTCCAGCTCGATCCGGCCGCTGGCCAGGCCCATCCGCAGATCCGCCTCCGTCCGCAGCGCCAGCGCGGTCTCCAGCGCCCGAGCCGCGTCGTCTTCCAGGGCCTGGGGCACGCCGAACACCGCCAGGAGCCGGTCGGGTCCCAGCCGGGCGACGCGACCACCGCGGGCGGCGACCCGGTCCGCGATCCGCCGCGGCAGCTCGCCTTCGCTCGCCTCGGCGTCGGCCGCAGCGGTCCGGGTCCAGCGCAGGGCCAGGGCGCTGCCCATGTGGCGGGTCGGGCCGGCCGGCAGGGGCAGCGCCGTCGGGTCGCCGTGAAGCAGCGGCGCCGCCCAGGCCGCCTCGCCCGGCGCCCTGGCCACGAGCTCGAGCCGCGCCTGGCGCAAGGCCTCGCCCAGGCCTTCGTGCGCCAGGAGCCCCTGGTAGAAGCGCAGCGCCAGGTCGCCGGCAAGCCGGTCGTAGACCGGCCAGAGCGTGGCGACGAGGGCCGAGGCGCCGCCTTCGAGGAAGGCGGTCACCAGGTCCCCGCCCGCCGGCGCGACCGCATCGGCGCGACCCGAGCGGCAGGCGTTCAGGAAGACCAGCGGCCGGCCGGACAGGGCCTCGCGAATCTCCTCGGCGCCCAGCCAGCCGTCGCTCAGCCGCAGGGCGCCGGGCCGGGCATGGCCGGCGAAGTGCAGGATGGCGTGGTCCGCGCCGGCCAGGGCCTCGAGCATGCGCAAGCGACTGGCCTGCGCGCCGCAGAGCAGCTCGCAGCGGGGGCCGTCACCGGCGGCGTCGAAGCGCTCCATCAGCGCCTCGACCTCGGCCGTGGCCGCCGGCAGATCGCCGTTCGGGTTCCCGATCAGCAGGGCCCTCGGCCGTGGCGAGAGCATGGGGTCGGTCTGGCGCGTCGGGGCCTCCGAGAGCCGGCGGCGGCCGATGGCCAGCCGCTCGGCCAGGCTCTGGCCCCCGTCTCGGGCCAGCTCCCAGGGGATGGACGCGGCCGGCGCGTCCAGGACCAGCTGGAGCGCGGCGCCGATCGGCCGGTGCTCGAGCGTCAGGCGGAGTGCCGGCGGGAACAGCCGGCCGTGGATCAGGGCGCCGGCCCGGCGCAGCGGGTCGACGCGATCCGGCGCGGACGCCGAGGCCTGGCCGAGGCGGTCGAGCGCCGCCGCCGCCTGATCGACCGAGTCGGCGATCTCGGCGGCCAGCTCGGCATCGACGTGGATCCGCGCCGTCTGGAGCAGGGCCGACCGGGCGCGCGAGGGCGCGCCGGCTTCGTCCGTCTCCCAGAGGAAGCGGAAGCCGTCCGACTCGCCCAGGATCGTGAGCCTCACGCCGCGCGCTCGGCGATGCGCAGGGGCAGCTGCCAGCGGCCCTCCGGCCGGCGGATCTCGATCAGGTAGGGCCCGGCACCGAGATCGCGGAACTGCAGGCTGCCGTCCTCGGCGGTCACGGCGCTGGCCAGGAGCTCGCCGTCCGGGCCGTAGAGCACCACCCGCGCGCCGGCGAGGGGCTGGCCGCTGGCATGCCGGCGTAGGGTCACCGCGATGACGGCCCGCGCGCCGGCCAGCGGGCCGACGACGAGATGGATGCTCATGTCGGCCGCCGGGTCGGGCAGCTGGATGCTCTCGCCCTCGGGTCCGGCCGCGTCGCGCAGCGCGTCGAGCGCCAGCGGCCGCGCCGCGAGTCCGGCCGGCAGCGAGGTAAAGCGGGCCCCGCCCTCGCCCAGGCTGACGACGAGGTCGGCCAGCAGGCGCCGAACGATGTCGCCGGCGGTCGCCGAGGCCTCCCGCGGGCGCCAGAGCGGCGCGACGACCGGCTCGAGGAAGGACAGGTCGAAGGCCGGCATGGCTTCGAACGCCGGCAAGCGGCCCGCCTCCCAGAGCGCCAGCACCGCCGAAAGGGCCTCGAGCTCGTCGGCGCAGTCGGGGCAGCGCACGAGATGCGTCAGGGTCTCGGCCTGCCAGGCCGGGCCGAAGCGGGCCCGGGCAGGCGCCTCGTCGACCCGATCGGCATGGGCGGCGGCGTCCGCGGAGCGCGCGGCGCCCGGGTCGCCAGCGTCGGCGGGCCCGGCCTCGGCGAGCCCGCGAAGCAAGGGCAGCCGTCCCCGGCACTCGGCACAGCTGATCTCGCCGTCGCGACCCGAGAGCGCCGCCCGCGCCAGTTGGTCCAGCCGCGCCAGACAGCTCGGGCAGCTCGCCAGGTGTGAGCGGTCCGCCTTGCGCATGGCATCTTCACATCGCATGTCGCCTTCCCTTCTCCGCCCGACCCGATGCGGTCGATCGACCGCTGGGGCGCACCGGATCGCGCACCGCGATCGCGAAGCCAGCCCCATCGTCCATTCGGTCGCAAGCCGCGGCCGAATCCTTGCAAGGACGGCCACCGTCGACGGGCGAGCTCCGCCCGGCCCGAGGCCGGATCAGCCCTCGTAGAAGCGCCTCAGCCGCGCCATCCAAGCCGTATCACCGCGCAGCTTGGCCAGGTTGCGGGAGCGGATCACGTGCACGTTGGCCCGGCTGGTGCCCAGGCTCCGCGCCAGCTCGTCGTCGTCACGCTCGTCGAGGAAGCCCTCGCCCAGCACCCGCTTGGAGTCCTCGCTGAGGCGCGCGTGCTCCCGCACGCCGACCAGCAAGGCGGCAAAGGCCTCGCGCTCGCCGGCCTCGGCCTCGGGATCGAGGGCGCTGGGGTCGGGCAGGCGGCGGCGCGGGCCCGAGTCGGCCGAGTCCGCGCCCAGGGCCTCGAGGCTGAGCTGGGCGGCGCGGGGCACACGCCGCACCCGCTCGGGAATCGGATCGACCGCGAGCGACGCGGCCGCGGGTCGGCCATAGCCTTGGCGGCGCAACAGGTCATAGACCTTGTGCACCACCACCGCCGCGCTCCAGCTCAGGAAGCGCTCGGGCCGATCGGGCCCGCCACCGGCCTCCAGCTTGCGCCAGATCGCCACCAGGGCCTCCTGGGCACAATCCTCGGCCTGCTCGGCCAGATCCGGCTTGCTGCGCAGGCGCTCGGCGGCCACGCGCAACAGGAAGCCGCCCAGCTGGCCGGAGGCGGCACGCCGGGCCGCGGGCTGGCCCTGGCGACAGGCATCGAGGAGGAGGACGGGATCGATCGCGTCGGCCATGGTGGCTCGACACACTAGCACAGGCCGGGGGGCGCGGCCAGGGTTGGCCGCGCCCCGGCCGCGACTCAGGGCCAGCGGCAGCCGATGTCCAGCGCGATCTGGCTGTAGATCACGCCGAGGCTCGACGCGTCCGGCGAGGGAAAGTAGTTGGCCGGGCTGCTGGCGATGGCCGCCAGCCGGTCGCCGTCGACCTCGCTCCCGAGGCCGACCACGAAGATGCGCGCGCCCAGGGCCTTCAGCTCCTCGGCGCGGGGCTGCAGCTCGGCCTCGGTGCCGCCGGCCTGCCGGCCGTCGCTGAGCAGGATGACCACCGGTCGGGCGCCGCCGCGCCGCTCGGTGAGCAGCAGCCGGTGCGCCTCCACCAGGCCGCGGTCGATGCGGGTTCCCTCGGCGATCTCGAGCGCCCCCAGCGCCGATTCCAGCGCGTTGCGATCGTGGCTCAGCCCCATCAGCCGTCGCGCGCGGGCATTGAAGCCGATCAGGCCGACCCGGTGCAGGTCGAGGTCGAGCGTCCCGACGAAGCCGCCGGCGGCGCGGCGCACGGCATCCAGCTTGCTGCCGCCGCCGGCGGCCGGCTCGCGCATGCTGGAGGAGGTGTCGAGGACCAGCACCACGTCCTGCGGACGGGTCGTGGGCCGGCAGGCGTTCTTGCCGAGGATGGGCAGGTAGAGTCGAAGCGGCGCCGGCGTCGGGGTCGGCGGCAGGAAGACCTCCACCTCGGGCACCGGGAAGACGAGCCGGCCGGGCCGGCCCAGGGCGTCGGTGAAGCCGGCGCTGGCCTCGACGTTGGTGGGCCAGACCCCCGTCGCCAGGGGCTCGAGGTGGTAGCTCAGACGCGGGGGCGCCGCGGCGGAGACGGCGGCCAGACGCCAGCTCAGGATCCGGCCGACCGGGTCCCAGTCGGCGGCCGGTCGGGCCGAGCCTTCGACATAGCGCATGTTGTCGGGGATCTGGTCCTCGATCCGGATCGCGTCGAAGAGGCCCGGCTCGGGCGCATAGCGGGTCAGGCCACGGCTGAAGGCCTCCAGCTCGTCCGGCTCGGGGTCGAGCAGGTAGTGCTCCGGCCCGCCGACCAGCTGCTGCAGGAAACCCTCGTGGTCGGGCGTGAAGTCGGCATAGGGCAGGACCAGCCCGAAGGTGTCGATGCCGGCCGCACGGGCGGCGTCGGCGGCCGCCATCGGCGCGTCCTTCGGCACGCCGTCGGTGACCAGCAGCAGGACCTTGCGGTATCCGTCGCGCGCCCGCGGGCCGGTCAGCTCGGTCTGGGCGATGTCGATGCCGGCCGCCATGCGCGTATCGCCGTCGGCGCGCAGGTCCAGCAGCGGACCCACCAGGTCGGTGAAGGCGCCGCTCAGGGGCGCACGCAGGGCCGCGCCGTCGCCGAAGCTGACCAGGGCCACCTCGGCGTGCTCGGCATCCAAGGACTGGAGCAGGGCCAGGATGGCGGCCTGGCCGCGTTCGAGCGAATGGCGATAGGTCATCGAGAAGGAGCTGTCGAAGACCACCACCACCTGCACCGGCTCGGTCCGGCCCGGGCAGCCGCCATCCACCGCCAGGGTCACCTCGACCCTGTCGCCGAGCGGCAGCCGCCGGGGCGCGGCCCGCTTGTCCGGCGCGACCAGGCAGCTGCCGATCAGCGGCGCCTTGTCGGGCGCCACCGGCAGGCGCGTCGCCTCGAAGACCCAGATGCCGGCATCCCGAATCGGGCGCGAGATATCGGTCGCCGTCTTCTGCTGGCCCAGATCGACCCAGCTGACGTAGACCCGGCCCGCGCCGTCGACGGCGATGTCGCGCGGCTCCACGCCCAGGTCCGGCATGCGCCACCAGGCCCGGAGCTGCCCGTCCGGCGCGTAGCGCAGGCCCCAGCCCCCACGGCCGAGCAGGTACAGATCGCCCTCCGGGCCGGTGTCGCTGGCCAGGGGGCCATCGTGCAGGGGCCATTCGACATCCGAGCCCGGCTGCCGCGGATCGTGGACCCGGACCCGGTTGCGCCCGGCGTCGGCCAGGAACACCCGGCCGGGTCGCCGTCCGTCGGACGGGCTGACGGCCAGGTCGACCGGCAGGCCGTTGCGCTGACCCGGGGCGTCGTAGCGCCAGGTGTAGGCATCCCGGCCGTCGAACTCCCAGAGGTCGACCTCGCCCATGCCCAGGTTGAGCAGCGCCAGGCTGCCGCCCGAGGCCGCGACCGCGCTCAGATGGGCCACGCGGCCCGCGGCGTCGCGGCGGCCGGCGTAGTCCCAGACTTTGTCGGGCAGATGGTCGTCCGAACGGCGTTCGAGGCGAGCGGGCTGAACGGTATAGACCGCTTCGCGATCGGCGGCCAGGTCGAGCACGGGGTACCAGTAATCGCTCTCGACCTGGTTGTCCTGGCGCATGCAGGCACCCATCTGGCTGATCGGCTCCGGGGCCCCGTCCGCCCAGAGCGGCCAGCGCTGCAGCGCCTGAGCCGTCCGCTCGGTGACGTAGGGGTTGCTCCGCTGCCCTTCGGCGCTGTTCGTGCCCTCGAGCACCGCCAGCCCGTCGCCGGCAGCCAGGCGCAGCGGGTAGACCGGACCGCGCAGGACCGGCGCGTCGTCGACGCCGCTGAAGCGGCGCAGCGACTCGCTCAAGCCCCGATCGAGGTCCAGGTCCATGACGCCCTGGTGTTCGCAGGCCGCCACCGTGGCCCGCAGGCGGCCGCCGACCCCGAGGTCCATGCCGGCGATGGCGCCGCCGGCGTCGAGCCGGGCGCCCAGGCTGCCGTCGTCCCGAATCTGAAGCAGATCCCGCGCGCTGCCGGGCGGATCGTCGGCCGACGGGATGCTCACGAAGACGCCCGCCGCGCCGGCCGCGACCTCGTAGCCCCGAAGCGCCGTCACCCGGGCGATGCGCTGGGCCGACGTGAAGCGCACCAGGCCGGTGCGCGCGGCCGAGCCGGGCGCGACCGAGGCGCCCAGCAGGCGCGGGGCCGGACCGATCGGCGCCGGGTCGAGCGTCGACGGGCTCGGCCGTGCGCTGCCGGCGGCAGCTGCCGGCCGAGGCGGGTCAGCGGAGTCCTGGTCCGCTGCGCGCGGGCCGGCGGCCGCCAGCGACGGCCTCGGCGTCGCGGTCGGACTGGGCGTGGGCGGGCCGTCGCTGCAGTTGCCGGTCGGCGCCAGGTGGTTGATCACGTAGACCTCGCCGTTGGGCCGGAGGTCCAGGCGCGACGCCAAGGCCAGCTCGGCCTCGCCGAAGGTCTCCAGCCAGCGCCCGGCCGCGTCGAAGACGTCGACGCCGGAGGCCAGGTAGATGGCCGGGTTGGCCCCGGGACCGACCACCGCGCAGGCCGCGTATTGCGCGACCGCCACCCGCGACAGGTAGATCCGACCGTCGTCGGCCACCGCGACGTCGCCGTAGTCGAAGGTCTCGGGCGGGCTCAGGTCGAAGCGATCGACGAGGCTGCCGTCCGGCGCCAGCCGATCGATGATGGTGCGCACCTGGTCGCCATCCCGCTGCCAGCGCAGGTGCAGGATCCGGCCGTCCGAGCCGACGTCGATCCGGCCGTTGGCGAAACGCGGGTCCTGGAGCACACCGAGCGGGCTGCCGTCCGGCGCCAGCCGGTGGAGTGCGGCATGGCCGGGGTCGAGCACGTAGCTGTCGCCGCCGGGTACCGAGCTGATGTCGCCGATGCGGCCGAAGTGACCCGGCCGGAGCCGCCAGGGCGCATCCTCGAAGCTGCCGACCAGCGCATAGCTCAGGCGCTCCGCCGTCGGCGCCTGTCGCGCCGGACCGGCCTGCGCCGGGCGAGCGCCGGCCAGCCCGAAGGCGAGCAGGCCGATGACCAGGGCCAGGCAAAGCGGCCGGGGCGTGGTGCCATCGGTCACAGGGCAAGGGATCGCGCGGCAGCGGGCATGGGCTTGGGCTCGACGGTCCATCGGGCATCCTCCTGCGGGTCCGGGTCGGAGCGCGGCCCCGACACGGGGCTGCAGGGATGCAGGTCGTCGGCAGGCGGGCCAGGCTTTCAGGTCGGGCTGGCTCGCGATGTCCGCTTGGGGCGAAAGTGGCTGGAGCGCTGGCGAAGGACCTGGTGCCGCCGCGCTGCGCTCGACCTCGGCCGCGCCGGCCGCCGCTCAAGCGTCGCGCTTGACGGCGCCGTCGATCTTGCCGACCTGGCGCTCGCCTAGCGGCACGATCAGCTGCGTGAGCGCGTTGAGGCGCTGGGTGAGCTCGTTGACCTTGGCCATGTAGTCGAGCTGCGCTTCGGCGTCGGCCTCGAGCATGAGGTAGCGCAAGCCCGGCAGGGCCCGGTCGAGCTCGCGCTTGCGCAGGCGCAGGCAGCAGGCCCGAAGGCTCTCGATCCGCGCCGACTCCTCCATCGGCAGGCCGGAGAGGCCACGCTCGCGCAGCTCGGCGGCATAGCTGGCCAGGGGCTCGGGCAGGGCCTCGAGGCGGTGTTCGGCCGGCGCGTCCGGCGGCGCCCCGCCCCCGGCGGCGTAGGCGATGGCGGTCATCAGGTCGCGCTGATGGCTGTCGCCGAAGTCCTGCGGACCCAGCGGTGCCTGCTGGTCACGCTGCAGACGTTGGGACAAGGCCGCCAGGCGCTCGGGATCGACCAGCAGCTGGCCGAGGATCCAGGCGACCAGGCTGTCGCTGCTGGCGCGCGGGCCGGCGAGATAGGACACGGGCTCCCGATCGGGTGCGGGCTCCGCCTCGGCCGCGGGCCGGGCACCCCGGTCGCGCCGCGGCCCGGGTGCGGCTGAAGCCAGGCTGGCCGCTCCGACATCTTCGCCATCCGGTCGCGATCGCTTCGGCTCCGGGCGATCCAGGTCCAGCTCGAGCTCGGTCGCGTCGGGCGGCAGCTCGCTGGCGCGGGCGTCCAGGGGGACCTCGGCGGTGACCCAATCGGGCAGCCCGTCGCCCGTCGCGCGCGCGGCAGCGGGTTCGCCGGCGTCCCCGGCCGGCTGGCCGGGCGGACCCGGCTCGGCCCCGGCATCGCCCGCCCCGGCCGGCCGCCGTCTGAGCCCCGCGGCGGGCGGCCGGTCCTTCGCTGCACGGCGGCTCGGGATGCGGGGGCCGCTGGCGGAGCCGCTCCCACGCTCGGCGTCCGGTGTGAGGCCGAAGCCCGGCGTCGCACCGGGCTCGGCGTCGCCCAGGCGCGGCCGGGGGCGACGCTGCTGCTCGCGCACCAGCACGCTCAAGCGCTCGCCGAGGGCCTGCTCGTCGATCTGGATCATCTGGGCCAGCCGAGCCAGCCAGGCGCTGCGCGCCACCGGGTCGCCGATCTCGGCGATGGGCGGCAGCAGGCGCTCGGCGGCGGTCGTCTTGCCGCCGGGGCTGGACAGGTCGAGGCCCTCGGTCAGCGCCCCGAAGAGGTAGTCCATCACCGGCCGGGCGTGGGTCACGAGCTTGCGCCAGTTGGCCGGGCCCTCGCGGATGACGTCGTCGGGGTCCTTGCCGGCCGGCATCGAGACCACCCGCAGCTCGACGTCGGTGCGCTGGGAATAGTGCACCCGGCCGCGGCCGGTGGGCACCGGCACCACGCCCCCGGCGGCGGCCTCGCGGGCCACCTCCAGGCCGCGCAGCGTCGCGGCCTGGCCGGCGGCGTCGGCGTCCAGGGCCAGCACCATCGTATGCGTGTAGCGCTTCAGCGCGCGCAGCTGGTGTTCCGTGATGGCCGTGCCCAGGCTGGCCACCACGTTCTCGAAGCCGGCCATGTGCGCCCGCAGCACGTCGGTGTAGCCCTCGACCACCACGGCCAGATCCTCGGCGCGAATGGCGCGGGCGGCACGGTGCAGGCCGAAGAGCACCTGGCTCTTGTCGAAGATCTCCGATTGGGGCGAGTTGAGGTACTTCGGGATGCCCTGGGGATCGAGCGTGCGCGCGCCGAAACCGATCGGCCGGCCGCGGGCATCGTGGATCGGAAAGACCAGTCGGCCGCGGAAGGTGTCGTAGACGCCGCCCGAGTCGCGGGCCTTGACCAGCCCGGCAGCCAGCAGCTCGGCCTCGGTGAAGCCCTTGCCCGTCAGCTTCTCGGCCAGCGTCGACCAGGCATCGGGCGCCCAGCCGAGCCCGAAGGCCTGGGCGGCGTCGATGCCGAAGCCGCGCTCCCGCAGGTAGGCGCGGGCCGGTTCGCCGTCGGCGCTGCGCATCAGCTGGCTCTGAAAGAGCTCGGCGGCGGCGGCGGTGGCCTCGAAGAGCCGCTCGCGACGGTCCTTGCGCTCGGCGGCGGCCGGCGTGGGCGCCTCGAGCACCACGCCCACCCGCTGTGCCAGCAGCTCCAGCGTCGCCCGGAAGTCGAGGTTCTCGCGGCGCATGACGAAATCGAAGGCGTCGCCGCCCACCGCGCAGGCCCCGAAGCAGCGCCAGTTGCCGCTGTCGGGGAAGACGATGAAGCTGGGCGTCTTCTCGTCGTGGAAGGGGCAGAGCCCCTTGTAGGATCGGCCGGCGCGCTTGAGCTGCACGTAGCTGCCGACCACCTCGACGATGTCGAGCCGGGCACGCACCTCGTCGATGTCGTTCATGCCGACATGATAGCCCAAGCCCGACGCGACGAGGCGGGCCCGGGGGCCCGCCTCGTGATCGCGTTCGGGATGCCGGGTCGGATCCGGCCGGCCGCCCTAGGGCGTGGCGGTGGCGCGCGCCCGGGCCGCGCCGGCGGCGCTCGTCGTTGTCGTCGCTTCGGCGCTGGCCTCCGCCTCGGGCGTCTCCGCGTCCGCGGCATCCGCGGCGTCGGCCGTGCCGTCGTCGGCCGTCGCCGTGCCCTCGCCCGCCTCGCCGGTCGCGGACGGGGTTGCCTCGACCGTCGGCCGGGCCGTCGGCGCGACGGTCGGCGGCTTGCGACCCAGCTTCTCGTAACAGGCGCTGACGTAGCCCGGGATCGAGGTCTTGATGGTGGCCAGCGCCATCTCGCAGGCCTTGACGCCGGCCTCCGGATCGCTGGTCTCGGGGAAGTAGCTGCGGAAGTTGACGACGTAGTTGGCGATGTCCTTGATCTGGTCCTCGCGCAGCGGGCCGCCGTAGTGTTGGCTCCAGGCCGGCATGGCCATGTTCTTGGGGTCCTGGGCCGGGTAGCGGTCCGGACGCGTGGACAGGGTCCGACCGGCGGCGATCGTCGAGAAGACGTAGCCGTAGGGGTCGTTCCGGTTCCAGTTGACCTCTTCGAGGCGCCAGGCGACGCCCTCGGCCAGGTCGCCGCCGTGCAGGCCGGAGGTCTCGTCGAGGGTCGGGCAGTTGAGGCCGGCGGCGTTGATGCCGTGGCAGGGCGCGCAGTACTGGTTGAACATCTGCGCGCCCGACTCGACGCTGCGGCTGTCGTAGCCGACCTCGGCGCGAAGCATGCGGCCGTTGTCGCCGAACTCGCCGACGCCGACCAGAGCGGTGATGGCGATCACGCCCAGCAGCGACAGCAGGCCCAGCGTGATCTCGACGCGTGTGATCATGTGCGTTTCTCCTCGCAGCCTCGCGGAATGCCCGGGCGCGGTCTAGTGGTAGTTCGAGTCTCGGTGGACCGCCACGGCCTCGATCTGCGAGTCCGGCGCCGGCACTTCCTTGGTCTCGCGCTTGAGTCGGATATCGGTGTCCGAGCCCTCCACGAAGCGCGGGCTGCCATCCGGGTTGATGTCGATCTCGTCCCAGTTGATGCGGAACTCGACCCACTTGACGCCCGGCTGCACCTCCTCGACCGTCACCTGCGCCAAGGGCAGGCTGTTGTCGACCGGCGCGATCAGGCGCGGCTGGTGCTCGACCTCGGCCTTGAAGTGGTGCAGCACCTCGAGGAACTCGTTGTCCGAATCCAAGCCGGCCACCGGCCCCTCGTCGGTCACGAAGACGAACTGCTCCGTGTCGGCATAGGCCGGGTCGGAAGCCCAGGCCTCCGGGTAGGAGACGAAGTAGGTGCGCTTGCTGTGCACGCCGCTGGCCTCGTCGAAGGGGCCGGCCTCGATCTCGTCCCAGGGCAGTTCCTTGACCGGGCCGGGATGCGTGGCCGGCACCAGGTGCGACAGGATGTCCTGCGCCGGCGGTGTCTCGATGCCATAGCCCGGCGTGCCCATGTAGGTCAGCACGACCATGGTGATGACCGTGGCCAGGCCCATGATGATCGCGGCCGGCCGCTTGCGGGGCAGGCGGTGCGGGTTGCGGTCGAGCCAGGGCACCACGAAGAGGACGCCGAAGATGATGCCGGGCAGGATCACGCCCATCCAGACCGGATCGCCCAGCTTGAGCAGGCCCTGCAGCCAGAGGAAGTACCAGGGCGCCTCGGTGTGCAGCGGCGTCACCTGCGGGTCGGCATGCGCTTCCATCGGCGCGTGGAAGAAGGTGGCCACCGAGGCGATCATGATGAAGCTGGCCACCGAGGTCAGCATGATCTCGTGGATCAGCAGGTCGGGGATCAGGTCGATGCGCTCGGTGGCGTGCTTGTAGGCCTCCGGCTCCATCTCGCCTTCCTCCACCGAGGCCGGCAGCGAGATCGAGTGCTCGCGCGCGACCTTGTAGTAGTGGATGCTGATGACGATGATGGCCACCAGCGGCAGGAGCAGGACGTGCAGCAGGTAGAAGCGCAGGAGGCCGCCGGCCCAGATGTCGAGCGCGCCGCGCAGCAGCAGGTTGACCTCGGTGCCGATCACCGGCGCCTTGTCGGCCATCGAGGTGCCGATGGTCACGGCCCAGTAGGCCAGCTGGTCCCAGGGCAGCAGGTAGCCGCTGAAGGACAGCGTCAGCGTCACCAGCAGCAGGACCACGCCGGTGAACCAGGTGAAGGCCCGCTCGCCCTTGTAGGAGGCGGTGAAGTAGACCCGGACCATGTGCAGCACCACCACGGCCACCATGCCCTCGGCACCCAGGCGGTGCAGGTCGCGCATGAACAGGCCGAAGGGCACGTTGCCCATGATGTAGAGCATGTCGCCGTAGGCGCGCTCGGGCGTGGGCGCGTAGAAGACCATCAGCACCAGGCCGGTGATGGTCTCGACCACGAAGAAGTAGACGCTGAACCAGCCGAGGCGCCAGGTATGGGTGAACCAGGTGCTGGCCCGTTGGTAGAACTTCGGCCGCAAATGCAGCGTGAAGCTCTTGACCTGCGACTTGTAACGCGGGTTCGGGCGCTCCGTCGGCGGGTCGCCGCGCAGCACGGCGCGCAGCTCCTTGACGCTGAAGCCGGCCGTCAGGCCGCGCACCACGCCGTCGAGCACGACGGCGAAGTAGGCCTTCCAGTCGAAGGCGCGTAGCCGCGCCAGCTCCTGGCTGGCATTCTTGCGCAGATCGCGCGGGGATCCGATTCCGAGCATTTCCTGGCTCCTCGAACGTCTCTATCGGCTCACCGGGCCGCCGCCATGCGGGCGACCCGAGGGATGGTTCGGCCGCGGCCTACGCCTCGGGGCGAGGCGATCAGCCGTGCGACTTGCCGACGATCTTCATGCCGGTCTCGACCACCACCTGGGCGCCGGCCGGGATGACCACCGGGTCGCCGTTGTCGTTGGTGCGGGCCAGCTCGGCGCCGGAGGCGGCGTCGACCGCGCGCACCACGAACTGGTCGAGGCTGCGCGGCGCCGGGCCGGCGATGTACTTGCCCTCGCGCTCGAACTGCGAGCCGTGGCAGGGACAGATGTACTTGCCCTGGTCCGGCTTCCACTTGTAGATGCAGCCCAGGTGGGTGCAGACCGTGTAGATGGCCTTGGCGCCGCCGCTGTCGTTGTCGACCACCCACCAGAACTTGGCCTTGGGGAAGTTCAGCGGGTCGGCGCCCTCGCCCGGCAGCGCGTCGACGTTGCCGACGGGCACCGGGCCGCCGAACTCGCCCGGACCCAGCCGTGGCAGGGCGAACAGGTAGGTGACGACGGCGAACTCGGCCGTGACCACCCCGATCGTCGCCAACCAGGCGTAGTTGAGGAACTCGCGGCGCGTGATGTCGCTGCCGGCCGCCGGCAAGGCGTTTGCGCTAGCCGTCATGTCTCTGCCTCCTGAGCAAAGTTTCGAGGCCCGACGCGACGGAGCGCCTGCCTCGCGGGTGCATTATAGAAGGGTCGGCCGACGGTGCAAGGTATCGTTTTCCGACCCGGATGGCCCGGCCGCGACCCGCCGCGACGCTCGTGAACGGCCATGTCGTGGCTCCCGGGCCGGCCGAGGCCCCAAATCCGGGGGCGGGGCGGCGCCGGGGGCCGGCGGGCGAGCGTCCCAGGTGGGTCGACACACCGCATCGATCGGATGCAGCCAGGATCAGGTAGGACCGGATTTGGACGTGCGGGACGCCGAACCCCAGCCGCTTCCTAGCCGGCCTGGTAATCGCCGCGGCTGCCGTACATCTCCTGATAGTAGGCCTTGAAGGCACCGCTCTTGATCGGTCGCCACCACCACTCGTTGTCGACGTACCAGCGCACCGATTCGCGGATGGCCTCCTGCGGCGTGTGTCGCGAGCGCCAGCCCAGCGCGCGGATCTTGGCCGTGTCGATGCAGTAGCGCCGGTCGTGACCCGGCCGGTCGGCGACGTGGCGGATCAAGCCCCGGTCCTTGCCCAGGGTCTCGAGCACCAGCTGGGTCATCTCCATGTTGGTGATCGAGGTGCCGGTGCCCACGTTGTAGGCCTCGCCGGGCGCCCCGCGGCGCAGCACCAGGTCGATCGCCTCGCAGTGGTCGCCCACCCATTGGTAGTCGCGCTCCTGCAGGCCGTCGCCATAGACCGGCAGCATCTCGCCCTCCATCGCGTTGGTGGCGAAGAGCGGCAGCACCTTCTCGGGGTACTGGAAGGGGCCGATGTTGTTCGAGCCGCGGGTGATGGTGGTGTGCAGGCCGTAGGTGACGAAGTAGGCGTTCACCAGCAGGTCGCCGCCGGCCTTGCTGGCCGCGTAGGGCGAGCGCGGCTCGAGCGGGTCGGTCTCGACCGATGCGCCTTCGGGCACGTGCCCGTAGACCTCGTCGGTGGAGACCTGGTGGTAGCGCATGCCCCGCTCGCGCGCCGCCTCGAGCAGGGTATGGGTGCCCAGCACGTCGGTCCGGATGAAGGCGTCCGGGTCGGCGATCGAGCGGTCGACGTGGGTCTCGGCCGCGAAGTTGACGATGGCGTCCACGCCATGCGCGTCGAGGACCCGGGCCACCGTCTCGGCGTCGCAGATGTCGCCCTGCACGAAGTGGTAGCGCGGATCGTCGACCAGGCTCTTGAGGTTGTCGAGGTTGCCGGCATAGGTGAGCTTGTCCAGCACCACCACGCGATCCTCGGGCTGGCTGCCGAGCACGTAGTGCACGTAGTTCGAGCCGATGAAGCCGGCGCCGCCGGTGACCAGCAGTGTGCGTCCCATCACGATCTCTCCCGCTAACGATGGCGAAGGCCGGCAGGGCCCGGGGCCGTGCCGCTGGGCGAAGGGCGACTAGAGCAGGCCGATCTCGCTGTAGTCGCCCAGGGTCAGCTTGTGCGCGGACGGCTTGATCGGCGAGCGCGTCAGGCGTGCGTTGCGGCCGATCAGGCTGTCGGCGATGCGTCCCTGGATGCCCTCGATGCGCGAGTTCTCGAGCACGATCGAGTGCTCGATCTCGCTGCCCTCGACCAGCACGTCGTGGTAGATCGAGGTGAAGGGGCCGATGTAGCTGTTGACGATGCGCGTGTTGCGGCCGATGGCGGCCGGCCCGCGCACCACGCTGTTGATGATCTCGGCGCCGGCCTCGACCGTCACCCGCTTGTCGACCGTGCTGTCGCGATCGACGAAGCCCTCGATCCGGTGCACCTTCTCCTCGAGCACGTGGTCGTTGGCGTCGAGCATGTCGATGGGCTTGCCGGTGTCGATCCACCAGCCGCGGTGCACGTAGGGGTGGACC
>JACKBJ010000010.1 GCA_020634625.1 Caldilineae bacterium | reverse complement strand
CCGACCGCGGTGAACAACGTCGAGACCTACTGCAAGGTGGCCTGGATCCTGCAGCACGGCGCCGCGGCCTTCGCCGCGATCGGCACGGCCGAGAGCGCCGGCACCAAGCTGCTGAGCGTGTCGGGCGACTGCACCCGGCCGGGCGTCTACGAGCTGCCCTTCGGCGTCAGCCTGGCCGAGCTGCTCGAGCAGGTGGGCGGCAAGTGGGCCAAGGCGGTGCTGGTCGGCGGACCCTCGGGCCGCATGGTCGCGGCCCGCGACTTCGGTCGGCGCATCGCCTTCGAGGACCTGGCCACCGGCGGCTCGATCATGATCTTTGGCCCGCATCGCGACCTGCTCGAGGCCGTGCTGGCCTTCAGCGAGTTCTTCGAGGAGGAGACCTGCGGCTACTGCACCCCCTGCCGGGTGGGCTGTACGCTCATCCGCGAGCGGGTGGCGCGGATCGTCGCGGGCCGGGGCGAGCCGGCCGACCTGGACTACCTGCGGGCCCTGGGCGCGCAGATGCGGCAGGCCAGCCGCTGCGGCCTGGGCGTCAGCGCGGCCAACCCCGTGCTGAGCACGCTCGAGGCCTTCCCCGAGGTCTTCGCGGCGGCGGTCCGGACCGATCCGGACGGCTTCCGCCCGGCCTTCGACCTCGAGCGGGCGCTGGCTCCGTCGGAATCGCTGGTCGGCCGGCGCTCGGTGCACGCCGCGCCCAGCCTCCCCACGACCTAGGAAGGGTGCAGCCATGGAGCACATGGAACAGTACAGCATCACCATCGACGGCCGGACCCTGACCGCTTGGGAGGGCCAGACGATCATGGAGGCGGCCCACGACGCCGGGATCTACGTCCCGCACCTGTGCTACCTCCGGGGCCTGGTGCCCTTCGGCAGCTGCCGGGTCTGCACGGTCAAGGCCGACGGCCGATTCGTCTCGGCCTGCACCCAGCCCGTGACGCCCAAGATGACCATCGAGAACGACTCCGAGGAGCTGCTGGACCTGCGGCGATCGCTGATCGAGATGCTCTTCGTCGAGGGCAACCACTTCTGCATGTTCTGCGAGAAGAGCGGCAACTGCGAGCTGCAGGCCATCGCCTATCGCCTGGGCATCAGCGCCCCGCGACACGACTACCAGTTCCCCGAGCGCCGCTTGGATGCCTCGCATCCGGATATCTTCCTGGACATGAACCGCTGCATCCTCTGCGCCCGCTGCGTGCGCGCCTCGCGCGACCTGGACGGCAAGGGCTGTTTCGACTTCGTCGGGCGCGGTCGGGGGCGGCGCATCGCCGTCAACGCCGAGGCCCGCCTGAGCGACACCGTGGTCGACGTGACCGACGAGGCGATCGACGTCTGTCCGGTGGGCGCCATCCTCAAGAAGCGCGTCGGCTTCAAGGTGCCGATCGGACGCCGGACCTACGACCTCGAGCCGATCGGATCGGACCTGGAGGCGCGGCGACGGCCCCGCGCCGCCGCCCCCACGGGAGGCGCGTCATGAGCGCGAGCAAGCCCCGCATCGCCACGACCTCGCTGGCCGGCTGCTTCGGCTGCCACATGTCCCTCCTGGACATCGACCGCCGCATCCTGCAGCTGGCCGAGCTGGTCGAGTTCGACCGCAGCCCGATCAACGACTTCAAGACCTTCGGCGACCGCCGCTGCGCCATCGGCTTGATCGAGGGCGGCTGCTGCAACGAGGAGAACGTCGAGACCCTGCGCGACTTCCGCAAGCACTGCGACCTGCTGATCTCGGTCGGCGACTGCGCCACGATGGGCGGCATCCCGGCCATGCGCAACACGGTGCCGCTGGAGGCCTGCTTCGCCGAGGCCTATCTCGACGGCCCGACGGTCTACAACCCGAGCGGCAAGATCCCCGGCGACGCCGAGCTGCCGCTGATCCTCGACCGGGTCTACCCCTGTCACGAGGTGGTCAAGATGGACTACCACCTGCCCGGCTGCCCGCCTTCGGCCGACACGCTCTGGGCGGCCTTGGTCGCCCTGCTCACCGACAAGCCGGTCGAGCTGCCCTATCCGCTCCTGAAGTACGACTGATCCAGCCAGCGAGGACGAGCCATGAGCACCGCCAGCCCAACCGCCACCAAGCGCGTCGTGATCGAGCCGGTGACCCGTGTCGAGGGCCACGGCAAGGTCTCGATCCTGCTGGACGAGGCCAACCACGTCACGCAGGCCCGTCTGCACATCGTCGAGTTCCGCGGCTTCGAGCGCTACGTCCAGGGCCGGCCCTACTGGGAGATGCCGGTCCTGGTCCAGCGCCTCTGCGGCATCTGCCCGGTCAGCCACCACCTGGCGGCGGCCAAGGCGCTGGACGTCATCGTCGGCGCCGACCAGCTGCCCCCGACGGCCGAGAAGATGCGGCGCCTGATGCACTACGGCCAGATGTTCCAGAGCCACGCGCTGCACTTCTTCCACCTCTGCTCGCCCGACCTGCTCTTCGGCTTCGACGCCGACCCGGCCCTGCGCAACGTGCTGGCCGTGGCCGACCGCTACCCGGAGCTGGCCGTGCAGGGCGTGATGATGCGCAAGTACGGCCAGGAGATCATCAAGGCCACCGCCGGCAAGAAGGTCCACGGCACCGGCGCCATCCCGGGCGGCATCAACAAGAACCTGTCGATCGAGGAGCGCGACGGCTTCCTGAAGGATCTGGCCCAGATGACCGAATGGGCCAAGGGCGCGCTGAAGATCGCCCGGGACTACACCGAGGCCAACCTGGAGCTGGCCGGCCGTTTCGGCAACTTCGACTCCAACTTCCTCACGCTGGTGCGCGAGGACGGCGCGATGGACCTCTACGACGGCCAGCTGCGCGCCATCGACGCCGCCGGCGAGCCGATCTTCGACCAGGTCGACGACCAGCGCTACCGCGACGTGCTGCTCGAGGAGGTCAAGGACTGGTCCTACATGAAGTTCCCCTTCATCAAGTCGATCGGCGCGGAGAAGGGCTGGTACCGCGTCGGCCCGCTGGCGCGGGTCAACGCCTGCGACCGCATCGACACGCCGCTGGCCGAGGCCGAGCGCCAGACCTTCAAGGCCCTGACCGGCGGCAAGCCCAACCCGATGAGCCTGGCCTATCACTGGGCGCGCATGATCGAGCTGCTGCATGCCGTCGAGAAGATCGGCGAGCTGCTGCACGACCCCGACCTGCAGGGCGCCGACCGCGTGACCCGCGGCGACCGGCGCGAGGAGGGCGTGGGCATCATCGAGGCGCCGCGGGGCACGCTGATCCACCACTACAAGGTCAACGCCGACGACCAGGTGACGATGTGCAACCTGATCGTCTCGACCACCCACAACAACACCGGCATGAACCGGGCCGTGACCGACGTGGCCCGCGAGTTCATCGACGGCGTGCCCGAGATCAGCGAGGGCCTGCTGAACCACATCGAGGTAGCCGTGCGGGCCTACGATCCCTGCCTGAGCTGCGCCACCCACGCCGTGGGGCAGATGCCCCTGGTGGTCAAGCTCTACGACGCGGCCGGCGCGCTGCTGGACGAGCGGGTCAAGGGTTGCGAGGCATGAAGCGCGTCCTGCTGCTCGGCTTCGGCAACCCGGGCCGGGGGGACGACGGGCTGGGGCCGGCCCTCGCCGAGGCGGTGGCCGGCCTGGGCCTGCCCGGGTTGACCGTCGACAGCGACTTCCAGCTGGCGGTCGAGCATGCCGCCGACCTGGTCGGCCAGGACCTCGTGGTCTTCGTCGATGCCGCCCTGGTCGGTCCGGAGCCCTTTGCCTTCGCGGCGGTCGCGCCCAGCGACGACACCCACTTCACGACCCACTACGTCGAGCCGGCCATGGTGCTGGGCCTGGCCCGGCGCATCTACGGCGCGCGGCCCGAGGCCTATCTGCTGGCGCTGCGCGGCCATGCCTTCGACGCCTTCGGCGAGCAGCTGTCGGCGCCGGCGCGGGCCAACCTCGAGGCGGCTCTGGCCTTCCTCGTCCCGCTGCTCGAGCGGCCGGAGGGCATGGCCGCGGCGACCGAGGTCTGCGCCGCGGCCGACTTCGACTGGACCGCTCGCGCCTGCAGCCTGGCGGCCTTCCATCCCGAGATCCGATCGGAGCGCGGCGATGCATGAGTTCTCGATCGCCGAGCACCTGCTGGGCCAGGTTCGCGGCCACCTGCCGCCGGGCGGCCGGCTGCGGGGCCTGTCGCTGCGCGCCGGCGCGGCCCAGGCGATCGATCCGGAGGCCCTGGCGCTGGCCTGGCGGGCCCTGACCGAGGACCAGCCCGAGCGCGGCTCGGTGCTGGCGCTGGAGCGCCTGCCCTGGCGGCATGCCTGCGCCGGCTGCGGCGGCGCCTGGACCAGCGACGAGGCCCTGGATGCCTGCGGCGCTTGCGGGCTGCCCAGCCGGCCGCGGGGCGACTTCGAGCTGACCCTGCTGAGCATGGAGGTGGAGACCGATGACCCAGGTTGAGGTGATCGAGGCCGTTCTCGGCGGCAACGACGAGGTCGCCGCGCAGCTGCGCGAGCGCTTCGATGCGGCCGGCGTCCGCACGCTCGACATCATCGGCTCGCCCGGCAGCGGCAAGACCGCGCTCTTGGAGGCGACCCTGCCGGCCCTGCCCTCGGCCCTGCGGGTGGGCGTGCTGGTGGGGGACCTGGCCACCCGGCGCGACGCCGACCGCATCGCCCGCGTCGCCAGCCAGGTGGTCCAGATCAACACCGCCGGCGGCTGCCACCTCGAGGCGCACCACGTCGAGAAGGGTCTGGCGGCGCTGGACCTGGCGGCGTTGGACCTGCTGGTGATCGAGAACGTGGGCAACCTGATCTGCCCGGTCGGCTGGGATCTGGGCCAGCATGCCAAGGTCGGCGTCTTCAGCGTGGCCGAGGGCGACGACAAGCCCGGCAAGCACCCGCCGCTGGTGCTGGCGGCCGACGCCCTGGTCCTGACCAAGTCCGATCTGCTGCCCTACGTGCCCTTCGACCGGGCCTTCTTCGAGCAGGACATCCGACAGATGAACCCGAGCGTGCCGATCCTCGAGGTTTCGGCGCTCAAGGGGGACCTGGCGCCCTGGTTGACCTGGCTGGAGGCCTTCGTGGCCGGCTGAGGGCCGGCAGGTCGCACGACGGCGGCCGGCGACCGGGACGCTGTCCGGTCGCCCTTGGGCTTGCCATCGGCCCCCCGGGTCGCGTGGCGCCTCAGCGTGCGCCGCCGACCAGGCCCAGCGGCAGGAAGGTCGGGTTGCAGGGTAGCCAGGGGTCGATCGCGTCGGCCGGCAGGTCGCTCGGCGCGGCGGCGCTGGCCAGCTGCATGAACCAGTCCAGGAAGCGCAGGCCGCGCCGCGAGACGAAGGGGGTCTCGCCGGCCAGCGGGTTGATTGCGCTGAAGACGTGCTTGTCGGTGGCCGGCAGGTAGGCCCGCAGGTTCTCGGGCCGAGCCTCGCCCCGGCCGCGGCGCAGGCCCTGCTGGTAGCTGCAGGCGGTCGTCTCGAGGTAGGCCGTCAGGGTGCCGTCCTGTTGGCCCTGCAGCAGGCCGAAGGGTCGCCAGTCGGCCGGGCTGCCGTCGTATTGGGCGGCATGGGCCGCCAGCAGCCGGTAGGAGCTGGACAGGCAGTCGGCCGCCTTGCAGTAGTAGGGGATCAGCGTGTCGGCGCCCCAGCGGGCGGCCACCCGCGCACCCTCGCGGGCCAGCAGCGAATCGTCGATGGGCGGGGCGATGCCGCTGTCGGGCAGCAGCGTGCTGCGCGGCCAGCGCTCGATGACGTCGGGGAAGTTGTAGATGGCGCCGAAGCCGCCGGCCGAGAGGCCGGTCAACAGCACCGGCCGGTCCTCGGGGTAGTTGCGGTAGAGCCAGGCCAGGACGCCCAGCACGTTCAGGTGTCCCCGGTGCACCACGTCGAAGCGGGCCTCGCTCGGATCGTAGTCGTAGGCCTGGCGCATGGTGCCGGCGAAGACGTCGCCGGTGCAGTAGGGCAGGGCCACGAAGTGATCGTCGCGCAGCGGGTTCTCGGGGCCGCGGCTGAAGATCGGCAGCACCTGGGGCACGATGATGCTCGCCAGCAGGCCGGTGAAGAGGCTGTCGTTCATCAGCGGGTCTTCGAAGTTCTCGAAGTCCATGCAGTGCAGCGAGCGGGCGATGCCGGTGGTTCCGGCCGGTGCCGGCCCTTCCTTGAGGCAGGCTCCGCCGCCGTCGAGCAGGATGACGATGCCGGCGTTGGCGGCGGCCGATTCATTCAGGTAGAAGGTGTAGGGCGCGCCGCGGCCGCAGGTCGCCCCCTCGACCGCGACCGAGCGCCAGGTGCCGGATTGGGCCAGGCCGTCGGGCAGGGCCGCGGGCAGGCCACGGCGCTCGACCTCGGCCGCCAGCTCGGCCAGGGGGGCCAGCGGGTGGGCCGGCGCCTCGGCCAGGTCGGGCGCCTGTCCGCCCGGGGCGGGGGGGCTCGCCGCGGGCGGCGCCTCCGGTGCGAGGGGTGCGGCGGCCGCGGCGCCCGCGGCCAGCGCGCCGAGCGCGGCGGCCAGCAGCAAGGCGCCGATCGGACGACGGAACCCGGCGCGCCGGGCCGGGCGAACTTCGAGCCGAGACGGGACGCGGGGCATCGCTGGGCTCCTGCAGGCTCGGCGCCGGACCGGCCGAAGCGAGCCGGCCCCTGACGCGCGATCGGGGGACTGACGATTATGGTATCATAGCCGGAGATGCCGTGATGCCCGTGGGCGACCGGCACGCCAGCGCCCGATCGGGCACCCACGCGAGCAGGAGGCGCGCCATGAAGAGCATTCCCGTCAGCGAGCTCATGACCGTCGACGTGATCAGCATCAACCGCGATCTGCAGGTCGACGACGCCATCCGCGTGATGCGCGACAACCAGGTCCGTCGCCTGCCGGTCGTCGACCTCACCAAGCGCGTCATCGGGATCATCACCCTCGACCAGGCCATCCACTCGTTGCCCAAGGAGGACCCGCGCTCGCTCTTCCCGAGCCTGGACAGCGACATCCCGGCCGTGCGCGAGGTGATGACCGACTACGTCTACACCGTCGAGCCCGAGGAGTCGATCGCGCGCGCCGCTCAGTTGATGATGGTGCACAAGTTCGGCGGCGTGCCGGTGGTCAAGGACCGCAAGCTGGTGGGCATCATCACCGAGAGCGACATCTTCCGCTTCATCATCCAGGAGTACGCGGACGACGAATAGCCGGACGCCGAAACCCGCCTGGCGCGGGCCACGTAGGATGCCGACGCCAGGCGGCGTCCAACCCATCGATGCCGCAACAGGACGCAAGCCTCGCCTGGACCCCTGCGTGGGCCGGGACGGACATGGGTGAGCGGCCCGCGAAGCCGATCGTCGACGCTGATCGAGCTCGCCAAGGCCACCGTCGACCCCCAGCCGCCCGGACCCGTACCGGACGGCCTTTTTCTTGCCCGAGGGCAGGGGGGGGCGGCCGGCGCGACGGTCGCCTGGCGGGGCCCGCGTCCCCGGCCGGACCGCCCGTCCGGCAACCCAAGAGGAGCGCAGCCTTGAGCACGCTACCCGTCCCCGCCGGCACGCCGGCCCCGATCGAACGCAAGAAGGTCAGCACCCACGCCATCGACCAGAAGTATCGGCGGGGCGAGCCCATCAGCATGCTGACCGCCTACGACTTCCCGACGGCCAAGGTGGTCGACGAGGCCGGCGTGGACATGATCCTGGTCGGCGACTCGCTGGCCATGGTGGTCCTCGGCCACGAGAACACCCTGTCGGTGACCCTGGACGAGATGCTGCACCATGCCCGGGCGGTCAAGCGCGGTGCGCCGCACGCGCTCCTGATCGGCGACCTGCCCTTCATGACCTACCAGGTCGGGCCCGAGCAGGCCCTGGTCAGCGCGGGCCGCTACGTCCAGGAGGCCGGCATGGATGCCGTCAAGCTCGAGGGCGGCCAGCACATGGCGCGCACCGTCGAGCGCATCGTGCGCGCCGGCATTCCCGTCCAGGGCCATATCGGCCTGACGCCGCAGAGCGTGAACGTGCTCGGCGGCTGGCGGGTCCAGGGACGCACGGCCGAGGCGGCCAAGGCCCTGCTCGACGATGCCCTGGCGCTGGAGGCGGCCGGCTGCTTCTCGATCGTGCTGGAGAGCGTGCCGGAGCGCCTGGCGCGCCGGATCACCGAGCGCCTCGGCGTGCCCACGATCGGCATCGGCGCCGGCGCCGGCACCAGCGGGCAGGTCCTGGTGATCCACGATCTGGTCGGCCTGTTCGAGGGCTTCAAGCCCAAGTTCGTCAAACGCTACGCCGAGCTGGCCGGCCCGATGCGGGATGCCGTGCGCGCCTACCTGACCGAGGTGGCCGAGGGCGTCTTCCCCGATGCCGAGCACAGCTACACCATGGACGACGCGGCCTGGGCCGCCTTCGAGCAGCTGCTGGCCGACGAAGCCCGCCCGCGTCAGCGCCCGGCGCCGGCCGGCGGCAAGCTGCTCGCCTGAGGCGCGTCACCATGCGGATCCTGATCCTGGGCACGGGGGCGATGGCCAAGCGCTTCGGCGCGCAGCTGGCCGCTCCGGCGGACTCGGTCGATCCGGCGCCCGGCCGGACCTTCGGCGTCACGCTCTCCGGCAGCTGGCGCGAGGCGGTCGAGGCCATCGACCGCGAGGGCATTCGGGTCGAGGCGGCCGACGCGAGCTGGCGCGCCTCGGTTCGAGCCCTGCCGCGCGAAGCCCTGCCGGCGGCGGCCTTCGAGCTGGTGCTGGTGCTGGTCAAGAGCCACCAGACGGCCCGGGTGGCGGCCGATGCGGCGCATGCCCTGGCGCCCGGCGGCCTGATCCTGACCCTGCAGAATGGTGTCGGCAACCGCGAGCAGCTGGCGGCCGCCGCCGCCGGCGCCCGCGTGACCGCCGGCGTCAGCTCGGCCGGCGCCACCGGGCTGGGGCCGAACCGGGTTCGCTTCGGCGGCCCGGGAACGACGGTGCTGGGCGAGGTCCCCGGGCCGGCGCGCGACGCCGCTCGGCCGGATGCGGGCGATCCGGGCGCGGCCAGGCCGGATGCGGCCAGGCCGGATGCGGCCAACCCGGACGTGGTCCACGCGGACGTGGCCTACCCCAGCGTGACCGACGTGGCGCGGCGCTTCCGGGTGGCCGGCCTGGCGACCGAGGTCTCGGACGACATCGAGCGCCTGCTCTGGCGCAAGCTGGCGGTCAACTGCGCCATCAACCCGCTGACGGCGCTCGAGGGCATTCCCAACGGCGCGCTGCTGGCGGATCCGGCGCTGCGCGAGCGCATGCGCGCCGCGGCGCGCGAGGTCGCGGCGGTGGCGGCCGCCCGAGGCACCGACCTGGGGCTGGACGCGGCGGCGCTGGCCGAGGACGTGGCCCGCCAGACCGCGGCCAACCGATCCTCGATGCTGCAGGACCTGGATCGCGGCGCCGAGACCGAGATCGAGGCGATCTGCGGCGCGGTCCTGCGCGAAGGCCGGCGCCTGGGCCTCCCGACGCCGGTCAACGCGGCGCTGCGGCGGGCCGTCCTGGCCCGATCCGGGGCGCGTTCGAGCGCCATCGTGGGGGATGCGGCATGAGGATCGTCGAGAGCCTGGCCGAGACCCGGGCCTGGCTGGCCGAGACCCGGGCGGCCGGCGAGCTGGGCCTGGTGCCGACCATGGGCTACCTGCACGAGGGTCACCTCTCGCTGCTGCGCCGGGCGCGGGCCGAGAACGGCCGTGTGGCGGCGACGATCTTCGCCAACCCGGCCCAGTTCGACAAGCCCGAGGACCTGGCCAGCTACCCGCGCGACATCCCGCGCGACGCGGCCATGCTGCGCGAAGCGGGCTGCGACCTGCTGCTGGCGCCGCCCCCCGGCGAGATCTACCTGCCAGGGCACCAGACCTGGGTCGAGGTGGGCGACCTGGCCGCGCCCCTCGAGGGCGCCCATCGGCCGGGGCATTTTCGCGGCGTGGCCACGGTCGTGCTCAAGCTCTTCGGGATCTTCCAGCCCGATCGGGCCTACTTCGGACAGAAGGATGCCCAGCAGCTGGCGGTCATCCGGCGGATGGTCCGCGACCTGAACCAGCCGGTCGAGGTGGTCGGCTGCCCGACCCTGCGCGAGCCGGACGGCCTGGCGATGTCCAGCCGCAACGCCCGTCTGGGCCCCGAGGAGCGCGCCGCGGCCGGCGTGCTCTTCCGGGCCCTCTCGGCGGCACGCGCGGCCTGGCAGGCCGGCGAGACCGAGGCCGAGACCCTGCGCCGGGTCATGCGCTCGGTGCTGGCCGGCGAGCCCTTGGCCGAGCCCGAGTACGTCAGCGTGGCCGACCCGCTGACGCTGACCGAGCTGGATCGCGCCGAGGCCGGCGCGATCCTGTCGATGGCCGTGAACGTCGGCCGCGCGCGGCTCATCGACAACCTGATCCTCCCGCCGCGGGGCGGGGCCGCCGGGTGACGGCGGTCGTCCCGTCGGTGTCGATTCCATTGACGTAACCTGAACATGAACGAGGGAACCCCACCATGCTTCGCACGCTCCTGACCGGCAAGATCCACCGGGCCACCATCACCGGCGCCGACGTCCACTACGTCGGCTCGATCAGCATCGACGCCGACCTGATGGCGGCGGCCGGCATCCTGCCCCACGAACGGGTGCAGGTGGTCGACGTGGACAACGGCGCCCGGCTCGAGACCTACGCCATCCCGGCGCCGGCCGGCAGCGGCACGATCCAGCTCAACGGCGCGGCGGCGCATCTGGTCCAGCCGGGCCACCTGGCCATCATCATGGCCTACGCCCAGTTCGAGGACGCCGAGGCCCGCGCCTGGCAGCCGCGCGTGGTGCACGTGGACGGCCAGAACCGGGTGCTCGAGCTGTCACGCGGGGTGGTCGGCGGGGTCTACGAACCGAGCTGCTGCGACTGAGGCCGGGGCGCCGGGCCGGCCGGGGAAGCGCGCGGGGGGCGGCCTGAAGCCGCCCCCGCGTGTGCCCGATCGGATTTGGGGCGATCCGGCCCGCGCTAGCCTTCGGCCAGGGCTTCGAGCGCCGCGTCCTCGGCGTAGTAGCTTTCGATCGGCGGGCAGGCGCAGATCAGGTTGCGGTCGCCGTAGACGTCGTCGACGCGGCCGACCGAGGGCCAGAACTTGGTGTCGCGGGTCCATGCGCTCGGGAAGGCGGCCTGCTGACGGCTGTAGGGCCGGTCCCAGCGGTCGGCGGTGACGACGGCCGCGGTGTGCGGCGCCCGCTTGAGCGGGTTGTTCTCGGCGTCCGAGCGGCCCTCGAGCAGGTCCTGGATCTCGGCGCGGATCCCGATCAAGGCGTCGCAGAGGCGGTCGAGCTCGACCTTGGACTCGCTCTCGGTCGGCTCGATCATGATCGTCCCGCCCACCGGCCAGCTCATCGTCGGCGCGTGGAAGCCGTAGTCGGCCAGGCGCTTGGCCACGTCGACCTCGCTGATGCCGCTGTCGGCCTTGAGCTGGCGCAGGTCGAGGATGAACTCGTGGGCGACCGTGCCCTTGGCGCCGGTGTAGAGCACGTCGTAGTGCCCGCGCAGCCGGGCGGCCATGTAGTTGGCGTTGAGGATGGCGTAGCGCGAGGCATCGGCGACGCCGTCGGGGCCCAGCATGGCGATGTACATCCAGGAGATCACCAGGATGCTGGCCGAGCCCCAGGGCGCGGCCGAGATCGGGCCCAGGCCGCCGTCGCCGCCGGTCGGGATCACCGGGTGGCCGGGCAGGAAGGCCGCCAGGTGCTCGGCGGCGGCGATGGGGCCCATGCCCGGGCCGCCGCCGCCGTGCGGGATGGCGAAGGTCTTGTGCAGGTTCAGATGCAGCACGTCGGCGCCGAAGTCGCCCGGCCGGCAGAGGCCGACCTGGGCGTTCATGTTGGCGCCGTCCATGTAGACCTGGCCGCCCTTGGCGTGCACGATCTCGCAGATCTCGCGGATGCCGGTCTCGAAGACGCCGTGGGTGCTGGGATAGGTGATCATCAGGGCCGCCAGCCGATCGGCATGCTGCTCGGCCTTGGCGCGCAGGTCGGCGATGTCGACGTTGCCATGCGCGTCGGTGGCCACCACCACCACGTCCATGCCGGCCATCACCGCGCTGGCCGGGTTGGTGCCATGGGCCGAGCTCGGGATCAGGCAGACGCGGCGATGGTCTTCGCCGCGGCTCAGATGCCAGGCGCGGATCACCTGCAGGCCGGCATACTCGCCCTGAGCGCCCGAGTTGGGCTGCAGCGAGACGGCCGGCAGGCCGGTGATCTCGGCCAGCCAGGTCTCCAGCTCGTCGAAGAGCTGCTGGTAGCCGGCGGTCTGCTCGAGCGGCGCGAAGGGGTGCAGCTGCCCGAACTCGGGCCAGGTGACCGGGAAGAGCTCGGCCGCCGCGTTGAGCTTCATGGTGCAGGAGCCCAGCGGGATCATGCTGTGGGTCAGCGACAGGTCCTTGGCCTCGAGCGACTTGATGTAGCGCATCATGTCCGTCTCGGAGTGGAAGCGCTGGAAGATCGGGTGGGTCATGAAGTCCGAGCGGCGTGCATGGGCGCCCGGGTAGCCCGGCGCGAGCTCGGCGGCCAGGTCGGCCGCCGAGAAGTCCAGCACCTCGTCGACGTCGAAGACGGCCAGCAGGTCGTCCAGGTCGCCTTCGGTGACGGTCTCGTCCAGGGCGATGCCGACCGTGCCGTCGGCGAAGTAGCGCAGGTTGATCCGGCGCGCTTCGGCCGCGGTGTGCACGTCGCCCTGGGCCAGGCCGACCGGGTCGATGCGCAGGGTGTCGAAGAAGTCGTCGTGGACCAGGCGGTGGCCCATGCGGGTCAGGCCGGCGGCCAGGACGCGGGCGCTGGCGTTGACGCGGCCGGCGATGCGTCGGATGCCGTCCGGCCCGTGCCAGACCCCGTACATGCCGGCCATCACCGCCAGGAGCACCTGAGCGGTGCAGATGTTGCTGGTGGCCTTCTCGCGGCGGATGTGCTGCTCGCGGGTCTGCAGCGCCATGCGGAAGGCGGTGTCGCCGTTGGCGTCGAGGGTCACGCCGATCAGCCGGCCGGGCATGCGCCGCTTGTGCTCCTCGCGGGTGGCGAAGAAGGCGGCATGCGGGCCGCCGTAGCCCATCGGCACGCCGAAGCGCTGGCTGTTGCCGATCACCACGTCCGCGCCCCATTCGCCCGGCGGGGTCAGCAGCGCCAGCGAGAGCAGGTCGGCCGCGACGATGGCCAGGGCGCCGACGGCGTGCGCCCGCGCGCAGAAGTCCGCGTGGTCCTCGACCCGGCCGTCGCTGGCCGGGTACTGGACCAGGCCGCCGAAGACCGAGGCGTCGAAGTCGAAGCTGGCATGATCGCCCACCCGAACCTCGATGCCGAGCGGCTCGGCGCGGGTCTGCACGACGGCGAGGGTCTGCGGATGGCAGTCCTGCGAGACGAAGAAGACGGCCCTGTCGGCCCGCTGCCCCGCCACGCTCCAGGCCATGCTCATCGCCTCGGCTGCCGCCGTCCCCTCGTCGAGCAGGCTGGCGTTGGCGATCTCCATGCCGGTCAGCTCGGTCACGAGGGTCTGGTAGTTCAGCAGGGCCTCGAGCCGGCCCTGGGCGATCTCGGCCTGGTAGGGCGTGTACTGGGTGTACCAGCCGGGGTTCTCGAGGATGTTGCGCTGGATCACCGGCGGCGTCAGCGTGCCGCCATAGCCCATGCCGATGTAGGAGCGCCAGACCTCGTTCTGGCCGGCGATGCGCTTCAGGCGCGCCAGCGCGGCATGCTCGCCCAAGGCCTCGGGCAGCTCGAGCGGGCGCGACAGGCGGATGCTCTCGGGTACCGTGGCTTCGATCAGGTCGTCGAGCGAGTCGCGCCCGATGACCTGGAGCATGGCGTCCCGCGCTTCGGGCCCCGGGCCGATGTGGCGGCGGGCGAAGGGATCGGTGTTGCCGAGATCGACGGACATGGCGCGCATCCTCGTGGTGGGTCGAGACAGCCTGGGCTGTCGGGTTGACGGGCCGGGTGTGGTCGACGAGGGCCCCGGCGCGAAGGCCGGCGCGAACCGCCGAATTATAGTGGAGCCGGCGCTGCGGCGTCACCCGTGTTCGCCACCGGATTCGGATCTTCGATCGATGCCCGCGCGGGCCTGCACGCTCCCGCGCGCGGCGCCCCCCGGGACTCATGGCCGCCGCTAATGAAACGCTAACGTGGCGACACGTAACAATGCGGCCCTTCCATGCGTCAATATGCTAGGATCGACATGCTGCGCGCGGCATGGAATCGTTGAAGCCGAAACCCGAGGCAGGCTCCGCGCGTATCCGTCGTGACACGGTAACCGTTGCAGCGCTACAGAGGTGAACCCATGAAGCTTGAACGTGAGCAGCCGCAGGGCCAGGACCCGATCGCCTACGGTGAGATGCGCGAGGCGCGCCGCATGCTCGGCATGTATCGCCTGCTCGAAGCCGTCCAGGCGCAGGAAGCCGATGCCTGGTCGCTTCGGCAGGAGCGCCTGTTGCGCTTCGAGATGCCCGAGCGAATGCCGGTGCAGGCGACGGCCCGCTAGCAGCTCTGCCTCCGGCAAGCGACGCCGGGCAGCCCATCCAGCAGCACCCGATCGGCCGGTCTCGAATCGGCTCGGACAGATACTCCTCCCCCTTGGAGCAGGCGGGCGCCCTTCGCGGCGCCCGCCGCTTCGTGGAAGGCCGGCCGGTCGAGCACGGTTCGGGCCGCCCGACTGGAGCCGAGCGCCCCGCGTGAGCACCAACGCCAAGCCTGGATCCGGACCGGCCCTCGACCTCGACGGCGTGCCGACTCCGGCGCTGCTGATCGACCTGGATCGGGTGCGCGCCAACCTGGCACGCAGCCTGGCGATCATCGGCGGTGCCGATCGCTGGCGGCCGCATGTCAAGACGGCCAAGGTCGCCGCGGTCCAGCAGCTGATGCTCGAGGCCGGCCTGCGCCACTTCAAGTGCGCCACCACCCGCGAGGCGCGGGTGCTGCTCGATCTGGCCCGGGACGGGGGCCACTCGATCGACCTGCTCCTGGCCATGGCCCTGCGCGGCCCCAACCTGGCACGCTATGCCGCGATCGCCGCCGCGCACCCCGGCCAGCGGCTGTCGCTGCTGAGCGAGGACCCCGCGCATGCCGCCGCCGTGCGGGGGCTCGACGCCGGCCTCGGGCTCTACCTGGATCTGGATCCGGGCATGGGCCGCACCGGCATCCCGCTGCTGGATTGGGAGCGCATCGCGAGCACCCGGGCCGCCGCCGGCTCGGCGCTGCGCGGCCTGCATGCTTACGAGGGGCAGTTCGGCGGCATTCCGCTGGACCAGCGCCCGGCGGCGGCGGATGCGCTCTACCCGCGCCTGGTCGAGCTGGCCGAGCGCCTGGAGCTGGGCGAGGCCGAGCTGGTCACCAGCGGCACGCCGGCCTTTGCGCTGGCGGCCGGTCACCCGGCCTTCGCCGGCCGATGCCATCGGGTCAGCCCCGGCACGGTGGTCTACTGGGACCTGACCAGCGTCGGCTCCGGCCTGGACGGCTACGCCTTCGCCGCGACGGTGCTGGCCACCGTCGTCAGCCGGCCGGCGGCGGGTCGTCTGACCGTGGATGCCGGCAGCAAGGCGGTCGACGCCGCGGCCGGCGATCCCTGCGCGGCGGTGGTCGGCCTGCCCGGCCTGCGGGCGCTGCGTCCCAGCGAGGAGCATCTCCCGATGGCGCGGGACGGCGGTCCGATGCCGGAGCTGGGCCAGCGTCTGCGCCTGATTCCACGCCACGTCTGTCCCACGGTCAACCTGGCCGACGAGGCGCTGCTGATCGAGGGTGGGCGGGTCACGGCGCGGGTGCCGGTGGCGGCGCGCGGGCACGAGACGGCCGGCTGATTTGGCGCCGCCGCCGCGAGGGATCATGATGGACCGGTCATGAGCGTTCGAGACGCCGATCCGAAGCGCTTCGAGCCGGCCACGGCCAGCCCGCGACGGCTGCTGTTCCTGCTGTTGCTGGTCGCCGGTGGGGCGGCCGCTGCGTCGCGCCAGGCCGACGGACGCGCCGTCGAGGCGGCGGCGGTCGCTGGCGGACGGGCGCCGGCAGCGGCGTCGAGGGCCCGGCTCCAGCAGGCCACCGCGACGGTCACGCCGACCCCGGCGCCGCTGCCCGATCTGTCGGGCGTCTGGTCGATCACCCGCGGCTGGCAGCGGCGCTGTCCGGGCTGCAGCAGCCCGATCCTGCTCACCTCGCGCTGGGTGATCGAGCAGCGCGGCAGCGAGCTGCGCATGGCGCAGGGCCCGCGGGGCAGCCTGACGCGCGACGGCGCCGGCCAGGCCCGGCTGACGCTCGAGGGCTTGGAGCAGGCCGGCCCGTCGACCCTGCGCTTCTTCTACGCCAGCCTGCGGGTGGCGGAGGACGGGTCCGGCTTCGAGGGCGGCTTCGACGGCTCCGAGCGCGTCGCCAACCCCTGCGGCGAGAGCCCGCCGGTGGTGACCTGCTTCAGCACCGGCGGCTGGCTGCGCGCGACGCGGATCGAGGCCGGGAGCGTGACGCCGACGCTCGCGCCGACCGGCACGCCCGCGCCGCCCACCGGTCCGATCCCGAGCCCGGCGGCAGCCACCGCATCGCCGACGGGTGCCGCCAGCCCGACGCCTGCGGCCAGCGCCACGCCGGGACCGAGCCCGACGCCCGCGACCCGCGCGACGCCGGGGCCGAGCGCTACGCCCACGACCCGCGCGACGCCGGGACCGAGCGCGAGCCCGCAGCCGAGCGTGACGCCCAGCCCCGGGTGGCGCTCGACGATCTACCTGCCCTCGCTCGCGGGCTGAGCGTCGGCCGCCGACCGGCTCCGATCGTTGGCTCAGGCGCTTCGGACGGGTGCCCGGCGGCGCCGGACGGTCACGCGTCCGGGTGGATCAGGTGCAGCCCGGCCCTCAGGGCTTGCCGCCAGGCCGGGCCGTCCAGCAGCGCCTCCAGCGCCAAGGGCGCCGCGGGATCCGTTGCCGGCGACCCCAGCGGCCGCTGCCACCAGCCGACGTCGTGCCAGGCGCCCTGCTTGAAGCCCACCTCGCGGAAGACGCCGATGGGCTCGAAGCCCATCGACGCGTGCAGGGCGACGCTGGCGGGATTCGGCAGCGTGATGCCGGCATAGGCGTTGTGGAAGCCCTGGGCGGACAGGATCGCGAACAAGGCGGTGTAGAGGCCGCGGCCGAGCCCCTGTCGGCCCGCGTCGGCATGGACGTAGACCGAGGTCTCGACGGACCAGCGATAGGCCGGGCGCGCCCGATGCTGGCTGCCGTAGGCGTAGCCCAGCACCCGACCGCGCCTGGCGCAGACCAGCCAGGGGTAGGCGGGCAGCGTCGCCGCGATGCGCCGCGCCATCTCGGCGGCGTCGGGTGGCTCGAGCTCGAAGGAGGTCGGCGTGGACCGAACGACCGGCCGGTAGATCTCGGCGACGCCGGCCGCGTCCTCCGTCGTCGCGAGTCGGATCTCGATGGGCATCGGTCTGGATCCCGGGGGGTGTCGCGCGGAGCGCTCGGGTGCCGCGGCAGGCGGCTTCCGAGGCCGCGATGTCGAACTCGGTCGAGCCGCGAAGCGCCTCGAGGCCGCGATCGCGCGCCGCGGGAGCGTCGGGCCGCGAGTCTAAGCGCCGGGCGCAGCCAGGTCAACCGGCTGCGCGGGATGGCCGTCACCGCCCGTCCGACCCATCCACGCCAGCGCCAGCAGCATGCCGAGCATGCTCAGCCCGTAGACCCCCAGCAGGCTCGGGGTCAGCCCGATCCGATCGCCGAGCCAGCCGAGGCCCAGGCTGCTCGGCAGCAGGCTGTACAGCGCGGTCAGGGCGGTGAGCGCGCCCGCCCGGCCGGGCACGCTGGCGATGGCCTGGGCACGACCGATGGGCCAGTAAAGCGCCATCAGGAAGGCCAGCGGCGCGCCGAGCAGGAAGCGGGCGGCCAGGCCCGGCGTGAGCAGCCAGGCCGGGTAGAGCAGCAGGAGCAGCCAGCTGGCTCGGCGCAGCAGCGTCAGGCGGTCGGCGCCCCCCAGGCCCCGGTCCAGGGCGATGAGGGCCAGGAAGGTGGCCAGCATCTCGACGACGCGGTAGGCGCCGACCAGACCCTGGCCCATGCCGGCCGCCTCGCTCAGCCAGACCGCCTGGAAACGGCCAGGCGCTTCGATCAGCTCCAACAGGAACAGGAAGACCAGCCAGCGGCGGGCGGCCGGATCGGAGAGCACCGAGCCCAGGTTGGCGCGGAAGGTCGCCAGGGTCGCCCGCAGGCGGCCGCGCCGCCGGCCGCGGGCCGGATCGGACGGGCCCGCGGAGGCGGCGTGCTTCGGCTCGGCATCGCGATCGGGCGATGGGTCGCGATCGAGGGTCGCGGCCGGCGCGTCGACCGGTCGCGGCGCCGGGAAGCGCGTGCCCAGGATGGCCAGCGCATAGAGCAGGCCGAGCGCGCCGGCGCCGACCATCAGGCCACGCCAGCTCCAGCCGAGCCAGAAGACCAGCGCCACCGACAGCGGCGCCAGGAGCGCGCCCAGCGTGTCGATGGCGGTGGCGCGGGCGAAGATGCGGTCCGGCGCTTCGGGGTGGGCCTCCACCAGCACCACGTCGGCGGTATGGGTCAAGGGGCCGCTGCACAGGCCGTAGAGCGCGTAGCCGGCCAGGAGCATGCCCAGCCCGCCGGCCAGGCCCATGGTGATGACGGCCAGGCCGATGCCGGCCGCGCCGAAGGCCATCAGCCAGGGCCGGCGCCCGATGTCGATCAGCAGCGCGAAGCCCGGCTCGACGACCGCCGCCACGTAGTACAGCGCCTGCTCGAGCAGGCCGACCTGGGTCAGGCTGAGCCCGAGCGTGGCGCGGATGGTCGGCATCAACACGCTCGGCAGGCCGCTGAGCAGCTCGTCGAAGAAGCGGCCGGCCAGGCCCACGCGCACCAGGCGGGCCTCGACGCCCGGCGCGCGTGGGATGGGTGCCCGGCTCAGCGGTGGGCGCATGGCCCGGACGGGTGGCTCAACCTTCGTCGTCCCCGTCCCGCTCCGGATCGTCGGCGCGGAGGGACGAGCCCGCGAGGCGGGCCGGGGTCTCGGACGCGTCGACCCGGTCCACCGCCGCCTCCTCGGCCGGCGCGTAGCGCTCGAGCAGCTGCTCGAGCTGCCAGGCCTTGCCGACCAGCTCGCGGCTCTCGAGGCGCTCGAGCTCGATCAGGCCCACCAGGCGACCGTAGAGCTCGGGCTCGCCCAGGATCTCGACCAGCTGCTCGCGGATCCACTTGTCGTAGGCGATGGGGTAGGTCCGCCGGCTGATGAAGAGCGCCTGCAGGAAGCCGCGCAGGGCGTCCCAGAGGCGCTGGAAGCTCTGGAAGTGCAGGCCGCGGTCGACGTAGAGCGGGATATGGTGCAGGTCGTCGAGGCAGTAGCGGCGGGCCATGGCCAGGCGCTCGCGGCGCAGGCTGTCGTCGTAGTAGGGCAGCCAGTGCCGCCGCAGCATCGCCAGCAGCTCGCCCCGCTTCCAGAGCGGCATGCTGTAGGCCAGGAAGTTGCCGACCTCCAGCTCGAAGCCATCCGGGCCGCCGGTCTCGTCGCGCTCGGCCGGCGAGAAGAGGCCGTCGATCATGTTCAGGTGCAGCGCGCTGAAGGCGCCCACCGCCTCGAGCTCGCGAAAGACCGGCGCGCCGGCCTGGTAGCCCTGCCAGCGCATCTCGAGGGCAGCGCCGCGCGCGGCCAGGGTCGCCGGTGTCAGGAGCACCGCCATGTCGAGGCAGCTGTCGCGGCTGGCCCGGCCGCGGGCGCAGGAGTTGGTCAGCAGCACCGCCTCGGCCGCGCCGGAGTCGCGGAAGAAGTCGACCACGGCCGCGGCGGCGGCCGCGTGCTCGGGGCTGGGGTAGGCGGGCGCGAGCCGCGAGTCGCTCATGGATGCCGGCCCTCGCGATCGCGAGGGCCGAAGCCCGCGCGGGGCGCGCGCGCGCCGGAGCCGGTACGGGCGCCGAGCGCCTGGCGCAGGTCCTTGGAGCCGACGCTTCGTTCCATGGCTTGGGGGTTCCTCCCGGTCCGTCGGATTCTAGCATCGGCTGGCCGCTGGGATGGCCGGTGGGGCGGCTGCGAAGGGCATCCGCCCGAGGACCGGGACGCGCCTTCGGAAAGCCGTCGGATTGTGTTAGGCTAGGGTGGCCCCGGGAGGGTCGAGTCCGGACTCGGCGCCCGAGCCCGAGGCCTGGTTCTCAGGTCGATGCACCCAGGAGCGAGATGCGTGGCATCCTACGCCTTGCCCGAAGGCTTCCGCCCCCTCCCGCTGGCCGAGGCCTTCGCCCGAAGCGATGGCGCGGCCGCCGACGCGCAGGCCGCCGGCCTGGTCGCGCTGGGCGCGGCGCTGGCGGGCGAGGCGGCGCCGGTTCGGATCCTGTCGCGCGAGGGCGTGCTGCATCGCGCGGCGATGCCGGCGATCCTGCCGGCCGAGGTCTGCGACCGGCTCGAGATGCCGCGTCTGGGTCCGGAGCGCAGCGGCGTGCCGCGCCATCGGGCGCGCGCGCGGCTGGACGCGGACTTCGGCGAGTTGCGCGCGACCGCGGCACCCGAGGGCGGGCCGGAAGGCGCACCCGGCATCGTATCCGAGGACGCCGAGCCCTACGCGCGGCTCTATCGCCGGCTCGAGCAGCGCCCCGGCCCGACCCGCGCCAACGACCTGATCGAGGCCTGTCTGGGCCACCCCTGGCTACAGACCCGGGTGGCGGCCGCGGCGGCCCACCTGCTGCGCGGCCGGCCGATCCGACCCGATCTGGTGCGCATCCTGGTGGCCGGCGTGCGCGGCCGGGAGTCCTTGGCCCGCGGCCTCGGCGCCGCGACCCTGGCGCGCTTCGACCCGCTGAACCCGATCCTCGGCGAGCTGATCGCGCCGCGCGCCCGGGGTGGTCCCGGCGCGGCGACGCGCACCAGCCTGGTGGTCCATGGCACCTTCGCCCGCAACCGGGCCTGGTGGCAGCCCGGCGGTGACTTCCACAGCTACCTGCTGCGGGGCCCGCGCGACGACGTCTACGCCGCCGCCGACCGCTTCGAGTGGTCGGGCGGCTTCTCGGACGCGGCCCGCGAGCTCGGCGCGACGCAGCTGAAGGCCTGGCTGGACGACAAGGCGGCCACCCGAGCCGACCTCTTCGCCCACAGCCATGGTGGCAGCATCGCGATGCTGGCCAGCCACCAGGGCCTTCAGGCACGGCAGCTGGTGCTCCTGAGCTGCCCGGTCATGCCGGCCTATCTGCCCGATTTCGACCGCTTCGACGCGATCCTGTCGATCCGGGTCTGGTTCGACCCGGTGATCCTCGTCGCCGGCGGCGACCAGCGCTTCGACGACCCGCGCATCCGCGAGCGGGTGCTGCCCGGCTACGACCATTCCTCGACCCACGATCCGAGCGTCTGGCAGGCCCAGGGCCTGGCCGACTTCATCGGCCCCAAGCGCCAGGCTTGACGATGTTCATCGGCGGCTTCGAGCGCGCCGCAAGGTGGTCGCGGGCGTGAGCCTGCGGGATGTCGCCCGGCTGGCCCTGGCGACGGCCGCCTGGCGTGGCCTGGGCTCCGATCGCGCCGGCCGGATGCTGATCGAGGGCTTGGGCGCCGAAGACGAAGGCACCCAGGTCGCGGCCGGCATGCTGATCGAGCGCGCGGGCGGCCGGGATCTGGTGCGCCAGGCCATCCAGCGCGGCGAGCAACTGCCCATCGCCTTGACCCTGCTGGGAGATCTGGGTCGGGCCGAGGACCGGCCGCTGTTGCGATCCTTCCTCGATCACGCCGAGCCGGAGGTCGCGCGTGCCGCGGAGTCGGCCTTGGCGCTGATGGCGGCGCGGGGCATTCGGGACGACGAAGCGGATGGCTGAGCCGAGGCCGGGCGTCACGGCGCCGATGGTCGCGCCAGGCGACGCGGGGCCCCCCGACCGCTGGTGCCTCTACGTGTTACGCTGCGCCGACGGTACGCTCTACGCCGGCATCACCACGGATCTCCAGCGCCGACTGGCGGAGCACCAGGCGGGGACCGGTGCGCGCTACACGCGCGGCCGGGGGCCGTTGAGCTGCGTCGGCAGCTGGCCCTATCCGGATCGGTCGCGTGCCGCGCGGGCGGAGCATGCCTTCAAGCGGCTGAGCCGGGCCGAGAAGCTGCGCCTCCTGGATCGACCGCAGGCCCCGATCGAGGGGTCGCGCGAAGGATCGGCGGCTCGACGCGGACCCGCGTCCGCCGGATCGCGTCCTTGACCGCGCCCGTTCGAGCCCGATAATCCCGACCCATGCTACCGCCATCGACCGAGCTGACCCTGGTCGCAATGCTGCTGCGCGCACTCGGCTTCCTGGCCGGCCTCTTGCTGGTCTTCGACGCGCTGCGCTCGGCCCTGCGCACCTTCGTCCTGCCGCGCAGCGCGGGCGACCGGATCACGCGCCTGCTCTTCACGCTCCTGCGGCGCGGCTTCGACCGGCGCGTGCGGCGCAAGGCCAGCTATGCCGAGCGCGATCGGATCATGGCCTTCTTCGCCCCGCTGGGCCTGATGCTGCTGTTGCCGGTCTGGCTGTCGATGATCCTGGTCGGCTACATGGCCATGTTCTGGGCCGTCGGGGTGCGGCCGCTCTACGCTGCCTTCGTCGAGAGCGGCTCGTCGCTCTTCACGCTGGGCTTCGAGCGGGTCGACGGCGTGGCGCCGATGATCCTGACCTTCAGCGAGTCGACCATCGGCCTGATCCTGGTCGCCCTGCTGATCGCCTACCTGCCGACCATGTATGGCGCCTTCGCACGACGCGAGCAGGCGGTGACCCTGCTGGAGGTGCGGGCGGGCGCACCGCCCAGCGCGCTCGAGATGATCCGTCGCTTCCACCGCCTGGGGCGCATGGAGCGCCTGGACGAGATGTGGGTGACCTGGGAGGTCTGGTTCGCCGAGATCGAGGAGAGCCACACCTCCTTGGCCGCCCTGGTCTTCTTCCGCTCGCCGCAGCCCGACCACAGTTGGGTCACGGCGGCGGGCGCCGTTCTGGACGCCGCGGCCTTGCGCCTGGCCCTGGTGGACCTTCCGCATACCGACGTGCAGGCCCAGCTCTGCCTGCGCGCCGGCTACATCGCCTTGCGCCGGATCGCCGACTTCTTCGCGTTGGCCTACAACCCGGACCCGCACTTTCCCGCCGACCCGATCTCCGTCAGCCGGGAAGACTTCGACGCCGCTTGCGCCATCCTGGCCGCCGACGGCGTGCCCTTGGTGGCCGACCTCGATCGGGCCTGGCAGGCCTTCGCCGGCTGGCGCGTGAACTACGACGCGACGCTGATCGGCTTCTGCCGCATGACCATGGCGCCCAGCGCGCCCTGGTCCTCCGACCGCGCCGGCATCGACGCCCTGTTGGCGGCAGGCATCGAGGTCGGAGCGGTGGGCTGAGGCCGGATGCCCGACCCGGCGCGCCCGGCCGGCCGGCCGGACCGCTCGGCGCGGCAACCTGACGCGCCTCGGGCGCTGGTGTATACTTAATGAAATCGTTACCACATCGCGAGCCTGGGTCCGGCCCTGCCGCCGCGGGCGCAAAGGGGATGTGATGGAAGAGCGGTCCATCGAGCGCCCGTCCGAGTTCGAAGCGCCCATCCTGGTCGAGCACGCCGCTTCGGGCATCAGCAGCATCACCTTCAACCGGCCCCAGCGGCTGAACGCGCTCGACTGGCCGGCCATGGAGCGCTTCGCCGAGGCGGTGGCCGAGCTCGGGCGCCGCTGCGCCGCCACGGGGTCCGATCCGGCCGACGGCCCGCGGGTGGTCGTGCTGACCGGCGCCGGCGGCCGCGCCTTCTGCTCCGGCGGCGACCAGCACGCCCTGCACACCCGGCTGGGCGCCGACGAGGGCCTTAGGCTGGCGCGGGTCATGGGCGACGCCCTGCTGGCGCTCGAGCGGCTGCCGATTCCCTCGGTCGCCGCCGTGGACGGTTTCGCGTTGGGCGGCGGCAGCGAGATCGCCCTGGCGTGCGACCTGCGCGTGGTCAGCGAGGACGTGAAGTTCGGCCTGGTGCACCTCAAGCTGGGCCTGGTGCCGGGTTGGGGCGCCGGCCAGCGCCTCCTGCGCCTGGTGGGCCACGCCCGGGCGGCCCAGATGCTGCTGGCCGCTCGGCCCTACAGCGCCGCCGAGCTCCTGCAGCTGGGTCTGGTCAACCACGTGACCCTGCCGCGTCGCGCCTACGCCACCGGCCTGGCCCTGGCCGAGGACATCGCCGCCGCCGACCCGAGCACCGTGCGCGCGGTCAAGCAGCTGCTGCTGGCCGGGCGCGACCTGCCCTATGCCGAGGCCCTCGACTTCGAGCGGACGCTCTTTCCGGGGCTCTGGGCGGCCGAGGCGCATGTTCGCTCGGTGGACCGCTTCATGGCCGGAGGCAAGAACGCCTGAGCTCGCCCTGCGCCGGAACTCGGCGCACCGCCACGGATCGAAACCGGTGCGTGGCGCGGGCGCGTCCTATCAGGCGTCCGAAGCCCTGGCCGCGCATGCCACGCGACCAGGGCTTCGCGCCGAACGCGAACCCGATCCTCGGCCGAACGGGCCGCTTCAGCCCGCGGGCTCCTCCAGCGCCGCATGCGCCGCGGCCAGCCGCGCCACCGGCACCCGGAAGGGCGAGCAGCTGACGTAGTCGAGGCCGGCGTGGTGGAAGAAGTGGATCGAGTCCGGGTCGCCGCCGTGCTCGCCGCAGACGCCCATCTCCATGCCCGGCCGGGTCCGGCGACCGCGCCGTACCGCCATCGCCACCAGCTGCCCGATGCCTTCCTGATCGAGGGTCTGGAAGGGGTTGGCCGGCAGGATGCCCCGCTCGACGTAGGCCAGCAGGAAGCGCTGCTCGGCGTCGTCGCGGCTGATGCCGTAGCCGGTCTGGGTCAGGTCGTTGGTGCCGAAGGAGAAGAACTCGCATTCGCTGGCCAGCTGATCGGCCACCAGGGCCGCGCGCGGGATCTCGATCATGGTCCCGAACTTGTAGTCGACCCGGTTGCCCTGGGCCGCGAAGACCTCCTCGGCCGTGGTCTCGACGATCTCGCGCATCGCCGTCAGCTCGTTGAGGTGCGTCGCCAGCGGGATCATGATCTCCGGCTTGACCGTCAGGCCCTCGCGGGCCAGCTGGCACGCCGCCTCGAGCAGGGCGCGCACCTGCATGACGATGATGCCCGGGAACATCATGCCCAGGCGCACGCCGCGCAGCCCCAGCATCGGGTTGGCCTCCCGCAGCTCGTTGACCCGCGCCAGCAGCGCCCGCAGGCGCTCGGTCTCCTCGGGGTCGGTGCCGCGCACCTCGGCCCGGGCCAGGGCGTCGACCAGGCGGTCGTGGCCGGGCAGGAACTCGTGCAGCGGCGGGTCGATCATGCGGATGATGACCGGCAGGCCGTCCATGGCCGACAGCACGTCGCGGAAGTCCTCGCGCTGGATCGGCAGGAGCTTGTCCAGGGCCTCGCGGCGCACGGCCTCGTCCTCGCCGGCCATGATCATCTGGCGCACGATCGGCAGGCGATCGGTCTCGAAGAACATGTGCTCGGTGCGGCAGAGGCCGATGCCCCGCGCGCCGAAGTCGCGCGCGCGCTGGGCGTCGGCGCCGGTGTCGGCGTTGGCCCAGACGTCCAGGCGCCGGATCTCGTCGGCCCAGCCGAGCAGCGCCGTCATGTGCGGGTCGTCCATCTCGGGCATGACCCGTGCGATCTCGCCCAGGAAGACCTCGCCCGAGGTCCCGTCGACCGAGATGGTATCGCCTTCGACGACCGTCACGTCGCCGGCCGTGAAGCGCTTCCGGGCCACGCTGATGGCGAGCGCCTCGGCGCCGCAGACGGCCGGCACGCCGAACTGGCGGGCCACCACCGCGGCATGGCTGGTGGCGCCGCCGCGGCTGGTCAGGATGGCCTTGGAAGCCAGCATGCCGTGCACGTCGTCGGGCTTGGTCTCGACGCGGACCATGATCACGTCGCGGCCGGCCTTGCCCCAGGCCTCGGCCGTGTCGGCATCGAAGGCCACCACGCCCACCGCCGCGCCGGGCGAGGCGTTGACGCCCGAGGCCAGGCGCCGGCCCTGGTCGGCCGCGGCCTTGCGCGCGGCCGCGTCGAACTGCGGGTGCAGGAAGAAGTCGATGTCGCTGGGCTTGACCCGACGGACGGCTTCCTTGGGCTCGATCAGCCCCTCGCGGGCCATCTCGACCGCGATGCGCACCGCGGCGCGAGAGGTCCGCTTGCCGTTGCGGGTCTGCAGCATCCACAGCTTGCCGCGCTCGATGGTGAACTCGACGTCCTGCATCTCGTGGTAGTGCTGCTCGAGCCGGTCGCAGATGACCCGGAACTCCTCGAAGACCTCGGGCAGGTCTTCGGCCAGCTTCGCGATCGGGCGGGTGTTGCGGATGCCGGCCACCACGTCCTCGCCCTGGGCGTTCATCAGGTAGTCGCCGTAGAGGACCTTCTCGCCGGTGGCCGGGTCGCGGGTGAAGGTCACACCGGTGCCCGAGTCGGCGCTCATGTTGCCGAAGACCATGGTCTGGATGTTGACGGCGGTGCCCAGGTCGTTGGGAATGCCGGCCGCCCGTCGGTAGTCGACGGCGCGCCGGCCGTTCCAGCTCTTGAAGACCGCCTCGATGGCCATGCGCAGCTGGTCCTCGGGCGCCTCGGGGAAGGGCCGGCCGGTCAGGCGGGCCACGCCCTGCTTGAAGCGCTCGGTCAGGCCGCGCCAGTCCTCGCCCGTCAGCTCGGTGTCGTCGCGCAGGCCGCGGGCGTCCTTGACCTCCTGGATCGCCTCCTCGAAGAGCGCGTCGTCGACACCCATCACCACCGAGCCGTACATCTGCAGCAGCCGGCGGTAGAGGTCGTAGACGAAGCGGGGGTCGCCGGTGGCGGCCACCAGGCCGGCGGCCGTCTCGTCGTTGAGGCCGATGTTGAGCACGGTGTCCATCATGCCCGGCATCGAGAACTTGGCGCCCGAACGGCTCGAGACCAACAGCGGGTTGGCCGGGTCACCGAAGCGCTTGCCGGTGGCTTGCTCGATGGCCTGCAGCGCCTCGAGCACCTGCTCCCAGAGGCCCTCGGGCAGCTGGCCGTCGGCGGACAGGTAGGCGTTGCAGGCCCGGGTGGTCAAGGTGAAGCCCGGCGGCACGGGCACGCCGGCGCGCGTCATCTCGCCCAGGTTGGCGCCCTTGCCACCGAGCAGCGCCCGGGTTGCGTCCCACGAGCCGCCGACCGAGGCCTCGGCCGCGGCGATGTCATCGAAGCGGTAGACCCATTGCTCCGCCATGTGAACCCTCCATGATCCGAGCGTGTATCGACCAACGAGCGACCCCGCTGCGCCCTGCATGATGCCAGGGTGGCGCCACGGCGTCGAGGATAGCCTGCCGCCGGGAGGTCTGGAACGGGGGCGAAACGTGGCCGAAGATCCGTGGCGGAGCGCTCAGGGAACGCAGAAGGAACGACCGGTCGCTAGGCTCTGGGCATGGATCTCGAGCCCGAGCATCCCGGCGACGCGAAGCTTCGCGATGGCGCCTCGGGCATCGCCCAAGCGGCAGAAAGGAGCAGAGCATGAACGCGAAACGTGGATTCCGGACCCGATGCGCGACCTTGACGGTGGCGATCTTCGTGCTGTTGACGATGCTGGCCGCTGGGGCCGAGGGCTCACGCGCCGCTCCGGCCGGGATGCCCCTCGGACCCTGGCAGATGACCGGGGCGCTGGCCACGGCCCGTGGCGGCCACACCGCCACCCTGCTACCGGACGGCAGCGTGCTGGCCATCGGTGCCGGCGGCGACGCCACCGCGGATCCGGCCGAGGGCTCGATCGAGCGCTACGATCCGGTCGGTGGAATCTGGCAGGCGCTGACGAGCCTGCGCCCGCCGCGCCGCGGCCACACCGCGACGCTGCTGCCCGACGGGCGGGTGTTGATCGCCGGCGGAGACGGGGGAATGGGCCAGGGCTATCCAGACACCGCCTTGATCTTCGACCCGGCCGACGACAGCCTGACGCCCACCGGTGCCATGGTCACGCCGCGAGCGTTTCACAGCGCTACCCTGTTGCCCGACGGCCGGGTGATGGTGCTGGGCGGCGGCAACCCGGGCTTCCTCGATTCGATCGAGGTCTACGATCCGGTCGCGGACCACTGGAACGCCATCGGGGCCCTGAGCAGGGCGCGCGAGTATCACACCGCCACGCTGTTGTCGGATGGTAGTGTGCTGGTGGCCGGCGGCGCGGGCGCCGGGGGTCGCCTGACCAGCATCGAGCGCGTGAACCCGCAGGGCACCGCGACCGAGGTCGCACAGCTGACGACGCCGCGTGGCTTCCACACGGCGACCCTGTTGCCCGACGGCGATGTCCTGCTGATCGGCGGCGACGGTGGCGGCGGCCTCGGCTTCCCGCCACGGGCCGAGCGCTATCACCCGCAGACGCATGGCGTCGTCGAGACCGCGCCGCTGGCCCACCCGCGCCGCCATCACACGGCCACCCTGCTGCCCGACGGCCGGGTGCTGGTGGTCGGTGGCGACACCAACAGCCCGCGCGCCGACACCGAAGCCTACGAGCCGTGGTCCGATCGCTGGACGGCAGGCCCGCCGCTCAACGATGCGCGCCGGCTGCACACGACCACCCTGCTCGACGATGGGAGCCTGCTGGCGGCCGGCGGATACGGCGTCGCGGGCTGGCTGAGCAGCGCCGAGCGTGTCGCGGCGCCGCCTTGCGACGAGACGATCGACATCCCGGTGGCCCAAGCCCAGCCCGATGCCGGCTTCGCGACCCTGCTGGCCCAGGCGGGCATCGCTCCGGGCAAGCGCAAGGGCCTGGGCGACCCGGCGACCGACCGCGTCGTGGCTCACTCCTTCACCGGCCTGCAACGACCCGGCATGCGCATCGCCGAGGCCGCACTGACGATCGTGGCCGAGCCGGGCGGTTGGGACGCCAGCAACGACGCCTTCCACATCCTGGTGGCGCGCAAGGACTGGCCCAGCAGCCCGCGGGTCGGCTGGTTCTTCGACACGGGCAGCGGCCTGCCATCCAAGAGCTTCCCCTGGAGTGCTGGCGACCCGGGCAAGACCATCACGACCCAGCTGCATGTGGACGCCAAGGCGGTGCTGGCGGCCATGAACGACGACGGTCGGCTGGACGTCTTCGTGCAGGACGATACGACCGTGCAGCGCATGTTCCTGCGCCTGCGCTACGTCTGCTGCGACGACTGGGCAACGCACGCGGCGCCCGGCAGCCAGATCGGGAGCGCGCTGGACGCCCATCTGACGGCCATCGGCTTCACGCCCAACCGCCGCAAGGCCTTTGGCGATGCGACCACGCAGATGGCGGTCGGCCACACCTTCGACCAGCTGGCTCGGCCGGGCACGCGAATCACCGCCGCCGAGCTGACGGTGCTGGCCCAGCCCGGCGGCAGCGGCTCCGACAACGACGCCATCTTCGCTCTGGTGGCCGACGGCTCACCGACGCCGCCGGCACAGCACTGGTTCTACGATGCCGGCCAGGCCAGCCCGAACCTCGGCGCCAGCTGGCTGCCGGGCGGCCTCGCGAAGGGCTTCACCATCCAGGTGAACGATCCAGGCGTCCTGGCCGCGATGAACGCCAGCGGCCGCCTGGACGTCTATACCCAGGACGACACGACGATCTACGGTCTGCGCCTGCGTACCTTCCACGCCTGCTGTGGCGACTGGGTCGACCTGGCGCGCGCGCGTGACGCCCAGCCCAGCGCGGAGCTGCAACAGCTCCTTGCCGCCGGCAACTTCCCGGCGCTCAAGGGCTACGGCGATGCGACCATCGACCGGGTCTTCGCCGACAGCTTCGTCGGCCTCCAGCGGCCTGGCATGCACGTGGCCGCCCTGGAGCTGGTGATGCATGGCACGCAGGGCGGCAGCAACGACACCATCTCGGCCCTGGTGGCCGGCGCGAGCCCGGCGGCGCGCGTCAACTGGTGGCTGGCCAGCAACTGGCTGCAAGGGCAGGGCAAGACGCCGGTCCTGGCGCGCGACCTGAGCCAATCCTACACGCTCCTGGAGGCGATCAACCAGACCGGCCGGCTGGATGTCTACGTGCAGGACGACGGCCGGGTGGATAGCCTGGAGCTGCGCCTGCGCTACGACTGCGGGCCGATGCCGCCCTACACCGAGCCCGGGCCGAAGGGTCCCCCATCCTGGGCCTTCCTGGGCCAGCCGCGGCCCGACCTGTGGATCGACGACACGCCGCATACGGTGCCGCAAGGCACGCAGCTGGACACCGGACTGGAACCGGACACGGGCATGATCGGCCAGCCCATGTGGCAGAGCCGCGCCATCTGGGTGCGCAACACGATCTACGACCCGCAGAGCCCGCACGCCGCCTGCGCCACCCCGGTGCCGCAGAACCCGATGGACCTTGGGCTCCCGATCACCGTCTGCGTCCGCGTCCAGAACATCGGCCAGCTGCCGGCCACCGGCACCCTGCACCTGTACTGGGCCAAGGCGGCCTTGGGCCTGGGCTGGAACACGGTGCCGGGCAGCGAGCCGGGCACGACCAACGGCGACTGGACCGAGATCGGCGCGACGGTCGATCTCAGCCTCGATCCCGGCCAATCCACCGTGGTCGGATTGCCCTGGCTGCCGCCGACCCCGCCCCATGGCGACCTGCTCCATGCCTGTCTGCTGGCGCGGATCGAGGCCGCCGCGCCGGACGCGATCTGGGACGAGACCACGGACGTCGATCACAACACGCGCTGGAACAACAACATCGCCTGGCGCAACGTCCAGGTCGAAGGGCTGATCGTCGGAAGCGTCGGCCCGCGTCACCCGGTGATCCTGCGCAACCTCGGCGCGGTGGAGCAGGAGCTGGCGGTGCGCATCCGGTCGGTGGAGGGGCTGGCCGGGTCCGACTTCTTCGCCGGCGGCCGGCTGGACCTGGACATGCCGGCGGCGATCGGCGACCGCTGGAAGGCCCAGGGTGGCCCCGGCCGCGGCTTCCGGATCGCGCCGGAGGGCTCGGCTGTCATCGTCGACCAGCCCGGCGGGGCGCTGATCGAGGGCCTGACCCTGGCCCCGGGTGAGTCCATCGAGCTGGGCCTGCGCTACGCGCGTGACGCCGTGGATCCACAGCTTCGGCGCGACGCACCGGCGGCCGGCGAAGCCTACGACGTCGAGGTGGCGCAGCTCCTGCGGGGCGAGGACGGCACGCTGCGCGAGCAAGGCGGCGTGGCCTACGCCTTGCGCATGCCGGACGCGGTGCCGCCGAGCCCGACGCCGACCCCCGTGCCGACGCCCTCGGCTCGGCTGGTCAACATCTCCACCCGCGCCTGGGTCGGCACCGGCGACGAGGTCCTGATCGGCGGCTTCATCGTCGCCGGCGGCGCGGCCGACGTCCTCGTTCGCGCCATCGGCCCGGACCTGACCCTCCGCGGCGTGCCCGGCGCCCTGCTCGATCCCTGGATCGAGGTCTACGACGCGTCCGGCGCCCGGATCCTGACCTGCGACGACTGGATGACCTGTCCCGGAGCGGCCGATCTGGGTGGCTTGGCGCCGGCCGACCCGCGCGAGGCGGCCCTGAAGGTGCGCTTCGAGCCCGGCGCCTACACGGTCATCGTGCGGGGCAAGAGCGGCGGCACCGGCGTCGGCCTGGTGGAGGTCTTCCACGCCGGCGGCAACGGCGTCCTGTCGAACATCTCCACCCGCGGCAAGGTCCTGACGGGCGACCAGGTCATGATCGGCGGCCTCATCGTCCGCGACGCGCCCGGCAGGGTCGTCTTCCGCGGCATCGGGCCGGACCTGACGCGCCGCGGCGTGCCGGGTGCGATGGAGGACCCCTGGATGGAGATCTACAACGGTCAGGGTGAGCGCATCCTGACCTGCGACGACTGGAGCGCATGCCCGGGCGCCGCCGAGCTGGGCGCGCTGGCGCCGGCCGACCCGCGCGAGCCGGCGGCCCTGCTGCGCTTGGCGCCCGGCGCCTACACCGCCATCGTCCGCGGCCGCGACGGCGGTACCGGCAACGCCCTGGTGGAAGCGTTCGCGCTGCGCTGAAGACGCCTTCCTCGTCCTCGAGGGGCCCGGCGGCGCGAAGGCAGCCGGGCCCCAAAACGGGGGGGATCTATCGATGCATCGAGCAAGGAGCCGCGTGATGGACCGAGTGACGCCGACGAGGCGCGCAACCCTGACCGCCGGCCTGCTGGCGGGTTTCCTGGCGACCGGCCTGGCCGTGACGATCACGATGTTGAACGACGTCGGATGGGACTCCCTCCACGCCGCCTTTCCCTACCTGGCCTGGATGTTCGTGCTGGGAGGCGTCTTCGTCGGTTTGCCCGCCGGCTTCCTGGCCGGCTGGTTGCAGATTCGATGGGCGCGCCGACTGCCCAGTCGAGGCCTCGGCCGTCTGCTGGGCTGGGCCGCCCTGCTGGCCCTGGTGAGCGTTTCGGTGTTCGCGCTGGAGAGCCTGCTTGTCGGCGTCCCTCCGGCACATCTGCTGGACGGCAGAGCTCTGGGGCTCGACGCGTCGCTCATGCCGAGACTGCTGGGGCTGTTCGTCGGCTTCGGTAGCGGGACCGCGTACCTCGTCGAGTCGGTGGCCCGGATGGCAGGCGGCGACGTTCGCCCCGCATCGATCGATGCGGGGCCGGACCGCTCGGAAGGAGCCGGCGAGGTCGAGACGACGCCGGTGCCGACGCGATCGAGGTCTCGACGACCCTCGCCTGGACCCATCGGGAGCGCCGCGGCATTCGTGCTGGTCCCGATTCTCGCGCTCCTGCTCTTCAAGGCCTATCAGCGTCGGCCGGAGCCGAGGGTGGATCTGAGGGAGGAGGCGTTCGATGCCATCCAGCTGGGCATGAGCCTCGAGGAGGTCGAGGGCGTGGTCGGTGGAAAGGGCATTCCGTCCGCGCCGGTCGAAGGCGACCGGCGGTTCTACTCCTGGCGTGATCGCGACTTCGAGACGAATGGCTTCCGCTTCACCGTGGTCTTCGAAGACGGCGTCGCGATCAAGAAGGACCGGACCATCCCGGCCGGCGAGTTCGACCTGGCGACCATCGCGCCGCAGCTTCGGGACCCGGAGGCATCGGTCCGGATGGGCGCGTACCGGCAGCTCGCGGGCAACCGACCGGACCTCGGCGGGTCCGATACCGCCGAAGCCGTGGCCGCGGGGCTATTGGATCCCGACCCGAACGTGCGGCTCGCAGCCTCATGGTCGCTGCGGACGATCAGCCAGAACTCCGACGCGCATCGGAATCTGGGCAAGACCCTGCCCTACGACTGGCCGGCCGACGACGTGCTGCGCAGCGCGACGCTGCGAGCCATCGAGGACCCGAACCCCGAGGTCGCGGGCACCGCGATTCGGGCGCTCTTCTTGCTCTACGAGCCGGATGCGGAGATCCGCGAGGCGCTCGTCCGGCGCTACGCCTCGGCCGGCGAGACCGACCTCAAGCCGGAGCTCCTCATCGCCATCGGCCATCACGGATACGACGACGCCGAGGTCGTCGCCCTGCTCGAGCGGGCGCGGGCCGATCCGGACCCTGCGGTGCGAGGCTTCGCCGCCGTGGCGACCGCTCGCTGCAAGGTGCCTGGCGCCAGGGCGCTGCTGGAGCAGATGCGCCGCGAGGAGACGGGTCCCGAGGTGCTCGAGAGCCTGGACTTTGCGCTGAGCCTGCTCGAGTGAGCGGCACGCGAGGGCATGGCGCTGCGAGCGGCCGGGTGACGGCACCTACGGCCACCGCTCCAGGGCGCCCTTGCCCGCGATGATCTTGTCGCGGAGCTTTGCGATCCGCGCCACGCGCGTCTCCGGCTTCTTCGCCGCGCTCAGATGGATCGCGTAGCTCTTCTGCCGGCCCGGTGTGAGCGCGTCGAAGGCCTCGGAGAGCTCGGGATCGGCGGCCAGCGCCTCGGTCAGCGCGTCGGGCAGCTCGAGCGCGCGTTCGACCTTCGGGGGTGTGATGCCGGCCTCGGCGTAGCCCATCGCTTCCCGCAGGTAGGCGAGGATGATCGGCCCGAGCTGCGTCACGCGCGCATCGTCCGTGAAGCGGATGCAATCGGCGTGCTGGGTGTTCGGTCCCTGCTTCTCCAGGAGGCCCTCGGGGTCCTTCATCAGCGCGGGATGGAAGAAGCTGAGGCGGAAGTCGTCGCGGAAGGCGCCGATGATCGCGACGTTGCGGTCGGCGTGCATGTAGCAGGGATGGCCCCACTTGACGGTCTCGACCAGCCCGGCCGCGATGCAGACTCGGCGCAGGTCTGCCAGGCCCTGGCGCCAGCGCTTCGTCGAGCAGTCGGGCGTGTCGAAGCGATCGCAGCGCCCGCAGCCCTTGGCGAAAAAGTCCTCGATGTGGGTGATCATCGCCTAGAAGCCCTCCATCCGGCTCAGGTCCGCCACCGCGTCCGGCAGGCCGGCGACGCGGGCGACCAGGGCCAGGCGGTTGGCCCGGACCGCCGGGTCCTCGGCCATGACCAGGACCGCGTCGAAGAATCCGTTGATGGCTGGCGTCAGCGCCGCCACGGCGCCCAGGACGGCGGCCAGGTCGTTTCGGTCGAGCCCGGCCTCGGCCGCGTCGACCGCGGCCAGCAGCGCCCCCTCGGCCGGCTCGGCGAAGCGCGCGGCGTCCACCCGGTCGGCGATGCCCTCGGCGCTGCGCACGATGCGCGCGCAGCGGGCGTAGGCGGTCAAGGTCTCGGACCAGCCGCTGTCGGCGACCGCGGCCTCGAGGGCTCGCAGGGCGGCCAGCGCGGCGGCCGGATCCTGCGATTGGCGCTCCAGCACGGCCGCCACGGCGTCGGCGGCATGGCCGGCCTCGCGCAGCTGGACCTCCAGCCGGCGCGCCAGGAAGTCGAGCACCTGGGCGCGCGCCTGGCTCGAGAGCGGGATGGGCAGGCCGGCGGCAGTCTCGTCGACGGCCTGGCGCAGGTCGAGCGAGAGGCCGCCTTCGGCCAGGATGCGGGTGATGCCCAGGGCCGCGCGGCGCAGGGCGTAGGGATCGTTGGCGCCCTTGGGCGCCAGGCCGGCGGCGAAGAGTCCGACCAGGCTGTCGAAGCGGTCGGCCAGGGCCAGGGCCGTACCGGGGCCGGTGGCCGGCAGGGCGTCGCCGGCGCCCTTGGGCAGGTACTGCTCGAGGATGGCCGTCGCCACCGCCGCCGGCTCGCCCGAGCGCAGGGCGTACTCGCTGCCCATCACGCCCTGCAGCGAGCTGAAGTCGACCACCATGCTGGTGACCAGGTCGCTCTTGGCCAGGGCCGCGGCGCGGGCCGTGTGCCGCGCCTCCGCTTCCGAGAGGCCGATCCGCGCGGCCAGCATGGGCGCCAGGCGCTCCAGGCGCGCGGCCTTGTCGCGCATCGAGCCCAGCTCGGACTGGAAGCTCAGGCCGGCCAGGTCGGGCGTGTAGTCCTCGAGCTTGCGCCGCTGGTCCTGCTTCCAGAAGTAGGCCGCGTCGGCGAAGCGGGCGCGGATGACGGCCGCGTTGCCGTAGCGCACCGCGTCCGGATCGATCGAGGCGCGGCCGGCTACCGTGATGAAGTGCGGCATGAGCTTGCCCGCGGCGTCGAGCACCGGGAAGTAGCGCTGGTGCTTCTTCATGACCGTGATCAGCACCGGGTCCGGCAGCTCGAGGTAGGCCGCTTCGAAGTCGCCCAGGATGGCGCGCGGCTGCTCGACCAGGTTCGTCACCTCGTCCAGCAGGTCCGGCTCGTCGGGCACCTGGCCGCCGACCGCCTCGGCCAGCGCCGCCACCTGTCGGGCGACCTCGGCGCGCCGCGCGACCGGGTCGATCAGGATGCCGCAGCTGCGCATGACCTTGCGGTAGTCCTCGGCCGCCGCCACCGGCAGCCGACGGCTGTGGGGACGCAGGCCGCGGCTGCTCCGGCCGGCCTGCAGTCCGGCGAAGTCGAGCGGCACGCGCGCCTGGCCGTGCAGCGCCAGGATCCAGCGCAGGGGACGCGAGAAGGTCTGGCCGCTGGCGTTCCAGCGCATGCCGCGCGCGAAGGGCAGGCTGGCGATCAGGGCCGGCAGGGCTTCGGCCAGGACCTCGGCCGCCGGCCGGCCGGCTTCGCGCTTGACCGCCGCGATGCGCTGCATGCCCTTCTGCTCGACCCGGGTGAGCTGGGCGACCGTGACGCCGGCGCTGCGGGCGAAGCCCTCGGCGGCCTGGGTGGGCCGACCCTCGGCGTCGTAGGCCGCCTGCACCGGCGGGCCGACGACCTCCGCTTCGAGGTCGGTCTGGCGCGGGGCCAGGCCGGCCACCTGCAGCACCAGCCGGCGCGGCGTGCCGCCGACCGTCAGGCCGGCATGGACCAGTCGCAGCTCGGCCAGCAGGGCCGGCGCGCGCTCGGCCAGCGCGGCGACCGCCGCGTCGAGGTCGGCGACGGGCAGCTCCTCGCAGCCCAGCTCGATCACCAGGTCGGCCGGGCCCTCGGGTAGCGAGCCGGGCTCGGTGTCGGGCCCCGGCGTCGGGGCCGTGTCCGCCGCGGCGGCGCCGGCCACCCAGTGCCGAGAGGTCGGATCCTCGCCCAGCGGGTACTCGAGCGCGGCGCGCTCGGCCAGGTAGGCCTCGGCGACGCGGCGCGCCAGCTTGCGCATGCGGCCGAAGAAGCGCGCCCGCTCGGTCACGCCGACCGTGCCGCGGGTGTCGAGGATGTTGAAGATGTGCGAGCACTTGAGCACGTACTCGTGCGCCGGTCGGGTCAGGCCGTGCGCCAGAGCCAGCTCGGCTTCGGCCTCGTAGGCCTCGAAGACGGTCTGCAGGCGTTCGACGTCGGCCAGCTCGAACCAGTAGGTGCTGCTCTGGACCTCGTTGGACAAGAGGACGTCGCCGTAGGTGACCTGCGCGTTCCAGCGCAGGTCCTTGAAGTGCGCCACGTCCTGCACCGCCATGAGGATCCGGTCGAGGCCATAGGTGATCTCGACCGCGACCGGGTCGAGGTCGACCGAGCCGACCTGCTGGAAGTAGGTGAACTGGGTGATCTCCAGGCCGTCCAGCCAGACCTCCCAGCCCAGGCCCCAGGCGCCGATGGCCGGCTGCTCCCAATTGTCCTCGACGAAGCGCACGTCATGCGTGTCCAGGTCGATGCCGATCGCCGCCAGGCTGTCGAGGTAGAGCTTCTGGGGGTCGCCCGGGTCGGGCTTGAGGATCACCTGGTACTGGTGGTGCCGGCCCATGCGGTTCGGGTTCTCGCCGTAGCGGGCGTCGTCCGGTCGGATGCTGGGCTCCACGTAGGCCACGTTCCAGGCCTCGGGGCCGAGCACGTGCAGGAAGGTGGCCGGGTTCATGGTCCCGGCGCCGACCTCGACGTTGTAGGGCTGCCAGATCACGCAGCCCTGGTCGGCCCAGTAGGCCTCCAGCCGGCGGACGGCATCCTGGAAGGTCAGCGCGTGCTCGGTGGTCATGATCGAGGATCCTCGGTGATGTGGGGAATGGCGGAGCGCAGGCTCCTCAGAAAGCCGGTCGCGTGCAGGTCGCGCTCGAGCAGGTGGCGCAGATAGGCGTGCATCACGCGCTCGAGCGCGCCGCGGGTGCTGGGCTTGAGGTCGATTCGGCTGGCCATGACCCAGTCGCGGGTCTGCAGGAAGCGCAGGACGCGAAAGGCGCTGGCGTCCAAGGCGATCGCGTCGCCGAGCTGGCTGGCGTGTCGGGGGCAGGCGGCGCCGCCGGCTTCCGGGCTGAAGGCGTTGCCCGCCTCGCCCAGCGCCTCGCCGCAGACGACGCAGCTGAAGAGCTGAGGGCGGTAGCCCGAGAGGCCGAGCAGGCGCAGCTCGAAGTAGCGCGCCACCAGGGAGGGGTCCTCGGCCTCGCAGAGCGCCGTCATCGCCCCGGCGAGCAGGTCGAAGACGGCCGGGCTCGGGCTGCCCTCCTCGGTCAGGCGATCGACCAGCTCGGCCACGTGATAGGCATAGGTGGTCCGAACCAGATCCTCGCGCAGGGCGGCGAAGGGTTCGATGGTGTCGGCCTGGGTCAGCACGTCCAGGCTGCGGCCCTTGGCCAGCAGCAGCTGACCCTGGGTGAAGAGCTCGACGTGACCGCTCTTGCGGCTGGTGATCCGGCGCACGCCCTTGGCGATGGCGTTGACCTTGCCGTGTTCGCGGGTATACAGCGTCAAGATGCGATCGGCCTCGCCGTAGTCTTGGCGTCGTAAGACGATCGCCTGGCTGCGGTATAATCGTTCTCGGCTCATTCCGGAAGTATATCGTGCCGGCTCGACCTGCGCCGAATATTCCGAGTCCGCGTGACGGACCGGGTCTGGTCGACGTCAATGCTGGGGAGAGATGCGGCGACCCCGGGCGGTCGTCGGTCTTCGTGCGGCCTCGAAGCGGGGCGCGAACGATTGGAATCGGGAACCCCCTATCGACATGCAGCGGAGCGTTGATCGGATGTCAGTGCCGCGCCGCGTCAGGCGGCGCGGAATGGCCTTGCTCGCGCTGGGTCTGTTGCTGCCGGCCTTCTCGGCCGCGGCGGGCCAGCCGCGGAGCACGGCGGCGCAGGCGCCGTCCCATTGCGCCTTCTTCCCGTTCCTGGTGCAGCGCGAGCCCGGCCGTGGCCCCGCGCCGGCGGCCGAAGGCGCCCTGCGACCGGCCCAGTCCGTGGCGGTCGACCGCTGCCGCGCCGATGCGCGACCCCCGACCAGTGCGCCGACGGCGACGCTGGGGCCGGCGCTGACGCCGACGCCCCTGGGCGCGACGGCGCCCAGCGCAACCGCGAGCGCCATGCCGACGGCCGACGCGAGCCCGACCCTCGCGGCGACGGGAATCCCAGCGACGTCGACGCTGACCCCGACGCCGGTCGTATCGGCCACGCTCACGCCGGTCGCGACGGCTGGCGCCACCGCGACCCTCACGACCACCGGCACGGCCACCCTGACGCCCTTCCCGACCCTCACGGCCACGGCCTCCGCGACGCCGACGCTGACGCTCACGGCGACCGCCGTCGTCTCGCCGACCGCCAGCCCCGGCGCGACGCCGACCCTCAGCCCGACGGCAACGGTCACGGGCACGCTCCTCGCCACGCCGACGCCCGGCCTGACCGCGACGGCCGATCCGTCGCGCATGCCGTCGCCGAGCGCCACCGCGACGCTCACGCCGACGCTCGCGCCGATGTCGAGCGCCACCGCGACCCTCACGGCGACGCCGACCGAGACGGGCACGGCCGCCCACACGGCGACGCCGAGCCCCACCGCGACCCTCACGCCGACACCGACCCAGACCGATACGGCCACCGTCACGCCGACGCCGAGCCGGACCCCGAGCCCGACCCCGAGCGTGACCGGGACCTTGACCGATACCCCCACCCCTTCGATCACGCCGACGGCCTCCCGGACGTCGACCCCGACGGTCACGCCGACGCCGAGCCCGACACCCAGCCTCACCGCGACGCCGACGTCCAGCTCGACGCCGACCGCAACCCCGACCGCCACGCCGACGAACACGCCGACGCCGACCCATACCGCGACGTCGACCCATACGCCCACCCACACGCCGACCCCGACTCCGACGAACACGCCGACCCACACGCCGACGCCGACGAACACGCCGACCAACACGCCGACGCCGACCCATACGCCGACCCCGACGAACACGCCGACGAACACGCCGACGCCGACGAACACCCCGACCCCGACGAACACGCCGACACCCTACGCGACGGCCTTGCCCGGCGCCTACGGGGTGCAGCTCTTCGCCGACGAGGCCGAGTCGCCGGCGGTGGCGACCGCCATGCTCGGAGCCGGCACGCGCTTCGCGCGCTTGCCGGTGCAGTGGCGTTGGATCGAGCCCAGCCTGGCCTCGCCGCCGGCCTATGACTGGCACGTCATCGACCCGGCGATCCGCGAGCTCAACGAGACCGGCATCCTGCCGGTGGCGGTGCTCTACACCCGGCCAGAGTGGGCTTCCACCGATGGCTGCGGGCCGATCGACCGGGTGCCCATCGCGGCCTACCAGCGCTACATCGGCGACCTGGTCGAGCGCTTCGACGGCGACCGGATCGCCGACGCGCCCGGCTCGCCGGTCATCCGCTACTGGGAGATCGAGAACGAGCCGGACTTCGATCCGCTCAACAGCGGCGGCGAGCCGAACCACGGCAGCTGCTTCGGCGGCGCGCGGGCGGCGGCCTACGCCGAGCACCTGCGCGCCACCTGGCTGGCGATCAAGGCCGCCGATCCGAGCGCGGTGGTGATCTTCGGCGGCGTGGCCTACGAGCGCTTCTACAACAAGCTCGACTACAGCCCGTCCGGGCCCTTCGACTACCACTTCGTCGGCACGGTGCTGACCGCGATGACCCAGGTCCACGGCGCCGAGCCCGGCTATCCCTACTTCGATTGGATGGCGGTGCACGTCTACAACGACTACCGCAACAGCTGGGACGGCACGCCACCCTACAACCAGGAGCTCAGCGCCAAGCTGGCCGAGTTCCGCGACAGCCAGCTGCACCAGGCCGGCGTCTACGATCTGCGGGAGCGGCCGCTGGCCATCACCGAGGTCGGTCTGGCCAGCGCGCCGGCCGATCAGTGGACCCTGCGCAACGAGACGTTGCAGGCGCACTACCCGGGCCAGGTGATGGCGCGGGCCAAGGCCGCCAACGTGCGGGCGGTCATGTGGTTCATCGGCAAGGACCGCTTCACCGGCAGCTGCAGCAACATCTACGACTGGCAGACCTTCGGCCTGATCAAGTCGATGGCGGTGTACGAGGCCGCCCGGGCTTGTCCGGCCAACCCGCTGACCGGCTACGTGGTCGGCGCTGACAACCAGGCCAAGCTGGCCCACGCGGCCTTCCGCACCGCCCAGACCCAGATCGGGGCGCTCGACTTCGAGAGCGCCCTGGGCCTGGGCTTGACCGGTAGCGCCGACATCGAAGCCTACCGCCTCCGCGACCCGGTCAGCGGGGCCTACACGGTCGTGGCCTTCACCGACAACGGCGAGCGACTCGGCCGACGTGGCGTTCCGTTGCTGAGCCGATTCATGACCTTCGACGCATCGGTCCTGCCCGGCTGGACCGGTCGGATCGCCGTCACCGACTATCGCGGTGTGACCACCTACCGCAGCGGCAGCTCGATCGTCCTCACGATCGAACAGTCGCCGGTCTACGTCCGTCCCGACTGAAGCAGGCGCCGCGGCCGGCCGGGATTGGACGTAACGCCGTTCGGCCGCTAGCGTCATGAGCCTGCGCGAATCCAAGCCCTGGGTTCGTATCCCGTTGCTACCCGACCGACGCTGGGGGCCCGCCGTTCTCATGCCTCGTCCTTCGAAGTCAGGGGCCATCGCCCTGTTCATCCGCGGCCTCGCCCTGGCCGCGTTGTCCACGGCCGTCGCCCCGCATGCGGCCTCGACGCCGCTGGCCCGGGCCCAGTCGGTGCCCTTCTGCCTCTACCTGCCGAGCATGGTCCAGCGCGCGACCGTCGGTCCCCTGCTGCCCAACGCGAGCCCGCCGGGTGGTTCCGCCGCGGCGCCGCTGCAGTCGACACCCGCCTCGGCGCGCTGCCAGCTGCCGGGCTCGGGGCCGACGCCGACCCGGCGGCCCGCGAGCACCCCCACCCAGGAGACCACGCCCACCGCGCGCACGACGGCCGAGGTCACCCCCGGCGTGACGCCTGGGGTCAGCCCGACCGCGGTCGGCGGATCGACGGCGACGCCCACCGGTGGTGCCACCGTGACCCCGGGCTCGAGCGCCAGCGCGACGCCGACCCTCACGCCCTCCAACTTCACGCCCCAGCCGACGGTCACCTTCACGCCCTTCCCGATGACGGCGACCCCGACCCCCCGGACGACGCCGACCCTGACGGCCACCCCGGTGCTGACGCCGACGGTGACCGGCACCCTGACGGCGACCCCGGCGCTGACCGTCACCCCGGGGTTGAGCTTGACCCTGACGTCGACGCCGACCGGCACGCTGAGCGCGACGCCGACGCTGACCGGGACGCCGGGTCTGACCTCGACCCTGACGCCGACGGTGACCGGCACCCTCACGGCGACCCCGGTGCTGACGGCGACGCCGGGCCTGACCTCGACCGTGACGCCGACCGTCACCGGCACGCTGAGCGCGACGCCCATGCCGAGCCCGACGCTCGAGCTGACCCCGACGCCGCCGATCACGAGCACACCGCCGCTGACCCTTACCCTGACGCTCGTGCCGGCGACCGCGACGCGAACCCCCAGCCCGCCCCCCGGGATCACCGTCACCGTCGCGGCCAGCGCGACGCCGACGCAGACGCCGGCGCTCACATCGACGCCGACACATTCGCCGACGCCGACGCTGACGCCGACGCACACGTCGACACCGACGTTGACGCCGACGCCGACGCACACGTCGACACCGACGTTGACGCCGACGCCGACGCACACGTCGACACCGACGCTGACGCCGACGTCGACGCACACGCCGACACCGACGCCGACGCCGACGGCCACCGCGACATCGACGGCGTCACCGACGACGACGCCCACCGCCAGCCCGCCGGCGACGATCGGGCCGACGCCGACGGTCGTCGGAGCGCCAACCGATGCCGGCCTCTTCGGCGTGCAGCTCTCGGATGCCGATCTGGCCAGCGGCGGCGTGTTGACACAGATGAAGAACGCCCGGGCGCGCCGGGCGCGGATCGAGCTGCGCTGGGCCGAGATCGAGCCCTCGAACACGCTGCCGCCGACCTACCAGTGGGCGTCGATCGACGCGGAGGTGGCGGCGCTCGGCACGCGGGACATCGCGCCCTTCGGACTGGTCTACACCCGGCCGGTCTGGGCGGCCTCGGACGACTGCGGCCCGGTCGACCTCGTGCCCCTCGAACGCTACCAGGCGTTCATCACGGCCCTGGTCGAGCGCTACGACGGCGATGGCGTCGACGATGTGCCGGGGAGCTGGCGGATCGGCTACTGGGAGATCGAGAACGAGCCCGACTTCGACCCGAGCATGGCCGGCGGTCAGCCCCATCGGGGCAGCTGCTTCGGCGGCAGCCGCGCGGCCGACTACGGCCTGTTGCTGCGCGCGGCCTACCTGGCCATCAAGGCGGCCGACCCGCGGGCGACGGTGGTCTTCGGCGGGCTGGCCTACGACCGATTCCACAACAAGACCGGCTACGCTCCGGTCGGGCCCCATGACTACGCCTTCGCCTCGAACGTGCTGGGCAGCCTGCACCAGGCGCATGGCGGGGAGCCCGGCTGGCCCTTCTTCGACTGGATGGGCGTCCACGTCTTCAACGAGCTGCGCAACAACTGGGACGGCGCGCAGCCCTACAACCAGGAGCTGTCGGCCAAACTGGCCGAGCTGCGCCAGAACCAGCTCTACCAGAACGGCGTCTACGACCTGCGCGGCCGGCCCCTGGCCGTCACCGAGCTGGGTCTGGCCAGCGCGCCGGAGGACCTCGACTTCGAGCGCAGCGAGAGCCTGCAGTCGATCTATCCGGGTCGCGAGCTGGCGCGGGCGATGGCCGCGGGGGTGCCGGCCCTGCTCTGGCAGAGCGGCAAGGATCATCGCAGCGGCGCCTGCGCGCAGCCGCTGGAGTGGCTGACCTTCGGGCTGCTGCGCTCGCTCTCGATCTACCAGCAGGCGCAGGCCTGCAGCCCGAACCCGCTGCCGAGCTACAGCGTCTCCAGCGACAACGAGACCAAGCCCGCCTGGTTGGCCTTCCGCACCGCCCAGGAGCAGCTCGAGGGGCTGGTCTTCGACACCGCCTTCGGGACGGCCGATACCGGTGACCGGCGCATCGAGGCCTACCGTTTCGCCGCGCCCGGCTCCGGCACGTCCACGATCGTAGCCTTCACCGACTCGGGCGAGGCCATCGGCCGACGTGGCTTCCCGCCGGTCCTCCGCTTCATGAGCTTCAAGAGCAGCATGTTCACGGGCTGGACCGGCCGGTTGCTGGTGACCGACCACCTGGGCGGCACCACGGTCTACATCGGCTTCGGCTCGATCATCTTGCAGGTCGACCAGGAGCCGATCTACGTCGAGCCGTTCTAGGGCGGCGCCAACGGGGCGATCGGCGCTCGCCTTCGGGCGGCATGCCAGGCCGGCGCGGCCGGCGGCAGGCGTCCGCGCTCAGCCGATCTCCGCCGCCAAGGCCTCCCAGCGCTCCAAGAGCCCGTCGATCTCGGCCTGCAGCGCGGCGTGCGCCTCCCCCAGGCGACCGATGGCCGCGTAGTCGCCCTCCTCGCCGGCCTCCTGCAGCGTCTCTTCCAGCTCGGCCAGCCGGCCCTCCAGCTGGGCGATGCGGCTCTCGATGGCGGTCGATTCGATCTCGCGGCGCAGGATCTCGTTCTTGCTGAGCGCCGGCGGCGCATCGTCGGGCGTCCCGTTCGCGGTCGAGCCCTCCGAGCCGGCGCTTGCCGAGGCCTCCTTCCGATCCTCGCCCCGGCTGCTGCCGCGCGCCGCTCCGTCGCCGCTCCGGCTTGTCGCTCCGGCCCCATCCCGATCCGCGCCCGCCTGCCGCGCCGCCAGGTACTCGGCGTAGCCCCAGGGGTGAATCCGCAGGCGACCGTCCTCGACCGCCCAGATCTGGCTGGCCAGGCGCTGGACCAGGTAGCGGTCGTGGCTGACCAGGATCACCGTGCCTTCGAAGGCCTCCAGGGCGGCCTCGAGCATCTCCTGGGCGGGGATGTCGAGGTGGTTGGTCGGCTCGTCGAGCAGCAGCAGGTTGGCGCCACGCCGGACCAGGATGGCCAGGGCCAGTCGGCCGCGCTCGCCGCCGGAGAGGGTCGCGACCCGCTTGTCGACCTCGTCGCCCGAGAAGAGGAAGCGGCCCAGGTAGCTGCGCGCCTCGCCGCCCTGAAGGCCCGACTCGGCCACGATCGACTCCAGCACCGTCAGCCCGGGGTCGAGGTTCTCGTGGGCCTGCGAGAAGTAGCCGATGACCTGGCCGCCGCCCAGGCGCAGCTCGCCGGCCACCGGCGGCAGCTGGCCCAGCAGGGTGCGCAGAAAGGTCGTCTTGCCGGTGCCGTTGCCGCCGATCAGCGCCGCCCGCTCGCCGCGTTCGAGCTCGATGTCGTCGAGCGAGAGCAGGGCCTGGCCCTCGTAGCCCACCACCAGGTCGCGGCTGCGCAGCACGAAGTCGCCCCCGCGCGGGCCCCCGGCGAAGTGCAGGTTGAAGCGTGGCGGCCCGCCGCTGGGCGGGCGCAGCTCGCCGATGCGACGCGCCACCTCGTTGGGGCGGTCGGAAGGGCGCTCCATGTCGAGCCCGGCGGTGGCCTGCAGCCAGCCCTTGGAGCGGATCTGGTCCAGCACCGCCAGGCCGCCGGCGTGCACCGCTTCGACCTCGCGCGAGAGGCGGCTGAGCTTGCCCTTGGCCTGCTGGGTGCGTTGCCCGGCGATGTTGCGCCGGATGTAGTCCAGCTCCTTCTCGAAGTGCGCCTTCATCTCCTCGTAGGCCCGCTGCCGCAGCGCCCAGCGCTCGGCGCGCTGGCCGACGTAGGCGCTGTAGTTGCCGCGGTAGGTCTCGATGCCGCCGCCGAACATCTCCCAGATGGTGTTGGCCACCCGGTCGAGGAAGTAGCGGTCGTGGCTGACCACCAGCAGCGCCCCGGGCCAGCCGCCCAGGGTGCCCTCGAGCCACTCCACCGCCTCGATGTCGAGATGGTTGGTCGGCTCGTCGAGGATCAGCAGGTCCGGCGACTCCAAGAGCAGCCGCGCCAGCTGCAGCCGGGTCTTCTGCCCGCCGCTGAGCTGGGCCACCGGCTGGCCCCAGCTCGACTCCTCGAAGCCCAGGCCGGTCAGGGTGCGGCGGATGCGGATGGGGTAGTCGTAGCCGCCGGCCAGCTCGAAGCGCGCCTGCAGGTCGCCGTAGCGCTCGACGGCCTCGTCGCCGCCCTCGCCGCGGCTGATGCTGGCCTCGAGCTCGGCCAGCCGCGCCTCCTCGGCCCGCAGGGGCTCGAAGACGCTGAGCATCTCGGCCTGGATGTCGCGCTGGCCGGCGCCGAAGGCATGCGCCGACTCCTGGGTCAGATAGCCGATGCGGGCGCCGCGGGCCAGGTCGAAGCGGCCGGCCGAGGCCGACATCTGTCCGGCCAGGATGCGCAGCAGGGTGGTCTTGCCGACCCCGTTGGGGCCCACCAGGCCGATGCGCGCGTCCGGCGCCACGCTGACCGTGACCCCGGCGAAGAGGTCGACCTCGCCGAAGGACTGGCCCAAGCCCTGAGCCTGCAGGACGGTCATGTCGGACCCTCCGCCAAGGCGATGCGCTCGAGGCCGGTGTAGACGTTGAAGCGCCCGTCGCGCAGGAAGCCGACCAGGGTCATGCCGAAGCGCCGCGCCAGGTCGACCGCCAGGCTGCTGGGGGCCGAGACGGCGCAGAGGATGGGCAGACCGGCCGCCAGGCCCTTCTGCAGCAGCTCGTAGCTGGCCCGGCCGCTGACCAGGACGATGTGCTCGGAGAGCGGCAGTCGGCCCTCCTGCAGGGCCCAGCCGATCAGCTTGTCCAGGGCGTTGTGGCGGCCCACGTCCTCGCGCAGGGCGATCAGCCGGCCCTGGGTATCGAAGAGCCCGGCGGCGTGCAGGCCGCCGGTCTCCTCGAAGAGCCCTTGGGCGGCGCGCAGGGTGGCCGGCAGGCTGGTCAGCAGCTCCGGCGTCACCCGCGGCCCGTCCTTGACCGGCGCCAGACCGCGCAGGTCGAGCTGGTCGAGGCTGGCCTTGCCGCAGACGCCGCAGGCGCTGGTGGTGAAGAAGTGCCGCTCCAGCTGACGCAGGTCGACCGTCAAGCCCTGGCGCAGGGTCACCGTGACCACGTTGAAGCGCTCCTCCTCGGTCAGCTCCGCGTCGGCGCAGTAGGCCAGCCGGCGGATGTCCCCGGCCGAGGCGACCACCCCCTCGCCGTGGAGGAAGCCGGCCGCCAGGTCGAAGTCCTGGCCCGGCGTGCGCATGGTCACCGCCAGCCGAAAGGCGCGGCCGGTGGTCTCGATGCGGATCTCCAGCGGCTCCTCGGTGGCCAGGCTGTCGGGACGCGCCAGCGCCTGTCCGGCATCGACGCGGTATACGCGGACGCGGGTCCGGCCGCCGGGTCGGATGGGCATGGTGGGCTCCGCCGTCAGAGCTCGTAGAGGCCGCTGTCGCGCGTCGGCGCAGCGGCCGGGCCGCCCATCATCCCCGCCGGCCCGTCCAGCGCCTCGCCCAGATCCTCTTCGACGCGCTCGGGATCCTCGCCGGCCTCGAGGCGGCGGACCGCCTCCTCCATGCCGGCGTCGAAGGGCTCGCCGGTCAGCTCGCTCATGCGCCGCATCATGGCCGCGAGCTGGCGCGGGTCGCGTTCGTCCATTTGCTCGGCATCGCGCATCAGCTTGCCCATCTCGCGCTCGACGCGCGCGTCGTCCAGCCGATCCACCATCGGGTTGGCGTCCGCGTCGCCCGGCGGCGCGATGGCCGCGCCGCGGTTGAAGGCGAAGCCCGAGACCTGCTTGCGCAGGTCGGTCGAGCCGCAGCGCGGGCAGATGGGCTCGCGGGTCTCGCCGGCGCGGCGTGAGAGGAAGCTGTAGATCCGGTTGCAGTCGGGGCACAGGTACTCGAAGATGGGCATGGCCCGATGGTAGCATATCCGCCGCTGCGCGCGGTCACGCCGCGGGCTCGATTTGCGTTCTGAACCGGCAGCGGTGATCATCCGCGGTCGGCGAATCGCTTCGCCGTTCCACCCCGTCTGGCCCGGGTCGGGCCGATCTCGACCCGGCGAACCGTCTCGCCCCACCGGCCGGTCGCCGGCTCACGCAGCCCACGAGGATGTCCCATGCGCGCTTCCGGTCCCGCTTCGCTCGCCCTGATCCTGCTGGCTGCCGGCGCCGCCGTGGCGCTGGCCTCGCCGCTGGAGCCGCCGCGACCGCTCCGGCCGCTGGCCGAGCGCCCGGCCGGCCTGCAGCAATCGGCCGGACCCGGCATCCCCGAGAACATCCAGGTCAGCCGGGACGGCGAGACCCAGGGCGCCTCGCGGCCGGTGACCGACTTCAGCGAGGTGCATCTCGCCGCCAGCCCGATCGATCCCGAGCACCTGATCGGCAGCTCCAAGTTCTTTCACACGCCCGAGCGCTACGGCTTCTACACCGGCGTCTTCGAGAGCTTCGACGGCGGCCTGAGCTGGAGCCAGTCGCAGCCGGACGGCATCGAGGCCTACAGCCTGACCAGCGACCCGGTCAACACCTTCGACCACCTGGGCAACGGCTATTTCACCCTGCTCACCCGGGGCCCGACCGGCTTGGACATGCTCAAGAAGGCCAAGGACGGTGCCTGGAGCCTGCCGACGGTCGTCGACCGCAGCACCACCACCGACAAGCAGTGGATCGTGGGCGACATGGACCTGGCCGAGACCAGCCCCCATGCCGGCAACGTCTACATGAGCTGGACCGACGTGGGCAACCCGGCGCGCATCGTCTTCAGCCGCAGCGGCGACGGCAACGCCAGCTGGAGCCGGCCACCCTTGGAGCTGGCGCGCGGCAACCTGCAAGGCTCCATCCCGGCCGTCGGCCCGGACGGCACGGTCTACGTGATCTATGGCGACACCATCTTCGGCGATGCGGCCCGCGGCAGCATCAAGTGGGTCAAGTCGAACGACGGCGGCGCCAGCTTCGGCGCGCCGGCCGTGGCGGCCGAGACGGTCAGCCTGCCCTTCCAGCTGCCGAACACGATCTTTCGCGCGCCGGCCTCGCTGCCGGCCTTCGCCGTCAGCCCGACCAGCGGCCAGCTCTTCGTGGCCTGGGCCGACTACCGTGGCGGGGACGCCGACATCCTGCTGGCCCGTTCGAGCGACGGCGGCGCCAGCTGGGACGCGCCACGGCGCATGAACGACGACCCGGTGGACGGCGGTGCCGACCAGTTCCAGCCCCAGGTCTCGGTCTCGCCGAACGGCCGGGTGGCCCTGGCCTGGCACGATCGACGCCTGGCCTGCCCCGACCTGCCCTGGATCCCGCGCGCGCATGTCGGTCGCGCGAACCTGTGCATCGACACCTACATGGTGCGATCCTACGATGGCGGTGCGACCTGGGGCGCCAACCTGCGCGTCAGCGCCCAGACCTGGGACCCTTCGATCAACCTGCCGATGGTCGATGCCCAGACCGGCTTCATCGGCGACTACATCGGCCTGGCCAGCAGCCTCGACTACGACTACCCCTTCTATCCCTCGACCGCCGATCTGGGTGACAACCCCGGCCGGCGCCAACAGGTCTTCGTGGCCCGGGTCCCGGCGGTCGACCCGCCCTTCGACCTGGTGCCCTCGCGCCTGGCGGTCGCCCCGGATGTGATCGAGCCGGGCGGTCGGGTGACGGTGACCCTGGAGCTGGTCAACCGTGGTCCCCAGAACGGCCTGGCGATCGAATCGGCGGTCGACCTGCCGGCCGGCCTCGAGTTCGTCGCCGGTTCGCTGGTCGTCGACGGCGGACGCGGCGCCGGCGCCTGGTCACCGGGTACGCGCCAGCTGATCTGGCAGGGGGCGATCGAGGCGGGCGCGACGGCCCGGATCCAGTTCCAGGCCGAGGTCGACCTCGCGCTCGGCGAGGCCGCCCTGCGCCTGGAGGCCGCGATCGAGGACGACCAGGCGCGGCGCTACCTGCGACACGCCGGGCTGGTCATCAGCGTGCCGCCGCAAGTGGTCTTCGCCACGCCGGCCGACGGCGCGGTCGACGTGGGTCCGACCACGACCCTGGTGCTGCGCTTCAACGAGGCGATGGATCCGGCCAGCCTGGTCGTCACCAGCAGCCCGGCCCTGCCCCCCAGCTTCTGGGAGCCGGCCTGGGCGCCCAGCGGCGAGAGCGTCTCGCTGCGGCATGCCCAGCCCTTCGTGCTGGGGACGCGCTATACGCTGCGGATCCAGGCCACCGACCTGGCCGGCGCCCCGCTCGGCCGTGGCCCGGTGCCCAACCCCTGGAGCTTCACCATCGAGCCGCCGGCCCGGGTCGACCTGCTCCTGCCCTGGCTGGGACTCTCGGCCGAACGCGAGTAGCGCGGCCGGGCTCGGCGGCAGGCGGTCTCGCGCCGGCGCCCCATGCGCGGCGCGCGCGTCAGTCGCGCGGGTCGGGCCAGGCTGCCGCGTCGGCCGGGATTGGGGCCGGGATCCGACCCGGCCAGGCGCCGGGGCGCTCCGACACCTGGCGCAGCCCGAGCATGAGCCGGGGGATCAAGCCGGGCCAGCCGAAACGCTCGGCCTCGGCGCGATCCAGGCCGCTGCCCAGCGGACGACCGCCGGCCGGGCCGTAGAGCGCCAGCTCCTGCAGCTGAACGAAGCCGGCCGCCCCGGTCTGCTCGACGTAGACGTAGAACGCCTCGCATTCGATCGGCTGGCCCCAGGCCAGGCGCTGGCTGGCGTTGGTCGACTGGAAGCGCTGCGACCAGATCTTGATCTCGCCGTCCTGGTAGAAGCCGACCCGGAACATGGCCGGCATGGCGGCCTGGTCCCAGAGCAGGCGGAACTCGGTCAAGGCGGCGCCGGAGGGGATGCGGGCGTAGATCCAAGGCGTGAGATCGCCCGACTCCGAGGCCCAGGCCGTGCGCTCGTTTCCGTCGACGGCCTGCCAGGCCGGCATGCCGGCCTGGGCGCTGGAGGCGTTGCTCTGGCTACCCAGGGTCAGGTTGGGGGTGTCGATGCCGTAGAGCTCGACCTCGCGCAGCGCGTAGCCGCCCTCCGGCGCGCTGGATCGGGCCAGCTGCAGCAGCACGTAGCGACCCAGGGCGCGCGGGAAGCTGATGGTCTCGTCCATGGAGCCGTCGCTCTTCTGATAGATGCGCACCCAGCGGCCCTCGACGGGGTCGAAGACGTAGATGCCGTACTGCACCGCGTAGCGCTCGCCCCAGACCAGACGCGCCTCGTTGAAGGTCGTCGCCGCCGGCTCGCCATCGCCATCCGGGTCGATGTTCGGACCCAGGTCCAGGTAGATCCAGGCGTCCCGGCCCGGCGCGTACCAGTAGCTCAGCAGGTCGCCGTCGGTGGCGTTCTGCGCCAGGTTGGGTTCGATGTGGGTGTTGGCCACCACCGGCGCGTGCAGGGCCAGGTTGGGCTGGGGCGGCTCGACCGTCGCCTGCGGCTCGCAGCGCCGGGTCGGTTCGATGCTGTTGAGCGCGATGTAGCGCTCGCCGTTGCCGCATTCGAGCAGGTTGCCGCGGATGGCGACGCTCTGGCCGAAGAGCGTGCGCAGGTTGACGCCGGGCAGGCTCTGGACCGACAGGGTCTCGGCGCCGTCGCAGAAGACCAGCAACGCGTCCTCGGCTCCGGCGCAGCCCGGCCGGCCGTTCTGCAGCCGACCGTAGAAGATCTCGTCGTTGAGGATCGTGTCGTCGGGCCGCTCCTCGGCGGGCGCGGCGGCGGCCTGCTGGTTGCCCCAGGTCATCGCGGCCGCCAGCAGGAACAGCCAGCCGAGGCCGGCCGCGATGCGCGCGGTCCGCGATGGGGTGATCGGACGGCTCATGCCTCTCTCCTCGCGCCGCCAAGGCGGGGTCCGGGGCCGGTGGGGCGGCCGGTGGACGGGCGGCGGTTCATCGTTTGGCGTTGTGACAGGCTTAACTGATTTCGGACGCCGAACGATACGCACAGTTTGGAGGGCAGGGGCTGCGGATCGAAGGAAGGCCGGCCGCGATGCGGCCGGCAAACGGCGGGGCTAGTGGCGCGCCCCTTGCTGCTGGCCCGAGGGCAGGACCTCGACGGTCGTCTCGCCGATGACCGTCAGGCCGTCGGCGTCGGTGATCTCGACGCTGATGATCACCGTCTCCTTGCCGCCCAGGCCCGAGCCGTTGAAGCTGGCCACGTAGGTCGCGATCGGCTGGTCGGACTTGAGCATGATGCCTTGGGTCGGCAGGACCCACCAGCGGTAGGTCAGGCCGGCGCCGTCCGGCGCGTCCGGATCGCGCGCTTCGACCGAGCAGCCGGCCTCGCCGGCCTCGAAGATCTTGCGCGGCGTGCAGCCGATCTCGACGATCTCGGGCGGGCTGGCGGGCAGCAGCGTGGGCGAGGGCAGCGCCGTCGGGCTGGCCGTCGGCTCGGACGGCGTCGTCGGCAGGGCGGTGCGGGTCGGCGCCGCGGTCGGCGTCGGCAGGATCAGGGCCGGCAGGGTGGGCGGCGCCGGGTTGCTGGCGTGCTCGACCGGCGAAGGCCCCGCCGGGGCGGGGTCGTTTCGGGGTTGCCGGGGCCTGTCCGAGCGGCCGGGCGGGGCCGGCTCCGGATCCCGGGCGCCGGGCGGCGCGCCGGGCTGGGCCTGGATCGGCGCCGGGCGCGGGGCCGCGGCTCGGGCCGACGCGGCCAGCGCGACCGGCTGGGCCGGCAGCGGACGGGCGACCGGCCGTTCGCGCAGCCCGAGATCCCTGGGACCGGCCGAGGCCAGCAGCAGGCGATCCGAGAGGCTGAAGAGCCGGGGCACCGGGGCCGAGGACAAGGGCTGGCCGCTCTGCAGCGCCAGGATGGCTTCGTCGATCAGCGCCAGCGAGGCGCGCCAGGCCATCGGCGGCAGCAGCGGCCGGCCGTCGATCAGACGGCCGCGGGCGCCGGTGAGCCAGGTCAGGAGCGGTGCCGCCACGCGTTCGCGTGGCAGGCCAGCGCTCATGGTGGCGTCGGCCACGACCAGGGCCTCGGTGACCTCGCGGTTGAACTCGGCCAGACGCTGGCCGGCCGTCGCCGGCACCGCCAGCGCTTCGGCCAGGCGTCGATCGGCCAGGCCCAGGTGCAGGTTGACCTGCGCGTCGTCGCTGGCCAGCCAGAGGCGGGCCGACTCGGCCGCGCGCTTGACCGGATAGAGCAGGTCGCCCGGCAGGGCGTTGGCCGAAGCGTAGGTGACCCCGGCCGCCATGAACAGGATGACGGTGGCGGCGGCCGCCGCCGCGAAGGCCGTGCTGCGCCAGAGGCGATGCAGGAAGCCCATGCTGGCGCGCTCGGCACGGCGTCGGGCCAGGGCGCTCGGCTCGGGCGCGTTGGCCAGCTGCTCGGCCAGCTGGTCCCGGAAGCGGTCGCCCGGGCGCGGGGGGGCCGGCATGTCGCGCAGCGCGCCGGCCAGCGCCAGCAGCGGCGCCAGCTCGCCGGCCAGGCGCGGGTCCTGGGTCTCGATCGCGGCGCCCAGGCCTTCCTGCCGCAGGGCCTCCAAGCCGGTCTCGAGGGCGTGCACCACCGAGACGGTCGTTTCGCCGGCCGCGAGCGCTTCGGCCATCGGTTCGCCGGCCATCCCGGCCGGCGGGGGCGCGCTGGCCAGCGTGCGCGCCAGGCGGCCGACGAAGGCGTCGCTGGGATTCTCGGCCTTGGGCAGGCCGGCCAGGGCCGCCGCCAGCTGGCTCAGGCCGGGCAGCTGCGCGCTCTCGGCCGCGGTATCGGTGGCCATGGCGTCCAGCGTCGCCTCGGTGGCGGTCGCGAGGATTGGAGCGTCGGCGGCCCGGGCAGCGGCGGCGACCTCGACCAGGCGCGCCTCGAGCGCGGCGATGTCGGCTTCGCTGGGGGCCAGGCAGGCGGGAGGCGGGGCGAGCCGCAGGGCTTCGGCCAGCTGGGCGACGAAGTCGGGCGCCGGCCCGGGGGCCGGCGGCAGCTGCCGCAGCCCGGTGGCCAGGCCGATCAGCTCGGCCAGCTCGGCCGGCGGCTCCACCGTCAGCGAGCAGGCGTCGAGGGCGGCCTCGGCCGAGAGGCCGTGGCGCTCGATCTGCTCCAGGCAGGCGTCCAGCGCCTGCGCGTGACGGTCGGTGCGGTTCATGTCAGTGCGTCGTGTTCCCGGTGTAGGAGGTCTCGGAGGGCGGAGAGCGCCCGGAACTGCAGGCCGCGGATGGCGCCGCGGCGTTTGCCCATCAGGTCGGCCACCTCGCCGGTCGACAGGCCCTCGAAGAAGCGCAGGATCAAGACCTGCTGCTGCTCCTCGGTCAGTCGGCCGATGGCGTGGCGGACACGGTCCATCGTGATCATCTCGCCCAACACCCGCTCGGGCCTCAGGTCGTCGCGGCTGGCGCGCTGCTCCAGCTGCGGCGTGGCGTCGGTCAGCGAGACGTTGTCGCGTCGCGCCCGGTGGTAGTCCACCACCAGGTTGTGCGCGATCCGGAACAGCCAGGCGCCGAAGGGATGGTTGCGCCATTCGTAGTCGCCGATGGCGTCCCAGGCCTTCATGAAGGTCTGGCTGGTCAGGTCCTCGGTCTCGTCGCGTCGGCCGACCTTGTAGTAGATGTAGCGATAGATCTTGTCGACGTAGCGTTGGTAGAGTTCGGCGTAGGCCTCGCGGTCACCCTGCGATGCTCGCGATGCGAGCAAGCGCTCGGCGTCCAGGCCGGCCACCTCCGGATCGTCGGAAGCGACCGCGATAACGCGCGAGCCGGTCGAAGCGTTACGAAGGCTCTCCAGGCTGCTCAAATTGCTACCTCCCCTAGCCGCGCGCACAACGCGGCGTTGCCGAGAAGCCCGCGCGCCAGCTCAACGAGGCCGATCCGCTCCTCGGTGGTGTGCGCCAGGCGATCGTCACCGGGACCGAAGCCGACCGTCGGGATGCCGGCCGCCATGAAGTGCCCGCCGTCGGTCGCGAAGCGCCAGACGCGAACGGGCACGGCTTCATTGTAGATGGTTTCGAGGGCTTCGCGCGCCGCCTGCACCAGGACCTGGGTCTCGGGCAGCTCGAAGGCCGGGAAGATCGCCGGCATCGGGTGCGCGAGCCCGGTGTAGGTGCGCCAGGCGGTCTGCGGGATGCCGACCTCCACCGAGATGCCCTCGCCGCAGGCCGCCTCGGCCAGCCGCGCGACCCGTCCGAGCACCTGCTCGGGCCCTTCGTCGGGCACGGTGCGCCAGTCGAGCACCAGCAGCACCTGCTCCGGCGTCACGTTGCGGCTGCTCTGGTCGCTGCGGTAGAGCGTCGGCGAGACCGTCGCCGGCCCGAGCCCGTCGCTGTCGACCATCTCGAGGCCCTCGACGGCGGCCAGCAGGCGGGCCGCCGCGTAGTGCGGGTTGGCCAGCTCCCGCGGCATGCTGGCGTGGCCGCCGCGGCCGGTGAAGCGGACCTCGATCTCGACCCGTCCCCGATGGCCGCGGGCGACCTGGCAACGGCTCGCCTCGCCGACCACGGCCAGGTCGGGCGCCAGCTCGCGCGCCAGGAGCTGCGCGCCGATGCCGCCGACCTCCTCCATGACGGTCGCCGTCACGTAGAGATCGCCGGGCGGGACGATGCCGGCTGCGCGCAGGACGGCCGGCGCGTAGACCTGGCAGGCCAGGGGGCCCTTGATGTCCATCGCACCGCGGCCCCAGATCGCGCCATCGACGATGGCGCCGTCGAAGGGCGGCGAAGCCCAGCGCTCGGGGTCGCCGACGTCGACATGGTCGAGATGGGTGTTGAGCATCAGGCTGCGACCGCCGCTGCCGCGGATCTGGCCGATCACGTTGCCCGCCGCGTCGGTCTCGACCGCGTCATAGCCCAGGCGGCGCATCTCGCCCGCCACCAGCGCGGCGATCCGACCCTCCTCGCCCGGTGGGCTCGGCGTGCGGATCAAGCGTTGGCAGAAGTTGACGACAGCATCCGCAAAGCCGTTGGAGGCCTCGCGAAGGCGCGTTTCCAGCATCGGACAGGGACCTTTCCCGTGCTGTGGGTGACCAGGATGGATTGTGAGCGACCGACCGCTCCACCCGCAAGGGGCCGCGTCATCCAGGGATGACGCAAGACCGAGGCGAAACGGTATGCGACAATGTCCAAACAAACACCCCGCATCGCTTGGGAAGGAGCACGCGAGGCTCAGCCAGTCTAACCGATGGCCGGGCGCTTGGCAAGGCGCGAAGCCGACCATCGGCTGACGATCCGGGAACCGGCGCCCGGGACGGCGATCAGCCCAGCGCCGGTTCGGGCCGCGGGGCGCCCAGCAGGCGCATGCCCAGCAGGGTCACCAGCACGGTGCCGCCCACGTCGGCCAGGACGGCCATCCACATGGTGCCCAGGCCGCTCAGGACCAGGACCATGAAGGCCAGCTTGAGGGCCAGCGCCAGGGCCACGTTCAGGATCACGCCGCGCCGCGCCGCGCGGGCGACGCGGAAGGCGAAGGGCAGCTGGTGCAGGTCCCCCTGCATCAGGGTGATGTCGGCGCTCTCCATGGCCTGGGCCGTGCCCTCCGGGCCGGCCACGGCGATGCCGACGTCGGCCGCGGCCAGGGCCGGCGCGTCGTTCATGCCGTCGCCGACCATCGCCACCGGGCCGTGGGCCCGGCGCAAGGCTTCGATGGCGGCGAGCTTGTCGCCCGGCATCAGCTCGGCCTGGACCTGGCTCGGGTCGAGGCCGACGGCCAGGGCCACCTGCTCGGCGCCCGCCCGGATGTCGCCGGTGAGCATGACCTGGGCCTCGAGGCCCAGCTGGCGCAAGCGCCGCAGCGCGCCGCGGCTCGAGCCGCGCACGCGGTCGGCCACGGTGATGCGGCCCAGGTAGGTCTCGCCCTGGCTGACCAACAACGGCGATCGGCCCTCCAGCGCCTCGCGATCGGCGGCGGCGCAGTGCTCGGCATCGTGCGGCAGGCGCAGGTCGAAGTAGCGGTGGCTGGCCACGACCACCGGCTGGCCGGCCACCGCGCCGCGAACGCCCAGGCCGGTCAGCGACTCGACCCGCTCGGCGGCCGTGTAGCGGTCGTCGACGCCGCGGCGCTGGGCCTCGGCGACCACCGCGCGCGCCGCGGGGTGATTGCTGCGCCGCTCGACGGCCATGGCCAGGCCGAGCATCTCGTCGCAGGGCGGGCAGGGCAGCAGGCTGGCCCGGTCCGAGCCGGACGCATGGCCACCGAGCTGACAGGCCAGGGACTGCAGCGTCACCACGGCCGGCCGACCCTGGGTCAGGGTACCGGTCTTGTCGAAGGCGATCGCGCGCACGCCGGCCAGGCGCTCGAGCACCGCGCCGCCCTTGAAGAGCACGCCGTGCCGCGCCGCGTTGGCGATGGCGCTGATGGTGGCCACCGGCGCGCCGATGACCAGCGCGCAGGGGCAGGCGACCACCAGGAGGGCCAGCCCGCGGTAGAGCCAGCCGTGGCCGCCCTCGGGCGGGTCGAGCAGCGGCTGGCCGAAGAGGAGCGGCGGGAGGAGCACGGTCAGGCCGGCCAGCAGGACGATGGCCGGCGTGTAGACCGCCGCGAAACGGTCGATGATCCGCTGGCTGGGTGCTTGCCGCGCCTGGGCCTGCTCGACCATGCGCACGATCCGCGCCAGGGTGCTGTCGGCCGCCGGCAGCAGGACCTCGACCTCGAGCGCGCCCTCGCCGTTGACCGTGCCGGCGCGGACCGCGTCGCCGCTGGCGCGCGTCACCGGCAGCGGCTCGCCGGTCAGCGCGGCCTCGTCGACCGAGGAGGCGCCGGCGCGGATCCGCCCGTCGACCGGGATCCGGCCGCCGGGATGGACCAGGATCCAGTCGCCGGGAATCAGCTGGTCGATGTCGACGATCTCCTCGCGCACCTGGCTCGCGCCGGCCTCTCGGATGCGCGTCGCCTCGCGCGGGGCGGCCGTCAGCAGCGATTGCACCGCCCGCCGCGCGCGATCGGCCGTGTAGCCCTCCAGGGCCTCGCCGACGGCGAAGAGGCTCATCAGCATGCCCGCCTCGACCCAGGCGCCGATGGCCACCGCGCCCAGACCGGCGATGCTCATCAGCACCGTCATGTCGATGGCCCGGCCGAAGCGCAGGCTGCGCCAGCCGGCGCGCAGCACCGGCGCCCCGGTCAGGGCCGCCGCCAGCAGGGCCAGGCTGGCGGCCCAGAGCGGCGCATGGCGCCCGCTCAGCTCGCCCAGCAGCAGGCCGGGCAGGATCAGGGGCAGGCCCAGCGCCGCCAGCCGGGCCTCGGGTCGGGCCGCCAGGTAGGTCAGCAGGCCGGCCTTCGGGGCGGCCTGCGGCGGGCGCCCATCCGGGTCGCTCAGGTCGTAGCCCAAGGCGCGCGCCCGGGCCAGGATGGCTTCGGGGCTGGCGCTGCCTTCGACGCGCAGCGTCGCGCTGCCGAAATCGACCGCACAGGTCGTGACGCCCTCGATCCGGCCGACGCCGGCCTCGAGCTGGCGCGCACAGCTGGCGCAGTCCATGCCGCTGACGCTGAAGCGCCGTTCGGGGCGCGGATCCTGGTTCATGGGGGTCAATGATACCGCATGCCCTACCGGCGTGCCGGCACGGCGCGGCCGGCGATCTGTGGCACACTATAGGCGGTCGATGCATCGACCGCCCCGAGCGCAGAGGAGAGCCCGATCATGCAGCTTCAGTTCTGGGGTGCCGCGCGCACCGTCACCGGTTCGATGCACCTCTTGGAGGTGAACGGCCATCGGGTGCTGCTCGATTGCGGGCTCTATCAGGGCCGGCGCAAAGAGGCGTTCGCGATCAACCGCGACCTGCCGTTCGACGCGCGCTCGATCGATGCCGTGATCCTGTCGCATGCCCATATCGACCACAGCGGCAACCTGCCGACCCTGGTCAAGAACGGCTACAGCGGCCACATCTACGCCACCTCCGCCACGCGCGACCTGTGCGCCCACATGCTGCTGGACTCGGCGCATATCCAGGAAAGCGACGTGCGCTACGTCAACCGCAAGCGCCAGGCGCAGGGCAAGGCGCTCTTCGAGCCGCTCTACGAGCAGCCGGATGCGGTCGAGGCGCTGCGCTGCTTCCGGACGGTCGACTTCGAGCGCCCCTTCTCGCCGGTGCCCGGCGTGACGGTTCACTTCATCAACGCGGGCCACATCCTCGGCGCCGCCAGCGTCGTGCTCGACCTCGAGGAGGATGGCCGCCACGAGCGGCTGGTCTTCAGCGGCGACATCGGCCGCAACGGCCAGCCCATCCTGCGCGACCCGGAGGTGGCCAGCGACGTCGACTACATGATCATCGAGAGCACCTACGGCGACCGCCTGCACGAGGGCTCGGGCGAGGCCAGGCAGAAGCTCGAGGCCTGCATCGAGACCATCAGCAGCTCGGGCGGCAAGCTGATCATCCCCAGCTTTGCCGTCGGCCGCACGCAGGAGCTGGTCTACCGGCTCAACGAGCTCTGGGAGACCGGCCAGCTGCCGACGGTCGACATCTACGTCGACAGCCCCTTGGCGGTCAAGGCCACCGACGTGTTCCGGCTGCATCCGGAATGCTACGACCAGGACATGCTCGACGCCCTGATGCGCGACGATGACAAGGACCCGCTGGGCTTTCGGAACCTGACCTACGTGCGCGAGGTCGAGGGATCGATGCGGCTCAACACGCTCGAGACGCCGGCGGTGATCATCAGCGCCTCGGGCATGTGCGAGGGCGGCCGCATCCTGCACCATCTGAAGAACCATGCCGACGAGCCCAACAGCATCATCCTGTTCGTCGGGTTCCAGGCCGAAGGCACCCTGGGGCGTCGGATCCTGGAGGGCGAGAGCCCGGTCCGCATCTTCGGCGAGGAGCACGAGATCCGAGCGCGGGTCGACAAGATCAACGGCTACAGCGCCCACGCCGACCGCGACGAGCTGCTCGATTGGGCGCTGCGGACGCATCGGGGCGGCAAGCTGCGGCGCAGCTTCCTGGTCCATGGCGAGCCGCAGCCGATGTTCGCCTTCTCGGCGGCGCTGCGCGAGGCCGGCCTCCAGCACGTCGAGGTGCCCGAGCGCGGCCAGATCTTCGACCTCTAGGGCCGCGCGATTCCGGGCGCCCTGGAACCGAGGCCCGCCGCCGCGTCTCGAAGGGGTTGGACCATCCGCCAACCCCACGATCCGTTCGCATCCGACCAGGGACCGCAGCCATGAGCCACGAGCAGCCCGACTCCTTCGACGCCACCTGCGTGCATGCCGGCGCCGGTCCGGACGTGCCCGGCCTGGGCATGCAGACGCCGCCCCTTTCTCCGCCGATCTTCCAGGCTTCGGTCTTCGACATTCCGACGTTGGACCTGATGACGCGAGCCTTCGTCGACGACCCCGAGATCTACGCGTACTCGAGAGCAGGCAACCCGACGGTCCGGGCGCTCGAGCTGGCGGTCGCGCGCCTGGAAGGTGCCGAGGACGCCATGGCCGCGGCTTCGGGCATGGGCGCGATCTCGAGCGTGCTGCTCTCGCTGCTCTCGGCCGGCGATCGCCTGGTGACCACCACCAACATCTACGGCAACACCCGCACGCTGATCGACAAGCATCTGTCGCGGCTCGGCATTCGGATCAGCCACCTGCAGCCCGAGCAGATCGAGGCCGGGCTGCCCGAGGGGACCCGCGTGCTGTACACCGAGCCCTTGTCCAACCCGACGCTGGTGGCGGCCGACCTGCCACGCCTGGCCGAGATCGCGCGGGCGGCCGGCGCGCGGCTGGTGGTCGACAGCACCTTCACCACGCCCTACCTCTGCCGGCCGCTGGAGCTGGGTGCCGACCTGGTGGTGCACAGCGCCACCAAGTACTTCGGTGGCCACGGCGATCTGATCGCCGGCCTGGCGGTGGGCCCCAAGGCGCTGGTCGAACCGGCCCGGGGCGTCATGCGCGCGGTGGGCAGCAACCTGGCGCCGCAGGAGGCCTGGCTGACCCAGCGCGGCTTGCGCACGCTGCATCTGCGCATGGCGCGGCATGTCGAGAACGGCCAGGTGGTGGCCGAGTGGCTGGCCGGGCAGCCCAAGGTCGCCGCGACTCACTACCCCGGGCTGGCGAGCCACCCGACCCATGCCGTCGCGCAACGCATCCTGCAGCACGGGTACGGCGGCATGATCGCCTTCGACCTGCCGTCGGACGGGCCGGGCGGGGGTCGGGCGGCCTTCGAGCGCTTCCTGGGCGGCCTGTCGATGATCCGAATGGCGCCGAGCCTGGCGGATGTCGGCACGACGATCTCGGCGCCGGCCTTCACCTCTCACCGCGGCTTGTCGCCCGAGGATCGCGCCGCACAGGGTATCGGCGAGGGCCTGGTGCGCCTGTCCTGCGGGATCGAAGCGGCCGGGGACATCATCGCCGATCTGGCCCGCGGCCTGGCGGCGGTCTAGACCGGCACCGGCCACGGCCGCGGCTGCCGTGGCCGCCGTGAGTGCCTAGGGACCACGCGCCCGCGGGGCGGACATGGCGCAACGGGCTGCACGGCGTTGCCGAAGCGGTGGCGACAACAGACGAGCGCCCGGAATGGCGTTCCGGGCGCTCGTTGATCGGCGAGAAGCGTGGCTGCTGGCGGCTCGCGCCGCGCGGGCTCAGCCGCCGTCGGTGCTGCCGGCCGCGGCGCCTTCGTCGACCGGCGGCTGGCTGGTGACGATCGTCGGGACGTCCAGCGTCGGCAAGGACAAGGAGGACCCGGTGATCTGCTCGAAGCTGCTGATGAACCAGGCCGGCTCCGCCGGGATCTTGTCCTCGTAGGCGAAGCGCTGGATGTCCGCCGAAAGCCGCTGATCGGTCAACCAGGTGTCGACCGCCGCCGAACGCTTGGCCTCGAGATCGGCCGCCTCCAGCTCGCGGGCCTCGTCCTTCTCGATCACGCGGATGACGTAGAAGCCGCGGCTGCCCTGGATCGCCTCGCTGGTCGCGCCGGCCTCGAGCTCGAACACCTTGTCGGCGTTGGCATCGTTCAGGCCCAACCGCTGCAGCGCAGCATCGCGGGTGTACCAGGTCGCCTCACCCAGCTCGAAGGCGTAGGGCTCCGGTTCGGGTGTGGGCAGGGCCGTCGGCGCCGGCGTGGCCGCTTCGGCCGCCGCGCTGTCATCGGCCGCCGCGCTGTCATCGGCCGTCGCGCTATCGTCGGCCGTCGCGCTGTCGTCGGCCGTCGCGCTGTCGTCGGCCGTCGCGCTGTCGTCGGCCGTCGTGGTGTCGTCAGCCGCCGTGGTGTCGTCAGTCGCCGTGGTGTCGTCAGTCGCCGCGGTATCGTCGGCCGCTGCGCTGTCGTCGGCCGCTGCGCTGTCGTCGGCCGCTGCGCTGTCGTCGGCCGCTGCGCTGTCGTCGGCCGCCGCGCTCTCGTCGGGGCTGGGTTCGTCGCGAGGGCCAAAGGTCTTGGTGACGTTGTCCCAACTGCCCCCATCGGACAGTGCCGCCGTCGCCGCGTCGGCGGTCGCCTTGTCGCGGAACAGCAGGTAGTCCAGATTGGCTTGCGGCGCGGTCGTTTCGATCTCGTCGCCGAGGGCCGTGTTGAGCTTCTCGCGATAGACGGCCTGGCGAACGATGTCGAAGTACTCGGCGCGGTCGATGTTGGCGGTCGTGAACTGTGCTTCCAGGTAGTTCTTGACCGCGTCGTCGAAATCCTCGTCGGTGACTTCGTCCGGATCCGTGGGCTTGGTGCTGGCGGCCTCGTCGTCAGCGGCGGCCTCGTCGCCGGCTGCGGCCTCGTCGTCAGCGGCGGCCTCGTCGCCGGCTGCGGCTTCGTCTTCAGCGGCAGCTTCGTCGCCGGCTGCGGCTTCGTCGCCCGCCGCCGCTTCGTCGCCCGCTGCGGCCTCGTCGCCGGCCGCGGCCTCGTCGCCCGCCGCGGCTTCGTCACCCGCCGCGGCCTCGTCGCCCGCCGCGACTTCGTCGCCGGCTGCGGCTTCGTCGCCCGCCGCGGCCTCGTCGCCCGCCGCGGCTTCGTCACCCGCTGCGGCCTCGTCGGTGGGCGTGTCGGGTTCTTCGCTCGCGGGTGTGGGCGGGGGCGCCAGCAGGACCGAGGCGAGCGTGTTGCTGATGATGTAGTTGCGGACCTCGCGGTCGCTGACCGTGATGCCGCGCGACTCCGCTTCCTGGCGGATCATCGCCTCGTCGATGAGCTGATCGACCGCATTGGAGGCCAGACCGCTGCGCTGCTGGTTGGCCAGGTTGGTGATGAAGCTCGGGTCGGTGCTCAGCGCAAGGCCACGGATGTTCTCGAGGCTGTTGATGAGCTGGACCCGCTCCCAGCCGATGCGCTTCTGGAAGACGCCGGTCGTGATCGCCTCGTCGTTGACGCGGGCGATGGGCTCGCGCGGCGTGCGCCACAGCTCGGCGTAGGCGCCGTAGCCCAGGAAGCCGGCCAGCAGCACCAGCACTGGGATCAGCACCGAGAAGACGGCACGCGACTCGGCGCGGTGCTTGCGTTCGATCAGCAGCTTGCGGCGCATCTCGGTCGGCGAGAGCACCTTCTCCTGCTTGCGCTTGGATACGCGTTTGGCCATTTCAGATGCCTCGCGTTAGCTACGGCCGCCGAAGAGGCGAACGTGATCGTGGGTGTAGGGCAGAAGCGCCATGTAACGCGCGTGCTTCACGGCACGCGTGATGCGGCGCTGGTTCTTGGCGTCGATGCGCGTTCGCCGGCGCGAGCGGATGCGGCCGCCGTCGTCCAGGAATCGCTCGAGCAGATCGACGTTCTTGAAGTTGATCTCTTTGGGGTCCTTGGGGACGCTCGCCCCACGGCCGCGCGGTCCATCGGAGCTGCCCGGCCCGCTTCGCCTGCCTCGATACATGAGGTTCTTCTCCCTGTGTTGGTCGTCTCGGGTTGGGGTTGCGTGACCGACTCGCCTCAGCCGTCGTCCTCGGTCGATTCGGCGCCGGATCCGAGCGGCAGGACTTGAGCGGCCACGATCTCGGTTTGGTGGTGGCGATGGCCCTCGGCGTCGGTCCAGGTCCTGACCTGAAGCCGTCCTTCCACGAAGGCCGAGTCGTTCTCGTCAAGCAGTCGTCCGCACTGCTCCGCCAGTTCACCCCAGGCCACGACGTTGAACCAGTCGACGGCGTGGTTGTGCTCGCCGTCGGGACCGCGCCAATCGCGGGGTACGCCGATGGCGAAGGTGGTGACGGCGACGCCGCTGGGCGTGAAGCGCGTCTCGGGGGCGCGGCCGATCCGGCCGATCAGCATGGCCTTGTTCAAGCCAGATGTCATGGTGCCCCCCTCAGATCCGCCTGCCGGCTCAGTCCTCGTCGGTGCGCAGGACCAGGTGGCGGATGACATCCTCGTTGTAGCGAACCGAGTAGTCGAGCGCGTCGAGGGTCTCGCTGGAGCCCTTGAAGCCGAGGACCACGTAATAGCCCTCGCGAACGCCCTTGATGGGGTAGGCCAGACGCCGCTTCTTCCAGCCCTCGGTGACGACCGACACGTTGCCGCGCTTGTCGGCGAGCTGGCCGCTGGTGCTTACCTCGCCGGCCTTCTCGGTGACGACGGCGCTGACCTTCTCGACGAAGGCGTTGACGCCGTCGTCGTCCAGTCCGGGCTGCAAAATGAACATCGCTTCGTATTCACGCATCAAGAAACTCCTTTCCGCGGGTTTGCCCCGAGACAGCGCCCAGGGTAGAAAGGTGAGAACCGGTGGATCTCAATTGGAAGACTTGATTATATAGCACGCGGCGCCGGGCTCGCCAAACCAACTCGCGGCGCCAGGCCGGCCGGATCCCACCGGCTCGGGGAACCGACGCCGGCGCTCGGGCTCCATCAGCGCTCGCGCGCGAGCCGCAGGCCGAGGTTGTAGTTGCGGGCATCCGGGTAGAGGGTGTAGCGCATGGTGGTGATGATGTGCGGGGCGCCGTAGCACCAGCCGCCGCCGCGCGCCACCCGGACCAGCTCGGCGCCGGCATGCGGATCCTCGCGACCGTCGTCGGCGCGGTAGGGGTAGGTGAAGTCGATGGACTCCAGGCTGCGCCCCGCGACGTTGGCCGTCCAGTCCCAGGTGTTGCCGGTCATGTCGGTCAAGCCTTCCGGCGTGTCGCCGGCGGGAAAGACGCCGATGGGCGTGGTTCCCCGAACGTGGGTTTCGATCGCGTTGCAGGCCCTGCGCTCGAAGTGGTCGCCGTAGGCGTAGCGACGCCCGGTCGCGCCCCGAGCGGCCGCCTCCCACTCCGGCTCCGTCGGTAGCCGGAACGCCTGGCCGCTCTGCGCCGACAGCCAATTGCAGTAGGCGCGCGCTTCGAACCAGCAGATTCCAACCACCGGATGGGCCGGGTGGTTGAAGCGTTCGTCCTGCCAGTAGCGCGGCTCGGTCAGCCGACCGCCGGGGTGCTCTCGCGATAGAAAGGCGTCCAGGGCCTCGGGTGCCAGGGTCAACATGCGTTGCCAGCGGGCATGCGTCTCCTCGGAGAACAGCCCGCTGTCGCGGCGCTGCGCCAGCTGGGCGGGCTCGTTGCGATAGATGTCCAGCCAGTAACGCTCGACGTTCTTCTGCCCCTCCATCGTCCCTTCGCCCCGCTGCCAGGCCAACGCGGCCTGGGTGTCCCACCAGCGCGCGTCTTCGTAGCCGCCCGCGGCCATGAAGCAGGCCCACTCCGCGTTCGTCACGGGATGGCGTGCGATGGCGAAGGCCGCCAGGGTCACCGCATGGGCGGGCGACTCGTCGGGCTCGTCGCTGTCGTCGCGCCCGATGGTGTAGGCGCCGGCCGGGAAGTCGACGCACTGCGGCAGGCGGTGCTCGCCATCCGGCCCCGTTCGCCGCTCGAAGCGCGGGTCGCCCAGACGGCCGAGGGCGCGGCACGCGTCGATGCGGGCGCGCAGGTCGGCCTCCGGATCGCGGCTGCGCACGATCAGCGCCGCCCGAAGCCGCTCGCGCTGCGCCTCGCCCACCCGAGACTCGGGCTGCGCGGCACAGCGGCCGGCCAGCGGCAGGTTGGCCGTCGCGATCGCCTCGACCAGGCCGTCCGGATCCTCGGTCATCGCCGCGGCCAGGAGCAGGGTCTGCTCCCAGCCGGTGGCCGCCAGGGCGGGCAGCGGATCGGCGGCCGCGATGAGCGCCTCCACCGCGTCCAGGCTCGGCTCGACATCGGCGGCGCGCCAGGGGGCCCGGACCAGATCGGCGGCCGGCTGGGGCTCGAGCGCCAGCTGCCGCGCCGCGAAGTACTCCTGCACGAGCTGGTGGATGAAGAGGATCTCGTCGTTGACCGTGTCTTCGTCCAGCACGGAGAGCGCCGTTCCGGCGCGCAGGATGTCCTCGTCCTGCGCGTCGTCCAGAATATCGAGGGCTTCGTCGAAGGCGACGCGCACCTGGGAGGCCTTGCTCTCGGCGCGGCTGTTCTGGAGCTCGTAGGCCAGGCCGCAGAGCTTGGGCAGCAGCAGGCCACGCTCCGGCAGATCCCAGGGCGAGCGCCAGCGCCAGCCGGTGATGCGACGCAGGTCGCGCATGTCCAGCAGCCGGCCGGGTTGGAAGAGCGGGCTGCCGCGCTCGATCTCGCGCCGCAGCGACTGGCGCACGAAGCCGGTGAAGAGGCTGGCGCGTCCGCGCGGGACCCCGCCCTCGGCATCCACCTGATCGACCAGCAGCTTCAGGAAGTAGGGCGAGCGCAGCACGGCCAGCTGAGGCGAGCCGGCCAGCTGGGACCAGATGTCGTTCCAATGCGCTGGGCTGTAGAGCTCGAGGAAGCGACGCACCTGCGGGTCGGTCAGGGGCTCGATGCGCACCTGGGGCACCCGCATGGCCGGGGTCGAGAGCGGGGCGCTGTACTCCAGGCTGCGGCAGCTGATGATCGCCCGGTTGCCCGGCGCCTGCGCGAAGAGCTCCTGAAGGTAGGACTTCCACAGGCCTACGATCCGGTAGTAGTCGGCCTCGCTCTCGGCCGGCACCTCGTTCATGGCGTCCAGCAGCAGCACCACCCGGCCCTGGGCGAGCAGGCGCTCGAGCGGCGGCAGGTCCGGGAAGCGGCGCGACCAGCGGTCGGCCAGCCAGTCGCCCGGCGCCGGCAGGGCCGCGCCCGGAGCCGCCGGCTTGTAGTGGCTGAACTGGATGAGGAAGCTGACCGTGTCGTCGGCCTCGTCCGTGGCCCCCCGACGCAGCATGTCGATGGCCGTGTCGAGCTCGAAGCGGCGGAGCAGCGTGCTCTTGCCCGCGCCGGGCGGGCCGAGCAGCACCATGGCCGGCTCGTCGATGGCCTGCAGGACGGCTCGCAGGTCCTCGAAGCGCTCCTCCTGCGGCTGCCAGCGCCCGCTGGTCACCTCCTCGCCACGATCGATGAGCAGGGTCAGCTCGACGAAGCGCCCGTCCAGCCGATACTGGGGCTGCGACCATTCGGCGATGCGGCCGAGCCGGTGCTCGGTCAGGTTCGCCGGCCGATGGCTTGCGAGCTCGGCGAGCTGACTCGGCGTGAGCAGGACGGTGCGGGAGTCGCTGTCGTCGCGCAGCGCCGCGAGCGTTTCCCGCAGCGCCTGCTGCAGGTTCGAGGCGCCCGCGAAGGGCCCATCCGGTCGCTCGTCGACGATGATCCGGTCGCGCGGGTGCAGTGCGCCGGCGCTCCGCAGCGGGGTCGTGACATCGGGCAGCTCGGGTGCCAGGAGCTGGAACAGGGTCTCCGGATGGCTCAGGTCCTTGAGCCGGTGCGTGCCCAGCTCGCGCAAGGCGCTGCCGGCGGGCAGCTGTTCGCGGACCAGCTGCTGGGTGGCCAGCGAGAGCAGGATCTGCCCGCCATTGCCCGCTGCCTCGATTCGAGCGACCCGATTGACCGGGCGGCCGTAGTAGTCGCCGTCGCGCTCGGTGGCGACGCCGGTGTGGATGCCCATGCGCGAGCGGATGGGGGGCAGGGCCGGGTCGATGCGCGACCAGTCCTCCGCGGCGAGGGCCTGTTGGGCGCCGAGCGCCGCCCGCAGGGCGTCGTCGGCGGTGGCGAAGGCGGCGCAGAAGGCGTCGCCGACGGTCTTGAAGACATGGCCGCCGGCGGCGGCGATGGCCTCACGCAGCAAGGCATCGTGCCGTTCGAGCGCGACCTTCATCGAGCTCGAGTGCCGTTCCCACAGACGGGTCGAGCCCTCGATGTCCGTGAACAGGAAGGTGACCGTCCCGCTGGGCGGTGGCGTGCTGGGTTTCATGGCGAGTCGGCTCTCGATGGATGCGGGCTGCGTGGGACGGGTCGGGTCCAATGGTATCATGCGTCGGCCGGTGGCGCCCGACGCAAGACGCGCCTACAATCCGACACGGTGGATTCTCGCGTCCGATCCGGGTGATCGGGCCTCGTCGCCGGGGTGACGCGCGTCGCCCCGACAAGACCTGCAAGGGAGTGCTCGCATGACCCGTAGACCGCAGCTCGCCGTCCTCGCCATCGCCGCCAGCGTCCTCGCCGGGGGCCTCTGGTTGCTCGCGCCGGGTGCCGGAAGCGCCGCCGTCATCCCCGCCTGCGTGCCGGCCGGCAGCAGCTCCGCCATCCACTACACGCCCGGCACCACCCTGACGCAGGGCACCGCGCGCGAGCTGCGCTGCAGCACGGAGGCGGGCAAGACCTACGACCTGACCCTGTCCTACACCACCGGCCCCACGACGCCCTACGACATCGGCAACTATGTCGGCCTGCAGCTCTATCGGGACACCGGCGCCGCGGTGCAGTTCCTGGGCAACAGCGTGCCGAACGGCCTCGGCCGCGAGACCTTGCGCTGGACCTCCAACGGCAACGAGACCTGGTACATCAAGGTCGAGAACCTGGCGCAGAACGGCGCCTACGACACCAGCATCGGGCTCACCGCGGTTCTGCCGGGTGGTGGCGAAGGGGGCTGATCCGGCGGCCGGCCATCCCCGTCGATTGACGCCGGCCGAGCTCACGACACACGCCGTATGGCGGGCACGGGCCCTGATCGACGCTCGATCCGGGCCCGTCGCCTGCTCACCCCCTCCGCATGCCGACTCCGACCCCGCGCCGGCTAAAATGACCGGATGTCCCGCGACCTGAAGCTGCTCCTCGCCCAGCTGGCCCAATACAAGGGCCGCTACGCGCTCGGCCTCCTCGCGCTGGCGGTGGCCGATGGCGGCCAGCTCTACACCGCGCGGCTGGTGGGGCAGGTGATCGACGCGCTGCAGGCGGGGCGGCTCGATCGGGCCGGGGTGGCGCGCGCCGCCGGCCTGATCCTGGCCGCCGGCGCGGCCGTCGCGCTGGCCCGCTTCGGCTGGCGGCACATGATCTTCGGCAGCGGGCGCCTGATCGAACGTCGGCTGCGCCAGCGCCTGCACGATCACCTGCTGGCGCTCTCGCCGCGCTTCTACCTGGACCGCAAGGTCGGCGAGCTGATGGCCTACGCCACCAACGACGTGCAGGCGGTGCAGCTCGCGGCCGCCAGCGGCATGATGTCGGCGCTGGACGCCGGCATCGTCTTCATCGGTGCCCTGGCGATGATGGGCCTGACCGTCGATTGGGGCCTGACCCTGGCGGCCATGGCGCCGCTCCTGCTCCTGACACCCTTGACCCTGTGGCTGGGCCGACGCTTGCACGCCGCCTACGGCGAGGTGCAGGCCGGCTTCGCCACGCTCAGCGATCAGGTCCAGGAGAACATGGCCGGCATCCGGGTGGTGAAGGGCTTCGCCCAGGAGCCCGTGCAGGCGGCGCGCTTCGCCCGGGCCAACGAGGACTACCGCGCGCTCTACGCGCGCATGCTGCGCTACGACCGTGCCTTCGACCCCATGATCGGCCTCCTGACCGGGCTCAGCTTCGCCATCGGCCTGGCCTACGGCGGCACGCTGGTGGTCGAGGGCCGGGTCTCGCTGGGCAGCTACGTGGCCTTCAACACCTTCCTGGCGATGCTGTCCTGGCCGATGCTGGCCATCGGCTTCATGACCAACCATTTCCAGCGCGCCACGGCCTCGCTGGGTCGTTTGCAGGCCCTCTTCGACACGCAGCCCGAGATCGTCGACACGCCGGAGGCGCGGGCCCTGCCGGAGCCGGAGGGCCGGCTGAGCCTGCGCGGCTTGCGCTTCCGCTACGACGAGGCGCTGCCCTGGGTCCTGGACGGGGTCGACCTGGAGCTGGCGCCGGGCCAGACGGTGGGCATCGTCGGCCGCACCGGCAGCGGCAAGTCGACCCTGGCCGGGCTGCTGCTGCGGCAGTTCGAGCCGCCGGCCGGCCAGGTCCTGCTGGACGGCATCGACCTGCGCGAGCTCCGCCTGCGCGACCTGCGCCGCGCCATCGCCATGGTGCCCCAGGAGGCCTTCCTCTTCAGCACCAGCATCGCGGCCAACATCGCCTTCGACCCGGACAGCGAGCCCGAGGACATGACGCGGGTCGAGGCCGCCGCCCGGCTGGCCGGCGTCGACCGCGACATCGCCGGCTTCCCGGAGGGCTACGCCACCCTGCTCGGCGAGCGCGGCGTGACCCTCTCGGGCGGGCAGCGCCAGCGGGTCAGCCTGGCCCGGGCGCTGCTGCGCGATGCCCCCGTGCTGGTGCTCGACGACAGCCTCTCGGCGGTCGACACCGAGACCGAGGCGCGCATCCTGTCGGCGCTGCGCGAGCACACGCGGGCGCGGACGACGGTCATCGTCTCGCACCGGGTCTCGGCCGTCCAGCACGCCGACGAGATCCTGGCCCTGGATCGGGGGCGCGTGGTGGAGCGCGGCAGCCATGCCGAGCTGGTGGCGGCCGGCGGCTTCTACGCGCGCCTGCACCAGAAGCAGCAGCTGGAGCTGGCCATGGTAGCGGCCGGCGGCGAGGCGCTCGACCCCGAGGATCTGGCGCCATGAGCGACATCGACTACCACGCCGAGCCCGATCGGCCCAGCGGCGCCGATCGCCAGCTCCTGGCCTGGGCTCTGGCCTACGCCCGGCCGCACGTGGCCGCGCTCGCCGGCTGCCTGCTGCTGCTCCTCGGCGCCGCGGCGCTGGACCTGGCCCAGCCCTTCCTGATCAAGCTGGCCATCGATCGGGCCATGGCGCCGGCCGCGGGCGCCACGCCAGCGCTGCGCGCCGCCCTGAGCGCGCAGCTGGCCCCCCTGGCCTGGACCTACGTGGCGGTGGTGGCCGGCGCCTCGCTGCTGCAGTACCTGCAGGGGCTCTGGCTGGGCCTCACCGGCCAGCGGATCATCCTGGCGGTGCGCCGCGACCTCTTCGACCACCTCGAGGCGCAAGGCCTGGGCTTCTTCGACCAGCAGCCGGCCGGCCGCCTGGTCACCCGCGTCACCAACGACGTCGAGGCGCTCAACGAGATGTACACCAGCGTGCTGGTGAACCTCTTCCGCGACCTCTTCGTGATCGCCGGCGCCGTCGTCCTGCTCTTGCGCCTCGACGCGCGCCTGGCCCTGGTGGCCTTCGCCGTGATGCCCCTGGTGTTCCTGACGGCCCTGGTCTTCCAGCGCTTCTCGCGGCGGGCCTGGCGTCGGACCCGCCTGGAGCTGGCGCGCATCAACGCCCGCCTGGCCGAGACCTTCTCGGGCGTTCGGGTGATCCAGCTCTTCGGCCGGGAGGCCCGCGCCAGCCAGGAGTTCCGGGCCATCAACGACGGCTACTTCGCCGCCACGATCGACGTCATCCGGGTCTTCGCCGTCTTCGGGCCGGTGCTGAACCTGTTGACCAGCCTGGCCCTGGCCGGCGTGATCTGGTACGGCGGCGGCCTGGTGCTGGGCGCGACGATGAGCCTGGGCACGCTCTATGCCTTCACCGCCTACCTGCGCCGGCTCTTCGACCCGCTCAACGGTCTGGCCGAGAAGTACAACATCCTGCAGTCGGCGCTGGCCTCGGCCGAGCGCATCACGGCGCTGCTGGCCGTCGAGCCGGCGCTGCGCGACCGGGAGGACGCGGCGGTGGCGGTCCTGCCGTCGCCCACCGGCGCCGGCCGAGCGCCGGGCGCGACGGGAGGCCCGACCCGGGCCGAACCCGCCGCGGCCATCCCCGCGGTCGAGTTCGACGACGTATGGTTCGCCTATGGCGGCGAGGACTGGGTCCTGCGCGGCCTCTCGTTCCGGGTGATGCCGGGCGAGACGGTGGGCTTCGTCGGCCATACCGGGGCCGGCAAGACGACCATCATGAGCCTCCTGCCGCGCTTCTACGACGTGGCCCGTGGCCGCGTGCGGGTGAACGGGCGCGACGTGCGCGATTGGCCACAGCGGGCCCTGCGCCGGCAGGTGGGCAGCGTGATGCAGGACGTCTTCCTCTTCGCCGGCGACATCGCGGGCAACATCACGCTGGGCGACCCGCGCCTGGGCCCTGCCGATGCCGAGCGCGCGGCCGAGCTGGTCGGCGCGGCGCCCTTCGTGCGGCGCCTGCCGGGCGGCTTCGACGCGCCGGTGGTCGAGCGCGGCCAGAGCCTGAGCGCCGGAGAGCGCCAGCTGATCGCCTTCGCCCGCGCCATGGCCCACGACCCGGACGTCCTGATCCTCGACGAAGCCACCGCCAGCGTCGACACCGAGACCGAGGAAGCCCTGCAGCAGGCCATCCGCAGCGTCGCCCGCGGTCGGACGACGCTGATCGTGGCCCATCGCCTGGCCACGATCAAGGACGCCGACCGGATCTACGTGATGGACCGCGGGCGGATCGTCGAGCAAGGCGCGCATGCCGATCTGCTGGCGGCCGGCGGCGTCTACGCCCGGCTGTGGTCGCTGCAGTTCGCGGGATTGGAGGGCTAGGGTCGTCGACGGCTCGGGTGCTCAGTGGTGGACTAGAGGCAGGTAGATCGCTTCCAAGACCCTCGGCAGTTCCGTCCCCGCGCCGCCCGGCGTCGAGGTCGCTGCGGCAGTTGGCAGCGGCCGGCGGGTTGGCGTGGCGCCCGGCGTTGGCGTCGGTAGAGCGTCCCGGTCGAATCTCAGGGCGATCAGCCCGGCTTCCCAGTCGGTGGTCCAGAGCGTGCCATCGTCGGCCAGCGTCAGCGAGTCGTTCTGGTCGCCCGGGAGCACGATCTGCTTCAGGAGACGAGGCTCGGGCTCGAGGTCCGTGCCGAGCACGGCGATGCCGCTGTGCCCGAGGTACGCGAAGGCAAGTCCATCGCGAAGCGCGATGTCACCGATCGCGCTCTCGCTCGTGTCCGCGCGCCAGACCGAGGAGAGTCTGGCCTGGTCAGGGGCTTCCATGTCGATGAACCACAGCTCTCCCAGCCAGGTGGTCCGGTCGATGGCATCGACGAGCAGCTGCTTGGATTCCGAGGCGAGCCCATAGATGCGGTAGCGGGTGCTGGGGGCTTGATGGGTTTCGGCGACGACCGGGCTGCGAGGATCCCCGATATCCACCGCGAGGATCAGGGCGGGGCCCGAAGGGATGCGGCGGGAACCATTGGCAAGCTGGTCCGCCGCGAATACCCAGCTCCCTTGGACCGAGAGCGTGTTGATTCCGCCGTCGTCGAGTGCGCCGAGGGCCCGACGGGAAGGAAGATGACCTAGCTCCTGCAGGGTCCCTGTCTCGGGGTCGACGCTGTAGCCGGTCAAGCCAGTTTCTCCTCCGACCCAGAGGCTGCCATCGGCCGCGGCAATCGAATAGGGCACGCTCTCGAGCTCGATCGACGGGAGCTCGATCGGGGAGTCAGGACTCCTCATGTCGAAGACATGCACCCGCTCCGTCAAGCCCGTTGTCAGGTAGACCAAGCTAGCGTCCGCCGCCAGTTGCCAGGGTTCGAAGGCCAGGGGCAGCTGGGCGATGAGCCGCGGCGCGGTAGGGGTCGAGATGTCGATCGTCCCGAGCATCGGCGCCTGACTGGATTCGTCCAAGGTCAGGTAGGCTCGAGATCCCGCGATCGCGATTTGCCCGGGGACGGCTACGCCTTGCCACGCGGGGGCTTGAGAGGTCCTTGCAGGGGTGCCCTGCTGGACGACGGCCAATTCGAGCCTGTGCTCGGCCTGCGCTTGGATCGGCGAGGCGCTCAAGAGAAGGACCTGCTCGCCGTAGCTTGCCGCTGCATGCAGGCGCCCGAGGCCCCCGGCGTAGCCGACGAGACGAGGCCTGGCCGGGTCGCCGAGGTCGAAGCGCCAGCCACCGTCCCCCCTGGCGTTGAACCCGCAGTAGAGCTCTCCAGCGGCGAGTTCGGGCCGCGGGCATGCCAGATCTGTCTGGATGCCCGGTACCGGCTGCATCGTCGCGGGGTCGCGGACGTCGATGACCGCGTAGCGTGAGCCACCGCCGCAATAGAGGAAGCCCCGGCGTGGCCCCGCACAGCCCTCTCCGGCGCGTGTGAGGTGGCCGAGATAGGCGGGAATGTCGGCGCCATCGATGTCGAAGACTTCGACGAAGCCGCCGCCGGAGGTGTAGGCTCGACCTTCCGAGACCTGGACCTGGTTCGCCAGCCGAATGGCCTGTTTGCCGATCGGTCTCGGCGTCCACGCGTCGGTAAGATCGAAGACCTCGAGGTAGCGCCTGCTGATCGGGGCCGACTCGAAGACGTCCGGATCGCCAAGGACCACGAGCCGATCCGCGGAGGCCCCGAGGTCGATGGGTCTGCCTTCGATCTCGATGCGCGCAAGGTGCTCAAGCTGGCCATCGGGGCTCGGAGCCAGGATGTCGATGCCGCCCAGGTCGCGCTCGTCCACGACGGCGATCCAGCCGTTGCCACCGGCCAGTGCCGGGATGCCGGCATGATCGGTGTCGAGGGCCAAGCGTCTTGGCCCGCCTGGCGCCGCGAGGTCGATCGTCGCCAGGCCGCCCAGCAGCGAGAGCAACAGCTGCTCGCCCTGGACGAGGAGCCGGCGGGGTTTCCAGGTCTGCCCGGGGTCGCCCACCGCGAGGCTCGAGAGGACCTGCAGGCCGTCGCCGGCTTCGATGCCGACGACCTGAATCCCGCCGGAAGCCGTAGCGACGAGCCACGATCGCCCACCGGACAGACCGTCGAGAGCGGCTGCCGACACCGACGCGGTAGCGATGAAGTCGGGTCGTTCGGGCCGAGACCCGTCGACGAACCAGATCGACGCGTGGAAGACCAGCACGGCCAGCCCTTCGTCGAGAACGATCCGCCTTGCCGGGGTCGATGCAAGCCTGGCGCAGGCTTCGTCCTCGATCCTGCCGTCCGCGTCGAGTTGCCCCATCCGCAGCGTGCAGCGCTCATCCGAGATCCAGAGCTGGCGGTCCCGGAGCGCGATGGCGTGAACCGGCGCCGCGTTCTCGTGCAGGCCGAGCAGCCGCGGCTCGCCCTCCGCCGGAAGCTCGAAGATCGCTAGCTTCGCCTCGATGCCCGGGGCCTCGCCGGCGAGCATGACGACGGCCCGATCGCCCTCCACCGCGATGTCTCGGGCGTAGACGGCCGGCGGCTCGCCCACATGCAGGCGATGGATCTCCTCCGGGTGTCCCGGGCCTTCGATGTCGAAGACCCGGATGGGCTCGGGATCGTCTTCTCGCCCGGAGACCAGGAAGAGCCGGCTACCCGATCGGCTCAGCCGGGGCTCGTGCCAGCCCCAGAGCGACTCGGGCGTCCAGGGCCAGAGGAGGTGTTGGTCCGTGAGGATCGGGGCGGCCGGATCGCGAAGGTCGATGACGCTCAGGCCGGCCCGGGTGGCCGCGTAGGCAAAGCCCTTCGCCACGACGAGGTCGGCGACCACGGCCGGCAGGACCGGCGACTCGCCGATGGGGATCGGCTCGGCCGGGCCGGAGATGTCCAGGACGATCACCCGGGGCCCGAGGCCCAGGTAGGCGCGCGTCGGATCGGAGGCGTCCGCCGCGACGGCCTTGGCTGCGCCGCCGAGCTGCCCGATGATCTCGGGCGCGACGGCTGCCTGAGTCTCGGCTTGTTGAGCAGCGTCCTGCGCCTCAGGCCCGAGCCCATTGCCTGTCGAATCCCGAGCCGGCCAATGCGGGTCGGGTAGCCACAGCATGGCCAAGAACGCGAAGCTCAGGAAGCGGGTCGATCGCGACCGGGTCGGTCCCAAGAACGTCCTCCTTTCGCGATCGTCCGGGGCGCTGGAACAGGACTTGCCAGGGTGGCAAGCGGCCATACTCGTACAACACCCGAACACGCATCTCGCGGACACGAGTGGGCCGCCACCTTGGGAGCATGAGTAGCGGACGCAGCTACTCGCACCCGGCCACCGGCAGGTTGATCGGCCCGCCTTCCGGTCGCGGCTCGGTCGGCTCCAGCCCGGTCAGTCGTCCTGCTGCGCGATGTAGCGCATCGTCGCCCGCGCGATCAAACCCGAGCGCGTCTCGCCGTGTTCCGTGGCGTAACGGTCTAGAACGTTCAGCAGGCGCTCTGGCAGCGTGATGTTCACCCGGCGGACCTTCCCGCTCAGCTTCGATAGGTCGATCGACACAAGGGCCCACGTGCCGCCGGTGAAGTCGGGATTGCCGATGTGCGCTTCGACGGTACGGGGCATGGGAATCGACTCCCCATCCTCGAGCATGCCCTCCAAGTGGAGTTCGATGGCTTCGACGACGTTGGTCAGGGCCTCGTCCATGGTCGAGCCGGCAGAGAAGCAGCCGGGAAGGTCAGGCACGGTCACGCCATGGTCGCTGTCCGGATCCTTGTGGATCACGATGGGGAATCGCATCGGCTGGCCTCTACTTCTGATTCCAACCTGCCTGACGGAAGATGCTGGCGAGCGTCCCCTTCGGCAGGTCCTTCTTGGGATGAGGAACGGTCACGCGGCCCGGGCGAGCCGGGTGCTTGTACTGGTGATGACTGCCTTTCACTCGGACGAGCTCCCAGCCCTCAGCTTCGAGTCGCGCGATGAGCTCGCGGCTGTTCATGAGAGGATTATACACACGATGCGCACGCCACATCGAGTCGCCTGGTCGCGAGCCTTACCGGAGACCCTGGGAAAAGGAATCCGATCCTCGTCCGTCACACTGGATCAGCGTTTGGAGGCGCCTGCGCCACGCCGGGCGTCGGACCGCCTGTCAGGCTTCGTGCCAGGCCATCGGCAGGTAGATGGTGCCGGCCGGACCGGGCATGACCGTCGGCTCGGGCATGGACGTCGTGTTCGGCGTGGAGTTCGCCGTGGAGTTCGCCGTGGGCGTAGGCGGCGGCTCCGCCTCGCTGCTCGCCCGCAGCAGCTCGCCGAAGCCGGGGCCTAGCACGAGCTCGACCCGGGACTCGCTCATGTCCAGGAGCCGCCACTCACCGGCCTCCCGATCGAAGATCTCGACCCCGGTGATCGCCGTGCCGAAGCGCATCACGAGCGGCTGCGGCTGGTAGCTGTTCGGGTTGGCCGCGAAGAGGTAACGGCCGGCCCGGCCTTCCTCGCTGGCCTCGGCCGGGTCGCGGAAGTGGCCGATCAGCACTTCGCCCGACTCCACCTGGGCCCAGAAGTCCTCGGGGATCGGCGCCAGGCCGGGCGGGATGGGCGGCTCTTCGGCGCCGCGCGGGTCGTCGTTGGCGTTGATGGTGAGCGGGGTCGACCAGGTGTCCAGACGCCGCAGCGGCGCGAAGACCTCGGCCAGGGGCAGGACCTCGTGGTTGACCCTGGCCACGTCGAGGCCGAGTTGATTCCAGCGCCAGCTGCCGCTGTCGATCAGGCGCGAGCCCAGGAACCACATGACGCCCTTGAGGCCGAAGGCCATCGAGCTGAAGACGGTGTAGCGGATACGGTTGGGGTTGCCGATGCCGGCCCGGCCCGGGTCGACCTGCACCCAGCGGTAGAGGAAGGCGTCCTTCTCGTCGGCGTAGCTGCCGAAGAAGTCGAGGTTGGGGAAGTGGGTGGCGCGGTCGCGGGTCCAGTGGTAGTCGTAGTAGGCCACCACGTCGGGGCTGGTCATCTGGCCCAGGGTCGACTTGACGTGCTGCTGGGTGCCGACGAAGGTCGGGTGCGTCGGGTCCCAGCGGCGCACGTTGTCGATGTCGCGCTGCCGGCCGGACACGATGGTGGCGGCCGTATCGCTGAACAGGTGGTAGCCCCAGACCCGCGGATCGCCCTGCAGGCTGCGCGCCAGGGCCTCGGCGCCCTCGGGGTTGCGGTAGACGTGGTGCCGCTCGTCGAGCAGGTCGACCATCAGCGTCAGGCCGTGCCGCTCGAGGATCGGCAGGCGCCAGGCCTCGTAGCTGGCCAGGACGGTGGTGTAGCCGGCCTCCGCCACGGTCGCCATCAGGGCGTCGAAGGTCTCCGGTTCCTGCGGCAGCAGGTCGCCGCCGTAGCCCATGCTGAAGACGAGGGCCAGCTCCTGCGGCCGGGCGGGCGCCGGATCGGCGGATGCCTCCTGGACACGGGTCGCGAGCGGCCACGTCAGTCCGGTGAGGGCGACCAGGCAGGCGATCGCGGCCAGCCAGCCTGGCGCGCGCCGGCGACGGGCGGGCAGCCGGAGCCTTGGCATCACGGGCCTCCTATGGCGTTCGAGAATCGGTACGCCACGGTATCACGGCCAGGCCTTTGGGACCAGCGCATGCCGCGCCCCCGCTGGCGGAAGCCACTCACCGACAGTAAAGCACGCTTGACTTATTGTCGCAGGTAATTTACACTGGCGCTGTCAAGTACCCTTTCCAAACCGGAGGCAGCGCGATGAACCCGAACCCGATCTCGATCCCAAACTTGATCGTGAAGACCACCCCCGAGCAGCCCGAGTCCCGACCCAGCCTCGGCCTTCGGCTCCGGTGGAAGGTCGGCTGCATGATCGCGCACGATCGCCGGGTCTGGGACGAGCTCATGCGCCGGTTCGCGGCCGAGGATCGCTGGATCTGCCGCTCGGTCAAGGCGCTGTTCCGCCCGACGCGCTGACCCGCGTTGCCGGCGCGCCGCGGCCGGCCCGGCTCAGCGCGCCACCCGCTCCAACATCTGCACGCTGAAGCGGCCCGCCGCGTCGGTCCAGAAGCTGCGCACCGCGAAGCCGGCCCGCGCCGCCAGCGCGGCGAAGGCCTCGCGGCCGTACTTGTAGGAGTACTCGGTCAGCACGCATTCGCCGGCATCGAAGTCGAAGCCTTGCCCGGCCACCGTCACCCGTTGCGCGCGGCAGCTCTCGAGGTGCATCTCGATCCGGCCGAGGCCGGGCTGGCCCAGCGCGTCGTTGTAGAAGGCCCGGTGCCGGAAGCAGGCCAGGTCGAAGTCGGCGCCCAGCTCGCGGTTGATCCGCGCCAGCAGGTTCAGGTTGAACGCCGCGGTGACGCCGGCCGCGTCGTCGTAGGCCGGCTCGAGGATCGCGCGATCCTTGTCCAGGTCGACGCCGATCAGGAGGCCGCCGCCGGGACCGGCCACCTGGCCGATGTGGCGCAGGAAGGCTTCGGCCCGATCCGGCGTGAAGTTGCCGATGGTCGAGCCCGGGAAGTAGACCACCCGCCGCCGAGCCGGCCGGCTCGGCGCCGGCAGCTCGATCGGCTGGGTGTAGTCGGCGCAGACGGGCAGGATCTCGATGGCGGGGAAGTCCCGGGCCAGCTGCCGCGCCGTGGCCAGCAGGTGCGCCTTGGAGATGTCGATCGGCAGGTAGCCCGCCGGCTGCCGGAGGTGCTCGAGCAGGATGCGTGTCTTGAGGCTCGAGCCGCTGCCGTACTCCACCAGCAGCGCGTCCGGACCGACGTCGACCGCGATGGCCTCGGCCTCACGTTGGGTGATCTCGATCTCGGCCCGGGTCGGGTAGTACTCCGGCAGCGCGCAGATGGCGTCGAAGAGTTGCGATCCGCGGGCGTCATAGAAGTACTTGGTCGGCAGGCGCTTGGGCGTGTCGGCCAGACCCTCTAGCACCTCGGCCCGGAAATCGCCGGCCTCCGGATGCAGGTCGAGGAAGCGTAGGTTGGCCGGCTCGTCCGCGGCGCTCACGCCAGGTCTCGCGCCAGGCGCAGGCCCGAGAACTGCCAACGCGCGTCGGGCGGGAAGAAGTTGCGGTAGCTGGCGCGGATGTGATCGCGCGGCGTGGCGCAGGAGCCGCCGCGCAGCACGTACTGGTTGCACATGAACTTGCCGTTGTACTCGCCCAGCGCGCCCGCCGCCGGCGCATAGCCCGGATAGCCCTCGTAGGGGCTGCGGGTCCACTCCCAGACCTCGCCGAAGAGCTGGGTCAGGCCCTCGGTCCGGGCCGGCGCCGGCTGATAGCGGCCGTCCTCGGCGAAGGTCGCCTCGCGCCCGGCGCCGCTCTCGACGGCCGCCAGCTCCCACTCCGCTTCGCTGGGCAGGCGCGCGCCGGCCCAGCGGGCGTAGGCATCGGCCTCGAAGTAGCTCAGGTGACAGACCGGTTCGGCCGGGTCGAGCGGCCGCAGGCCGGCAAGCGTGAAGACTCGCCAGCCCTCCGCGCCATGATCCTGCCAGTACATCGGCGCTCGCCAGCCCTGCTCCTGGACCTGGTTCCAGCCCAGCGAGAGCCAGAGATCGTGGCGCGTGTAGCCGCCGTCCTGCATGAAGGCCAGGTACTCGCCGCAGCTCACTGGGCGGCTGGCCAGCTCGAAGCCCGGGATCAGGGTCTCGTGGCGCGGGCCCTCGTTGTCGAAGGCGAAGCCGGGGCCGGCGTGGCCGATCTCGGCGATGCGGCGCTCGAAGCGTGTCCAGCCGAGCGGCGGCGCCGCGAGCGGCTCGGCGGCCGGCCGCTCACGGTAGGCCGGGAAGAGCGGGTTCTCGCTGAAGACATGCTTGATGTCGGTGACCATCAGCTCCTGGTGCTGCTGCTCGTGGTTGAAGCCCAGCTCGAGGGCCGGCAGCGCGGCTGCCAGGGCCTCGGGCCCGGCCTGCTCCAGGAAGCGCGTCATGTGCGCATCGACGTGGGCTCGATAGGCGTAGACCTGGGCCACCGTCGGTCGCGAGATCAGGCCGCGCTTGGGCCGGCAGTGGCGGTAGCCGACCGTGTTGTAGTAGGAGTTGAAGAGGTAGTTGTACATCGGGTCCAGCACCGGGTAGTCGGGCACCTGCGGCTGCAGCACGAAGCACTCGAAGAACCAGGTGGTGTGGGCCAGGTGCCACTTGGCGGGGCTGACGTCGTCCATGGTCTGGATGACGTAGTCCTCGGTCGCCAGGGGCTCGCAAAAGCGCTCGGTCGCGGCACGGACCGCTCGATAGCGCGCCAGGAGCGTGGCGGCGTCCGGATCGGCGCCCGGGACGGGGCCGCGCTGGGGCGCCGGGTGGGTCGGGGCTGGGGCGTAGCTCAGGGTCATGACGGGCATCCTCTCGACGTTCTGCGCGGACTCGGCGAGGCGTCGGCCGTCGCGCATGTCGGACGTGAAACGTGCGGCCGATCCTTACCCGACCGGCCTGGGAGACGTTCCCAATCATAGCGGCGGCGGTCGGTTGCCGCAGGGCTGGATGCGCGAGCGATCCTGAACCAGGACTTTACCCGCGGTTAATGAAGCCTTGGCCGACGCTTCGTCCGCCAGCCCCATCCTGTCCTGCGACGATCGGAGCGAACCGCAAGCCTCGACCCGGTCGGTCGCCAGAGCCACACCTCTCCTTCGTGGAAGCCGTCGCGCCCTCGGGCGCGGCGGTTTTCGCGTCCCGCCGCGTTGACGCCCCTCTGGCGCGCCGATAGAATCGGATCGACACCGTTCCAACCCGCCTCGTACCCAACTCGCTCGAACGCAGGGGGCGCCCGAACATGAACCCGTCGAAGCTGCCGACCTGGCTCTGGGTCCCGCGGGCGATCGCCGCGGGCATCCTGCTGCAGACCCTCTACTTCAAGTTCACCGGCGCGCCCGAGTCGGTCTACATCTTCGAGACCCTCGGCGTCGAGCCCTACGGCCGGATCCTTGCCGGCCTGGCCGAGCTGCTTGCCGCGGGCCTGCTCCTGCTACGTCCCCGGCTCGGCGCGGCCTTGGCGGCCATGGTCATGCTGGCCGCCATCGCGAGCCACCTCGGGCCCTTGGGCATCGTGATCGCCTCGCCCGAGCGAGGCATCCCGAGCGATGGGGGCCTGCTCTTCGGCCTGGCGCTCGTGACCCTGCTCTGCGCGCTCCTCGTGCTGTGGTTCGGTCGCCGAGCCCGCGCCGCGTGAGGTCGGATCGGTCCATCCCGGCACCGGCCGGGTGAAGCGGGCGCTCGCCGGCGGATCAAGGCGCCGGCTCGACCCGGCGCCAGGGGCGCTCGCCGGCCGGCCCGCTCGTTGGCGCGTCGGCCTGCTGGCCGGTCTCCTGCTGCTGCTGGCCCTGCCCAGCCGCTCCACCCTGGCCCAGTCGCCGGAGCTGGCCTTCGAGGTCTCGATGCCCTGGCAGGGCTGGTTTGCCGAGGATGCCTGGATGCCGCTCTGGATCGAGGTCGAGGGAGACCGGCGCGATCGCGACCTCGAGCTGCGGGCGCTGACGGCGAAGGCGAGCTATGCCCTGGCCCTCGAGCTGCCGGCAGGCGCGCGCAAGCGCCTGCCGCTGCTGGTCTGGCTCGACGCGGCCGACCGGCGCGCCGGCTCGCTGCAGGTCGAGCTGGTCGAGGCTCGCGGCGAGCGGCTGGCCGAGACGCGCCTGGCGCTCCAGAGCCTGGGTCAGGCCCGGCTGAGCCTGGCCCTCGGAGGCGTCGACGCCCTGCCGGCCGGGCTCGAGGCCGATCCGCGGCAAAGCCGGGCGCTGACCCTGGCGCCCGAGGACCTGCCCGAAGCGGCCTTGGGCTGGGCAGCGGTGGATCGCCTGATCCTGGGCGGCGCGGCGCTGGATCGGCTGGGCGACGCGCAGCGGACGGCGCTCCGGCAGTGGGTCGCCCTGGGGGGCCAGCTCTTCCTGGCCGGCGGGGCAGCCGAAGCCGGCGCGCTCGAGCGCCTGCCCGAAGGCTTGCGCCCGGCCCGGGCCGGCGCCCTGCGTGGGGTGCCGCGCCTGAGCAGCCTGGCGGCGTTGGCCGGTCGGGCGGGGCCGCGCGGGACGGCGCAGCTCTTGACCTTGAGCCCGCTGCCCGGAGCCGAGCAGCCCCTGGTCAGCGACGAAGGCCTGCCCCTGGCGGCGCAGCGCCGCTACGGCGACGGCGTCGTGACGGCGCTGGCCTTCGACCCGGCGGCCGCCCCCTTCCTGGGCTGGGACGGCATGCCGGCGCTCTGGTCGGCCCTGGACCTGCCGCGGCCCGGCAGCGCCTGGCGCGAGGAGCCGCCTCGCAGCGCCTGGATGGCCGCCGGCATCGACGACGGCCGCGGCCTGCCGCCGCTGGGTTGGGCCCTGCTCGTGCTGGGCGCCTACATCCTGTTGGTGGGGCCGCTCGGCTACCTGCTGCTGGCGCGTTGGCGCCGGCTCGACCTGGCCTGGCTGGCGATTCCCATCGTGGCGCTGGCGACCAGCGGGCTGCTCTTCGGCATCGGCCGAGGGCTGCGGGACCGGACGCCGCGGCTGTATCAGCTGACGGTGCTGCGTGCCCTGCCCGAGGTCGGTCTGGCACGGATCGGCGGCTACCTGGCCCTTTCGGCGCCGGACGCCGGCCCGCGGGAGCTGGTGGTCCCGCTTGGATTGGCCCGGCCGGCGGCCGACCCGGGTCCGGCCCGGCTGGACGTTCGGTTCGAAGCCGAAGGCAGCCGGCTGCGCGGCCTGGCATCGGGGCAGACCGAGCCGAGCGGCCTGGCCCTGGACGCGATCGTCGATTGGCCGGCGGGCGCCGCGCCGGAACCGCTGCGCCTGGCCGAGGGCCGGCTGAACGGTCGGCTGGTCCTCCCGCCGGGGCCGGACCTGGCCGAGGCCCTCTTGCTGACCCCCGGCGGTCGCGAGGTGCTGGGCGATCTGGCGCCGGGCGCCGAGCGGTCGGTCGACGCGCGCTATGCGCCCGAGAGCCCGATCGAGCTCGAGGCTCGGGGCATGCGGGGGCACCTGCTGGCAGCGGCCTTCGCCAGCGGCGCGCAACCCCCGAGCGCCTTGGCCACCAGCTTCCAGATGCGCGGCTTCGCGCATCCCGAGGCGGTCCTGGCCGGCTGGTCGGCCGAGCCGCCGCTGGCCCCGAGCCTGGTGGGCGTCGAGGCGGAGCTTCTGAGCGAGACCCTGGTCCTGCTGCGGCTCCCGATCGGGCTGGGGTCCTCGATGCGCTTCGTCGAGGGCTCGGCCACCCGGCGCAGCCCCGAGAGCGCGGCGCGCTGCGGGCCGGCCGGCGCCGTGCTGACACCCGGCTACGACCTGGCCGAGTTCGCCTTCCCCTTGGGCGCCGGCCGGCCGCTGCCCTATGCGGTCTGGCTCTCGATCCTGGGCCCGAGCGGCGATGCGCTGGCGGCCAGCGGCCCGGTCCAGGTCCGCGTGGCGGTCTGGGACCCGGCCGCCGGCGCCTGGCTCGACTTCGACCGCATGGCCGCCGGCAGCTCGGCCCAGATCCCGCGTCTGGTGACGCGCCAGGAGGGTCGCGACCAGATCCGCCTGCGCCTCGCGCGCGACCCGCAGGACGGCCTGCGGGCCTGGGAGGCGCTGCGCGAGCAGTGCTGGGAGCCGCGCCTGTCGATCGTGGAGGGCGCTCCCCCGGACGGAGCGAGCGGCGAGGATGCGGGGGCAGAGGATGGCTGAGCGCGAGCCGGCCATCGTCACCCGCGGACTGGCGCGTCGCTACGGCGAGCGCTGGGCGCTGGCCGGCCTGGACCTGAGCGTGCCGCGGGGCCTGATCTACGGCCTGGTGGGGCCCAACGGCGCCGGCAAGACCACCACGCTGCGCCTGCTGGCCGGCCTGCTCGAGCCCAGCGCCGGCGAGGCCTGGATCCTGGGCCAGCCGGCCACCGGGCCGCGCCACCTGGACCGGCTGCGCCAGGCCATCGGCTACATGCCCGACTTCTCCGGCGTCTACGAGGACATGCGCGCCTGGGAGTACCTCGACTTCTACGCCCGCTGCCACGGCCTGCCGCGGAGCCTGCGCCGACGCCGGGTCGCCGGCCTGCTCGACCTGATCGGCCTGTCCGACCGGGCCCAGGACGAGGTGGGCAGCCTCTCGCGGGGCATGCAGCAGCGCCTCTGCCTGGCGCATGCCCTGGTGCACGATCCGGCCATCCTGCTGCTCGACGAGCCCGCCGCCGGTCTGGACCCCCGCGCGCGGCGCGAGCTGCGGGCGCTGCTGCGCGAGCTGCGGGCGATGGGCAAGACCATCGTCGTCAGCAGCCACGTGCTGTCGGAGCTGGCCGAGGTCTGCGACCAGGTGGGCATCATGGAGCGCGGCCGGCTGGTGGCCGGCGGCGCCCTGGACGCGCTCGAGCGGGACCTGGATCCGGAGCGGTCCGCCGGCCAGCGGGTCCTGCTGGAGCTGCTGCCGCCGGCCGAGGCGGCGCAGGCGCTGCTGGCCGGACTGCCGGGCGTGAGCCTGGAGCCGGACGGCCCCGCGGCGCCGGACGGCGCCGCGCACGACCCCGAAGCGGCGGAACCCCTTCGCATCGCCATCCGGGTCGAGGGCGGAGCCGAGGCGCACGCGGCGGTGATCGACGCGCTGGTCGCGGCGGGCATCCGGGTGGCGGCCTATCAGCGGCAGGAGCGGGATCTCGAGCGGGTCTTCCTGGGGCTGACCCGGGCGGAGGTCGAAGGATGAGCCGCGCGGCTTACGAGGCCACGCCCCCACCCGCCTCCGCGCGCCGACCGCGCGGCGAGCTCAACCCGGTGCTGCTGCGCGAGCTGCGGGCGCGCTTCCGCAGCGCGCGCGCCTTCAGCGTGCTGACCACCTTCCTGCTCTTCGCCAGCGGCCTGGCCTGGGCGGTCTACGCGCGCGAGGCCGGCGGCGGCGCCGCCAGCGGCCTGCCCGGCGCCGCGGTCGGCGGCGAGATCGGGCCGGTGGTCTTCGGCGCCGTGCTGCTGGCCGAGCTGCTGACGCTGCTGCTGGTGGCGCCCGGCCTGACCATGGCCGCCATCAGCGGCGAGATCGAGCGGCGCACCTACGAGCTGCTGCTGGCCACGCCGCTCTCGGGCTGGACGATCGTGCGCGGCAAGCTGGGTGCCGCGATGGCCTACCTGCTGCTCCTGGCGTCGAGCGTGCTGCCGGTGGCCAGCCTGGCCTTCGTGCTCGGCGGCCTCGGCCCGCTGGACCTGCTGCGCGGGCAGGCGGCCGTGTTGGTGGCCGGCCTGCTCATGGCCAGCCTGGGCCTGGCGGCCTCGGCCCTGCTGCAGCGGACCGAACGGGCCGCCATCCTGGCCTACCTGGGTGCCGCGGCGCTCTGCCTGGGTCCGCTGGTCGCCCTCTGGCTGATCGACGCGCTCGGCCTGCCGGACCCCCTCCTTCGCCGGCTGGCCGTCGGGGTCCTGAGCCGATCCACGCCGCTCCTCAGCGCCATGGTGGCGGGGCGCGAAGGCATCTTCGGCCTCATTTACGGCGCCGGCGCGTTGCGCGGCCTGGATGCCGACGCCGGCGTCGATGCCTTCCTGCTTCAGTCCCTGGCGCTGCAGACCGGCCTGGCCGCGGCGCTTTGCGCCTGGGCCGCCGGCCGGGTCCGGCCTTCGGGCCGCGAGCGGCGCTGGGGAATCGGGCTGGCCGGCCTGCTGCTGGTCTGGCTGGTCTGGCTGCTCGCGGTGCCGGTCGACTGGCGTCTGGCGCTGGGCCTGGGCGGCGGATGAGACCCGGGCGACGCGCCGGAGCGCCGGCCCGGGATGCCGAGCTGGGCCCGGGCCTGGCGCGGGTCGGCCGGGCGCTGCGGCGGCGCGACGCCCTGTCCCGCGCCAGCCGCTGGGCCTGGATCGGGCCAGCGGCGGCCTTGAGCCTGGTGATCCTGGCGCGCCGGCAGCCCCTGCCGGCGGCCGGTGCCTGGGCCCTGGGGCTGGCGCTGGGCCTGCCGGCCATGCTGGCGGCGCCGCCGCTCCTGCGCCGCGAGCCGCCCGACCGCACGGCCCGCCGCATCGATCGTGCGCTGGGCCTGCAGGACCGGCTGGCGACGGCCTGGTACCTGGGCGCTCGTCGTCGGCTGGCCGCCCCTGCCAAGCCGGATGATCCAGCCGGGCTGGCCCGCCGCCAGCGCGCCGACGCGGCGAGCTGGCTGGTCGCCGTCGAGCCCGGCCGCGATCTGCCCTGGCGGCCGTCTCGGGCGGGCCTGGGCGCCGCCGGCCTGCTCGCCGCGCTGACCCTGGCGATCGGCCTGACGCCCAACCCCCAGCAGGCGATCCGGGTCCAACGCGCCGCCGTGCGGGCGGCCGCCCTGCGCTCGGCGCAAGCGCTGGCCGAGCTGCGCGCGACGGCGGTGGCCGAGGTCGCGGCCGCCGACGCGGCCGCCGAGGCCGAGCGCCTGACCCGCCTCGAGGAGACGCTGCGCGGGCTCGAGCGCGAGCTCGCCGCATCGCGCGGCCGAGCGGAAGATGACCTGGCCGCCCTGGCACAGGCCGAATCGCGCCTGACCGGCCTGCGCGATCCGGCCGGGGTGAACCGGGCCCGCCGTGCCGAGGACCTGCTGGCGGAGCTCGCGGACCTGGCGGGACCGATCGCACCCGCGGCGGCCGATGGCGCGACGGATGCCGCCACCGAGGCGCGGGGCATCGCGGACGGCTTCGAGCGCGCCCTCGACGCCGCGTCGGGCGGCGAGCGCGAGGCTCGGGCCGAGGCGCTCGACGGCCTCGCCGACCGCTTGCCGCCCGAGCTGGCCGAGGCGGCCACGGCGCTGCGCGAGGCGGCCGAGGCCGCACGCGAGGATCGGGTCGGGGCGGCCGGCGATTCGGTCGCCGGCGCGGTCGAGCTGGCCGAAGCGGCGCGCGACGACGCCGACGCGGCGCGTGAGGTGGCCCGCGCGCTGGAGGCCCTGGATCGGATGCGGCGCGAGATCGCCGCGGCGAACGCCGGCGGCGGTGAGGCTCCGGCGGCGGGCCCGGAAGGCGGCGCGGACGCGAGCAAGCCGGCGCCGGCGCCGAGCCGGCCGGCGGCGACGAAGGGGCCAGGTCGGGTCCGGCCGGCGACGGCGCAGGCGCCGGTCCGGCCGGCGATGGCAGCGGACAGCTCGGCGCCGGCGATGCGGGCCTGGGCTCGGCCGCGGCGGAGGGCCAGGCGCGGGCGGGAGGCCGACGGCGTCTCCGAGCCGGCCGCCGCGGGGGAGCCCGCGCGGGCCGGGATGGCAGCGACCGCCGGGCGAGCGAGCCGCCCGAAGCAGGCGTCGCGGGCGAGGACCGGCTGCCGGCCGCCGGCGGCGATGCCGGCGTCCACGCCCTGGGGCCCCGGCCGCGGGTGACCGGCGTCCCACGCTTCCTTCCGGCGGGCGGCGCCGAGGGGCCCGCGCCGAGCACCGGCCGCCAGCCGCTGGCCGCGGGCCGGGTCGCCCAGCCGGCCGATCGGCTGCCCCTGGCGGAGGCCTGGCCCGCCTACCGCGCGGCCGCCGCGGCCGCGCTGGCCCGCGAGTCGGTGCCGGCGGCCCGCCGCGACTACGTGAGGGCCTACTTCGAAGCGCTGGCGCGCTGAGGGCTGGGCTATGATTGCCCTGCGGACCGCATCCCCTGCGGCCGCCCGCCGACAGGAGCGCATGCCCGATGGCTGACCCGGTGATGCCGAGCGAGCCGAGGACGGTTCCCGAGCCGCCGATGGATGTCGAGCGCTTCCGCGCCAGCGCCGCGGCCGTCGAGGCCGAGCTCGGCCGGATCATCGTCGGCCAGGACGCGCTGATCCGGGGCACGCTGATCACGCTGCTGGCCGGCGGGCATGCCCTGCTCGAGGGCGTGCCGGGCCTGGGCAAGACCTTGTTGGTGCGCAGCCTGGCGCGAGCCATCGGGGCGCGCTTCAGCCGCATCCAGTTCACGCCCGACCTGATGCCGGCCGACATCGTGGGCACGACCATCATCGCCGAGGACGAGGCCGGCCGGCGCGCCTGGCGCTACGAGCCCGGGCCGCTCTTCGCCAACCTGGTCCTGGCCGACGAGATCAACCGCGCCTCGCCCAAGACCCAGTCGGCCCTGCTGGAGGCGATGCAGGAGCGTTCCGTGACGGTGGCCGGCACCACCCGGCCGCTGCCGGAGCCCTTCCTCGTGCTGGCCACCCAGAACCCGATCGAGATGGAGGGCACCTACCCCCTGCCCGAAGCCCAGCTCGACCGCTTCTTGATGCACCTGCGCGTGCCCTTCCCCGACCGCCAGAGCCTGGTGGCCATCGCCGAGCGCGGCACCGGTGACGCCGTGGACGGAGCCGGCCCGGTGGTCGACCTGGCGAGCCTGGTCGCCATGCAGGGCCTGGCGCGGGCTCTGCCGATCGCACCGCATGTCAGCGGCCTGGCCGCCGATCTGGTGCTGGCCACCCATCCCGAGGCGCCCGGCGCGCCGGAGTCCCTGCGGCGCTACGTGGCCTACGGGGCGAGCCCGCGCGCGGCGCAGGCGCTGGTCTCGGCCGGCAAGGTCCGCGCCCTGCTCGAGGGCCGCTTCAACGTGGCCGCCGAGGACCTCGTGGCCCTGGCGCCGGCCGTCCTGCGCCATCGCCTGGTGCCCAGCTACGAGGCGCGGGCCGAGGGCCTGGACATGGATGCGCTGGTTCGCCAGCTGGTGGCGACGCTGCGCGATGCCCAGCCCTAGGTCGCTGAAGGACGGCGTTCGGAGCGGCCGTGCCGCCGCGGTCCGGACCCGCCCGAGGCAAGGCCCGCGATGAGCCAGGCCCTGCTCGACCCGGAGCTGATGCGGCGGATCGACCGCCTGCGGGTGATGCCCGGCCGGCCCGGCCGCGGCGTCGGACCGGGCTTGCGCCCCGGCCCGCGCCAGGGCGGCGGCGTCGAGCTGGCCGACTACCGGGCCTATGCGCCCGGCGACGATCCGCGCCAGGTCGACTGGAAGGCCTATGCCCGCCTGGAACGCTACTTCCTGCGCCTCTTCGTCGAGGAGCAGGCGGCCACGCTGCACCTGCTGATCGACTGCAGCGCCTCGATGGCCGCCGGCCGGCCCAGCAAGCTGGACTTCGCCCGGCGGCTGGCCGCGGCCCTGGGCTACGCGGCGCTGGCCGGCTTGGACGAGGTCCTGATCGGCGCCTTCCCCGTGGCGCCGGCCGGGGCGGGTCGTGCCCTGCGCGGCCGCGGCGCCACCGCCGGCCTGCTGGCCACGCTGGCCGGCCTGGAGGCCGGTGGCCAGGCCGACCTGGAAGCGGCCGTCCGGCGTCACGCGGCGGCGGCCCGCCGGCCGGGCCCGCTGCTCCTGATCGGCGACCTCTGGGATGCCCGCTGGCGCGAGGGCGCGAGCGCGGCCCTCGCCGCCGGCTACGACCTGGCCCTGATCCAGGTCCTGGCGCCCGAGGAGCGCGAGCCCTCGCTGGCCGGCCTGCCGACCGGCGCCCTGAGCCTGGTCGACAGCGAGACCGGCGAGCGGGTCGAGATCGAGCTCGACGGCGAGCTCCTCGAACGCTACCGCATCGCCCTGGCCGAACGCGAGGCCGAGATCGACGCCTGGTGCCGGGCCCGGCGCCTGCCCTTTGCCGTCCTGACCAGCGATCGGGATCCGGGCGAAGGCGTGCTGGGCCTGCTGCGGCAGCTGGGCCTGCTGGGCTAGGGCAGGTGGACCTGGTCTCCTCGCGGGGAAACGATCCGCACGTCGTCGTCGTCGGCGCCGGCGTGGGCGGGCTGACCGCCGGCGCGCTGCTGCTGAAGGCCGGCTACCGCGTGACCGTGCTCGAGGCCCAGGCCTATCCGGGCGGCTGCGCCGGCACTTTTGCCTACCAGGGCTACCGCTTCGATGCCGGCGCCACCCTGGCCGGCGGTTTCGCGCCCGGCGGGCCGCACCAGCGGCTGGCCAAGGCCCTGGGCCTGGACTGGCCGATCGACCCGGTCGACCCGGCCTGGGTGGTGCACCTGCCGGATGGCCGCCAGGTCACGCAATGGGCCGACCCCGCCGCCTGGGAAGCCGAGTGGCGCGCGGTGTTCCCGGAGTCGGGCGACTTCTGGCGGCGACAGTCGAAGCTGGCCGACCTCAGCTGGGACGTCTCCAGCCGGCCCTTCCCCTGGCCGCCGCAGAGCCCGGGCGAGGCGGCGCGCCTCGCCGCCTCGCTGCGACCGCGCACCCTGGCCGCGCTGCCCCATCTGGGGCGGCGCGTGGCCGACCTGTTGCCGGCGGGCGCCAGCCCGATGCTGCGCAGCTTCGTCGACGCCAACCTCCTGATCTCGGCCCAGTGCACCGCGGCCGAAGCCGGCGCCCTCTACGGCAGCGCCGCGCTCGATCTGCCGCGGCGCGGGGTCAATGCCGTTCGCGGCGGGATCGGCGCCATCGCCGAGACCCTGGTGGCCTGGATTCGCGCGCAGGGTGGCGAGATCGGCTTCAAGCAGACCGTGGAGCGGATCGAGCTGCGTGACGGGCGGGCGGTGGCCCTGCACATCCAGGCCAGGCGCCGGGCCGGCACGCGCCGCGTGATCGCCTGCGATCAGGTGCTGGCCAACGTCACGCCCTGGGCGCTGCAGCGGCTGCTCGGCGAAGCGGCGCCGGCCGGCCTGCGCCGCGAGACGCGCCGGCTCGGCGAGACCTGGGGCGCCTGCATGCTCTACCTGGGCCTGGATGCGAGCAAGCTGCCGGTGGACATGCCCGACCACCATCAGGTCATCGTCGATGCCGACCGGCCCTTGGGCGAGACCAACTCGGTCTTCCTCTCGATCTCCGATGCCCGGCACCCGGATCGCGCGCCGGCCGGTCGGCGCGCGGCCAACATCAGCACCCATACCGCCATCGCGCCCTGGTGGGCGCTGCGCGAGGACCCGGCCGGCGAGACGGCCTACCTGGAGCGCCGCGTCCGCTACACCGAGGCGATGCTCGACGCGGCCGAGCGCGCCGTTCCGGGCTTGAAGTCGGCCGTCGAGCTCTGCCTGCCGGCCACGCCGGTGACCTACCAGCACTGGACCGGCCGACCGCGGGGCATGGTCGGCGGTTTCCCGCAAGGCTCGATCTTCGCCGCGCGCGGGCCGCGGACCGCGATCCCCAACCTCTGGCTGGTGGGCGACAGCATCTTCCCCGGGCAGTCGACCGCCGGCGTGACCTTGGGCGGGATGCGGGTGGCCGAGGCGGTGCTGGGCGGCGGTCGAGGGCCTGGGCGCGGCTAGGTCGCGGCCGCGTCGGCCGGATCGGGCAGGTCCATCAGCGTACGGGCGAAGCTGGCCAGCAGCCCGGCCAACAGGACGAAGGCCAAGCTGCGCGCAGGCGCGGCCAGCTCGGGAAACCCGATGCTGGCCGCGAGGGCCAGCGGGACGAAGCTGCAGGCGACCCAGACGCGCTCGCTCCCGCCCAGTCGTGGGGGTCCGACCATGCGGCTGCCTTCCCGTATCGCCTCGGGCTTCGACCCGGACGCGACCCGACCGGTCGGGGCGGCCTTGGCCACCAGGCTGGCGGCGGCCGGAGCGAGCGCCAGCAGGGCCGGCAGGAGCCAGCCGTAGGTCAGGATCGAGGGGCCGACGGGCTCGAGACGCGCGGCGGACACCCGTTCGCCGCCGAGCACGATCAGGGGCAGGGCCAGGGCCGGCAGGAGGATCCAGAGGTAGCTGGTCAGGAGCAGCCGGGCGCCGACACCGAGCGGGAACAGGGGCAGCACCAGCCGGCGATAGAGCAGGGCCGTGGCCAGGATGTAGAGCAGGATGCCTGGGAGCATCAGCCAGCTGAGTCCGGTCCAGGGCGCGACCAGCAGCAGGCCGGCGCCGAGGCTCAACGACCCGAGGACAAGGTTCGCGGCGCGTCGGCCGAGGCCGGCCCGATCCGAGAGCGCCGGGGCCAGGTCGACCAGCAGGCCGGCCATCAACAGCGAGGCGAAGCCCCAGATGTTGGCGTGGATATGGGTCTCGCGCGGGACGCGGATGCCGAGCCCCGGACCCCAGCCGAGCCAGAGCCCGGTGCCGACCAGGCCGCCGACGACCAGGAAGAGCAGGGCAGCCAGGTAGAAGCGTCGGCCGGACGCGGGCTGGACGCCGGCGTCCGGTGCCGGTGCCGGGCGCTGGCGCCAGAGCTCGAGGATCAGCCAGACGGTGGCCGCCAGCACGAGCGTGCCGCCCAGGGCGATCATCGGTCGGCGCACCAGCGGGATGCCGACCAGCAGGGTCAACAGCCCCAGGTTCAAGAGCAGCCAGCGCCCAGGCCGGAAGACGGGCACGGCACCGCCCGTAGCGAGCGCCACCAGGCCGGGCAGGAGGCCGAAGGCCAGCTCGGCCAGGAGCCCCAACGTGACCAGGTGAACGCGCAGCCAGAGCAGGCCGGCGTGGGTCGGGACCAGGCCCAGCCCGACCAGGGCGGCGTCGAGCGCCGCCAGCGCGCCCAGCGCGGCGAAGAGGACGGCAGTCCAGCGGAAGGGCGCGGGCATCTCGAGCTCCGGGTCAGGGTCCCAGGGGGCGTTGCCGGCGGCGCGCGATCGGCGCATCACCGCCGGCACCAGCGCATCGCGATCGGAAGTCGGCCTGGCGGCCTGGCGGCCTCCGATCATGATGGCCTTGCCCGCCCCGGAGGTCCAGCGCCTCAGTCGCGCGAGGCCGGCGTGATCTCCAACGTGACCTTCTCGCCGTCGCGCAGCACCACCACCCCGACCGCCTGGCCGATCTTGAGGCTGTCGAGCACGCGGGTGTAGTCGTAGATGTTGGCGATGGCCTGGCCGGCCAGCTCGACGATCACGTCGCCGCTCTGGATGCCGGCCTCGGCGGCCGGCCCCTCGGCCGAGACGCCCGAGAGCAGCATGCCCTCGACCCCGCTCTCGGCGTAGTCGGGGATGGTGCCCAGGTAGACGTGGCCGACGCGGCGGTTCTCGCCGTCGCCCGAGGGGGCGACGGTCAGGTAGTCCGGCGCCGTCTCGGCCGTCGCGACGTCCTGGGCCAGGCTGCCGACCAGCCGCGCGATCTTGGCCAGGTCGGCGTAGTCGATCTTGTCGGCCGTGTCGCGCGGCGAGTGGTAGTCCTCGTGGGCGCCGGTGAAGGCCGACAGGATGGGCACGCCGGCCAGGTAGAAGCTGGTGGCGTCGGTCGGCAGGTAGGTGTCGTCCGAGAGGCCGAGCGGCAGGCCGATCGGCACGTTGCGCTTCTCGATCTCGGGCTTCCAGAAGTCGCTGGAGCCCACGCCCTGCAGCACCAGCTTGTCCGTCAGGCGGCCGATCATGTCCATGTTCAGGTAGGCCGCCACCGGCGGGCTGAGCGTCTCGGGCTCGCCCAGCTCGGCCTTCATGGCCTTGACGAAGTGGTTCGAGCCGAGCAGGCCCAGCTCCTCGCCCGACCAGGCCACGAAGACCAGGTCGCGCGCCTCCTCGGGCAGCTCGCCGGCCGCTTCGCGCGCCGCCATCTGCTGGGCGATCTCGATCAGGCCGGCCACGCCCGAGGCGTTGTCGTCGGCGCCGTGGTGGATCTGGCCCTCCTCGTCCGCTCGGGCCAGCGAGTCGCCGCCCTCGCCATGGCCGAGGTGGTCGACGTGGGCGCCCAGGATCACGACCTCGTCCGAGGGCGCGTCGCCGATCTGCAGCCGACCGACGGTGTTGCGGCCGGTCGAGGTCTCGAAGGCCAGGGTGAAGTGCGCGCCGGCCTGGGCGGTGCCCGACGCGTCGCCGAGCACGAAGCCGGGGACGACCTCGCCCGCGTCCAGCGCCGCCTGGGCCGCGGCCAGATCCTGACCGGCGGCGGCGAAGAGCTGCTGCGCCAGGTCGTCGGAGATGCTGGCGGCGTGGATGGCGGTGCCCGAGACGGAGGCGTCGAACTTCAGCGGCACCAGCTGCTCCTTGACCTGGCTGGCGGGGCCGCTGACGATCAGGATGCCGACCGCGCCGCGGTCGCGGGCCTCCATGGCCTTGAAGCGCAGGCTGGCGTAGCGGCCCAGGTGCTGGCGCCGCTCGGGCGTGACGTTCTCGGGCAGGTAGCGCAGCGCCACCACCCACTTGCCCTCGACGTCGAGGTCGCCGTAGCTGTCGTAGGCGGGCTGATCGCCGTCGGCGGGCGCGTTGATGCCGTAGCCGGCGAAGACCAGGTCGCCGAAGCCGGCCGAGTTGGGCTTGCTGAAGGCCAGCGGCCGCCAGTCGACGTCCACCACCGGCTCGAGCTCGCTGCCGTCGGGCAGCGTGATCGAGAGCACGTTGGGCTCGCCCATCGCCACGCCGCTGGTGAACTCGAAGGGCTGGTAGTAGCCGTCCGAGCCGGCCGGTGCCAGGCCGATGGCTTCGAAGGCCTCGGCGACGTACTCGGTCGCCGCCGCTTCGCCCGGGGTGCCGGTGAGCCGGCCGGCCATGGCGTCGCCGCTCAGGGCCTCGACGTGCAGCCGGGCGTCCTCGGCGGTGATCTCGGCCGTGGTGGCCGACAGGTCGGCCGTGGCCAGGTCGCCCTCGCCGCCCGCGTAGGCGACGCTGCCCTGAGCCGGCGCCAGATCGAGCAGCGCCAGCGCCTCGTCGTGGTTCCAGTCGGCGATCCACTGCTGCGAGCCGGCCCCGCCGCGGCGGGTCGACCAGGTGATCTGCTTGCCGTCGGGCGAGAAGACCGGCAGCACGTCCGGCCCGTCGGTGAAGGTGACCCGCAGCGGCTCCTTCGTGCCCTCGACGTCGACCATGTAGATCTCGAAGTTGGCGAAGCCGTGCAGGCTGGTGGTGAAGACGATGTACTTGCCCGAGGGATGGTAGAAGGGCGCCCAGCTCATGGCGCCCAGGTGGGTCAGCTGCCGCTTGTCCGAGCCGTCGGTGGCCATCGACCAGATCTCGGCCAGCTCGCCGGTCTCGTTGAAGTGGCGGTAGACGATGCGGCTGCCGTCCGGGCTGAAGAAGGGGCCGCCGTCGTAGCCGGGCGCGTCGGTCAGGCGCTGCAGGTTGCCGCCGTCGGCGTCCATGATGTAGATGTCGGCCATGTAGCCGTTGTCGAAGTCAAAGCGCTCCTGGTCCTCGGGGCTCATCGGCTCGGCGTAGGCCAGGCGGTTGGAGGCGAAGGCGATCCGGCTGCCGTCGGGCGACCAGGAGCCCTCGGCGTCGTAGCCGAGCGCGTTGGTGAGGTTGGTGTACTCGCCGGTCGCCAGGTCCTTCTGGTAGATCTCGAAGGTGGCGTCGTAGTTCCACTCGTAGCGCCGGCCGGTCTCCTCCTCGCGCAGGCGGAACTCCTCGGCCATCTTGGCCTCGGCCTCGGGGTCGTCCTGGGTCGAGGCGAAGAGCACCTTGTCGCCGTCGGGGTGGATCCAGGCGCAGCTGGTCTTGCCGACGCCGGTCGACACGAGCGTGTTGTCGCCGGTCTCGAGGTCGAGCAGGTAGATCTGGTAGAAGGGGTTGTCGGCCTCGCGCTCGGCCTGGTAGATCAGCTTCCGGCCGTCGGCGCTGAAGTAGCCCTCGCCCGAGCGCAGGCCTTCGAAGATCAGCTGGCGCGCGCTCGAGATCAGGTCGCCCTCCCCGTAGTCGCCCAGACCGGTCCCGGCCTCGGTCGCCGCCGCCTCGGGACTGGCCTCGGCCGGTTCGACCGCCGTCGCCGTGGCCTCGGTCGGCGCCTGCGCCTCTCGGCCGAGGCAGCCGACCAGCAGCAGGCAGAGCGCCAGGCCGGGGACGAGGCGCGCCCAGGCGCCGAGACGACGCGGCCTGGACGGGCGGGTGGCGGGACGGGCGGTCGGGATCACGGCGGGCCTCCTGAAGGCGATCTTGCCGATCGCGGCAAGTGCGGGATGCATGAATCTGCACAAGTTTGCGCAGATTCACGCCGAATTGTGGGTGAATTCCTCATCGAACGGCGCACGATTCTAGGCGCGTGCCGCGCGGAGCGCCAACGCCAGGGGGTCCGAATCGCGTCCTGTTCGTGGCATGCGGCCGCCCTGCCGGTCGCCGCGAGGCCCGGGGCGGGCCGGCTAGCGGCTCCGCAGGCCCGCGCAGGGCAGCTGGCGCGCGATCTGCTCGTAGACCTCGCCCAGCTCGTCGGTGCCGGGGGCGAAGTAGTAGAAGCTGGGCCGCGTGGCCAGCAGCATCAACAGCTGCGGGTCGACGTCGGGGCCGAGGCCGATGCTGAACAGGGTGGCGCCGGTGGCCTTCAGGTACTCGGCGGCGATGATGACGTCGCCGGCGCTGGAGAAGGTCGGCCGGCCATCGGTCAGCAGGATCACCACCGGGCTGGCGTCCGGCCGGCGGTTGGGGCCGGAGAGCACCTGGCGCGCCGCGTTCAGGCCCTTGTCGATGGCCGTGCCCGGGGTCATCGAGACCCGTTCCAGGGCCGACCAGGCGCGCGTGATGTCGCCGGTCAGGTCGGACAGGACGACGGCCTCGGCGTTGAACTGCACCACCGCCACGTGCTCGTTGGGGAAGCTCAGCCGGCCCAGGAAGGCGCTGGCAGCCGCCACGGCCGCGTCGCGCTTGGTGGCGCCGCCAGCGCGGGTCGGCACCTCCATGCTGCTCGAGCTGTCGATGATCAGCACGATGTCGTTCTTGCGCAGCTGGGGCTTGCAGCGGTCGACGGTGACGAAGGGCAGGTAGATCGGGCCCGGCCGCGGCGTTCGCGTCGGCGTCACCGTCGGGCTGGGCGTCGGGCTGGGCCGGTCGGTGGCCGTCGGGCTGGGGGTGTCGGTCGGCGTCGCCGTCGGGGTGTCCTCGGGCGTTCGGGTCGGGGTCGGGGTTCGGGTCGGCGTCGGCGTCTCGGTCGGTTCGGGCGCGCCGATGATGCGCACGTAGGGCACCGGGAAGACCAGCCGGCCCGGCTCGCCCCGACCGTCGACGTGCTCGGTATAGGCTTCGACGTTGGTCGGCCAGAGGCCGCCCTGAGTCGGGCGCAGCTGGTAGGTCAGGCGGAAGCCGGGCTCGAGCACCTCGCCCAGGACCCAGGTGAGGCTGCGCTCGGCCGGGTCCCAGGCCGGCTCGATCGGCTTGCCGGTGCCCTGCAGGAAGTCCATGTTCTCGGGCACCCGGTCGGTGACGGTGATCTCGCGGAAGAGCGGCGAGGCCACGATGCGGCCGGCGATCTGGGCGTAGATCGCATCCAGCTCGGCCTCGCTCGGGCTGTAGTAGAAGTGCGAGTCGTCGGTGGCCATCCGCCGCAGCGTGTCGCGGTCGGCGTCGGCGCCCAGGCCGATGGTGAAGACCCGGATGCCGTCGCGGCGCACGCTGGCGATCACGTCGTCGAGGTAGCGCAGCGGCACCGCGCCGATCGAGTGTCGTCCATCCGACAGAAAGATGACGATCTTGGCGTTGCCGGGCCGCTCGATGGCCTTCATCATGGTCTGGCGCGCCTGCGACAGGCCTTCGACGACGTTGGTGCTGCCGCCGGCCTCCAGGCTGGCGATCGAGCGGATCACCTGCGCGCGATCCTCGCTGAGCGGCTGCACCTCCTCGGCGCCGTTGGAGAAGGTCGTCACGCCCATGCGCGAGCGCGGGCCGGTCACGTTGAGCACGAAGTTGATGCCGGCCTGCCGCGCCGCCTGCATCTTGGCGCCATACATCGAGCCCGAGCGGTCGACGGCCAGCACCACGTCGGCGTTGTCGTCATCGTCGGGGCAGACGCCGTCGACCACCAGCTGCACCTCGACCGGCTCGCCGTACTGCAGCACCGAGGGCTGGGCCGACTTGAAGGCGATGGCGCCGCAGCGGCCGGCGTCGCCCAGCTGGGGCAGGCCCGAGGGGGCCGACGGATCGGGGTCGTAGACCCGGATCTCGCCGCCCAGGTCGCTCACGTAGAGCCGGCCGGCGTCGTCCAGGGCCAGGTCGCTCGGCAGGGCATCGCCGCCGGCCACCGACCAGGCCCCGATGGGCTCGCCGTCGGGGTCGAAGGCCAGGACCCAGCCGGCCCGGGTGAGCACGAAGGCGCCGCCGTCCGGTCCGGCCGCCACCCGCTCGGGCCGGCCGGCCATCTCGCGGCTGGCCAAGAGCTCGCCGGCCAGCGACCAGACCGTCAGCCGGTAGCGGTGACGGTCGACCAGGAAGACCCGATCGGCCGTCAGGGCCAGGTCCATCGCGCCGCTGAAGCCCAGGCCGGCCACCGACCAGCCGCCGGTCTGGCGCAGGGCCTCGTCGAAGAGCAGCAGCTCCTGGTTGCCCAGGTCGAAGCTGGCCAGGCGGGCGCCGTGGGCCGAGATGCCGGTCAGCCAGCGCTTGGAGTCGTAGGCCGGCTCCCAGACGGGCGTGAAGTCCGACGCGTCGATGCGCCGGATGCGGTTGCTGCGCCAGAGCGCGTAGCGGCGCGGCCCGCTGATGGCCAGGTCGGCCGGCGGGGTGAGGTCTTCCTCCGGCAGGGCCGGCGGGCCGACCCGGTCGAAGCGCAGATCCTCGAGCGGGCGCCCGTCGCGGCCCCAGACCTGGGCGCGCGGCGCGCCGTCGCCCACCAGCAGGGCCGTGTCGGCGTCGATGCTGCGTGGCTGCAGCAACCGGCCGAAGGTGTCGGTCTCGCGCAGCAGCAGGTACTGCAGATCGGGGATGTGCACCAGCCCCTCGGGCGCGACGGCCGCGAAGACCGAGCCCTCGGGCCCGAGCACCAGGTCGAAGGCATCGGCGAAGCTCAGCTCGGTGGCCAGCTCGCCGCTGACATGGGTCACCACGATGCCGCGACCGCCCAGGGCCGAGACCCAGTAGAGGCTGCTGCCGTCGATCCAGGCGCTGGCAGCGTGGACCTGGCGCAGCGTGCTCTGGAGCACGCTGACGTTGCTGCTGTTGTCGCGAACGCCGACCACCAGGTTGGCCACCGGGTCGGAGACCGCGAAGGTGGCGCTGGGGCGGATCTCGGGGTCGCCGGTCGGCAGATCGCCGCGGTAGGTCAGGCCTTCGGGCGCGGTCAGCCGGCCGGAGAGGTCGATCGTCCGCTGCAGGCTGCCGTCCAGGCTGTAGCCGTAGACGCGCCGGTCGGCGCGCGAGACCACGTAGACCCAGTCGCGCACGGCCACGATGCCCCAGGGCGCGTTGACCGGCCAGCTGGCCACCGGCGTGCCGTCGGCGGCCAGCACCTGGACGCGGTTGTTGCCGGTGTCGCTGACGGCCAGCTGGCCGCCGGCCAGACCGGCGACGTCGCGCGGCGCCGAGAGCTGACCCGGGCCGAAGCCGCGGCGGCCGAGGCTGCGGACCTGGCGTCCATCGGGCATGAAGACGCGCACGGCGTGGTCGTCCAGATCGGTCGCCAGCACGTAGCCGGTCTCGGGATCCAAACCCACGCCGCCGATCGCGTGCCCTTCCGGCCAGCCGAGCGCCAGATGGGTCGGCGGTGGCTGGCTCACCCAAGTCTCGGTCAGCGTATAGGTCAGCGTGGCGTCTTCGAGCTGCGTCTGGGCGCCCGCGGCGCTTGCGAACAGGGCGCCGCAGAGGATGGCCGCAGCGAGGGTGGGCAGGGCGCGCAGGCGCATCGAGATTATCCCCCAGGCATCTACCAGCCGCGTCTCGGCCAGGTTATTGTAACATTAAATGTCGCGAATGGCGAAGCGCCGTGTCGCGAACGGGCGCGACGCGTGCGAATCTGGCACAATCCAGGGACGGGCTGCATCGACATGCATGACGCGCGGCTTCGCCGCCGCGTTATGCCGGATCGGGGCTGCGTGCCGCGATGCGCGTGGCCTTCGACCGCGCAGGGGAGGACGCATGGACGGGGTTTCGGAACCCGCAGGACCGGCGGTGTTGGTCGCGCGCACGGATGCCTGGCGCGCGTCGGCGCGGGAGGCGGCGGCCGGGCCCGGACCGGCGGCCCTGGTGCTGGGCATCGCCCAGGATGCCGGCTATCCACAGGCCGGCTGCTCGGGCGACTGCTGCCAGCCGGCCTGGCTCGACCCCAGCCGCCGCCGCCACGCCGCCGCCCTGGCCTTGATCGACGATCGCGATCGTGAAGCCGGCGTCCGGCGCTGGCTGATCGACGCCACGCCCGACCTGCGCGAGCAGCTGCACCTGCTGGACGCCGCCTGGCCGCCGTCCGCCCGGCTGGCGGCGCCGGCCTTGGACGGCATCTTCCTGACCCACGCCCATATCGGCCACTATCCCGGCCTCTGGCAGCTCGGCCCGGAGGCGATGGCCGCGCGCGGGGTGCCGGTCTACGCCATGCCGCGCATGGCCGCCTTCCTGAAGGGCAACCTGCCCTGGTCGGCCCTGCTCGAAGGCGGGCATCTGCGCCTCGAGCCGCTCGCGGCCGACTGGCCGGTGGCCCTGGCGGCGGACCTGTCGGTCACGCCCCTGCCGCTGCCCCATCGCGACGAGCACAGCGAGACGGTCGGCTTTCTGGTTCGCGGCCCGCGGCGCAGGCTGCTCTACCTGCCGGACATCGATGGCTGGGAGGCCTGGGAAGCGCGTGGAGAGCGGATCGAGGACTGGCTGGCCGAGGTCGATCTGGCCCTGGTCGACGGCACCTTCTTCGATGCCGACGAGCTGCCGGGCCGCGATCTGTCGAGGATCCCACACCCGACCGTCGCCGCGACCCTGCGCCGACTGGCCGACCTGCCGGCCGAGCTGCGGGCGCGGCTGCGCTTCACCCATCTCAACCACTCGAACCCGATGCTGCGGCCGGGCAGCGGTGCCCGGCGCAGGGTGATCGCGGCCGGCTTCGGGCTGGCCGAAGAAGGGCAGGTCCATCCCCTCTAGCGCGGTGGCGCGGTCAACCCGCCTGTCCCATCAGCACCACCAGGTCGTGCACGCGCCGGCCGTAGCCGAACTCGTTGTCGTACCAGGCCACCACGCGCGCCGTGCGCTCGTTGACCACCGAGGTCAGGGTGGCGTCGAAGATCGAGGACCAGGGGGTGCCGACGATGTCGCTGGAGACGATCTCCCAGGTGTTGTAGCTCAGCACGCCGCGGTAGCTCGGGTCCTCGGACGCGGCACGCAGGGCCGCGTTCAGCGATTCGGCGTCGCCGAAGGGGCGCTCGACCTGAAAGGTCAGGTCGACCACCGAGCCGTCGGGGACCGGCACCCGGTAGGCCATGCCGGTCAGCCGTCCGTCCAGCTGCGGCAGCACCAGGCCGATGGCCTTGGCCGCGCCGGTCGAGGTCGGCACGATGTTGACGGCGGCCGCCCGGCCGCGGCGCAGGCGCTTGTCGGCCCGATCGATGAGGGCCTGCGAGCCGGTGTAGGCGTGGATGGTCGACATGACCCCCCAGCGCAGGCCGAAGGCCTCGTCGATCGCGCGCGCGACCGGCGCCAGGCAGTTCGTGGTGCAGCTGGCGTTGGACACCAGCTGGTGCCGGGCCGGGTCGTAGCGGTCGTGGTTGACGCCCAGGCAGACGGTGAGGTCGACGTCGTCGTCGGCCTTGGCCGGCGCGGTCAGCACGACCTTGCGCGCGCCGGCCGCCAGGTGCTTGCTCAGCCCCGCGCGGTCGCGGAAGACGCCGGTGGCGTCGACCACGACATCGACCCCCAGCTCGGCCCAGGGCAGCTGCGCCGGGTCGCGTTCCTCGAAGATCTTGACCTCGCGCCCGCCGGCGCGCAGCCAGCCCGGCCCCGACTCGATCGCGATCTCGGGCGTCCGATGGACCGAGTCGAAGCGCAGCAGGTAGGCGATCTGGTCGAGCGAGATCAGGTCGTTGATGGCCACCAGCTCGACGCCGTCGGGCTCGTCGAGGAAGGACCGGAAGACCATCTCGCCGATGCGGCCGAAGCCGTTGATGGCGACGCGGATGGACATGGCGTGCTCCTGAGCAGGACCTTGGCTGGCCCTTGGGTGGGCGGCGGATCTGATCCTAGCACGGTCGACAGCGCGTTCGGGCATGCCAGATCGGGCCACTCGGTCGGGCGCGCGGGCTGGCCGACCGGCGGGCGGAGCCCTAGACTCAGGCCAGGATGGCCCGGCGCGGGCCGTCGGTCGCAGGCGAGGTGACGATGTCGACATCCAGGGTCGGGGACCCCGAGTGGCTTCATCGCAGCTTCCGAGCCGGCATCTGGCTGAAGGGCCTGAACGGCGCCACGGAGCTCGTCGGCGGCCTGGTCCTGCTGATCGGCGGCCGGCCGGCGATCCAGGACATCGTCCTGCGCCTGACCCAGCAGGAGATTCTGGAGGATCCGCGCGATCCCGTCGCGAACCTCCTGGTCCACGCGGCCTCGGGCTTGTCCATCGAGACGGCGCGCTTCGCCGCCTTCTACCTGCTGGTCCATGGCGCGATCAAGGTCGGTCTCGTGGCCGGGCTCCTGCGCCGGCGCCGGCGGGCCTTTCCGATCGCCTTGGTCGCGTTGGGCGCCATGGTCGCCTACCAGCTGTTCCGCTGGTGGCTGACGCGGTCCCTGCCGCTAGGCCTGCTCACCGCCTTCGACCTGGCCATCCTCTGGCTGATCCGGGCCGAGTGGCATCACCTGCGGCGCGGAGCTGGGACCGACGCGGCTTCTTCGGTCGGCTCGGGCTCGAGGCCGACGTAACGCGCCCGCGGGCGGATCAGCCGGCCGTCCTCGACCTGCTCGATGGCGTGGGCGATCCAGCCGGCGCAGCGGCCGACGGCGAAGAGCGCGAAGGCGGCCTCGGTCGGCAGCGCCAGCACGCCTACCAGCGCCACCAGCCCCAGGTCCAGGGTGGGCCGCCGGCCGTCCAGCGCCTCGAGCTCGGCGACCAGGGCGTCGACGAGGCGCATCGTCGGGGTCGTGGGGCCGAGCTGGCGCGCCAGCTCGAGCAGCATGCGGCCGCGGGGGTCGCCCGCGGGGTAGAGCGGGTGGCCGAAGCCCGGGATGGCCTCGCCGCGCTGCAGGCGCTCGCGCAGCAGGGGCCGCAGGCCCGCCGGGCCATCCGCCGCGCGCAGCAGCGCCGCGACGCGCCAGACGTGGCCGCCGTGCCGCGGCCCCTGCAGCGCGGCCAGGCCGGCCTGCACGCAGGCGTAGGCGGTCGAGCCGGCCGAGGCGACGCAGCGCACGGTGAAGGCCGAGACGTTGAGCTCCTGATCGGCCGAGAGCACCAGGGCCGCGTCGATCGCCCTCGCCGCCGCGGCATCCAGGCCCCAGGCCCGGGCCAGGGCCCGGGCGATACCCTGCCGGGCCGCCAGCGCGACGGTCCCGGACGGGTCGGCGCCGGGCGCCTGTGGATCCGTCGCCCCGGCCGCCAGCGCCGCCAGCAGGCGCATGATGCGGGCGCCGCTCGCCGCCAGCGTGACCGGCCCCGGGTCCCAGGCCGCCAGGTCCTCGGTCCCGGCGATGGCCAGGGCGGCGGTCATGCGCTCGGCCAGCGGCAGGTCGGCGCCGTCCGGCCAGCCGACGAGGCCCCGCAGCTGCCGGGCCGAGGGGACGTTGGCGGGGGCGAAGGGGTCGTCGGACCCTGGCGGCGGCCCGGCGTCGCCCATCCAGAGCAGCCGCGCCATCGCCTCGATGTCCAGCACCGCCGCCAGCTCGGTGAGCTCGCGGCCCCGGTGATGGCAGCGCCCGTCGGCGATTCGCGTGATGGCCGAGTCCAGCACCGGCGCGCCCCAGTGCAGAGCCTCGACCGCCGCCGCGTCGGGGCGGGCCCGCTGAGCGCGGCGCCGCAGCAGGCGCGCCAGGTCGGCCGCGGCATAGCGTCGCTTGCGCGGGTCCGACGGGTGCGCCGCACTGCGGACGAGGCCGCGGCTGACGTAGGCGTAGAGGGTCGCGCGACTGACGCCGAGCGTGCTCGCCGCCGCATCCGCATCGAGGTACACCATCTCGGACATGCCTGGTCGCTCCCGACGGCCGCGATCGGAGGTTCGACATATTGATTGTGTCGTCAATATTGACAGGCTGCAAGCCGGCCGCCTAAGCTTGATGCGTTCATTGTTCGCTGACGACCAGGAGCCCGCCGCATGAACCCTAGCCAGAGCGAGACCCACGACCGGACCGTCCCCCCATCGCCGGCGATCATCCCCGGCCTCGAGGGCGTGCCGGCGGCCGCCACGCGGCTCAGCCGGGTGGACGGGCTGGCCGGCGAGCTGGTCATCGCCGGCTACCCCTTGGAGGAGCTGGCCGGCCGGGCCGAGTTCGAGCAGACCGCCTTCCTGCTCTGGAACGACCGCCTTCCCGATGCCGGCGAGCTGGCCGCGCTGCGCGCGGACCTGGCGGCGCGGCGCGGGCTGCCGGCACCGGTCCTGGCGCTGCTGCGGGCGGCCGCGGATCGCGGCCAGCCGGTGATGGACGCGCTGCGCATGGCGGCCGGCAGCCTGGACATCGACGCCAGCCAGGCCGAGCGGAACGACCTGGTCGAGAGCGCGCGGACGATCACGGCCCGATTGCCGGTGGTGGTGGCCAGCTACTGGCGCTTGCGTCAGCGGCGCGAGCCGGTCGCCCCGGCGCCCGACCTGGGTCACGTGGCCAACTACCTGTACATGCTCTCCGGCGAGCCGCCCTCGGCCGCTCGGGTCCGTGGCCTGGAAACCTACTTCAACACCGTCTCCGACCACGGCTTCAACGCCAGCACCTTCACCGCGCGGGTGATCCTGTCGACCCGCTCCGACATCTACTCGGCGGTGACGGGCGCCATCGGGGCGATGAAGGGGCCGGCGCATGGCGGTGCGCCCGGTCCGGCCTTGGACACGGTGCTGGAGATCGGCCGGCCCGAACGGGCCGAAGCCGTCCTGCAGGCCAAGCTGGACGCCGGCGAGCGCCTCATGGGCTTCGGGCACCGGGTCTACAAGGTGCGCGACCCGCGGGCGGTGGTGCTGGCCGAAGCGGCCAGGCAGCTCTACACGGCCGACGGCGACCTGGAGCTCTACGAGCTGGCCCGGCATGTCGAGGCCACCGCCATCCGCCTGCTCGAGGCGCGCAAGCCGGGACGCAACCTGCAGACGAACGTCGAGTTCTACACCGCCCTGCTGCTGCACGGCCTCGGCCTGCCGACCGAGCTCTTCACGCCCAGCTTCAGCGTGGCTCGGGCGGCGGGCTGGACGGCGCACTGCATCGAACAGGCCGGCGCCAACCGGCTCTTCCGGCCCGAGTCGGTCTACGTCGGCGCCGAAGGCCGCCGCTGGCCCTCGTCGGGCGACTGACGCGCCCGGGTCGGGCGAGGCCGGGGCGCGCCCGGCGCGCGCGCGGGCCAGGCCGACTTCAGGGCTGCAGCCGGCGGCGCAGCCCGCTGTGGCGCTCGGCGATCCGGTCGTTCTTCACCGCCCGGGCGATGGCGCGGCGCGAGCCGACCAGCACGCAGAGCTCGCGGGCGCGGGTGACGCCGGTGTAGAGCAGGTTGCGCTGGAGCATCATGGAGTGCGCCGGCAGCAGGGTCATCACCACCACCGGGTACTCCGAGCCCTGGCTCTTGTGGGTCGAGCAGGCATAGGCCAGCACCAGCTCGTCGAGCTCGCCGAACTCGTAGGTCACCGGTGTGCCGTCGAGGTCGATCTCGAGGGTCTGCTCGACGGCGTCGATGGCCACGATCCGGCCCACGTCGCCGTTGAAGGCGTCCTTGTCGTAGTTGTTGCGGATCTGCATGACCTTGTCGCCCAGGCGGTAGACGCGGCCGCCGAAGCGGACCTCGGGCCGATCGGCGGCCGGCGGGTTGAGCGTGGCCTGAAGGCGCTCGTTGAGGGCGGCGACGCCGGCCGGCCCGCGGTGCATCGGCGAGAGCACCTGCACGTCGCGGGCCGGGACGTACTGCGGCCAGCGGCGAGGGATTCGCCGCGCCACCACGTCGACCACCCAATCGGCCGCCTGCTCGGCCTCCTCGACCCCGAAGAGGAAGAAGTCGCGGCTCTGCGGGTCGATGATCGGGCTTTGGCCCTGGTTGATGCGATGGGCGTTGGTCACGATGTGGCTGTCGGCGGCCTGACGGAAGATCTCGTCGAGCTGCACGGTGGGCACCACGCCCGAGTCGATCAGGTCACGCAGCACGTTGCCGGCGCCGACCGAGGGCAGCTGGTCGACGTCGCCCACCAGCAGCAGGTGGGTGGCCGGGTCCAGCGCCTTGGTCAGATGGTTGGCCATCAGGATGTCGACCATCGAGACCTCGTCGACCACCAGCAGGTCGGCGACGAGCGGGTTCTCGGCGTCGCGCTTGAAGAGGCGGCCTTCGGCCGGCGCGAACTCCAGCAGGCGATGCAGGGTCTTGGCCTCCATGCCGGTGGTCTCGGCCAGGCGCTTGGCGGCGCGCCCCGTCGGCGCGGCCAGCAGGACCTTGGCCCCGCGGGCCGCGGCCGTGTCGATGATGGCGCGCACGGTGGTGGTCTTGCCGGTGCCCGGCCCGCCGGTCAGCACGCTGACCTTCTCGGTCAGGGCCAGGCGCACCGCCTCGCGCTGCCGGGCGGCCAGCGGCTGGGGCAGACGGCGGTCCATCCAGTCCAGCGTGGTCTGCCAGTCGAGGCTGCGGAAGGCGCCCAGCCGCGAGTCGGGCAGCTGCAGCATGCGCCGCAGCCGGTTGGCCACGCCCACCTCGGCGTAGAAGAAGGGCGGCAGGTAGATCGCCTGACGCGCGGGATCGTCCTCGAACAGCTCGGCCGAGTCGGCGCGCACCGCCGTGTCGTGCTGCGCGTCGACGCCGATCTTGTCCAAGCGCTCGACGATGACGGCGTCGGCTGCCGCCAGCCGGTCGACGGCCGGGGTCAGGCGCTCCTCGGGCACCTGGAGCAGGCCGGCCGCCGCGGCGATCAGCTCCGGGCGGGGCGCGTAGCTATGGCCCTCGTTGGCCTTCTGCTCCAGCGCGTAGAGCAGGCCGGCTTCGAGGCGCTTGGGGCTGTCCGGCTCCAGGCCCATCTGCTGGGCGATCTTGTCGGCCGTCAGGAAGCCGATGCCGAAGACCTCGCGGGCCAGGCGGTAGGGGTCGCCCTTCACCACCGCCACCGATTCGTCGCCGTAGGTCTTGTAGATGCGCACCGCCAGGCTGGTCGAGACGCCATGCGCCTGCAGGAAGATCATGACCTCCTTGATCTGGCGCTGCTCCTCCCAGGCGCGGGCGATGGTGTCGGCGCGCACGTCGCCCACGCCGGGCACCTCGCGCAGACGCTGGGGCTGCCGGTCGATGATCTCGAGGGTCTCCAGGCCGAAGTGGTCGACGATGTGCTCGGCGGTGACCGGGCCGACGCCCTTGATCAAGCCCGAGCCCAGGTAGCGCCGCAGGCCCTCGACGGTGGCCGGCAGCTGCTCGCGGTAGTCGACGAACTCGAGCTGCTTGCCATACTGCGCATGCGAGGTCCAGCGGCCCCGGAGCAGCAGCGAGGCGCCGACGGCGGGCTCGTACATGGTGCCGACCACCGTCACCACGTAGCCCTTGCCGCGCGGGCTCAGGCGCGCCACGGTGTAGCCGTTCTCGGGGTTGTGGAAGGTCACGCGTTCGAGGGTGCCCTCGAGCTGCGACAGGCCCCCGCCGTCGCCGGGGGTGGCGGGCTTCGCGGCGCTAGGGCCCGACGTCATTCTGGCCCTCGAGCCGGCATTCGCAGGCCTCGCGCCGTCGCCCGTCGGCATGCTGCAGGCCGCCGTCGTAGGGGATGCCGGCGCCCCAGGCGCGCCAGCCGCCGAGCAGCGTCGGCGCCTTGCCGGCCGCGGCCAGCCATTCGCCGTCGTAGCTGCGCGAGAAGTGCAGATGGGTGGCGTTGGAGACGCCGCCCTCGCAGGAGGGATGGCCCAGCGGATCGCCGACCGCGACCCGGCTGCCGGGCGCGGCGCGGCCTTCGGCGGCCAGATGCAGGTACTGGATCGCCGGTCCGGTGCGTCGATCGCCGTCGCCGTCCAGGTCGAGCCAGATCTCGCCCTCGCCGCCGGCCACGACGAGGCCGTCGGCGACGGCCGTGACCGAGGCCTCGGCGACGAAGCAGCCGCGCTCCTCGCCCGGCGGCACGAAGTCGAGCGCGGCCCAGGCGCTGCCGTCGGCCCAGCCGCCGTGCGGGCCGCCGGTCATCCACCAGCGCTCCTCGGCCGGCCAGGGCAGGCTCAGCGCGGGAAAGCTCAGCGTCGCCAGGTCCAGCGCCGGCAGCGCGGCGGCCCAGGGGTCGCCGAAGAGGCGACGGTAGGCCGCGTCGAAGGCGGCCAGATGGCCGGGCAGCTCGGCCTCGCTGGACTGCAGGGCCAGGGCGCGCAGGACGGCGAAGCTGCCCGGGTTCATGCCCGCCGGCGCGCCGAGGTGCACGCCGTCGCGGGTGCTGGCGACGCGGTTGCCGCGGGTCTTCAGGTCGTAGTAGCCCCCGTTGAGGCGGTCGGCCAGCCAGCTCAGCTGCAGCCAGAGACCGCTGCGCGCGGGGTCGACCAGGCCGGCGGGATAGTCGACCATGGTCGCGTCGCCCATGCCGCTCACCTGGCCGCTGCGCGCCTCGACGAAGGCCAGCAGCGCGCGGGGGCCGACCGAGAACTCGCGGGCGATGCGGGCCACGATCTCGGGGCCGCTCATGGCCACGCCGTCGACCAGCTCCTGCTGGGCCGAGAGGCGGCCGGGCTGGCCGGTCAGGAAGCGGGCGACGTCGAAGTCGCGGTAGGCCGGTCCGTTCACCAGCTCGCTGTCGGGCAGGCTGCGGACATCCGGCCCGTCACGCTCGGGCTCGATGCGCAGCTCGAGGGTCTGGCCGATGAAGATCGCGTCGGCGTTGGCCAGGCCGTTGAGGCGCATGAGGGCGTCGACGCTGGTGCCGAAGCGGGCGGCGATGGTGCCCAGGCTATCGCCCGGCGCGACCTCGTAGCGGGTGGTCGCCGGAAGCGCGTCGTCCGGCGCCGAGGCGAACAGGGCCGGGGCGGGGGTCGCGGGCTCGGGCGCCAGGTCGGCTCGGCGCTCGGGCAGGCAACGCGCCAACACCAGTCCGGTCAGGCCGAGCACGAGGGTGGCGGCGAGCAGGGCCGGTCCGGACCTGCGGCGCGGAGGACGGCGCAGGGGACGACGGGGTGCTGCGTAGGCGGGATCCACGCGGCGATTATAGCATGCGGCCTCCCCGCTCCGGTCTTCCTTAGTGGCGCATCGCAGCGCGGGGCACGAGATGTCGTCGTCGAGGGTTCGATGGTGCCGGCTGGCGGCCCCGGGATGGGGTCGGCCGAAGCGCCGCGCGCCTATCCCCAGTTATTCGGGCTTTTCCACAAGGTTATGCACAACGAGGCATGGGGGTGCGATGGATCGCCCGACCACTAGCGGTCGTAGGGTGGCGCATCGGGCCGTGACAGGGTCTTGCGGCGCTCCGGAGCGACGTGCTAAGGTCTCCGCGCTCGTGTTTGATTGCTCGGGGGAGTCATGACGATGGCGGCGGAGCTGGCCCAGAAGCCGTTCGAGGCGTACGCGCACCTGGTGTCCGAGGTTCAGGCGCCGGCGGCTGCCTCGCTGGCGCGGCGCATCTCGGCCCTGCCGCCGCAAGAGCGCGCGCGTCAGCTGGTCGCTGCCCTGCTCGACGGCGAGCCGATCGAGCTGGCCGGCGCCGACCTGCGCGGCCTCGACCTCGGGCCCTATCAGCAAGGCGCCGCGACCCTGGTGCTGGATGGCGCGGACTTCTCGGGCGCCATGCTGAGCGGTGCGGTCCTGGCGCAGGCCAGCCTGCGCGGCGCCTGCTTCGACGGGGCGCTGCTGGTGGGCGCCGACCTCTCGGGCGCCGACCTCTCGGGCGCCAGCCTGCGCGCCGCCCAGCTCACCGGCGCCGACCTGTCGCGCGCCGATCTCTCGCACGCCGACCTGCGCGGCGCATCGCTGCTCACGGCAAACCTGTCGGACGTGACCGCATCGGGCGTGGTGCTGCGCGAGGCCCTGTTGCAGTCGGCCATGCTCGAGCGGGCGCTCCTGCGACAGGCCGATCTGCGTTGGGCCCATCTGGTGGGCAGCTGCCTGGCCGGCGCCGATCTGGCCGGCGCGCGCTTCGAGGGCGCCGTGCTGCTGATGGCCAACCTGACCGGGGCGCAGCTCTCGCGCTCGACCGACTTCAGCTATGCCTTCCTGTACCACGCGCGGCTCGACCGCAGCGAGCTGTCGCGCATGCACCTGGCCGGCGGGATCGGCGAGGACTTCACCGATCTGGGCCTGGCCCGCGATACCTGGCGCATGCTCAAGGAGCAGTTCCGGCGCGACGGCCGCCTGGCCGACGCGCGCTGGGCCCATCGCAAGCTGCACGGTGCCGCGACCGCGACGCATCGCCCGGACCGCGCGCGGCGCTTTCATCGCCTGCCGCCTGCGCGCGGCGGGACGGGGCGCCGACTCGGTTCGCTGGTGGCGGGGCTCGAACGGCTGTGTTTCCAGCCGATCCACGGCTTGCGCTGGCTGCTGGGGCAGGCGGCCGACATCGGCACGGGCTACGGCACCAGCTTCCCGCGCATGGGCCTGACCCTGCTGGCGGTCTGGCTGGGCTTCGCGCTGGTCTACGGGCTGGCCGGCGCGGTCATCCACACCCATGGGCTGCCGGTAAGCTGGATCGATCTCCTGAGCTTCTCGGCGGCTACGCTGACGCCGATCGACGCCTACCCGCTGGCCACCACCAGCGCGCTGGGGCGCACGGCAATGCTCGTCGAGAGCGTGATGGGCATCGGGCTGCTCGGTGCCCTCGGCCACATGGTGGCGCTGCGGCTCAACGCCGACTGAGTTCGCCATGCGCCGGAACTCGGCGCACCTGCACGGATCGAATCCGGTTCGTGGCGCGGGCGAGTTTCATAGGAGGCGCACCCGGCGCCGTCAGCGGACGATCGCCACCGACGTCGATCGCGAACGCAGCAGGCGCGGCAGGTAGAGCGAGGGCCAGGTCGCTGGCGCGCTCGGGGTGGCGCTGGGCCGCGGCCCGGCCGTCACCGTCCCCGTCGGCGCCGTCGTCGCGGTCGGCGGGTCGATGCCGGGGATGGCGTCCTGGGCCCACCACAGGAAGCGGTCGGCGCGATCGAAGACGTAGAGCTCCAGGTCGTCGCCGGCCCGCAGGTCGAAGCCCTCGAAGTCGGCCTGCCAACGGCCCAGCGGTCCGACCAGGGTGGTGGCCAGCGCGTTGGCCGGCCGCTGCATCGGCAGGCCGCGCGCGAAGGCGACGACGGCCACCAGGCGGCCGGCCGGGCCCCGGCCGACGACCCGGTTGGTCGCTACATCGGCGTCCCAATCGAAGTCGGGGACCTCGATCGCGTCGTCGCGGTCACCGACCCTGAGCGCGATGCGATCGCCGCTGACGATGCCCTCCGGGTAGAGCGGCGCCAGGTCGATGTCCCAGCCCGGCAACGAGTCGGGCGCCAGCGGCCCGGTCAGGCCCTCCAGGCTGGCCCGCGGCTGGCCCCGGGCGTCCAAGGCGTGCAGCGCCAGCGGCAGGCCGGCGCTGGCCCGGCCGGTGGCGGCGCGCTGGGTCACGCCGATGCCGACGATCGGGCTGGCCAGCCATTGCAGGGTGTAGCGCAGGGGGCGGTCGACCAACTGGAGCGTGCCGTAGCCGAGCAGGCAGTCCGCGGTCGGGCAGACCAGCGCGAAGCGGCCGTCGGCCGCGGCCTGGCCCGAGACCTCGATGCGATCGGCCGCGAAGGGCTGGCCGTCGAAGATGCTCGGCTCCCGCTGGTAGGCCTGCATGACCAGGCGGGCGCCGGCCGGTGCGAGGCCCTCGAGCCGCCGCTCGGCCGGGTTGGCATCGGCCGTCAGCCGCGGGATCTCCAGCTCCAGCCGCCGGCCCAGCTCGGGCGCGACGATCAGGCGGCTGCCGGGCTCGAAGCGCGTCGCCGCGCCCCCGGCGTCCAGTAGATCGGCCTCGAGCTCGCCCTCGGGGCCGGCCTCGAGCTCGAGCCAGGCCAGGAGCCGGTCCGCGGCGTCGCGGTGCTCCAGGCGCAGCCGGCCCCAGCCCGGGACGCTGCCGGAGAGGTGGTTGGCGTAGAGCAGCAGCTCCAGGTCCGGCGCCCGGGCTCGCGCCACCCGCGCCAGCCCGCCGCCCGGATGGACCTGGACGCTGGCCTCGGCGGCGGGATCGCCGATCGGAGCGCCGAAATCGGCCTCGAAGCGCCCCGCGGCATCGGCCGACAGCCCTCGGCCGCGGCTGTCCGAGCCACGCTCGGTCAGCTGGACGTCGACCCTGGCGCCGGCCGGCGCATAGCCCCAGACCGTGCCGGCGGACGCGTCGATCGAAGCCAGGGCGCGGGGCAGGGGCTCGTCCAGGATCGGTTCGGTCGCCGGGCTCGGATCCAGCTGCAGGAGCACCCGCTCGCCTTCCGTTGGCCGGTAGATGCCGAAATCGGGGTTGCCATCCGGCACCATCAGCACCGCGTAGAGCGCGCCGCCCAGCGCATAGGCCGGGCCGGAGCGGAAGAGCTCGGTGTCGATGCGGTTGCGCGTCGACAGGACCGGCGAACGGCCCGCGTCGGCGCGCAGGATGGCAAAGGCCTGGGTGTCGGCCAGGGTCACCGCGGGCGGGGCCAGCTGGAGGATGGTCAGGTGGCCGGCGCCGTCGACGGCGGCGGCCTCGGCCCAGTAGCCGGCGCGGATGTCGGCCTCGCCGGCGAAGTCGAAGCGGAAGGCGCCGCCCGGGTTGGGCGCGGTCTTGACCGGATAGTCGCTCGGGGCGCTGTACCAGGCCGGATCGCGGTGCAGCAGCGCCGCCACCAGCACCGTGCCGGCCGGCGCCTGGCCGAGAATGGCGTCCTCGGCCTCGTCGGCGCTGGCTTCGAGCGCGGGGACGACGTGTTCGATCCGCTGGCCGTCCAACCGAACCTCGATCCGATCGCCGGGCCGGGTCAGCACCCGTGGCTCGCCGAAGGGCGTGTCGGGGCTGAAGTCGACCGGCCAGCGTCCTTCGGCGCTGCGCGCGCCCACCCGGCCCAGGGCGCGCTGGCTGCCGTCGGGCGCCAGGAGGCGAACCTCGGGCGGGCGGGTCGAGGCGCCATGGATGCCGGCGATGCTGTGGAAGAGCCAGGCTTCGATGCGCGGGTCGGCTTGCTGGGCGGCGGCGGGCCGCGCCGCCCCGGTGGCCAGGGTCACGGCGAGGACGAGCCAGACCAGCGGTCGGGGTCGGCGCGCGCGGCGCTTGGGCATGGTCGGGCCTCCCGGGGTCTTGCCTGGGCGGCGCCACCCGGCGCCGCTGGGGTCGGGCTGGGTCCATGATACACTCTGGGCACCACGCCGACCGCCGTTTCGCAACCTGGGGGATGCCCGCCATGCCCGATGCCGCCCAACCCGCCCGGCAGACCGAGCCGGTCCAGGCCGCACAGCGCAGCGAGCCGGACCCGTCAGGTCGGCCTGCCCAGACCGGGCAACCCGCCCAAGCGACCCGGGCCACGGCCCCGCCCGTCGTGCTCTTCCTCTGCGTCCACAACGCCGGGCGCTCGCAGATGGCAGCCGCCTGGCTGGATCGGCTGGCGGCCGGTCGGGTCGAGGTGCTGTCCGGCGGCTCGGCGCCGGGCCAGGCGCTCAACCCGCGGGCGGTCGCGGTCATGGCCGAGCGTGGGATCGACCTGCGCCGGCGACGCCCGCGGGCATGGACGCCGGCCGACCTGGCGAGGGCGGACGTCGTGGTCACGATGGGCTGCGGCGACCAATGCCCCTACGTCCCGGGCAAGCGCTACGAGGATTGGCCCGTCGCCGACCCGGCCGACGCCGAGCTCGAAGCCGTCCGGGCCATTCGCGATGCCATCGAGCAGCGGGTGCGCGGGCTGCTGGCCAGCCTGGAGCAGGAGGGGGCGACCGAACCGTCTCCCGCAGCGCCGACCTAGAAGCCTACCAGCCCCCGCACCGCCTCCACCACCTTGTGCTCGTCCGGCAGGTACTCCGCCTCCAGCACCGGATGCGCCGGAATCGGCGTGTCCAGTCCCGCCAGCCGCAGGATCGGCGCGTCCAGCGCCTGGAAGGCCTCCTCCGCGATCGTCGCCGCGACCTCGGCCCCGAAGCCGGCGGTCCGGTGCGCCTCGTAGACCACCGCCACCCGTCCGGTCTTCGCCACCGACGCCAGCACCGTCTCGCGGTCCCAGGGCACGATCGAGCGCAGGTCGACCACCTCGACGTCGATGCCCTCGGCGGCCAGGATCTCCGCCGCCTGCAGGCTCTTGAAGGCCATCGTCCCCCAGGCCACGATCGTCGCGTCGCGGCCCTCGCGCGCGACCTGCGCCTCCCCGATCGGCACCACATGCTCGCCTTCGGGCACCGGCCCGGTCATCCGCCGATAGAGGTATTTCTGCTCGAGCACGATCACCGGGTTCGGGTCGCGGATGGCCGCCGTCAGCAGCCCCTTGGCGTCGGCCGGCGTGGCCGGCATGACCACCTTCAGCCCCGGGATCTGGGCGAACCAGGCTTCCATGCTCTGCGAGTGGAAGGGACCGGCGCTGGCCCAGGTGGCGCCAGCCGGCGCGCGCAGCACCATCGGCACCGGCTGGCCCCAGCGGTAGTGGATGGTCGAGGTCATGTTGACCAGGGGGTCGAAGCCGCTGGCGATGAAGTCGGCGAACTGGATCTCGGCGATGGGCCGCATGCCGGCGATGGCCGCGCCGGTGGCGGCGCCGATGATGGCGTTCTCGCTGATCGGCGTGTCGATGACCCGGTCGGGGCCGAAGCGCTCGAGCAGGCCCTCGGTCACCTTGTAGACGCCGCCGTAGGTGGCGATGTCCTCGCCCAGCAGGAAGACGCGCGGGTCGGCCTCCAGGGCCTGCCACAGCGCCTCGCGGACGGCCTGGTAGTAGGTCAGGTGGCGCATGGTCGGGTCGCTCATTCGGCGAAGACGCCGACGTGGACGTCCTCCGGCTCGGGCTCGGGCATGGCCTCGGCCTGGTGGATGGCCTGGTCGATGCGCTCCTGCAGCTCGGCCTCGAGCCCGGCCTCGCGCTCGGCGTCCCAGAGCCCGGCGGCCTCGATGCGCGCGCGGTAACGATGGATGGGGTCGCGCTCGGCCCACTCGGCCAGCATCTCGGGCGGCACGTAGTCGGCCGGATCGATGTTGGAGTGGCCGCGCATGCGCATGGTGCGGCATTCGATCAGGGTCGGGCCGCCGCCGGCGCGGGCCAGCGCCGCCGCCTCGGACACCGCGGCATGGACGGCCTCGACGTCGTTGCCGTCCACGTGCCGGCCCGGGATGCCGTAGCCGACGGCCTTGTCGACCAGGTTGGCCGCGGCGTACTCGCGGGCGTTGGGCGTCGACAGCGCCCAGCCGTTGTTCTCGCAGACCAGGACCAGCGGCACCTGGAGCACGGCCGCCATGTTGACCGCCTCGTGGAAGGCGCCGGTGCTGGTCGAGCCGTCGCCGAAGGTGGTCAGGGCCACCCGCGGCTCCTTGCGGATCTTGAAGGCCAGCGCCACGCCCAGCGCCACCGGCAGCGAGTCGGGCAGCACGCTGATCATGCCCACGATGCCGCGCGACATGTCGCCGATGTGCAGGCCCGAGTCCTTGCCCATGTTCGAGCTGTCGCGCTTGCCCATGAACTGGGCGAAGACCTCGACCGGATCGACGCCGCGCACCAGGTGGGCGCCCATGTCGCGGTACATCGGCGCGATGACGTCTTCCGGCTCCAGCGCATAGGCCGCGCCGACCGGGATGGCCTCCTGGCCGTGGCCCGTGTACAGCCGGCCGACCATGCGCCCCTGGTTGTTCAAAGCCCAGGCGGCGTCTTCGACAGCCCGGCTGAGGCGCATATAATAGTAAAGTTGTCGGCGGTGCTCGTCGGTGAGCGACATGAGCGACGTCCTTCGGGTGGCTCGCGACGCGGATCGGGTGTCCCAAGCGCGGGGAAGGATTGTAGGCGGCCGGCCATGTGCGGGGCAATTGCGCGCGTGCGATCGACCGATCCAAGGGAACCGGATGCAGGCCTCGGCCAGGTAAGATGCCCGCGGCTCCGTGCGACCAAAGCTCCACGCTCGGCGCCCATCGGCCGCGGAGCGCCGGACGCGAATCGTGGATCTCGTCCCCGCCCCCGGGCGGGGCGGCCAAACAGGAGAACAGGCTTCAATGGGTGACGCAACCTTGACCTTCGGCGACGATCACTTCGACACCGAGGTGCTCCAGTCCGAGACGCCGGTGCTGGTCGATTTCTGGGCTTCGTGGTGTGGCCCCTGCCTGGCCATCGCGCCGATCATCGACGAGATCGCCGGCGAGCAGCAGGGCTCGCTCAAGGTCGGCAAGCTCGACGTCGACGCCAACGGCGGCACGGCGATGCGCTACAACGTCTTCAGCATCCCGACCCTGATCCTCTTCAAGGACGGCCAGGAGGTCGAGCGCATCGTCGGCGGCATGCCGAAGGAGCGCATGATGGCCAAGCTCCGACCGCATCTGCCGGCTGTCGGCTGATCGATCGCGGTCGCCGTCGCGGCGCGCGGTCTAACGAGGGCCGGCCTCCCGGGGTCGGCCCTCCTTCGTTTCACGACACCCCGAGGAGTCCTCATGCGCGAGCTCACCGACCTGGCGCTCGACATCGCGCGCGGCGCCGGCGCCAGCTTCGCCGACCTGCGCATCGTCGAGCAGCAGCACAGCCAGGTGATGGTCCAACGCCGTTCGGTCAAGGCCATCGACCGCAGCAGCAGCCTGGGCTATGCCGTGCGCGCCCTGGTCGACGGCGCCTGGGGGCTGGCTTCCAGCACCGACCTGAGCCGTGACGGCGTGGCCCGCACGGCCCACCAGGCCCTGGCCACCGCCCGCGCCTCGGCCCGGGTGCCCAAGGCCGAGCCGGCGCGGATGGCGCCCTCCGAGGCGGTGGTCGAGACCCGGGTCGGCCCCTGCGCCGAGGACCCCTTCGCCCTGTCGGAGGGTCAGAAGGCCGAGCTGCTGCTGGAGGCCACCGATCGCATGCTCGCGACCCCGGGCGTGGTCAACGCCATGGGCTGGCTGGCCTTCACCCGCCTGCACCGGATCATCGCCAACACCGACGGCAGCTACCTGGACCTCAGCAACACCTTCAGCGAGCCCTGGCTCAGCTGCACGGCGGTGGTCGACGGCGAGTCGCAGAGCCGGCAGTACCAGCGCGGCGGGCGCCAGGCTGGCTGGGAGTGGGTGCGCGAGATCGACCTGGTCGGGCAGGCGCGGCAATGGGCCGAGGAAGCGGTCATGAAGTGCAAGGCCGAGGCGCTGCCGGCCGGCCGCTACGACCTGGTCCTCGACCCGATGCACCTCAGCCTGACCATGCACGAGTCGGTCGGACATCCGACCGAGCTGGACCGCATCCTGGGCTGGGAGGCCAACTTCGCCGGCACCAGCTTCATCCGGCCCGAGGACGTCGGCCGCTTGCGCTACGGCAGCGAGGCGGTCAACTTCACGGTCGACAACACCCTGCCCTACGGCCTGGGCAGCTGGTTCTTCGACGACGACGGGGTGCGCATGCAGCGCTTTCCGATGATCGAGGGCGGCGTCCTGGTCGGCCTGGGCTGCACCCGCGAGACGGCGCAGCTGGTCGGCTGGCCGGCCTCCAACGGCTGCTGCCGCGCCGACGGCTTCGACCGCTTCCCGATCAACCGCATCCCCAACCTGTACATGGAGCCCGGCCCGGACGCGACCTCGCCGGAGGACTTGATCGCCGGCATCGAGCGCGGCGTCTACATCGAGGGCCAGGGCAGCTTCTCGATCGACCAGCAGCGGCGCAACTTCCAGTTCGGCGGCGACCTGTTCTGGCTGATCGAGGGCGGCCAGAAGACGCGGCCGCTGAAGAAGGTGACCTACCAGGCGCAGACGACCGAGTTCTGGGGCAGCTGCGACGGGGTGGCCGGCAAGGCCTGGTGGGCCGCCCACGGCACGCCGAACTGCGGCAAGGGCGAGCCTTCTCAGCGCATGCGCATGACGCACGGCGCCAGCCACGCCCGCTTCCGCGGCATCCAGGTCGGGGACGGCAGCGCATGACATCCGGGACATCGATCGGAGGGGAGGCGATGCGCGAGGGAATCCGGCCGGCCGAGGAGGTTCGGACGCTGCTCGAGGGGCTGCTCGGACGGCTGACGGCCAGCGAGGCCCAGGTGACCTGGCGCCAGTCGGAGGGCCTGGCGACGCGCTTCGGCGAGAACGCCATCACCCAGAACATCGGCGGCGCCAGCCAGGAGGTCGCGGTCGACGTCTGGCTGGGCCGCCGGCATGGGCAGGCGAGCACGAACCGCCTCGACCCCGAGTCGCTGGCCGAGACCCTGGCGCGCGCCGAGGCCATCGCTGCCGAGTCGCCCGAGGATCCCGAGCAGGTTCCGCTGCCCGGTCCGCAGACCTATGGCGAACGGCCGCAGCGCTTCTTCCCGGCCACCGCCGCGCTCGAGCCCGGCCAGGTGGCCGACGACGTGGCCCGCGTGGTCGACGCGGCCAAGGCGGCCGGCTATCGGGCCAGCGGCCTCTTCGAGGCCGGCGCCCGGGCCGAGGCGGTGGCCAACAGCCGCGGCCTCTTCGGCTGGCAGGCCGAGACCCATGCCGACTACTCGACCACCGTCCACGGGCCGGCCGGCAGCGGCAAGGCGGCGGCCTCGCAGAGCTGCCGGAGCCGCCTCGACCCGGCCGAGCTGGCCCGCCGCGCCGTCGAGAACGCACGCCTGGCCCAGGACCCGATCGCCGTCGAGCCGGGCGACTACACGGTGATCTTCGAGCCCCTGGCGACACGGGGCATGCTGGGCTTCATGGGCTGGGTGATGGCCGCGCGCGAGGCCGACGAGGGCAGCTCGGTCTTCAGCGGCCGGCTCGGCGAGGCCTTCCTCGACCCCAGGGTGACGCTGGCGATGCGCACCGACGACCCGGAGCTGCCGGCGCCGCTCTTCGGCGACGCGGGCCTGGCGATCGAGCCCCGCAGCTGGATCGAGGCGGGCGTCGTCCGCCGTCTGTTCCACGACCGCTACTGGGCGGCCGAGCAGGGAACGACGCCCGACGCCGCGCGGCTGCCGCTGTTCATGGCCGGCGAGGACCGCTCGGTCGAGGACCTGGTGGCCGGCTGCCGGCGCGGTCTGCTGGTCAAGAACCTGTGGTACATCCGCTTCGTCGACCGCAAGAGCCTGACCCTGACCGGCATGACCCGCGACGGCGTGTTCCTGGTCGAGGACGGTCGGATCACGCGGCCGGTCAAGAACCTGCGCTGGAACGAGTCGCCGATCACCTTCCTGCAGAACGTGGTGGCCCTGTCGCGCGCCGAGCGCAGCGGCGGCTGGGGCGCGATGAAGCTGCCCGGCGTGCTCAGCGAGGGCTTCACCTTCACCTCGAGCACCGATTCCATCTGAGCCGCGGCGGCGAGGCGCCCGCGCCGGCCGGCGGATCCTCGGGGATTGCCGGCCGAACCGGGCCGGCCTATCCTGAAAGGATCCGCCGCCCGCCGGCATCGAGATGGGCGGTGGGATCGACCACCCCCGTCTCGAGCGGAGCCCTGCGATGGACAGCCTCATGAACGCCCAGGATCTCCTCAGCACCCAGGTGCTCGAGGTGCCCGTCCTGGACCTGCTCTTCAACCTGCTGCTGGCCGCGCTGCTCTCGAGCCTGGTGGCCGAGGCCTTCGTGCGCTGGGGCGAGGTGCTCTCCAACCGACGCGCCTTCGCGCGCAACTTCGCGCCGATCGCGCTGACCACGACGCTGATCATCACCGTGGTCAAGTCCTCGCTGGCGCTGTCGCTCGGCCTGGTCGGCGCGCTGTCGATCATCCGCTTCCGCACGGCCATCAAGGACCCGCAGGAGCTGGCCTTCCTCTTCCTGGCCATCTCGATCGGCCTGGGCTTCGGCGCCGACCAGCGCCTGGTGACGACCCTGTCGGCGCTCGTCATCCTGGGCATCATCGGCCTGCGCGCGCGTCCCGGGCGCGGGGTCGACCGCGGGGGCGAGAACCTCTACCTCAACCTGGCCAGCCGCGGCCCGGGCGGCGCGGACCTGCCGGCGATCGCCGCGGCCCTGGCGCGGCACTGCGTCGAGGTCGACCTGAAACGCTTCGATGCCAGCGGTGACGGCATCGAGGCCGCCTTCCTGGTGTCCCTGACCGGCCTCGACGGCCTCGACGCCTGTCGCGCGGAGCTGCAAGGGCTCGATCCGGCCATGCGGCTGGTCTTCGTCGACCAAGAGGGCCTGGGTGGCCTGGACTGAGGCCGGCGCGTGAAGCTCAAGCAAGCGCCGTCCGGACCGGGGATCGCCGAGCGCCTGAGCGGCTGGCTCGGGCGCCGGCGCCGGCTGGCCCGTGCCGGGCTGCAGCTGGCCCTGCTCGGCCTGGCCTTCGGCGCGGGCATGCTGGCCTACCGGCAGCA
>JACKBJ010000001.1 GCA_020634625.1 Caldilineae bacterium | reverse complement strand
GGGCCAGGTGGTCTACGATGGCGTCCAAGTCGTCGCAGAGCCGTTCGAGGTCGTAGCGTCCCTTTGGGTCGTCGCTCTGGCCATGCCCCCGCAGGTCGGGAGCGACGACCCGGTAGCCGGCGCAGAGCGCGGCGATCTGGTGCTCCCAGGTCTCCGCGCAGCCGGCGAAGCCGTGTTGCAGGACCAGGGTCTGACGGGCGCCGCGCGGCCGCATGTCGATCACGCTGAGCCGGCTGCCCGGATGGTCGGGCAGCGGCACGGCGACGCGATAGAGGTCGAAGTCGAGCTCGAGGACGCGGCGCTCTAGCCCGCGTGGCGACCTGGTCATGAGCCACATCATAGGACCATGGCGCCTTCGAAGCGAGGAAGCCCGAACCAGCGATTTTCGTGTAGTCAAGAGCTACACTTTCAGCGGTCGGACCCTGGTGTCGGCCGGGAGCGTGTGTTATCGTTCGGTCATCCCTTCGGTGTCGCCGGCCCGTATCCAGCCGGATTCGGCGTCCCGATCGAACGGAGCTGCCCGTCATGTTTTCGAGGCGCGCGCGAAAGCGCGAGAACACGTTCATCCGTCTCTTGCGCGAGCATGCCGAGAAGGTCCGGGAGGGCGTCGACAGTCTGCACCGATTCGTCGCCGACGGCGATCCACAGGGTGCCGAGGATCTGGAGCGCTGCGAGAAGGAGGCCGACGAGCTGCGGCGCGTGCTGATCGACGAGCTTCACAAGACCTTCGTGACGCCCTTCGACCGGGAGAACATCTACGACCTGTCGCTCTACCTGGACGACGTGGTGGACTACGCCTACACGACGGTGCAGGAGATGCGGCTGTTGCGCGTGCAGGCCGACGCCCACCTGGCCAAGATGGTGTTTCGGCTTCGCGAGGCGGCCGACGAGCTGGTCCTGGCCATGCAGCGCCTCGACGAGAACCCGCGCATTGCGCTCGAGCATGCCCGGCGGGCCAAGCATCGCGAGAACCAGGTCGAGGACGTGTACCGACGGGCGGTAGCGGAGCTCTTCAGCGGACCGGAGGACATCCATCACGTGATGGTCATGCTTCGCATGCGCGAGGTCTACCGTCATGTCAGCAACGCGGCCGACCAGGCCGATCAGGCGGCCAACATCCTCGGGTCGGTCATCATGAAGATGACCTGAGGCCGGGGACTCCGCCACCATGTTCGGCCCGACGCCCGGGACCCACCTGATCTTCGCGACGCTGCTTGCGGTCGCGCTGGTGTTCGACTTCCTGAACGGCTTCCACGACGCCGCCAACGTGGTCGCCACCATGATCGCGTCCCGAGCCCTCTCACCGCGCGCTGCCCTGCTCCTGGCCGCAGGCGCGAACCTGGTCGGCCCGCTGCTTTTCGGACTGGCGGTGGCCAATACGGTCGGCAAGGAGGTGGTCGACCCCTCCGGCGTCACCATCACGGTGGTCCTGGCGGCCCTGCTCGCGGCGTCCTCGTGGAACCTGGTCACCTGGTGGTGGGGCATTCCCTCCAGCTCCTCGCATGCGCTTGCCGGTGGGCTGGTCGGCGGCGCCGCGGCCTTCGGGGGCTGGAGCATCATCCGTGTGGCCGGCCTGACGAAGGTGGCCCTGGCGCTCTTCGTCTCGCCGCTGTTGGGCTTCGTGGTGGCCTGGCTGGTCTTGCGGTTCATCCTGGGCGCCGCGCGGGGGGCCACGCCGCGCATCAACAAGCACTTCAACCGGCTCCAGCTCCTGAGCGCGACGGCCTTGGCGCTCTCGCACGGCACCAACGACGCCCAGAAGACCATGGGCATCATCACGATGGGGCTGGTGACGCTCGGCTACCAAGCGACCTTCCACGTGCCGCTCTGGGTCGTCCTGGCCAGCGCGACCGCGATCGGCCTGGGCACGGCGGCCGGCGGCTGGCGCATCATCCGCACCCTCGGCGGCAAGTTCTATCGGATCCGCCCGATCCACAGCCTGACGTCGCAGACCGCGGCCGCCGCCGTCATCCTGAGCGCATCGCTGCTGGGCGGGCCGGTCAGCACCACCCACGTCGTCAGCTCGGCGATCGTGGGTGCCGGCGCGTCCGAGCGCATGAGCCAGGTGCGTTGGATGAACCTGGCCGACATCGGCGTGGCCTGGTTGATCACCGTGCCGATCACGGCGCTGCTCGGTGCCGCGGCCTATCTGATGCTGCGGCCCTTGATCGGCGCCTGAGATCGGTTGCGCTAGGCCTCCGGGGCCGCCGTGCTCGAACGGCGCCGCAGCTCGGTGACGCCCGCGTCGCCGGCCACGAAGACCCGCTCGCACATGTTCAGGAAGAGGCCGCATTCGACGATGCCCGGCCGCATGGCGAGGGCTCGCTCCAATGCTGCCGGATCGTCGATTCCCTCGGCGAAGCGGCAGTCCAGCAGGAACAGCCCATCGTCGGTCACGACGATCTCGCCGCTGGCGTCACGGCGCAGCTCGGGGACGGCGCCGAGCTCGGCCAGGAAGGGCAGCTGGCTTTGCCAGCCGAAGGGCAGCACCGCGACCGGCAGCGGGGCGCGCGTGCCCAGCCGAGACACCCGTTTGCCTGCGTCGATGACGATCGCCAGACGCGCGGAGGCCGCGGCCACGATCTTCTCCCGGAGCAGGGCTGCACCCAGGCCCTTGATCAGATCCAGCTCGGGTGAGACCTCGTCGGCGCCGTCGATGCACAGGTCCAGCCTGGGAAGCTCGGCCAGGCTCGCGAGCGGGATGCCCAGGCTGCGGGCGAGCCGGTCCGAGGCCTCGCTGGTCGGGACGCCGATGACATCGTGCAGCTCGCCGCGTGTCAGCTTGCGGCCGATGGCTTCGATCGTGTAGCGCACGGTCGAGCCGGTGCCGAGTCCGATCCGCATGCCAGACTCGACCAGCGCGGCGGCGGCCTCGCCAGCCTCGCGCTTCTGGGCCTCCACGACCGGATCGGACATGCTGGGCTCCTCGGGTCGGCGCGAGAGCGGTCGGGCCAGGACCACGCCCATGGGACTCGCACAACGGAAGCGATTATATCACGTCGCCGCCGGTCCTCGGTGTTGGCCCGGCGGGCCCGGATCGCAGCCTGGCGGCGACTGTTCCGGCCTGCCGCGGCCGGCTACAATCAGCGCATGTGCGCGACCCGACCCGAAGCTCGACTCTGGTTGAGCGCCGACGACTTCAGTGAGCTCGCCTTCGACGCGCTCGACAGCCTGCCCGGCTGGGTGCACGCCTGGCTGAGCAACGTTCAGGTCGTCGTCGAGGACTGGCCGAGCCGCGATCAGCTGGACGGCCTCGGTTTCGAGGACGACGACCTGCTCCTCGGGCTCTACGAGGGCATTCCCTTGACCGAGCGCAGCGCCGACTACGGGATGGTGCTCCCGGACAAGGTCACCCTCTTTCGCGGCCCGATCCTGACCCTGTGCAAGACCCGGATCGACGTGGCACGCGAGGTGAAGCACACCGTGGTCCACGAGCTGGCGCATCACTTCGGCATCGACGACGACCGGCTCGAGGCACTGGGAGCCTACTGATGGTGCCGCCGCCCGATCGTCGCGAGCGCAGGGCCGGACCCTCCGGCAGCCTGACCCTCCGCGGGCTCGACCTGCGCTGGGGCGCGCGCACCTACCTGATGGCCATCCTCAACGCCACGCCGGACAGCTTTTCGGGCGACGGCCTGTTGGCCGATGGGAGCGTGGCGTTGGCGCGAGCGGTCGATCAAGCGGCCCGTGCGCTGGTCGATGGCGCCGACATCCTCGACGTGGGCGGCGAGTCCACGCGTCCTGGTGCCGAACCGGTTGGCGCGGCGGCCGAGGCGGAGCGGGTCCTGCCCCTGATCGAGGCCCTGCGGGCCCGCTTCGAGGCGCCGATCTCGATCGACACCTACAAGGCCGAGGTCGCGCGGCAGGCGATCGCGGCGGGCGCAGACCTCGTCAACGACGTCTGGGGCTTTCGGGCCGATCCGGATCTGGCTCGTGTCGTGGCCGAAGCCGGCGTCCCGGTGATCCTGATGCACAATCGCTCGACGCCCAACAGCCTGGCCGTCGCCGAGCGGCTGGGCGGCCACTACCTCGGCGTCGCTTACACGGACCTGCTGGCCGATGTCCGATCCGAGCTGGAGATGAGCCTGGCACTGGCCCGCGACGCCGGCGTCGACCCGGCCAAGATCATCCTCGACCCGGGGATCGGCTTCGGCAAGACGCCGGCGCAGAACCTGGAGCTGCTCGACCGCTGTGCCGAGCTGCGCACGCTGGGCTACCCGCTCCTCGTGGGCACCTCACGCAAGAGCTTCATCGGGCTGACCCTGGATCTGCCACCCGAGGAGCGGCTCGAGGGCACGGCCGCCACGGTTGCCATCGCCATTGCGCGCGGCGCCGACATCGTGCGCGTCCACGATCTGCGATCGATGGCACGGGTGGCCCGGATGACCGATGCGATCGTGCGACGGCCGGGAGCGCTGGCCGGTTGAGCCGAGCTGCGTCGACCCGGGGTCTTGGGAGCAAGGGGGGCTGGCGATGCACCACTGTCCACGATGTGGTTGCGCGGTAGACCGGTTCGGCCTGTGCCATGCCTGTCGCGAGCTGACGGAAGACGTCGGCCGGCAACTGGCGTACAGTCCTCGTCTGTCCCACCACACGCGCGACCTTCTGATCACGCGTTCGCCCGACGTCGAGGACGCGCTGCAGCGTGAGCCCGACGACAGATCGGTGCTTCGCGGCTACTCGCAGACCAGCGCGATCATGTTGGCGCTCTCGAGCCTCGTGGCCGTGCTCTATCTGATCCTGCGCGGAAGGATCCTCGCGCCGACCCTGCCGATTCTGCAGGGCATCGTTCTGATCGCGCAGACCAGCCTGGTGGCGATCGCCGCCCTCGCAGCCGTCGCCCGCGCGCGCTTTGCTCGCGCGCCGCTGCAGCGCCGGCTCGGACGCGTGCCGACCTATGCCTTCCAGCCCGATCGGCGATCCAGCATGCTCCTGTGGTCCTGGCTCAGCTGTCCCCCCTGGCAGGCGGTGGTCGGGTTCCAGCCGTTCGTCGGCCCACCCGTGGTGCTGCAGGCACGACGGCACCTGAGCGCGCGGATGCGACCCGGCTCGGCCGGACTGGCGACCTACAAAGCCGAGCACCTGCTGGACTTCCAGGTGATCGATCCGCGGGCCCAGTTGACGCGCTGACGTCGGACGGTGCGGCCATGTCGCCCGGGCACCCGAGGGCGCGTGCGCGCTACGCCGGTGGTGGACCGGTGAAGCCGAAGCTGAGCCGGACCGTGTTGGACATGTCGGCCGCCGAGGCGTTGGGGATCAGCACGGTGTCGGGCGTCGGGTACAAGGCGTTGATCGAGGGATTGGCCAGGTAGGGTCGCGCGCTGAGGACGACGCCCCAGTCGGTCGGATTGCCGTGCGCCGGGCCGCCGATCGCCACGCGACCGTCTGATACGTAGATCGGCTTGCCCTCCCGGTCGCGCCACAGGCTGCGACTGCCGGGTGGGTAGTCGCGCCAGACCCCGTCGACGAACAGGCGGTGCACCTCCACTTCGAGGAAGCCGCTGTAGGGCCGGCCGTCGGCTCGCGTGGCGACCAGCTGATACTCGGCCCCGACGCCGAGCGTGAGCTCTGCGCCGCCCTTGCCCTGCTCGGGGTCCCAGAGCTCCAAACGCAGCGGCCGCCGATCCGGCAGATCGTAGTCGACCAGCCGCAGCTCGACCTTCAGGCGCTCGGCCGCCGCCATGTCGATGCCCTTGCGCCAGGCCAGCGGCGGCACCCCGGCATACTGCGCGATGCGTTCGATCAGGCCGTCTGGCCGCCACTCCCAATCCTCGACCACACTCCAGGCCAGATCGACCCGGTCGGCGCCGATCTTGGCGCCGGTCTCGGCGTAGCGCATGCGCAGCGCGGCCGACGGTCGCGTCGGCGCCAGAGCGGCGGCGTGCCAGAGGTCGATGTCGACCGAGCGGTTGGGGCGGCCCCAGGCCAGGTCGACCAGGGCCTGGGGCCGGTTGTCGAGGCCGGCCGGGACCCGATCGCCCGGCGGCAGCAAGGCGTAGAACAGCCACATGTCGTCCGCCTGTTCGTAGAGCTCCAGCCGCTCGCGGGCCGGCAGGCGGCCGAACCCGCCCAGCAGACCCTGGGTCGCCGCATCGCCCAGGCGGTTGCCCGGATGCCGCACGTTCAGTCGCTCCGCGCCGAGCCCCGGCCAGGGTGAGCGATGCACCTGGCCGCCGGGCGAGACCAGCATCGACCCCCAGGGCGTCGAACGGTGCCGCAGGGCCCAGCGCAGGTTCCAGTCCTGTCCTGGCTGCCAGTAGCAGTCTCGGGCGGTCTTGGTGAAGCGCAGGGTGGCGCCCCCGAGCGTGCCCGGTTCGGTTTCGACGTCGACCCGGGTGTAGCCCAAGCGCCGGCCGGCCGCGTCGAGGTTCTCGAAGATCATGCTCGATCCCGGCGGTGGCGGCAGCCGCAGGCTTTGATCCGAGGGCGCCAGCGACGCGTTCCAGAGCGGGCGACGGTCCACGCCGATGATGGCCCAGTCACCGTACTCGGTCTCGGGCCGGCCGGCGGGCTTGACCCGGGTCATGTAGAACCCGGTCGGGATGGCCTGGCCGGGGCCGACCTCCAGTCGTCCCTCGGAGACCCGCCATTGGCCGCGGAAGGTCTGCGCCGAGGCCAGGTCCAGGCTGGCGACCCGAACCTCGTAGTCGACCAGGCCGTCGAAGACCGGTTGGCCCGGTGCGTCGATCCAGGCGCGATAGCCGCCCAGTGCGCGATCCTGGGCGTCGAGCTGCAGGCGGCTGGGCGCGAAGCGCAGGCCGAGCGGTTCGGCGCTCACGATGCGCGCAGCCGGAAGCGCTGGATCTTGCCGGTGGCCGTCTTGGGCAGCTCGTCGATGAAGGTGACCCAACGCGGCCGCTTGTACTCCGCCATCTGGTCTCGGCAATGGCCGATGATCTCGGCTTCGAGCGCCGCCGAGGCGGCGTGGCCCTCGGCGAGGACCACGAAGGCCTGCGGCTTGATCAGCTCGCGATCGTCGCTGCGGCCGATCACCGCGCACTCTTGAACCGCTGGATGCGAGAGCAGCGCGCTCTCGACCTCGACCGGCGAGACCCAGATCCCGCCGACCTTCAGCATGTCGTCCGATCGGCCGCAATGCCAGTAGTAGCCGTCCGCGTCGATCCGGTATTTGTCGCCGGTGTTCAGCCAGGCGCCGATGAAGGCCTCCTTGCTGCGGCCATACTGGTGCAGGTAGGACAGGGCCGCCGTCTCGCCCTTGACCAGCAGGTTGCCGACCTCGCCGACCGGCAGTGGCGTGCCCGCCTCGTCGACGATGCGCAGCGCGTAGCCGTCGAAGGGCTTGCCGCTGGAGCCCGGGCGGATGTCGTCCGGGCGGTTGGACAGGAAGATGTGGTAGTTCTCGGTGGAGCCGATGCCGTCGATGATGTCCAGGCCGGTGCGCGCCTTCCAGGCCTCCCAGATCGGCGCCGGCAGCGACTCGCCGGCCGATACGCAGAGGCGCAGGCTCGACAGGTCCCAGCGCTCGCAGAGCTCGGGCATCGCCAGCATCATCCCGTAGCCCGTCGGCGCGTTGTACAGGATCGTCGGCTGGTAGCGGGCGATGTGCTCCAAGACCTTGTCGGCCAGCCGCGGTGGCCCGGGGTAGAGCACCACGCTGGCGCCGACGTACCAGGGGAAGATCAGGTTGCCCCCGGTGCCGAAGGTGAAGAAGAGCTTGGCCACGGCGAAGGTGCGGTCCGACTCGGTCAGGCCCAGGACGTTCACGCCCCAGAGCTGCGCGGTCAAGGGCAGGTCCTTGTGGGCATGCAGGATGCCCTTCGGGTCGCCCGTGGTACCGCTCGAGTAGTTGAGGCAGCAGTAGTCGTCGCGATGCGTCTGGACCGCCTCGAGTCGGGTCGGCCGATCGGCGATCCAGTCCTCGAAGGCGATCGCGCCCTCGGGCAGCGCCTCGCCGGCGCCGATGACCACGATGTGCTCCAGATGCCTCAGCTCGGCGCGCAGCTCCAGGATTCGCGGCAGGATCATGCCGTCGACGATGAGCACCCGCGCGCGGCAGTCGCGCAGGATGTACGCGTACTCCTCGCCGGTCAGCAAGGTGTTCAGGCTGGCGGCGATCGCGCCGATCTTGAGGATCCCGAAGAAGCTGGTGACCCACTCGGCGCCGTCCAGCGCCAGCAGCGCCACCGATTCGCCGAAGCGGACGTCCATCGCACGCAATGCCTGTCCGACCTGGTTGACCTCGGCGCCGACCTCGCCGAAGCGCAACGTGCGCGCGTCCGAGCACAGGGCGATCTTGTCGGCGCGCTCGGGCAGGTTGCGCTCCAGGATGTCGACGGCGTTGTAGTACAGGGGGAGGTCGTCTGCACGCATGGCTGGCTCCTAGCTGGACGCGATCGGCTCGGCGTCGTCGGGGCCCAAGAGCGCTCGGGCGATGACGATGCGTTGGATGTGGCTGCTGCCTTCGTAGATCTGCAGGCCCTTGATGTCGCGCCAGTGGCGCTCGACCGGGTAGGCGTTCGAATAGCCGCGGCCGCCATGGATCAAGACCGCCTCGCCGGCGGCCCGCAGAGCCGCTTCGGTGGCGAAGAGCTTGGCCGTCGACGTCGCCCGGGTGCTCGGCTGCCCCTGGTCCTTGAGCCAGGCGGCACGATACACCAGCAAACGGGCGGCGTCGATGTCGGCGGCGCTGTCGGCCAGGCTGGCCTGGATCATCTCGAAGTCGCCGATGCGCTGGCCGAAGGCCCGACGCCGCCTGGCGAAGTCCACCGAGGCGTCCAGGCAAGCCTGACCCAGGCCGACGGCCCCGGCGGCGACGCCGAGGCGCCCGTGATCCAGCGCGGCCATGGCGAGGTTGAAGCCGCGACCCGGCTCGCCCAGCAGGCTGGTGGCCGGGACGCGCATGTCCTCGAAGCGGATCCGGGCATGATCGGCGGCACGATGTCCCAGCTCCTGGCCGGGCATCGGCTGGCGCTGGAAGCCTGGCGTGTCGGTTGGCACGAGAAAGGCGCAGATCTGGCGATAGGCCCGCCCGGGCGGGGTTGGGATGTCGGGATCGCGCGCGAAGACCAGCGCCAGGTCGGCGATCCCGCCGTTGGTGATCCAGATCTTCTCGCCAGAGATGACATAATCGTCGCCGTCGCGGCGGGCCTGGCTGGCCAGGGCGGCGGCGTCCGAACCCGCCCCCGGCTCGGTGAGGCAGTAGCAGCCGATGGCGTCGCCGCTTGCCAGGCGCGGGAGCCAGTCGCGCTGCTGTCGCTCGCTGCCGTGTTCGGCCAGGATCTGGCAGACCAGGCCGCCATGCACCGCCAGAAAGCCGCGAACCGACGCGTCGGCCCAACCCAGCGCCTCGTAGACCAGCGCGAAGCTGAGATGGTCCATGCCCGATCCGCCCAGGCCCGGGTCGATCGGACCGGCCAGCAGTCCCAGCTCGCCCATGCGCCGGACCAGGTGAATCGGGAAGCGTCCCGTCTCGTCGGCCTCGCGCGCGATCGGGAGCAGCTCCGTCTCGGCGAAGTATCGGGTCCTGGCGTACCAGGCCTGCTGGGCCTCGCTGGGTGCGAAGTTCACGGTCGCGCTTCGCTCGGGCCGCCATCGGACTCGACCGAATCGTCGTCGCCGAGCTCGGCAGCCAAGGCGGCGGGCTGCGCCGGTTCGGGAAGCACCGCATAGCCGTCGATCTCGACCAGGGCCTCCGGCTCGAAAAAGCCGCTCACACCCAGCAGCATCATCGCCGGGTACCAGCGATCGAAGTGCCGTCGCCAGACCTGACCGAGCGCGCGGCGGTTGCCGCGGTAGGCCGCCAGATCCGAGACGTAGAAGTGGAGCTTGACCACGTCGCTCGGTCGGCCGCCCGCCGCGGCGACCACGGCCAGGATGTTGGCCAACGCCAGGTCTGTCTGGGCCACGATGTCGCCGGGAGCCACGATCCGGCCCTGGTCGTCCATCCCATTCTGCCCGGCGAGCCAGAGCAGTCGGCCGCCCGACGAGGCCACGCCGTGGGCGAAGCCGATCGGCGTCGCGAGCGACGCCGGGTTGATGCTGGCGATGCGCGGCATGGTCCAACCTCCTGGGCGGCGTGCGCCGTGACCGAGCCCGGCAGGGATCAGCGACCGATGAACCGAGGGCTGGCCTTGGCCTGGAAGGCGGCATGGAAGATACGGTGGTCCTCGGCCATCATCAGCAGGGCCTGGGCCTCGGCCTCGCTCTCCAACGCGGCCACGAGGTCCATGTGAAGCTCCGTCTGCAGGCGTCGCTTGGTCATGGCCAGGGCCAGGCTCGGCCCTTCGGCCAGGCGGCCCGCCCACTGGAGCGCGGTCGGGAGCACCTGGTCGGGCTCGACCACCCGGTTGACCAGGCCCCAGCGCTCGGCCGTCTCGGCATCGACTCGATCGCCGAACAGGAGCAGCTCGCTGGCTCGCCCCAGACCGACCAGCTTGGGAAGCAGGTAGGCCGCGCCCATGTCGGCGCCGGTCAGGCCGACCTTGCTGAACAGGAAGGCGAAGCTGGCCTCGCGGCTGGCGATGCGCAGGTCGGCCGCCGCGGCGATGACGGCGCCGGCGCCGGCGGCCAGGCCGTTGACGGCGGCGATGATCGGCTTGTCCAGCAGCCGCATGTTGCGGATGGTCATCCCGGTCATGCGTGTGAAGTCGAGGTGGGTCTTCACGTCGGCGTCCAACAGCTGGCCGATGATGCCGTTGACGTCTCCCCCGGAACAGAAGGCGCGACCTGCGCCGGTGATGACCAGCGCCTTGACGCCGTCGTCGTAGCGCAGCGCTTCGAAGAGATCGCGCAGCTGGGCATAGATGTCCAGGGTGATTGCGTTGAGCACCTCGGGGCGGTTCAAGGTGAGGGTGGCCACGCCGGCCTGGTCGACGCTGAAGTCGAAGTCGAAGGATGGGCTCACGTCTGGCTCCTGGACGGGTCTCGATTCAGCCGGTGGATGCGATGGCGCTGGCGCCGGCGTCGATCGGCAGCACCGCGCCGGTGATCGAGGCGGCCGCGTCGCTCGCCAGCAGGGTCACCAAGGGCGCGATCTCGTCGGGCGCGATCAGCCGGCGCTGGGGGCTCATGGCCGCCAGGAGCTCGCGGGCCTCGTCGGCGCTCCGGCCGGTGCGGCTGACGATGTTGGCCACGCTGCCGTCGGTGAGGGCGGTGTCGACGTAGCCGGGAGCCACCAGGTTGACGGTGATGCCCTGCTGGGCCCATTCGGCGGCCAGGGCGCGGGTGAGGCCCAGGACGCCGTGCTTGGCGGCGGTGTAGGCCGCGATGTAGCGTGCGCCGGTGATCGAAGCCACCGACCCGATGGTGATCACCCGGCCCCAGCCCGCGGCCAGCATGGCGGGCGCGCAGGCCTTGGTCACCCGATAGGGTCCCGTGAGGTTGACGTCCAGCATGCGGTCCCACAGGGCGTCCGGGTGGTCGAGCAACTTGTGGCTGGCCGCGGCGCCGGCATTGTTGACCAGGATCAGCGGCGGTCCGAGCTCGGCCGTCGCGGCGGCGACCATGGCGGCCACCGAGCCGGGCTCCGTCACGTCGGCCACCAGGGCCAGGCCACGGCCGCCGCTAGCCTCGATCTCGGCTGCCACGGCGGCGACCTCGGCGCCGCTGCGCGCGCTGACCGCCACCGATGCGCCGGCCGCGGCCAGGTCGAGCGCGATGGCCCGTCCGATTCCGCGTCCGCCGCCGGTGACCAGCGCGACCCGTCCGCGCAAGCTGCCGGCCCTTGGGTGTCCACTCATCGCGCGCTCCCTGGGGGCGAGTCGCTCTCGATCCGAAGCGCGGGTCCGAAGCGCTCGGCCTCGGCCGGGGTCAGGAACTCCGCCGGCACGACGATCGCGGCCTCCGTCGAGGCGGGCGATCGGCGACCGCCCAGGTCATAGGCCCGGATGCGGTAGCGATAGCGGTTCCCGGCCAGCGCCAGGCCATCGACGTGGTGGCGTGTGGTGACGCTCGTCAGCGGGACGAATGGGCCTGCGTTGAGCGCCCGCTCGATGGTGTAGCCGTAGACGGCCACGTCGTCCTCGGCCGCTTCCCAGCTCAGGGCAACGCCGCCGTTTGGTCTCACACTGGCTCGCAGCCGGCCCCCGCTCGGCCAGGCGGGCGCCAGCCGATCACCCGGATCCGCCACGGGCGCGTGCCGTGCCCCCTTCGGCCACAGGACGCAGCGCACCTCGCGGAAGCGTTCGTCCAGGGCCTTGCAGACGTTGCCGTAGACGCAGCCCACGATCCGCTCCGGCTGCCCCAGGCGCAGCTTGCGGGGCAGGTCCGGATCGGCGAGCAGGGGACGCGCCATCCCGATCAGGTCCGCCTCCCCGCGCTGCAGGATGCCCTCGGCCAGCTCCGGCCTGCCGATCTTGCCCGCGGCGATCACGGGCGTGGCCAGCCCCTGCTGGCGCAGGTAGGCGCGGATGTCGGCGGCCAGGTAGGCGTTGGTCGCGTCGGGGTATTGGGCTCCCGGCATGGTGCGGTCGCCGCTGTAGCCGGTGTAGGGATAGAGCGGCTCGCCTTCGACGGCGATCGCGTCCTCGAACTTGCCGCCGGCCGACAGCGACAGGTAGTCGACGCCGAGCTGGGCCAGCCGCAGGGCGATGAGCCGGCTGTCGTTCAGGCCGTAGCCCCCCTTGATGCACTCCTCGCCATCGAAGCGCAGCCCGACCGGAAAGTCGTCCCCGACCGCGCGGCGCACGGCCAGGAGCACCTCGCTCGGCAGCCGCAGCCGCGCTTCGAGGCTGCGCCCGCCGTAGGCGTCGCGCCGACGGTTCAGGCGGGACAGGAAGCTGGACAAGGTGTAGGCATGCGCCATGTGCAGCTCGACGGCATCGTAGCCCGCTTCGCGGCAGCGGGCCGCTGCCGCGGCGTAGTCATCGACGACGGTCCGGATCTCGGCCGGCGTGAGCTGGTCGACCGTCTGGCGCCAGCCGTTGCGGGCGATCTTCAGGAAGTGGATGATCTGAAGCGCGAGCTTGCTCGGCCCGGCAGCGCGAGCGGCGTCGACCAGCGCGCGATGCCCGGCGACGAAGCGGTCCTCGCTCAGCCGCAAGAGCGGTCCGCTCTTGGCGCGGTGCACCGCGGTGGCCTCGACGACGATCAGGCCGGGCTCGCCCATGGCATGGCGGGCGTAGCGCTGGCGGATGGCGTCGTTGACCCGACCGTCCTCGCCGGACAGGCGCGTGACCATGGCGGTCAGCACGATCCGGTTGGCTAGGGTCATGCCGTTGATCGGGAAGGGCTCGAGCAGCTTCATGCATTCTCGCGCTGGCCGGCGGGGGCGTGTTCCGAATCATACCGGCGTGAAGGCGAGCCGGTCAACGCCGGTGCCGGCGAGGGCCTCGCTCGGTGCTGCTGGCGGGCCGCGGTTCGGGCGGACCGCGGCCCGCCCAGAGTCGGTGGCAGGCAGCCGTTGCCTTCGGCCGACGCGGGTTTGTGGTATCCTGGCGCGCCCGCCTTCGACCGATCCCGGCGTATTCAGGAGCCTGCCATGTCGCATCCCATCCCGTCGCCGGCTTCGACATCGGAGCCCAGGCCCCTCGCCGCGTGGCGCGCGCTGGCGCTGGACCTGCCCCGACACCACCCCGAGCTCGTGGCTGGCCGCGACGGCGTGTTCGCCGAGGCCCTGGCCGGCCTCCCGGCCATCGGCGATGCCGATCTGCGTGGCTTGAGCGACGCCGAGCTACGGCTGGCGGGACTGGACGTGCTCATGGTCGAGGCCGTCGTGCGGCGCCACGGGCTGCCGCGGTCCGAGTCGACCCTGGATGCCAGCGCGAGCGTGGTGGCCGAGCGCTTGGGATTGCAGCCCATCATCTCCTATCCGCTCTACATCCGCGAGAATCCGGTCGACCTGGCCGAGATGCGCCGATTCACCGCCTACGAGGCCGAGTTCCGGTTCATTCGCATGCACGCGGCCATCGAGGACCTGTTCGACCAGACGATCGCCAGCCTCGAGGCGATCATCGACAGCGATGCGCCGCGCATGGCCTTGCGCGAGCACTTCGCTGGCCTGTCGGCCGGCCTTCGCAGCGCCAACCGGATCATGTCCGGCTTTCGCAGTCCGGTTCGCATGCCGCACGCCGACTTCTTCGACGGGTTTCGGCCCTACTACGATGCCCTGCGCGATCGGGACAGCGGCGAGCTGATCCTGGACGGACCGAGCGGCCTGCAGTCCTATACCTATCGCATCGTGGCCATGCAGCTGGGCTATCGGGACCCGGTGCTCGACGGCTGGACAGAGCGCATCGGCCGCTACCATCCCCCCGACCTGCGCGACCGGCTGGATCGCGTGCTTCGCGCGCGCAATGCCGGCCGCAACCTGGATGCGCGGGTCTGCGAGCCGATCCTCGGCGGGCAGGCCCGGCTGCCCCATCTGCACCCGGACTACGGCCGCCATCTGCCGTCGATCCTTCGAATCGCCGAAGGCCGCGGCTACCTGCGCCCCGAGGTGCGCGGCCTGATCGAGGGCTTCGGCCTGCGGCTGGGCGAGTGGCCGGCCCGCATGTCGTCCAACGACGAGGTCCCCGAGATCGAGGTGCCCGCCGGCATCGGCTCGGCCGAGATGGCCGACCTGAGCCTACTGGCCGAGCTCGAGGCCGCCCTGGTCGCGATGCACCTGGAACACGTCGCGACGGCGGCGGTCCAGATCGGCGCCGAACACGGGACCGGAGGGACTTCGGGCGTGGAGTTCCTGCTGGTGGCGACCTTCCGCCGGGCGTTTCCAGCGCTCTGGCAAAGCGGCATCGGGGCGCGCATCGCCGCCGAGGCCTGAGCTCAGCCGCGCGGCCGCAGCAGCGCTCGGACGGGCGCCGCGTCGGCGCCCCGGATGCGGATCGGCGCGGCCGCAAGCTCGTAGGCGCCCGGCCGCAATCGGCCGAAGTCCAGGTTCTCGAGCAGGCATGCGTCGGCGCCGAAGAGCAGCTTGTGGGCCGGCATGGACTGGCTGTCGAGCGGGTCGATCGAGGGTTGGTCGACGCCGACGAGCCGCGCGCCGAGCCAGATCAGGTATTCGGCCGCCTCGGGCTCGAGATGCGGGATCCGCGTCGGAAAGTGACGGCCGTCGAAGGGCCGCGGCGTGGCCACCAGGATGCGCGCCGCTTCCGGCCGGCCCCGGATTGCGTCCAAGCCGAGCCGCCGCAGCTCGTCCTGGCCGATGCGATCCTGGGCTTCGATGTGGAGCAGCAGCGCCGGACCGACGAAGGCGCCCGGATCCAGCCGGTCGACGGTCCGACCATTGGCCAGCACGTGCGCCGGCGCGTCGGCATGCGTGCCGGTGTGGAGGCAGCAGTCGAGCTGGCCGACCTGCACCGCGGCGCCGTCCTCGATCCGGCTCAGCGCGCGCAACGTCGGGCCGGGCAAGCCCGACCAGGCGGTCGACGCGGGCTCGATCGGGAGGCTGATGTCGATCCAGCTGCCGGGCATGGGGGCTCCTCGGCCGGGGGCGGCCATCCGGTCGGTGCTTGGGAAACGCCAAGCGCCATCTATAATAGCCGCCGCTCAGCCGGTCGTGTCGTCGTGACCCGGCCCCCCGCCCACTCCCGGAGCGCGACGCATGCACATTGGAATCATCGGGCTGCCCAACAGCTCGAAGACCACCATCTTCAACGCGCTGACCGGCGGTGTCGCCGAGACCGCCAGCTTCAGCTCGGGTCGCTTCGCGGTGCAGCACGCCTTCGTCGAGGTGCCCGACCCGCGGCTGGATGCCCTGGTCGCGCTCTTCCAGCCGCCCAAGATCGCCCGCGCGCGGGTCGAGTACCACGACATCGCGGGCTTGACCCGTGGCATGGGCGAGGGCGGGCTGTCGGGCGAGATCCTGGGCGCCGTGGCCCAGAACGATGCCCTGCTCCACGTGGTGCGCGCTTTCGACGACGACGAGGTGCCGCATCCCGAGATCGACGTCGATCCGGCGCGCGATGTCGATCTGGTCGATACCGAGCTCCTGTTGAGCGATCTGGCCATCGTCGAGCGGCGCATCGAGCGGGTCCGGGCGCAGATGAAGCGACCCGGTGCCAAGGACGCCTTGGCCGAGGCCGAGGTCGAGCTGGCGCTGCTCCAGCGGCTCGTGGCGGCGCTCGAGTCCGAGACCCCGGTGCGCGACCTCGATCTGAGCTCTGCCGAGGAGAAGCTGATCCGAGGCTTCCAGCTGCTGACGGCCAAGCCGATCATGCTGCTCCTGAACACCGGCGACGTCGACGTGCAGGATCCCACGTCGATCCTCACCTACCCGCACCGGCGCGCCGAGCTGTTGACCATCCGCGGCCAGATCGAGATGGAGCTGGCCCAGCTGGATGCCGAGGACCGGGCCGAGCTCCTGGCCGAGTACGGGATCCGCGAGCCGGGCCTCGATCGGGTCATTCGCCACAGCTACCGCTTGCTGGGCTTGCAGTCCTTCTTCACCGCCGGCGAGCGCGAAGTGCATGCCTGGACCATCCCGGTCGGCGCCACCGCGCTCGAAGCGGCTGGGACGATCCACTCCGATCTGGCGCGGGGCTTCATTCGGGCCGAGGTAGTGGCCTGGAGCGACCTGGTCGAGGCCGGCAGCTTCGCAGCCGCCCGATTGGCGGGGAAGATGCGCCTCGAGGGCCGTGACTACGTGATGCGCGATGGCGATGTGATCGAGGTGCGTTTCAACGTCTGAGCCGGCGCTTTGACACCCTCGCGCGCGCTGTGTTATACTCCGATGCCACGGAATTGGCAGGTTAGTCAGCTATGTCAGCTTTGCATGGCCGGTCGATTCCGTCCGTGAGATGCGTCCGGTGATCCGAACCGCCATGCCGTCTAGCCCGATCGTGACGACCGCTCGTGCCGCTGCATCCGTTCGTCGCTCCCGCGACGGAGGGGTGCGGCCGGTGCTGCGGCCACGCTTCCGGTCTTTTCGGTCGCGGCATGCAAGCACTCGCCACGCTGCATAGGATTCCGGCACCCGTATCCAGACGATCCGACCATCAAGCGAATCGTGCCTACGAGGGGGTAGATCCATGCGAATCAAGTGGCTGGTCGCGGCCGCGCTGATCCTCGGCGCGTCGGCGGCGACGGTGTCGTTCGCGATGCCGAGCGAACCGGGCTCGGCCCCGGACCGCGGCGCCCGCCGCGACGGTGAGGGGATCCCCCCGGAGCTGGCGGCCGTCTACGCCGAGCATCCCATCGATCGGTCGGTGCTCGACGCGGCGCTGGCGCGTCCCGAGCGGCGCCTACCGCGGCGCCTGGATGCCGACGAGCGCCCGCAGGGAATGAACGACACCGTGCAGTGGGAGGTCGATCACTTCGACACGGTCGCTACCCTGGACCCGATGCTATGGGTTTCGGTCTCCGACCTCAACGACGTCGGGGGCCGCGTCAGCTGGGGCGAGTACTTCCCGACGGTCAGCCGTTGCCGCTTCACCACGCCGACGCAGTCGATGTGGCTCTTCGGCGGCGGGATCGACGGCTCGCAGCTCGCCTGCAGCGACAACTATCCCAGCGGCGCCAACGCCTCGGCGATCATGCTGCTGGACATGTCGACCATGTTCTCGTCGACGCCGAACGAGCTCAAGCTGCAGTTCGACTACTGGCTGAACCTGCGCATCTTCGAAGAGGGCGGCGTGGTCCCGGACGGGCTGTTCGTCAACCTGGTGCTGCCGCGGGCTGATCTGCCGGAGCCCGAGCGCGTCAACATTGCACGCATCACCTCGGAGTTCGAGGAGCGCTTCTTCGACGAGCCCAAGTCCATCGACCTGTTGTCGGCCCAAGACTTGTTGAATCCAGAGCGGGAGCCGATCAACGTCTACGATCTCGGGGTTGCGTTCATCGAGTTCCTGGCCCTCACGCAGCGGCCGAGCACCGACAACCCGAACCCCAGCACCCTGCCGGGCGGCATCTTCGTCGACACGATCGATCTGGTGTCGGACACCGAGCCGATGCTGCCGCCGGGGACGACCACCGGCGGGATCACGGCCACGCCCTTGCCGCCGACGCACACGCCCACGCCGAGCGTGACGCCCACGCCCAGCGTCACGCCGACCGGCATGACCGTCACCGACACGCCCGAGACGCCGGATACGCCGACGCCTTCGGACACACCGGATCACTCCGGTGGCGGCACCATCTACCTGCCGCTCGGGGTCAAGGCGGCCGCGCTGGACGAGATGCCCTAGCGCCGACGGAGCGATGCGGGCCCGACGGGCCCGAAGTCAGCTGCGAACCAGAGGCCGGCCGGGAGCTGCTCCCGGCCGGCCTTTGTCGTATCTTCGGAGGGAGGATCTGCCGGGCAGAGGTCCGGCCGCGACCGGCAGCGACGCTGCCTCGCCGCCACCCGACACCGGTCCGACCATCGGCCTGACGACCCGGACCGACGGGATCTCAGTTGACGCGATGAGGCGGTGAGCCCCGGTCGGGACTCACCGCCTCGTTGCATCGGCTTGGATCCGGCCTGTGACGGCGACCAACTCCGGTGTTGGAGACGGGACGATCGGTGGCTCTTGGACCGTGGACCGCACCGCCGTGACCATCAGGTCGATCGGGCAGACGAAGCTGGACACCGGGGCCGGCCGCTGCCAGGCAACGGAGACTTGCCCGACGACAGTCCGGGATCGGATCGGCGAGCGCTCAGCGCGAGGCGACCGACTCCTCGCACTCGGCATTCGGATCGAACATCAGGTAGGCCACGTAGGCGTCCAGGTCGGCGGTCTCGGGCAGGCCGCCGCGCACCGGCATGATGCTCGCGCCGGGAGAGCCGTAGACCTTGCCTTCGGGCGCCGACACGACGAACGCGCTCGGCTCGGCGATGCTCTCGTGGATGTACTCCTCGGCCGTCTTGGCCGCGCCGGTGTAGCCGGGCTCGGCGATGCGCTCGAGTGCGATCTGACGGATATCGGTCAGGTTGGGGCAGACCTGGTTGCCGGCCCCCATCACCATGTGGCAGGCCGTGCAGGTGGCGATGCCGTCCGGCTTGGGCGGCATGCAGGCGTTGAGCGGCGTCTCGCCCGCCACGCGCGTCGCAATGGCATCCGCCGTCGGCCGCGCGATGGCCAGCTGCTGCGAGCGCCGCGTTCCGGCCGGCGTGTTCATGAACATGGTCCAGACTGTCCAGACCGTGATCACGAGCAGTAGCAGGGTGCTCAGCCAGGTGATGATCGAGTATCCGGTACGGAAGATGCCGAAGGGCGCATCCTCGAAGCTGTCGTTCGCCATGTGTCGCTCTCTCGCGGGTTGACGCGGGGGCTTGCGGGCCTCCACGCGACGCGGCTAGGGGTGATTCGACAAACTACAACAGCCCGACGGGGCCGGGCCGACGCCGCCGATTCTATGACGCCACCTTCGGGCTGTCAAACCCTCGGCGGTCCCGAACCGGTCCTAGTTCCGAGGTCCGGTCGGGCGGCCGCGCAGGCGCTCCCACTCGGGACGGGCGTCGATCAGCCGCAGGGTCTCGCGCAGTTCGGAGATCTGGTCGCGCAGCAAGGCGGCGCGCTCGAAGGCCAGCTCTTCGGCCGCCTTGTTCATCTCCACCTCGAGCCCCTGGATGACGGTATCCAGCTCGGCCACCGGCAGCTGTTCGACCGTGATGGCGTAGTCGGCGCTGTCCTCGGCCACGCGCTTGACGCGCTGGGTCAGGTCGTGGACCTCCTTGACGATGCTGCGCGGCGTGATGCCGTGGGCCTCGTTGTAGGCGATCTGCTTGCTGCGCCGGCGCTCGGTCTCGTCGATCGCGGCCCGCATGGCCGGCGTCACCGAGTCGCCGTACATCACCACCCGGCCATCGACGTGGCGTGCGGCGCGTCCGATGGTCTGGATCAGCGACGTGGCCGAGCGCAGGAAGCCCTGCTTGTCGGCGTCGAGGATGGCCACCAGGCTGACCTCGGGCAGGTCGAGACCCTCGCGCAGCAGGTTGATGCCCACCACCACGTCGTAGACGCCGAAGCGCAGGTCGCGCAGGATCTCGATGCGCTCGAGGGTCTCGACCTCGCTGTGCAGGTACTGCACCTTGATGCCCAGCTCGCCGAGGTACTCGCTCAAGTCCTCGGCCATGCGCTTGGTCAAGGTGGTCACCAGCGCCCGCTGGCCCAGGGCGATGCGCTCGCGGATGCGCGCCACGAGGTCGTCCACCTGGCCTTCGGTGGGTCGGATCTCGATCTCGGGGTCGATCAGCCCGGTCGGTCGGATCACCAGGTCGACCACCTGCTGGCTGTGTTGCAGCTCGTAGGCGGCCGGCGTGGCCGAGGTGAAGATGGCCTGGCGCACCCGGGCCTCCCACTCCTCGAAGCGCAGCGGACGGTTGTCGAGCGCCGAGGGCAGGCGGAAGCCATGCTCGACCAGGACCGTCTTGCGCGATCGGTCGCCGCTGTACATGGCGCCGATCTGCGGGAGCATCACGTGGCTCTCGTCGACCACGATGAGGAAGTCGTCCGGGAAGTAGTCCAGGAGCGTCCAGGGCGGCTCGCCTTCCTCGCGGCCGGCGATCGGGCGCGAGTAGTTCTCGATGCCGTTGCAGTAGCCCAGCTCGCGCATCATCTCAAGGTCGTACTGACTGCGCATGCGGATTCGCTGGGCCTCGATCAGCTTGCCTTCGGCCTCGAGCTCGGCCACTCGAGCCTGCATCTCGGCTTCGATGCGTTCGATGCCGCGCTCGAGCTTCTCACGCGGCGTCATGAAGTGGCGCGCGGGATAGATGTTCAGCTTGTCCAGCTGCTCGAGCACCTCTCCGGTCAGCGAATCGACCCGCGTGATGCGTTCGATCTCGTCGCCGAAGAGCTCGACGCGATACGCGTTCTCCTCGTAGGCCGGCTGGATCTCGAGCGTGTCGCCCCGTACGCGGAACGTGCCCCGGCGCAGCTCGTAGTCGTTGCGGGAATACTGGATCTCGACCAGGCGGCGCAGCAGCCGCGTCCGATCGCGGATGGCTCCGACCTCGAGCTCGACCACCACCTGGCCGTAGTCCTCGGGCGATCCGAGCCCGTAGATGCACGAGACGCTGGCCACGATGACCACGTCGCGGCGCTCGAAGAGCGCGCTGGTGGCCGCCAGCCGCAGCCGATCGATCTCCTCGTTGATCTGCGCATCCTTCTCGATGAAGGTGTCGGTGCGCGGGATATAGGCTTCGGGCTGATAGTAGTCGTAGTAGGAGACGAAGTACTCGACCGCGTTGTCGGGGAAGAAGTCGCGGAACTCGCTGTACAGCTGCGCCGCCAGGGTCTTGTTGTGCGCCAGGACCAGGGTCGGTCGGTTGACCGCTTCGATGACCTTCGACATGACGTAGGTCTTGCCGGTGCCGGTGGCGCCGAGCAGGGTCTGGTACTTGAGCCCCCGCTCGAGACCGGCGACGATCTTCGCGATGGCTTCCGGCTGGTCGCCGGCCGGCTGGAAGGGGCTGACGACCTTCAGATCCGGCATGCCTGCACTCCCCGAAGCGCGAGAACGGACGTTCGACCCGCAAGCATAGCCGTGAGCGGGTCGGTTCGACAAGCCACCGGCCGGTCTTAGCGGCGCTTGACCAGGACCGGCAGCCAGAGCCGCCGTATCGGCGGCGGGCTCGCGGTCGGGCTGGCCTCGGGCGGCGGGCTTGCCGTCTCGGGCGCCGATGTCGGGCTGGGCTCGGGCGTCGTCGAGCCCGCCGGGCTCGGACTGGGCGGCGCTGGGGTGCTGACGGTGGCGGTCGCCGAGACGGTGGCGGTGGGCGATACGACGGCGGTCGCCGACAGGGTGGCGGTCGCGCCGATCGTGGCGGTTGCGGTGTCCAGCGGCGTCGGATCGGGCGTCGGGCTGGCAGGCGGGACCAGCAGCGGGCCGCGGACGATGAACAGGGCGCCGACCGAGAGCCGCCCGAGCGGGGCGGTGTCGGGGATGCCGACGTGCAGGTCCTGGGCACCGTCGCCGTCGGTGTCGGCCATGCGGACCGTGATCCCGGCGGTGCCGCGCTCGGCCTGCGAGCCGAGCACCACCAGATCGGCGCTCTCCAGCGTCACCGTAAGCGTGCCGCTGGCGGCCAGCGGTCCCCGCAGGCCGTAGACGAGACCGCTGTTGTGCCGGTCGGGCGGGCTGGAATAGGGGGCGGCCACCAGCAGATCGACCTGCGAATCCCAGTCGAGATCGCCCGCGGCGAGCGACCAGCCGAAGCGGGCGCCGGGTTCGTCGGTGGTCAGCCTGAGGTGCGGTTGCGTGTCGAGCTCGACGGAGCCGCTCGGGATCGGCCCGGCCAGCAGGATGGCGCTGCCGGCGTTGAGGGCGCCCGGCAGATCGTCCAAGGTGGCGCCGGCGGCCAGGTCGGCGCGGCCGTCGCCGGTCCAGTCGGCGATGGCGATCGCTTGCCCGCGGCAGCTGCAGCCGCCGGGCGAAAGGGCGCTGCCGAGGCCCATGCCACTGCGGCCGAAGACCGTCGCGTTGGCGTCGCTGGCCAGCCGCGGCGTGCCGAACGCGGTGCCGCCGAAGAAGACGTGCACCGCGCCAGCGCCCTCCGGGCCCGCGTTCGCGTCCAGCGCGGCGATCGCCAGGTCCTCTATGCCGTCGGCGTTCAGATCCCCCGAGGCCATCGCGGCGCCGAAGAAGCCGTTCGGCATGTCGCCGTCGATCGTGAAGTCGGCTTCCTCGCGCTGCAGCTCGATCCGTTCCCCGCGCCGGATCGGCCCCCACCAACCGTAGACGCGTCCCGTGAAGCCATCGCGGAAGACGGCCGAGACGGCCAGATCGGTCCGGCCGTCGTCGTTCCAGTCGCCCGTCACCAGATAGGTGCCCATGCGGTCGGCCTCGGTGCTCGAGCTGCGGCCGGCGATGTAGATGTCCGGCTCGGCGCCCAGGAAGTCGACGTCACCCGCGATCGCGCTGCCGCCAAGCATGATGTACACCGCGCCGGCATTGGCGAGCTGCCGATTGCGGTCGTCCGGGTCGCTCGGGTCGGCCAGCACCGAGGCCAGGATCAGGTCGTCGATCCCATCGTCGTCGATGTCACCGGTCGCGACCGAGGAGCCGAGCCGCGCCTCGAGGCCGCGTCCGGTGTAGGCGGCGCTACGATTGGCCGCCAGCGCCAGATCGAGCTGCGCCGGCCAGACATCGCGGCCCAGCAAGAGGTAGGCGCGGCCGATGATGTTGCGTCCGCCGCCGGTCCACCAGTGCGCGCCCACCAGGACGTCGGCAATCCGATCGCCGTCGATGTCGCCGATGGCCAGATCGTTGCCGAGCTGCTCCTTCTGCGGCGCGCCAACCACCAGCACGTCCGCTTGCGTGGCCAGGTCGATGACGCGCCCAGACTGGCGCGGCGCCGCCTGCAACGTGGTCGAAGGATGGTCGACGCGGGTAGCCCAGGTGGCGGCACCGGCGAGGCCGGCGACAAGCCCAAGACCGATCCCGGCGGCGCGCAGGGGCCGGCCGGTCGGTCGGCGACGCGTCATCGGTCAGCTCCTGGAGGTGTATCATGGCTGGGGTCGAATCGACGGCCCCATAGCGGATTATAGTGGAATCGGCGCGGGAGGGACGGCCTTGCGAACGGTGCTGGGCCTGGCGACGGTGGATCTGGCGATACCCGGCGCGCGATCGCTGAAGGACAAGCGCAGCGTCTCGCGTCGGATCGTGGCGCGGCTGCGCCAGCGCTTCAACGTCGCCGTGGCAGAGGTCGGCAGCCAGGATGCCTGGACCCGCCTGACGCTCGGCGTAGCCTGCGTCTCCAACAGCGAGCGGCATGCCCAGTCGATCCTCGACCAGGCGATCGACGCGATCGAGCAGCTGAGCATCGATGCCGAGCTGATCGACCATCGGATCGAGCTGTTCTAGGCCCGAGGTGGCCGGGTTGGCTTGGCCGGCCGCGTCCAGGCTGTCATAATCGCGGAGCACCTCGGCGCGACACCAGAGGCCGGTTTCCATGTCCCCCGCCATGCGCGAGACCATCGACATCCTGGCGAACCTGGCCGGCAGCTTCCTGCTGCTGCTGCTCTTCCTCGGCCTGGTGCTGGCCTGTGTCCTCGTCTGGTTCCTGGGCCGAGGGCTCAAGCTGGCGCGCGGGAGGACGCGGGAGATCGCGGTCTGGATTCTCGGTCGCCTGGACAGCGGTCGGTCGATCGTCGATCGATCGGCGCGGCAGGTGCTGGATCCGCAGATCGAGGCGCTCAGCACCTGGACCGGGCTCAAGGCCGGTTGGCGAGCGCTGCGCCAGGGAACGGGGAGCGCCCTGGCCGAGCGCGGGGACGGCGACCCGAACCCAGGCTAGGTGGCTGCGACAGCGGCGCCGTGTCGGGGATCGCGGCTCCGGTGACGCGGTTCGCGAGGATGGCGCCGAATCGGGGCTCGACGCGATTCCATTGGGCGGCGCCGACTCGGGGGCTCGACGCGATCCGAGCGGTCCCACCGCCGGATGCGACGGCTCAGCCTCCTGTCGACGTCGCTGCCTGGCCCCGGCCCCCCGACGCCGTGCTCTCCTCGAAGTTCGGTCGTTCGAGCGCCGCCGCCGCCACCACGTCCGGATGCGCGACATCCAGCTCCAAGGTGCGCAGCGAGCGCCCGTCGTCCGACTCGAGCTGGCTCTCGATCAGGATCGCACGATCCTTGAGATCGCTGAGCAGGTCGGTCACCTGATCCTCGGAGAACCCCATCTTGTGGTGGGGCGACAGCGCATGCGATCGTATGAAGCCGAAGGTCATGTAGGGGCGATTTTCGTTGAGCCAGAGGATCAGCTGCAGGAGCCGAGTGTCGTCGGGGGTGACGCCTTCGGCGGCCGGGACGCGAGGCGTCGACGCAGCGCCGGTGGCGATCTGCGCGGCCGGCGGATGGTCGTCGCGCAGCGGGTCGTACAGATCGGCGCTCTCGACCAGGTCGCCCGAGACGCTGCCGGGCACGCCGGCGATCACGACCTGTTTGCCGAAGCGATGCCGGGCTCGGGCGGTGACGCGGATGAAGTCGGAGTCGCCCGTCATCAACACCAGCGTGCTCACGTTCGGCCGGTCGAGCAGGCAGTCGATGATGTCCATCAGCATCGCCATGTCAGCGCTCGACTTGTGCTCCACGTCCGGGCTCCGACGCGGCACGTCGCGCGGGGTGATCCCGGCGACCTCGAGCTTCCGGCGGAAGATGGCCGGGTGCTGCGTGAAGTCGGCATAGGCGTAGGCGACGGCCACCGGACCGTACTTGCGTGCCTTCTCCATCAGCAGCACCGGATCGGGCTCTTGTCCGAAGTGGTTCAGCAGGCTGTAGCGGATGTTCTCGAAATCGACGAACAGCCCAACCTCGAGCTGATTTGACATAATCGGAGAAGCCTCCAAACAGGACGGATGGCGCGTCGAGGGGCGTGGCAACCGAATTCGAAGAACGGGTCCGTCCAAGATCACCGAACGAAGCACGGTGCCTCGACCCGCCCCGGCAACCCATGGGAGATAGCCCGAATGGGGTGGCAAAACCACCCCATACTATATGCGAGCCCCGCTCCGGCCGTCAACAGTTGCCGCGGGATCGGCGGACGACCTAGCGGAGCTCGAGCGCGATCGGCTCGTGGACGATCGGCCGGGGGCGGTCGACGGCTTCCCCGATCATCGACCAGGGGCCGCTCCAGGTGACGCGCACCGTGGCCAGCCGCCCGAGCAGCGGCCGAGGGTCCTCGAAATAGACCAGCTTGTTGGTGCGCGTGCGCGCGCGCCACCGCCCGCGGTCCGACCCTTCGACCAGCACCTCGACGTCGCGACCGACATGGCTGGCGTTGATCCGGGTGCAGACCTCGGTCTGAAGGTCGTCGAGCGCCTTGCGTCGGCGCTCCTTCTCGTCACTCGATACGTCGTCGGCCCAGAGCTTGTCGGCCACGGTGCCCGGCCGAGGTGAGAACTTGGCGATGTGGGCCTTGTCCAGCTCGAGCTCGGCCAGGAGATCGTAGGTGCCCTGGAAGGCCCGCTCTGACTCGCCGCAGAAGCCCACGATGATGTCGGTGTGGATCGCCACGCCCGGAATCCGCTGCCGGATCCGCTCGACGAGCCGACGATAGTCGTCGACCGTGTAGCCGCGCTTCATGCGCGCGAGCACCGCGTCGTCGCCGGCTTGGAAGGGGACCTCGATGTGCTCCATGACCTTCGGCAGCTCGGCCACGGTGTCCAGCAGCTCATCGCTCATGAAGTTGGGGTGGCTGGTCAAGAAGCGGATGCGTTCGAGGCCGTCGATCGCGTTCAGGCGGCGCAGCAGGCGCGGCATGGCGTCGTGCTCGCCCCAGTCGTAGCCGTAGCGATCGACGATCTGGCCCAGCAGGGTGATCTCGCGCAGCCCTTGCTGGACCAGGCTCTCGGCATGCGCCGCGATCTCCTCGATCGGCCGGCTGCGCTCGGGCCCGCGGCGCGAGGGGATGATGCAGAAGGTGCAGACCCAGTTGCAGCCGTAGACCACCGGGACATGGGCGCTCACGCTGTGACTCCGCTCGCGGTCGGGCAGGATGAGGGCGCCGTTCGAGACCGGCGAGCCCGCATCCTGGTCGGCCCAACGGGCCGCGATCTGATCCCGTTCCAGCTCCCGCGCGGCCTCGTCCATGGCCCGCGCAGCGAGGAAGTCCGTCAACGGCAGCGTCTCGGAGGGCGGGATGAAGACGTCCACCTGGGGGAAGCGTCGGCGAAGGGCGGCCGACGGCTTGTGGCCGACCAGGCAGCCCATCAGGGCGATCACCGTGTCGGGCCGCTCCTCCTTGACCGGCCGCAGCCCGCCCAGCCGGCCATAGATGCGATCCTCGGCCTGCTGGCGCACGACGCAGGTGTTCAGCACGACCACATCGGCCGACTCGATCGCGTCGGTCCACCGATAGCCCATGCGTTCCAGCTCGCTGCCCAGACGCTGACTATCGGCGGTGTTCATCTGACAGCCGATGGTCCAGATGTGATAGTGCATGCTCGACTCCCTCGCGGCGACACGACATTCCATCACGCGGCGCCCACCGCCGCGCGAGAGCGAAAGTATACAGCGTCGCGCGGCCGATCCGGAGCCCCGGCCTCGGCAACGAGGGTTGGCCATCTGACGGGGTCTGGACTAGCATCTGAAACCGGTCCCACCGGCCCGGGCGCGGGTTGCCGTGGGGCGGCGGCCATCGGGCCGCGCTGTCATACCAGGCGCCCGCTCCGAGACGAGGATGCGCATGTCGACCCTGACCCGGCTGCCCGAGCTCGTGATCAACCCGAACATTCTCGCGATGGAGTACGCCGTTCGCGGGCCGATTCCGCAGCGGGCCGCCGCGCTCCGGGGCCAGGGGCGCTCGACCATCCCCTGCAACATCGGCAACCCCCAGGCGCTCGGCCAGCCGCCGCTGGCCTACTTCCGTCAGCTGCTGGGCCTGGTCGAGGTCCCGGGCCGCATCGCGCGCGAGCGTCGCTTGAACGCACTCTGGCAAGCGGGCCGGCTGGACGGGGTCGAGGCCGACGACCTGGTGAACGAGTCGCTGCTGGCCCGGGCCGAGGACTATCTGCGGCAGCTCGAGAGCGGCATGGGCGCCTACACCGACTCGACCGGACCCGTCTTCGTGCGCGAGGCGATCGCGGCCTTCATCGACCGGCGCGACGGGGCCGACGGGCGGGGACGCCCCTTCGCCGATCCGGGCCAGATCTTCCTCACCGACGGGGCCAGCGAGGCCGCGCGTTCGATCATCGAGATGCTGGTCGCCGATCCCAGCGACGGCATCATGATCCCGATCCCGCAATATCCGCTATATTCGGCCACCATCCGCAAGGTGGGTGGCGTCCAGGTCGACTACTACCTGGACGAGGAGGCAGGCTGGAGCCTCGATCGTGCCGAGCTGGAGGCCTCGCTGGCGGCCGCGCGCGCCCAGGGCGTCCGTGTCAAGGCGATCGTGGCGATCAACCCGGGCAATCCGACCGGCGCGATCCTCGACCAGGCCGGCGTCGACGAGATCGTCGACTTCGCGGCCGAGAACGGGCTGCTGATCATCGCCGACGAGGTCTACCAGGAGAACGTCTACGGGGCGCGGTTCGTGTCCTTCGCGCAGCGGGTCGGCGACCGGCCGGTGCCCCTGGTCAGCCTGCATAGCATCTCCAAGGGCTTCGTCGGCGAATGCGGTCATCGGGGCGGCTACATGGAGATCCGCAACCCGCCGCCGGTTGCGGGAGGCACGCAGAACCTGGTCCAGGTCGCGACCAAGCAGGCTTCGGTCGCGCTATGCTCCAACACGGTCGGGCAGTGCCTGACCTGGCTGATGGTCAACCCGCCCGAGGCCGGCAGCGAGGCCCATCGGCGCTACGTTGCTGAGCGCCAGCAGATCCTCGACGACCTGCATGCCAAGGCCACGATGATCCGTGCGGCCTTCGACCAGATGGCCGGCGTCGAGTGCTTCGGCCGCACCGGCGCGATGTACCTGTTCCCACGTCTTGGCCGGCTGCCCGACGGCAGCAGCGACTTCGACTACTGCATGCAGCTGCTCGAGACGACCGGCTTGACGACGGTCAACGGATCCGGTTTTGGACAGCGCCCGGGCAGCCAGCACCTGCGCATCGCCTTCCTGCCGCCCAAGCCGATGCTGGAAGCGGTGCTCCCGGCTTGGATCGACTTCCACCGGAGCTACGTCGGCGGCTGAGGCGACCGGGGCGGCGGCGGCCCCGGGTACTGGTAGTACTGACACCGGATGCCGGCGTTGAAGAGCTTGCGCCGGCGCTCGGCCTTGCGCCCGAAGGCGGCTTCGAAGGCCGGGTTGCCGCTCAGCCAGTAGTGGCTCCAGCTGGGCCAGCGCTCGAAGAGGCGCCCCATCTCGGCGTAGAGGGCCATGACCTGCGCGGCTTCGCCGCTGCGCTCGCCGTAGGGCGGATTGGCGATGGCCACGCCATGCTCGCGCTGCGGCCGGAAGTCGCCGGCACGCATCTGTTTGAAGTGGAGACCATCGGTCAGGCCGAAGGCCTGGGCGTTGGCGGTCGCCAGCTCGATCATGGCCGGGTCGATGTCGCTGCCCTGGATATCCAACGGGCGCTCCCAGGCCGCTCGGTCCATCGCCTCGGCGCCGGCTTCGTCCCAGACCCGGCGTCCGATCCATGGCCAGGCCATCGATGCGAAGCGGCGCGACAGCCCCGGCGCGATGTCGCGACCGATCAGCGCGGCCTCGATGGCGATCGTGCCCGAGCCACAGAAGAGATCGACCAGCTGCCGGTCGGCTCGCCAGAAGGAGAGCTGAACCAGGGCCGCCGCCAAGGTCTCGCGCAGGGGCGCCGCCCCGGCCCGTTCGCGGTAGCCTCGCTTGTGCAGGCCGTCGCCGCTGCAATCGAGGCTCAGCGTGGCGCGGTCCTCGCGCAAGCCGACCTCGATCCGATACAGCGGCCCGGTTTCCGACAGCCAGTCGCTGTCGGCACGGCTGCCCCGGCCGCGTCGCAAGGACTCGACCACGGCCTTCTTGACGATGGCCTGGCAGTCCGGCACGCTGGCCAGCTGCGACTTGACCGCCCGTCCGATCACGGGGAAGCTGCCGCCGGGCGGAATGAGCTCGGACCAGGGAAGGGCCAGGCTGCCTTCGAAGAGCGCGTCGAAGGTCGTGGCTTCGAAGTCGCCGACGACGAGCTTCACCCGGTCGGCACTTCGCAGCCACAAGTTGAGCCGCGGGATGTCGGCCGGAGCGGCGCCGCCGACACGCACGCCGCCGTCGAAACCGCGCGTATCGGTGTAGCCGAGCTGGCGCAGCTCGCGCGCCACCACGCCTTCGAGTCCGGCGGCGGCCGTCGCGATCAGCTCCATCGGGGACTCCCTGGCATCACGTGCTCACTGCAGCTGCTGCTCGAAGTCACGCGGGTCGACGATCGCCGAGACGCGACGCAGGATCTCGCCGTCCGGGTCCAACACGAAGAAGCGCGGGAAGCCGTGCACCCCGTGGCGTGCGCGAAAGGCCTCGCCGGCCTCGGACTCGTACTCCAACCGGACGAAGTGGAAGTCCTGCTCGATCCGTGCTCGGACCGCCGGATCGCTGAGCACCTGGCGATCCATGGCGCGGCAGCTGGGACACCAGACCGCCGCCAGCTCGACCAACACGGGCTTCTCGGTCTCGGCCGACAGCGGCAGCGCCTGGTCGAGGCTGAGGGCGACCAGGCCGGTCTCGGCGATGGCGGCTCGGCCGAGATGGCTCTGCCACAGCACGTTGGCCTGGTAGACGGCGAGCCCGAAGAGGACCAGGCCGGCGAGCTCGAGGAGTCTCTTGCGGTGACGTCGCATGTCAGCCTTCTCCGATGCGGTCGGTGAGATCGATCGATCCGGGCCAGCTGGCCCGGTGTCTCGGGCGGAGCGATGTTCGGATCCGGTATGGGACGTGCCGAAGCCGCTAGGACTTACCTGACCGCGCCGCGCCTTGCGTGGGTCAACCGGCGACGAGCCGCCGACCGGAAGCGGGCTGCTCCGGCCGCGCGATGGTCACCTCGACGCCGGTCGCTGCCTGGACCTCGGCGGCGAAGCGCTCGATCTCGTCGTCGCCGAAGACGTTCGCCGAGCTGCCACGAGGCGCGCCGAGCACCAGGCGCGCCGCATTCCGCTCGCGGAGCACCTGCAGGATCTCGTCGCGCACGCGACCCGTTCGCAGCTGGGTCTCGACCCGAGCGCCGGCCTGCGCGGCGCGGGCATGCGCCAGATGGAGCAGGCTGCGACCGGTCCACTCCAGCTCCCGGACCAGGGCCGTCCGGATACCCGGATGATCGCCTTCCAGGACCTCGGGATCGACGACCATGAGCAGCAGCAGCGGCCGATCGAGCTCCGACGCGATCTGGATGGCGCGCAAGCGGGCCGCGGCGCTGCCCTCGCCGCCTCGGGTCGCGCAGACCACGCAGGTCATCGCGGAGGCTCCGCCGGGGACGCTGCCGACGGCGTTTCGGGACCCCGTATCCCGCCGCGATTGGCCCGGATCAGCTCGAGCGCTGCGAGGCGATCGTCCATCTCGCGGATCAAACGATCGTGCACCCGCTCGTCGATGAGCCCTCTGCGGGCGGCATCGCCCAAGGCGCTCCGCTCGGCGCGCAGCAGCTCGGCCCTCGCTGCCAACACCATCGCCTGTTCGAGCTCGGGGAACGCGACCAGGTGTTCTCGCAGGTCTTCGGACTGACGTTCGATCTCGACGCGATAGACCTCGGCCATGGCGCGATGGATGTCCTCGGCCAGGAGCCCGCCGGCATAGAGCCGATCCAGCTCGGCCCGGCCGGCCTGGCGCGCGTAGAGCAGGGCTTGCCGGCGCTGCTGTTCCTCGCGTGCCGCGGGCTTCTCGGCCAGGCGGAGCAGGCGGATCAGCGGTGCGATCGTCGTCCCTTGGACCAGCAGGGTGAACAGCACCACGCCGAAGGTCATGGCTTGAAGCTCGCGCACCAACGCGGGCGCGGTGGCGAAGCCCGGAAAGCGGGTCGGGTCCAGGGTCAGAACCAGGGCGAGCGAGATGGCGCCGCGCAGTCCGCCCCACCACAGCACGTGCCGCCAGGCGCGGGGCAGTCGCGCCCGAGGCTGGAGGCGAGCATGCAGCGCCGTCAGCAGATACACCACCGCCGCGCGGCTCGACAGCACCAGCAGCAGCGCAACCAGCACCGGCCAGATCTGCTCGGCCAGCTGGCTCAAATCGATCCGCAAGCCGATCAGCAGGAAGACGATCGAGTTGGCGGCGAAGGCCAGGAGCTCCCAGAACCCGAAGAGGCTCAGTCGCGTGGTGGGCGAGGTGTTGGTCAGGCCGAGGTTGCCGACGAACATCCCCGCCGCGACGACGGCCAGAATGCCACTCAAGTGGAACCACTCGGCCACGGCGAAGCTGCCGTAGGCCAACGCGACGGTCGTCAGGGTCTCGACCAGCCGATCGTCGATCCCGGCAAGGACCACGCGTGCCACCAGGTAACCGAGCACGCTGCCGATCGCCAGGCCACCGAAGGCGACCTCGACGAAGCGGGCCAGGGCCTCGCCCAGGCCGGGCTGCGAGCCGGCGGCGAGCTCGAGGGCCAGGGTGAAGAGGACGATGGCGATGCCGTCGTTGAGCAGGCTCTCGCCCTCGACGATCAGGGCCAGCCGCTTGCTCACCCCCAGGCTGCGGAAAAAGGCGACCACCGCCACCGGGTCGGTGGCCGAGATCAGGGCACCGAAGGTCAGGGCGGCCGCCAGGGGGACGCCCAGCAGGCGCATCGTTCCCCAGGCGACTAGGCCGGTTCCGATCAAGGACCCGCCCAGGGCCAGCAGCAGGACCACCGGCAGATCGCGCCTGAACTTGCGCCAGTCCAGGTGCAGCGTGGCCTCGAAGACCAGCGGCGGCACGAGCAGGAACAGGAAGAGCTGGCTGGAGATGTCGACGTGCAGCAGCCCGGTCGGCGCCAGGACCAGCAGCAGGCCGGCCAGCACCAGGGCGACGGTGTAGGGCAGTCGCAGCCGCCGCGTCGCCATCGCCACCATCGCCGCGATGGCGAGCAGGAGCGCATAGCTCAGCTCGGTCGCCAGCAGGTTCAGGTCGCCCTCGGCGGCCGTCGCGACGCGCGCCGGGACGTCGAGCCCGATGGGCAACGCGCCACCCAGGCCGATCAGGCCGGCCATGAGGGTTCTCCGAACCATCGACGACGGGGAAGCTTGCGCATTCGGAGGATGATACCACGCTCGAACGCCTCGGGTCGGGCCCCAGCCGCCCGAGGCGCAACCGGCCGCGCTGCGTCGCGGGACCCCTGGGTCACGGCTCAGCCCGGATACCAGCGCTCCAGGATCGCCTGCCAGTCGGATCGCGTCTGGGCTCGGAACATCGCGGCGCGAACGCGATCGCCTTCCGGATGCAGGCTGGCGTATCCGCCGGCGATCTTGCGCATGTGCCGGCTGCCGGCCCGCTCGCCCTTGAGCCCGAGCGCCAGGTCCAGGTGCTGCGTCAGCACGCGTCGTTGTTCGCGCGAATCCGGCTTCCGTGGCGCCTCGCCCGCCATCAGCTGAGCCGCCTGGCGGAAGATCCAAGGGTTGCCGATGCTGCCTCGTGCGACGCTGACGCCGGCAACGCCGGTCCAACCCAGCATCCGGAAGATGTCCTCGGCGGTCCAGATGTCGCCCGAGCCGAAGATGAGGCGATCGGGATAGGCTTGCACCAGCCGCCGCAGGAAGCGCCACTGGCTCGGTCCGCGATAGGCCTGCTCGACGCTTCGCGCATGGACCGTGGCCCAGGCGTAGCCCAGCGCGTAGGCGCCCTCGAAGACCCGCAAGAAGTCCGCCTCGGCGGCAGGGCTATCGTCACTGCCTCGCCGCAGCTTGACCGTGCACGGCAGATCGGGCGGCAGGGCCTCGCGCACGGCCCGCAACAGCTCGATCGCGCCGGAAGGCGCCGCCAGCCAGTGGCCACCGCGCCGTTTGCGGGCGACCTTGCGTACCGGGCAGGCAAGGTTGACGTCGATCACCAGGCGACCGGTCGCCTGGTCGCCCAAGCACGCGCGGGCCAGCTCGACCACACGCACCGCCGCGCCGGCCATCTCCGCCGGCTGGCTGCCGATCAGCTGCACCGCCAGCGGCAGGTCGCTGGCGTCCGCGGCGAAGAGCTCGGCCGGGTCGAGCTTCCAACCGGGCTCGACCAGCGCCCGGTCGAGGATCGCCTCGGTGACGCAGAAGGGGCTGCCCAAGGCGCGGGCCACGCGGCGCATGGCGCTGTCGGAGTAGCCGGCCAGACCGGCCTGGAAAAAGGGGCGGTCGAAGCCGGGCACGGTCGCCGGGATTCGCGGATCGAGCCGATGCGCGACCGCGACCCGACGCGGGTCGAGCGCAAGCGCGTCGGCCGCGTCGCCAGGGTCGGGGGAGGCGGCTGGAGCCGGCCGGCTCGGGGCGCCAGTGCGGGAAGGCTGCATGCCCAGATGATACTCGCGGCCCGCCATATTGACCGACCTCGGCTCGAATCCTACCATTCCGGCAGCGCGGCCGACCGGTCGCGGCGTTCCGCACCGGAGGTCCGATGAGCCCCAAGCGCCACCGCCCGACGCTGCCGCCCGAGGCGAGCTACGCCTTGTCCAACGGCCTGCGCCTCGCCGCCAACCTCGCGCGCGAGCGCCACGAAGCGCCGGACTACGTCAGCCTGACCCTCAGCGGCGCCTATCCCGATCTTGCGCCAGCGCGCAACCTGCTCCAGCAACAGGTCCTGCCCCGCGTCACCAGCCTGCGCGAGATCGTGCAGCGAATCGAGCGGGTGGCCGACGATCCGCGCGTCAGCGGCCTGATCCTGCACCTGAGGGAGCTGCAGCTGTCGATGGCGCAGCTGCAATCGTTGCGCGAGGCGCTCGAGGGGCTACGCCGGCGCGGAAAGCGGGTCGTCGCCTGGTCGCATACCTACGGCACGGGCAGCTACTACCTCGCCAGCGCCGCCGACGAGATCCTGATTCAGCCCGGTGGCGGCTTTCGGCCCATGGGCCTGCGCCGCGACTTTGCGTTCCTCGCCGAGCCATTGGAGCGCCTTGGCATGCGCTTCGACCTGTTGCAGATCTCGCCCTACAAGTCGGCCGGCGACAGCCTCACGCGGCGCGCCCTGTCGGACGAAGCCCGCGCCATGAACGACTGGCTGCTGGACGAAGCCTATGACGATCTCCTCAATGCGATCGGATCGGGCCGCGGCCTTGATCGAGGCGGCGCCGCGGCGCTGGTCGATGCGACACCCTGCACCGACCTGGCCGCGCTGGAGCAGCGGTCGGTGGACGCGATCTGCTCCGAGGAGGACCTGGCCGACCGACTGGCGATCGGGGGGCGGCCGGCGCGCATCGCCGACTGGTCCAAGGCAGCCCGGCAGCTCCGACTGGCCCGCCCCTCGGGTGCCGGCCGTCGGGTCGCGTTGATCCGCATCGAGGGTGCGATCGTGGACGGCACGAGCGAACATCCGCCGTTTCCGGCGCCCTTGCCGCTGCCGATGGGCGGCGGCCCGCGCGCCGGCGACCTGACCGTGGTGCAGCAGGCGCGCGCCGCGCTCGACGATGACCGGGTCGCGGCGGCCGTGGTCTACATCGACTCGCCCGGCGGCTCCGCAACCGCGTCGGAGGCCATGGCCGCCGCGCTCGAGCGCCTGGCCGCCCGCAAGCCCGTGGTCGCGGTGATGGGCTCGGTGGCCGCTTCGGGTGGCTACTATGTCGCGACACCCGCCAGCTGGATCATCGCGCGCTCCGGCACGATCACCGGATCCATCGGCGTGCTCTCGGGCAAGCTGGTCAGCGCCGGTCTGCTCGACCGCCTGCATATCGGCCGCGATCGACTGACCCGGGGCGCCAACATCGATTTCGAGAGCGGCGAGACGCCGTTCAGCCCCGCCGAGCGCGCGCGCGCCTGGCAAGCCATCGAGCGGACCTACGCGGTCTTCGTCGATCGCGTCTCGCGGGCCAGGGGCCTGACCCCGGCCGAAGTGGATGCCATCGGCGGGGGCAGGGTGTGGACCGGCAGGCAGGCGATGGAACAGGGCCTGGTGGATGCGATCGGCGGTCTGGAAGCGGGACTGATCAAGGCGCGTCAGCTCGCTGGCCTCGGAGCCCACGCTCCGATCGTCTCGATCGGCGTGCCGAAGCCGGCCTTGGCGCCGCTCGGCGCACCGGTCGCGGCCGGCCTGCAACAGCTGCGCGAGTCCCTGGCCTGGTTCGACGGACGATCGCAGTGTCGATGTCCGCTGCTCGGCCCGGAACGCCTGTTCTGGGACCTTCCGTCTACGGCGGAGTCGCCCTGGAGCCTCCAGTGATCGCCGACGACGTCGAGCTGGGCGACGGGGTTCAGATCGCCCAGCCATCGCTGGTCAACCTCTATGGCTGCCGGATCGGCGCCCGTACCAAGATCGGCGCCTTCGTCGAGATCCAGCGCGGCGTCGTGGTCGGTGCCGACGTCAAGATTCAGGCGCATGCCTTCATCCCCAGCGGGGTGACCTTGGGCGACGGCGTCTTCGTCGGGCCGCACGCGGTCTTCACCAACGACCGGGACCCCAGCGCCGTCAACGCCGACGGGAGCCTGAAGTCGTCGACCGACTGGCAGCTGACGCCGACATGGGTCGAGAATGAGGCTGCGATCGGTGCGAACGCGACGGTGCTCTGCGGACTGCGGATCGGGCGGGGCGCGCTGGTCGCGGCCGGGGCCGTCGTGACCCGCGACGTGCCCGCGCATGCGATCGTGGCCGGCGTGCCGGCGCGCGTGATCGGCGACCGGCGCAACGGTGACGCGCGGCCGAGCGGCTGACCGCGCCTGACGGTTGCGATCGGTCGGCGCGCCCCATCGCACACGAACGGCTGGCAAACAGAAGGCCCGGGGGCAAGGGTGCGCCCCGGGCCTTCGACGTTGTGTGCGGCGCGCGACGTCAGTCGGCCGCCAGGCGACGCAGCGGAGCGCGCAGGTGCCCGTTGAAGCGCATGTCGACCTGATACACGTCCAGGGAGCCGGCCGCGGCACCGGGCGCCACGTTGCTGCCCGACCAGATGACGAACCAGTCGTCGTCGTTGCCGACCGAGACCGCGGGCGCGGTCTGCACGCCCGGACCCCCGGCCACCAGGATCTCGTTGCCGAAGGCGTAGCCGTTGGCGCGCAGGCGGCGTGCCATCACGTCCGGCCCGTCGGTCGGATCCTCGTGCACCCACATCACCAGGCTCCGGCTGCTGTCGTCACGGCCGCCGCTGAGCGTGTCGCGGCTGATGATCGCCGTCGCCGAGCTGTCGTTCTCGGGCGTATCGACGATGGCGAACTCGCCCCCGGTCGAACCGCCGCGCGGCAGACCGGTCGGGACGATGCGCGTGCCGAAGATGTCCAGGTTGCCGGCCCGATCGTCGGTCCACATGACCAGGTAGGACTGACCTTCGGTCGGATCGGGCACCACGATCGGCTCGGTGGCGGCGCTCGGGGTCTTGGAGATCGCGAAGGCGCTGCCGCGGGGCGTCAGTGCCGAGGCCGAGACACGGAGGCCCCAGATGTCGCCCGCGTCGTCGCTGTCCTCGCTCCAGACCAGCAGCAGCTCGCTGCCGCCGACCACGAAGCTGGGGTGGCTCTGGTTGCCGGGGCGCTCGACGATCAGCTTGGGCTTGCCGTAGCTGCGGCCGTTGGCAGCGATGCGTTGGGCGTAGATGTCGTAGTCGGTTGCACCATCCAGCTTCTCGCTCCAAACCACGATGCCGTTGCCCAGCGCCGGCCAGCGCTGATCGCCGGGCACGGCGCCACCGCCCGCGCGGCCGGTAAGCGGCCAGGCGCCGCCGGACTCGCCGCCGATCGGCAAGCCGTTGGAGAAGATGCGCTTGGCCAGGATCCGGCTGCCGCTACCGGCGTCCTCGGTCCAGACCAGCAGCTGACCGCCGGCGAAGCCGTCGCCAAGCACGGCATCGATCTGGTCCCGCTCGACCGGACCGGGTGCGCCCTGGGCGGCAACGCTTTCGGCAGCGGCAAAGGCGACCGCCGTGACGAGGATCGCGACGACCGTCGTGGCGTGTAGCATTCGAGGTCGCAGGTTCATGGGCGTGCTCCTTGGAAGGTTACGAACAATGGGTGCCTTGCGGACCCTTGGACATACATAACGCAAGATGGGGGCGAAAGGTTCGGTCTTACGTCGAATTGACCGGCCCGGGGACGGCGAATGCGATGCCGTCGGCGTCGGAGTCCGTCGGAGACGGGAGCGGGCAAGACCTCGGTCGCCGACGACGGGCAGCGTCACACCAGCCCGGAGAAGGGCTGGACCGTCACCCGCGTCCCGGCCGGGTGGTCGCCCGATTCGGCCGGAAGCACGATGAAGCAGTCGGCTGCGCTCAGCGACGACATGACGTGCGAGCCCTGACCGCCGGCCGCGGCGACTTCCAGCTCGCCATCCGGGGTTGGACGCAGCCGTCCGCGCTGGAACTCGACGCGGCCCGGCTTCTTGGCGATCGGCTCGGTCAGGCGGGCGGATAGCTGCAAGGGCGCCACGGCCTCCGCGCCGCCCATCCGGCGCAGGGCCGGCGCCACGAGCTGATAGAAGGTGACCAGGGCCGAGACCGGATTGCCGGGCAGGCCGAAGAACCGGGCCGTTTCGATCCGGCCGAAGGCCAAGGGCTTGCCGGGCTTCATCGCGATGCGCCAGAGGTTCAGCTCGCCGAGGCCGGCCACCTCTTCCCGGACGTAGTCGGCGTCGCCGACCGATACCCCGCCCGTGGTCAGCACCGCGTCACCGGACCCGGCCGCAAGCGACAGCGCCGCCCGGATCGCCGCGCGGCTGTCCTCGACCACGCCCAGGTCGATCGGCTCGACTCCGATGCGCTCCAGCAGCGCACGCACCATCGGTCGATTGGAATCGAAGATCTGGCCCGGCTCCAGCCGGCTGCCGAGCGGGCTGAGCTCGTCGCCGGTCGAGAAGAAGGCCACGCGCGGCCGCCGCCAGACCTCGAGGCTCTCGCGCCCCAGGGCGGCCGCGGCGGCGATCTGGGCTGGCATGAGGCGCCGACCAGGCTCGACCGCCGGGTCGCCCCGGCGCAAATCCTCGCCCGGCCAACGGACGTTGGCGCCCGCGCGGATGCCGCCGGGCAGGCTTACCCGCCCGTCGGGCCGAAGGCTGGCGGCTTCCTGGATCACCACCGCGTCGGCCCCGTCGGGCAGCGCGGCGCCGGTCAGGATACGGAGGCAGGTGCCGGGCTCGAGTCGACCGGCGAAGGGCGCTCCCGCCGCCGAGCGGCCGATCAGGCGCAGCGCCACCGCTGCGTCGCCCGCGCAATCCTCGCTGCGAACGGCATAGCCGTCCATCGCCGAGTTGGCGAAGGGCGGCAGGTCCAAGGTCGCCACGAGGGCGGTCGCCAGCACGCGACCCAGACAACGATCGAGCGGGAGCCGCTCCACGGTCGTGGGGGTCGGGCAGGCGGCCAACATGCGTTCCCGCGCCGTCTCGAGGGGGATCAGGCGCTGGTCGTGCAGCGGGCTGTCGCAGTCGTTCGGATCCGGTGGCATGCAGGTCGACTCCTGGCGGGGTCTCGGGCTGGCGGAGCGGTTGGGTCCCGCCGACCGACCCGGGCGCCCAGCGCTCCGAATCAGAGTCTAGCCCAATCACGAGGTCAGGTCCGAGCGCCGACGACCCCGGGACGCGACCGCTGCGGCCAGCTTGGCGGTCCAGATCGTCCAGGCTATGCTGCCCGTCCATGAGCCAAGGAAATCCCAGCGCCCGAAAGCTGCCCGTCGCAGAGCTTCGCCGCGCCGCTCAGCGGCTGTCGGCATCGGCCAAGCGCCAGGCTCCGGCGCTCGTCCACCTGGTCGTCGAGGGGCTGGGCTCCTCGATGGCCGACGCCGCGCTGGCGCAGCCCAGGCTGGCGTCGATCGGCGAGCTGCGCCGCACCATGGCCGCCAGGCTCGAGGCCGCGGTGCGGCTGCCCCAGGATCCGCGGCTGCTGCCGGCGCTGGTGCTCGACGCGATCGACCTGACGCTGATCCTGCGCGACGAGCGTTTCGAAGCCGGGGTGTCCGGCCTGGTGGATCGGCTTGAACGCGACCCGGATCTGACGCTGATCGCGCTCGCCGACTTTGCCGAATACCCCAGCTACGCCGGTGTCGACCTGTTGCTGGCGCTCAGGGATCCGCAGGGCCCGGAGCCCAAGGCCCGCTTGCGATTGCGCACGGCGGAAGAGGCACGCGAGCTGTCGGGGCTGCCGGCCCTGCTCGCGTCGATCCAGGCGCTACGGCCACGCGCCGAGCGCGTGGCCGAGGACTTCGGCAACGCCGAGGATCTCGAGGTCTATTACTTCGCCGAGCTGCTGCCGGACATCGGCTTCGACCTCGCCTCGCCGGCCGGGCTGTACTGCCTGTTGACCACCGAGGCGGCTCAGGTCGCCTGCTATTGGTCGCCTGACGGCTGGCGGCCCTCGGCCGAGGTGGAGGCCTGGATCGTCGGTGCCGAGCCCAGCCTCGAGCCCCTCGACGGTGCGCAGGCAGCCGAGATCCTGGCCGCCTGGTCGGGCCGGCCGTCCGAGCCGTCGGACACCAATCCTTCGCGGGGGCTGGCCGGGCGACGCGGATGAGCACTCGGCTGGAAGCCCTGCTGGCGGACTTGATCGCCAAGAGCCGCTCTCACGGCGTCGATCCCGGCATCTTCGTCCTGCTCTACTTCGCCTCGATCCCGCCCTACCTGGCCTCGATGGCCTGGCTGGTCCGGCGCCGCGTGCGGCGCGAGCCGATCCTCCTTCCGCTCGGCGCGACCCTGGGCTTCTTCATCCTGCCTTCGGCCTACGTCGCGCTGTTCGGCCGTCGGCTGCCGCTCTGGATCTATGGCCTTCTCGGCTCGATGTTGGCGGCCGGATCGGTTTCGGCCGTCCGCCGCGTCCGCGGCCGTCTGGCTGACCTGGCGCTCGATGGCGATGAGACGGGCTGAGCCCGCGGCATCCGGCCGACGCTTGAAGGACGGCCTATACTCTCCGTCCATGCACGAACGAAGCCTCGCGCGCCGCCAGGCCGGCGCGGTCCGTCGGGATGCGCGCGCCGGCTGCCTCCGCCCGGCGGTCGGCCTGCTCCTGGCTGGCGCCGCCCTGTGGATCGTGACGCTGATGCTGGTGTTCCGCGGCGATCGCCTGCTGCCCGGCACACGGGTGCTCGGCCAGCGCCTGGGGATGCGCCCGGCGGCGGCCGCGGCGGCGGATCTGGCGGCCCTGTGGGAGGGCCGTCGCATCGAGCTCGTCCTCCCCGGCGCCAGCATCCAGCTGGCGCCCTCGGAGCTTGGGCTGGTCCTGGACGCCCCAGCAACCGCCCTCGCGGCCTGGCATGGCGGCCGCGGGCGAGACCTGCGGCTGTCCACGCTGCTGCCCTTCTCGAGGCGGGACGTGGCGCCCGTCCTGGTGCTCGACCGCGAGCGGGCCGACCGGGCTCTGACCGAGCTGGCCACATCGCACCGGGTCGCCCCGATCGACGCCGGCGTTCGGATCTCGGCCGGCCGAGCCGAGGCGGTTGCCGCGGTCCCGGGCACCGAGATCGACGTGGCGGCGACGCTGCAGCGCATCGACGCCGAGTTGGCCTGGCTGGCCGAGTCGGGCCGACTGGAGGTTCCACTCCGCGCGATCCCGCCGCAGATCGGGGATGCGACGGCCGCCGCCGCCGCCGCCAACGCCGTTCTCGCGTCGAGCCTGGGCCTGCGGCTCTGGGATCCGGTCGACGATGCGGTCGAGCTGCGCTCCATCCCGCCGGAGCGCTGGTCCGAGTGGGTGGCGGTGCGACTCGAACCGGCCGCCAGCGGGCAGCCCCGATGGATCGCCAGTCCCGGACGGGTCGAGCAGCGCGCGGACGGCCCCTGGGGCGACCTCGATGCGCTGCCGGGCGATCGCTTCGCGCGGGTCGAGGATCTCGGCGATGCGGTCGCATCGGCGCTGAACCAAGGCGCGAGCGAGGTGACGCTGCGGGTCTACCATCGCCCGCGACAGCATCGCGTCGAGGGCGGTGAGACCCTGGCCTCGATCGGACGGCGCTACGGGATCCCGTATCCTTGGATCCAGGCCGCCAATCCCGGCCTCGGCGATACCCTGCGCGCCGGCCAGACGCTCGAGATCCCGGCGGCCGACAGCTTCCTGACCCAGCCGATCGTCCCCGGCAAGCGGATCGAGGTCGACCTCGCCGCCCAGCGCGTCCGGGTCTACGAAGCCGGCGTGCTGCGCTGGGACTGGCCCACCAGCACCGGCATCGACGAGAGCCCGACCGCGCCGGGGACCTACCAGGTCCTGAGCCTGGAGCCGGAAGCCTATGCGAGCGCCTGGTCGCTGACCATGCCCTATTTCATCGGCATCTACCAGCCGGCGCCGGGGGCTTCGGTCACCAACGGCTTTCACGGGCTGCCGGTGCATGACGAGCTCGGTCCGATCTGGGCCGGGATGGTCGGGTCGCGGGCGACCTACGGTTGCGTGCTCTTGGACGACCCCGAAGCGGCCGAGCTCTTCGCCTGGGCCGAACCCGGAGTGGTGGTGGAGATCCATGAATAGTCCTGCTTCACGGCGCGATGGTGGACGGACGGGCGAAGGCCCTTGCCTGCTGGCGATCCTGGCGCACCCGGACGACGAGTCCTTCGGTCCGGGCGGCACCCTGGCGCACTATTCCCGTCGCGGCGTCGACGTGCACCTGTTGACCATGACCGACGGTGCGGCCGGCGCGGTCGATCCGATCCTGCTGGAAGGCATACCGGGCGCCGACCCGGGCGTCCGGCTGGCCCGGCTTCGGCAGCGCGAGCTGGAGGCAGCCTGCGAGATCCTGGGCATCAGCCTGCACCTGGCGGGGTATCGGGACAGCGGCATGGCCGGCAGCCCGGCCAACGCGCATCCCGACTGCCTGCAGCGGGCGGCCCTGGATGACGTGGCCGAGCGGATCGCCGAGCGGATTCTCGCACTTCGGCCCCAGGTCGTCCTGACCCACGATCCCACCGGCGGCTACTTCCATCCCGATCACATCCGCTGCAACGAAGCGACGCTCCGCGCCCTCCGCTTGCTTTCGGCGCCCGCTGAGCGGGCCCCGACCCATGTACCGGAGCGCGGCTTCTACACCGCCATCCCGCGCGCGACGGTCAAGCGAATGACACGCATGATGCGGCTCATGGGGCGTGACCCGAGCCGCTTCGGGACCAATCGCGACATCGACCTGACCCGCCTGGGCATCGACGAGGCCGACCTGCAGGTGCGCCTGGACGTGCGGCATGTCCTGGCGGTGAAGGAGGCGGCCAGCGCCTGTCACGTCAGCCAGGGCGGCGGGGGCGCGCTGCGGCGCCTCCCGGATCCCGCACGACGCTGGTTGCAGCGGCACGAGCGCTTCGCGCAGGCCTGGCCGACGCCCGGGGCCGGCCTGCGTCGGAAGGGGTTCTTCGAGGGGCTCGGCTTCGAAGGCTTGCGCTAGCGCCGAACGCTGGCGCGGCCTGCGGGAGCGGCGCCGAGCGCGACGCTAGCGCCCGAAGACCAGGGTCTCGCGCTCGTAGAGCCGGACCGCCAGCCCGATCAACAAGACGGCGGCGACGAGCGTCGTCCCGGCCGACACGACCAGGTGCGCCGACGCGATCGGCTCGTCGCGCATGACCTGGTTGATCAGGAGCTGCTGGCCGAAGGTCGGGATCAGCATGGCCCAGAGGCTGGGCTTGACCGGCAGGAAGGCCAGGAACAGGCCGGGCAAGGCCGGCACCAAGGGCAGCATCGACAGGTAGTTCTGGGCTTCCTTGAAGCTGCGGGTGAAGCTGGCGATGATGATCTGCAGCGCGGATGCCAAGGGCAGGATCGGCAGCACGATCAGGAAGACCCTCAGGATGGCGGCGCCGCTGAGCCCGAAGCGGATGCCCAGGTAGTCCTCCAATGGGATCCGGTTGAGCACGATTCCGAAGGCCAGGAGGGTCTCGACCACGGCCACCAGGGTGAAGACCAGCGTGGCGCCGAGCTTGCCGAGCACCAGCTCGCGTCGCGGGAGCGGGCTGAGCAGGAGCGGCTCCAGGCTCTTGCGCTCGCGCTCGCCGGCGGTCGTGTCGATGGCCAGGTACATGCCGCCGATGAAGATCGAGTAGATCAGGAAGTAGCCGGTCATGTTCATGAAGCCGGCCGCCTGGCTCTGCGGGGTCGCGACGCTGAGGTCCTCGATCGACAAGGGCTGGACCACGACCGGGCTGATCCCGCGCGCCAGCAGGCGCAGCGCGCTGACCTGACCGGAGTAGGCATCCAGCAGCTGGCGGGCGCGACGGATCGAGATCGTCGCCGACTGGCGCGACTCGTCGGAGATCAGCTGCAGGCTCGCGGGTTCGCCGGCCCGGAACTGCTCGGTGAAGGATGCTGGAATGACCAGCACCAGGTCCACGTCGCCGGCCTTCACCGCCGCCTCCGGATCCGGTGGTGCCGGCAGGATCTCGGCGCCTTGCTGGGTCAGAAACCGGACCAGGTTCGGCGCATGCTCGGCGCCGATCAGCGGCAGCTCGAGCGCGCTCTCGGCCCGATCGCTGAAGCTGCGGCCGATCACGGTCAGGAGCAGGACCAGCAGCACCGGGCCGAGCAGCGGATAGAACAGCGCCGCGGCCAGGGTCCGCCGATCGCGGAGGTTGTCCACCACCTCCTTTCGCATCACGATCCAGGCGCCGCCCAGGGTCATCCCAGTCCCTCCTCGCTGCCGATGATGGCCACGAAGGCATCCTCCAGCTGCGATTGACCGGTCGCTTGCATCAGGTCGGCCGGGCTGCCGGCAGCGGCTGCTCGGCCCTTGGACACCACCACGATGTCATCGCACAGCGCCGACACCTCCTGCATGATGTGGCTCGAGAAGAGCAGGCAATGGCCCTCGTCACGCAGACGTCGGATGAGCGTTCGAACGCCGCGCGTGCCGGACACGTCCAGCCCGGTCGTCGGTTCGTCCAGGATCACGTTGCGTGGCGCGTGCACCAGGGCGCGCGCCAGCGCGACCTTGACGCGTTCGCCGCTGGAGAAGCCCTCGACTCGACGATCCAGGATCGCCTGCATCTCCAAACGTCGGCCGAGCCGATCGATGGTCGATTCGAGCGCCTCGCCGCGCAGGCCGTGCAGGCGGCCGAAGTAGCGGACGTTCTCGCGGGCGGTGAGCCGGGGATACAGCCCCCGGCTCTCGGGCAGGGCGCCGATCCGCGCTCGAACGGCGCGCGGATCGACGGCTGCGTCGATGCCATCGACGCAGGCCTGCCCCCGGTCGGGCACGAGGATGGTGCACAGGAGGCGCAGGGTGGTGGTCTTGCCCGAGCCGTTGGGCCCGAGGAGGCCTGTCACCCTACCATCCCGGGCCTCGAAGCTCAGGTTGTCCACCGCCACGACCGGTCCAAACGCCTTGTGCAGCCCGATGGCTTCGATCATGGTGCCGGTCCGATGGGGTCGAGGAAGAAGGCGTTGGGCTCGATGGCGTCCACGCAGCGGGAGTCGATCCCGCGACCACTTCCGGCGTCCAGGAACTCGGCCACCAGCTTCGGGATGCAGCCGCGGCCGACGACGCCGTGACCCTGGCCCGGGGCGACCAACTGCAGGACGTCCGTCAGCCGGGTCGCCACCCGCTTCGCGTTTCGCGGCGGCGTGACCGGGTCGACCGCGCCCGAGAGCAGGAGGCTGGGTGGCCCGCCACGGAGGGGTTCGTGCAGCCCGGGGGGCAGGTCCGCCGCCGGCCAGACATCGCAGACCTGCCGCAAGCGCGTGGCAACGAGGTCAGCCAGGTAGCCGGCGTCCGGCGCGACCGTCGTCGGGTCCGCTGACAGGAACGGCACATCTTCGCTGCAGACGATCGCGTAGTGCAGCCCGCTGGCGATGCTCTGGTCCAGCGCTTCGCTCAAGAGCAGGTACTGCGCCGCCAACGGCCGGTAGTCGGCCCTGCCCTCGGCGGCGTCGATCAGCAGCGGGATCAGGGCGACCGTCTCGGGCGCGTAGCTCGCGAATCGGAAGACCGTCGCCGCACGGTCGCGATCCATCTCGAGCGCGATGGCTTCGGCCCGCACCGGGTGGTCGAGCACGACTCGGACCGGATGCCGTTCGAGGGTCCGCATCAGCCGTTCGAAGCGCGGGGCAAGGCGGCCGAAGCGCCCGTTGCAGTCCGGGTCGCTGGCACAGCGATCGAAGATCAGGTCCAGCGCCGTCTGCGCATCCCGAGCGATGTCATCGCCGAGGGCGGTCTCGAGCGGGACGACGCCATCGAGGACCAGGCTGCGGATCCGTTCGGGATGCGTCCGCGCCCAGGCTTGGGCGAGCCGGCTGCCGTAGGAGATCCCGTAGACGTTGACCTGCGGGTAGCCCAGCGCCTCCGCGCTGGCCTCCAAGTCGCGCACCGCGTCGCTCGTGGTGTAGTGGTCGAGGTCGGCGTCCAGGCCGGCGATGCAGGCGCGAGCCCATTCCGCGACCGCCTGAGCGCGCTCGACATTCGAGCCCTCCGGGTCGTCGACCTCCGCCGGGCAACGCAGCGCGCCCGATCCGCCGGTGCCGCGTTGGTCGATCAGCACGATGTCGCGCTGCCGTCGAATCCGTTGGAACGCCGCCGCGCTCTCGGGGAAGGACTCGGATGCCGCCTGCCCCGGCCCGCCCGCCAGGTAGTAGAGCGGATCCGGCGCGGCGTTGCGGCTGACCGCGGCCAGCACGGCCACCTTCAAGGTCAAGGTGTTCGGTTCGCCGGGATCGGCGCTCGTGCGGACCACGAGCGCGCCGCAGTCGGCCGCGAGGCTTTGGCTCGAGCCCGGGGCACGAAGCTGACAGGGCTGCAGCGTCAGCGAAGGGACCCTGGACTCCGGCCGATCGACCCGGGCTCCGCCGCAGCCCGCCAGCACGAGAAGCCCGAGCCATACCCCGAGCCGACCGCAGCGAGGGTGGGCCCACGGCGGCGCCGCATCGACCCGCGCGGCCCGGTCCGGACCCCCATGCGCCGAGGGGCCGGGCTCCAGGCTTTCGGGTACAGGCGCGCAAGCGGCTGCCGGCTGGGCGACGACGCGAGGGCCGCGTCGGAGAGGGACCATGGGTTTGCTCCGCTGGGGAGGTCATGGTACACTAGCGAAGCCCGGCACGCCCAGCGACGCCAGGTACCCCCCTAGACTTGGAGCACCCGACTCCGGCCCTCGTGGCCGACGTGCCTGTATGCCCTGCAACGGCATGCCCTGGCGGTATCCGCCGCCCTGCAAGGGGCTCCCCTCCACACCAATGCAATCCGGAGCCGGATCGGTGTGCACCGATCGGGCCACGCGCGTGCATCGCGGGCCGCGTGCCCGGCTGACGCCATGGTTCCATCGGCCCTCGTCGCTCGGGATTGCGATCGGCCCCAACCGGGGCAACCAGGGATGGTCAACATGATACGATCTGACGAAGGCGGTCAGAAGAAGCGTCGGCCACCGCGGCGCTCACGACGCGGTGGTGCGCGCGCTGGTGGCGACGGCGCTTCCGGCGGCGCGGCGAGCGACGCGTCGAACAACGGCGCGTCCGCCGCGGCTTCCGGCCAGACCGGCGGCAAGTCGGGTGGTCCGGCAGCCAGCCCCTCCGGCGGACGATCGCGTTCGCGGCGCCGCGGACGGCGCTCGGGGGGAGCGAGCCCGGAAGGCGTGTCCGCCGCGCCGAGGCCGAGCAACGCACCGGCGCGCGCCGTTCAGGGCCTGCTCGAGATCACGCGCAACGGTGCGGGCATCCTGCGCGATCGCGGCTTCGCCCGCTCGGACGATCCGCTGATCCCGGTCGCCATCGTGGCGTCGCTCGGCTTGCGGCCGGGCGATCTGGTCGAGGCCCAGGCCCGCGGCCGCAATGTCGTCGAGATCGATCAGGTCAACGGCCATGCCGCCGAGGGCTTGAGTGATCGGATCCAGTTCGATCGCTTGACGGCGGTGCACCCCGAGATTCCGATCGTGCTTGGCAGCTCGCCGGAGGCGATCACGGGACGCCTGCTGGACATCATCGCGCCGATCGGGCGCGGCCAACGCGGGCTGATCGTCGCCCCGCCCAAGGCCGGCAAGACCACCGTGCTGACCGACATCGCCGAGGGCGTCTCGCAGAATCGAGGCCTCTACCTGATCGCCTGCCTCGTCGGGGAGCGGCCCGAGGAGGTGACCGAGATTCGGCGGGCCGTCAAGGGCATGGTCCTGGCCGCCGACCTCGACGCGCCGGCCAGCGACCACACCCGCGCGGCCGAGCTGGCCGTCGAGCACGCGAAGCGGCTGTGCGAGGAAGGGCGGGACGTCGTCGTGCTGCTCGACAGCCTGACGCGTCTGGCGCGCGCCTACAACCTCAGCATCAAGGGCGGTGGCCGAACGCTCTCGGGTGGCATGGACGCGATGGCGCTGCAGCCGGTTCGCAAGATCTTCGGCGCCGCACGCGCGACCGAGGAGGCCGGCAGCCTCACCATCCTGGCGACCTGCCTGGTCGACACCGGCAGCAAGCTCGACGACATGGTCTACGAGGAGTTCAAGGGCACCGGCAACATGGAGGTGCACCTGGATCGCAAGCTGGCGCAACGACGCCTCTTCCCGGCCATCGACATCAACAAGTCGGGTACCCGCCGCGAGGAGCTGTTGCTCGAGCCGCAGATGATGCGCCAGGTCACGGCCCTGCGCCGGAAGCTGGCCGGTGTCCCGCCGGACAAGGCGCTGAGCGCGCTCTTGCTGGCGCTCAAGCGACAGATCGAGCTCGAGGACGCCGCCGAGGCGATGTAGCGGGCCGTCCACCGCGTCGCGACACTCGCCATCGTCGAGCGCCATTCGCCGCATGACCGATGGCACCGGCCCCAGCGGCCGCGATCCGTCCCCAGCCACGTCCCGAGGTTGCTCGATGTCGAAGTTCTACGTGACCACGCCGATCTACTACGTCAACGGGGCCCCGCACATCGGCCACGCCTACACGACGGTGGTCGCCGATGCGCTGGCGCGGCACTACCGCCAGAGGGGCGACGCGGTCTTCTTCATGACCGGGACCGACGATCACGGCCTGAAGGTGCAGCGCGCGGCCGAGGAGGCCGGGCAGTCGCCCAAGGCCTTGGCGGATCGGAACTCCGCGGTCTACGCCGGGCTCTTCGAACAGCTCGGCCTGACGCACGATCGCTTCATCCGCACCACCGACCCGGATCACGAAGCGGCGGCCGTCGAGCTCGTGCGCCGCATGCAGGCCGCGGGCGACATCTACCTCGGACACTACGAGGGTTGGTACGCGGCCAGCGACGAGGCCTTCTACGATGCCAGCGAGATCGAGGACGGCCATGCCCGCGGCTCCGGCGCCAAGGTCGAGTGGGTCCAGGAGTCGAGCTACTTCTTCCGGTTGAGCCGCTACGCCGAACGCTTGCTGGCCTGGTATGCCGACCCGAGCGCGCCGGTGCAGCCCGAGTCGCGGCGCAACGAGGTCGCCAGCTTCGTCGCCTCCGGGCTCAAGGATCTGTCGATCAGCCGCACGACCTTCGACTGGGGCGTCGCCTGGCCCGACGATCCCGAGCACGTGCTCTACGTCTGGGTCGATGCCCTGACGAACTACCTGACCGGCGCCGGTGCCTTCGCGGATCCGGAGCGGATGGCCCGCTGGTGGCCGGCCGACCTGCATCTGATCGGCAAGGACATCCTGCGCTTCCACGCCGTCTATTGGCCCGCCTTCCTGATGAGCGCCGGCCTGGACCTGCCACGGCAGGTGCTGGCCCACGGCTGGTGGGTCGACGAGCGGGGCGAGAAGGGCAGCAAGTCCAAGGGCAACGTCGTGGAGGTCTGGCCGCTCCTGGAGCGCTACACGCTCGACAGCCTGCGCTACTTCCTGCTGCGCGAGAAGCCACTGGCGACCGACGGCGTCTTCTCCGAGCGTCGGCTCGTCGAGCGCAACAACAACGAGCTGGCCGACAACCTGGGCAATCTGGTCAACCGCGTCCTCAAGATGGTCGAACGCTACGAGGGCGGCATCGTCCCGGACGGCCACCGTTCGGACGCGGCGCGTGACCAGGAGCTGAGGGAACGCTGTCAGGCGACTCGCGGCGAGGTCGAGGCCGCCATCGACGCGCGCGAGCCGAACGTCGCCCTCGAAGCCATCTTCGCGCTCTCGAGCGCCTGCAACCTCTACGTCAACGATCTTCGACCCTGGGACCTGGCCAAGTCCGACGATCCCCTGCGCTTGAGCCAGGTGCTCTACCATGCGCTCGAGAGCATCCGCCAGATCCTGGTCCTCGCCGCCGCCTTCCTACCCGATGCCAGCCGTCGGGGAATGGCGGGCTTGTCACTCGGCGGCGACGCTGCCCTGGCCTACGCGGGTCTCGACTGGGGCGGGCTGCCGGTCGGCGCGCGGGTGAAGGCTCCGGCGCTGCTCTTCGAAAAGATCGATCTCGACGAACCCGACGCGGAGCCGACGGGCGAAGGCAGTGAACCGGGCTCGCCGATGGCGCACGAGGCGTCGGCGTCGCGGGGCCCTGTCGCGGAGGCCAGCGCGGGGACGACCATCGGCATGGCCGACTTCGAGCGGGTCGAGCTGCGGATCGGCGCGATTCTGGCCGCCGAGCCGGTGACGGGCGCCGATCGACTGCTCCGGCTGTCCGTCGACCTCGGCGAAGCGTCGGGACCGCGCCAGATCGTGGCCGGGATCGCCGAGTCCTATGCCCCTGCCGCGCTGATCGGCTGCCGCGTGGCCGTGGTCGCCAACCTGGCGCCGGCCCGAATCCGAGGCGTCGAGAGCCAGGGGATGCTCCTGGCGGCCCAGACGGCCGGCGGCGGGCTCGAGCTCGCGCAGTTCGGCCAGGATGTGCCCCTTGGCACCCGCATCCGCTAGCGGGCCCCGATCGGGGGCGACGCCGCGACGGTCGACCCGGGTCGGGCGATGAGCGATGCGGCGTTGCGCGGCTTGTTCGAGCCGGGCACGGTGGCGGTGATCGGGGTCTCCGAGGGTGAGGACAACCTTGGGCGCCAGATTTCGGCCAACCTGGGACGCTTCGGGTTCGATGGCATCATCTACGAGGTCGGGCCGCGGGGAGGCCAGATCTTCGGGCGTCGCATCTACCGTGCCGTCTCGGACATCCCGGATCACATCGATCTGGCGGTGATCCTGACGCCGGCCGCCACGGTTCCGGACATCCTCGAGGAGTGCGGGCGCAAGGGCGTGCGCCACGCGGTCATCGAGACCGCCGGTTTCGCCGAGCACGGCGCCGACGGGGAGGCGCTGAGCCGCCGGCTTCAAGCCGTCGCCGCCGAATTCGGCATTCGCTTCGTCGGACCCAACTGCATCGGCATCATCAACCGCCACACCGGGTTGTGCACGCCTTTCGTCGGGCTGGACCCCTCGGTTCGAGGCGGCGGCATTTCGCTCATCAGTCAGTCCGGTGGCGTCGGCATCAGCATCCTGAACGTATTGGTGTCCGAGGGCCTCGGGCTGGCGAAGCTGGTTTCGGTCGGCAACAAGCTCGATCTCGACGAGAACGACCTGCTCGAGTTTCTGATCGACGATCCGGAGACCGAGATCATCTGCATGTACCTCGAGGGCATCTCGGACGGGAGACGGTTGGTCGAGCTGTCCCGCCGCTCGACCAAGCCGATCCTGGTCCACAAGTCGAACATCGGGCATGCGGCCGAGCGCATCGCCAGCTCGCATACCGGCGCGCTTTCCAGCGACGATGCCGTGGTGGATGCGGCCCTGCATCAGGCTGGCATCGCCCGCTTTCGGGACACCGAGACCCTGGTGCACTACCTCAAGGCGCTTCCGATGCCGCCGCTGGTCGGCAACCGGCTGGCGGTGCTCTCGCGATCGGGCGGACATGCCGTGATCGCGGCCGACGAGTGCGAGCTTACCGGCTTCGAGCTGGCCGAGCTTCCGCGCGCGTTCTTGGACGAGGTCGAGCAGCGCCTTCGGGCCCGCGTGATCCGACTGACCAATCCGATGGACCTGGGCGATCTCTTCGACCTGGATGCCTACGGCGAGATCGCGGCGCGAACCCTGGCCATGGACGGCGTGGACGGCATGGTGTTCCTGCACACCTATGTCGCCGAGCGCGAGACGCCGGCCTCGCTGGCCCTGTTCGAGCGTCTGCACGCGCTGTCACGCGAGTGCAACAAGCCGGTGGCGATCCATGTCGCGACCGAGTTCGAGGAGCTGGGTCGGGCGCGCCGCAGCCTGTCGGGCCCGATCTTCAGCGAGCCCTCGGACGCCGTGCGCGCCCTGGCCCTGCTGCGCGACTTCGGGCAGCAACGGGTGTTTCCAGCGAACCGACCCGATGGACCAGCGGACGTTGCGACCGTGCGCGCTGTCTTCGAGCGCTGCCGGCGCGAAGGCCGCGACCCGCTGCTTCAGGAGGCGATGGCCGTCGCCGCGGCCTACGGGATCCCCTTCGCGCCGGCGCGGATCGCACAGGACGAGGCGGCGGCGGTCGCGGCAGCCCGAGACCTGGGCTATCCCGTGGCGATGAAGGTCATCGGCGCCGAGCTGTCGCACAAGTCCGACTTCGGCGGCGTCCAGCTGAACCTGCGCAGCGAGGCGGGCTTGCGCCGTGCCTGGAGCGACATGATGTCGGCGGTGGCCCGTCGCGCGCCGTCGGCCCGGATCGAGGGCGCCATGCTGCAGCCGATGATCCTGGGTGGCCGCGAGCTGATCGTCGGGGCGCGTCGAGACGACAACTTCGGCCACGTCGTGCTGGTCGGAGCGGGGGGCATCTTCGTCGAGATTCTGCGCGACGTGGCGATGCGCCTGGCCCCCTTCGACGCGGAGACCGCGCGCGACATGATCGGCTCGCTCCGCATCCATCCCGTGCTCGAGGGTCGGCGGGGCCAGGCGCCAGCGGATCAGGATGCGCTGGTCGCCACGATCCTGGCCTTGGTGCGCCTGGTCGACGACGTTCCAGAGATCGCCGAGATCGACCTGAACCCGATTCGCGTCATGGACGCGGGTCAGGGCTGCGTCGCGCTGGATGCCCGGATTCGGCTGGGCGATTGAACGCGGCCTGGGGCGAGCGGCGCTAGCGCGATCGGCCCTGGTTCACGAACTGAACGTGCGGCTTCAAGACCTCGCGAATGTCGGCCTGGGTGACCTTGTACCAGCTGGCGAGATCGGGGATGCTCGAGCCATGCGCGAACATCTGGACGATCGCCCGCTTCTCCCCATCGCTGAGTCGAGTCGAGGCAGACGTCGTGAACAACGGATCAAGGGTTGGCATGGGTGTCCTGGGGTCCGTATGTGTGCAAGGCGCAGCGCCACCCGGGTGCCCTTCGGAGCGAGGCACCTTGATGCTGGGTTGGGGTCGTCACGACCGCGCCAATTGCTGGGCCGACGGCGGATTCGCGTCCGATTCCCCCCCGGACGGCGTCCGCCACCTGAGTTGCAGCGTCTGCAACGCCAGAGAGTCTAGGTCTCGAGCCGGCGCGGGTCAATCTGTCGGAAGGCCAGCGGGTCGGAAGCCGTCAGCCGCTTGGGTGCCCCGAGTGCGTCGGATTCGCGCTCGCCGTGGGCCCCAAGCGCCAACACCGGTCGAACCACCACGTCGACCGGCGTTGGCATCGAGGTCGTGGCCGGCTGCCGCAGCGGCGCGCGGTCGGCCATGGGTCTTCGGTGGCCCCGCGGGATCAGCCCATCTGCTCCATCGACCGGGTCCAGCGCCCATCTCGGGCCGCGCCGTTGCAGGCGGCGCGGTGCGCGAAGATGCGTTGCGCCGTCTCACGGTTCTCCGCCTTGCCGGCCCAGGCCGCGAGCGCCGGCGCCTGCAACGCGCGGCCGTAGCTGAAGCTGAGCTGCCAGGGATGCGGCCCCATTCGGTTCATGGCGTCCAGGTGCTCGGTGGCCTCGAGGTCGCTCTGTCCGCCCGACAGGAACACGATGCCGGGGACCGCCGCCGGAACGACGCGACGGAAGCAACGCAGCGTCGCCGCGGCCACTTCCGCGACGCCAGCCCGCGTCGGCGCCTGGGTCCCGCTGATGACCATGTTCGGCTTCAGCAGCATGCCTTCGAGCTGCACGCCCTGCGCACGTAGGGCCTCGAACTGCAGGCCGAGGGTCTCGGTGGTTACCGTCTCGCATCGATCGAGGTCGTGGGCACCGTCCATCAGCACCTCGGGCTCCACGATCGGCACCAGGCCAGCCTCCTGGCACAGCGCCGCATAGCGCGCCAGGGCATGCGCGTTGGTCTCGAGGCATGCGGGGCTGGGAAGGCCCGGCCCGATGGCGATGACGGCCCGCCACTTGGCGAAGCGCGCGCCGAGGCCGCGATACTCGGCCAATCGCTCGCGCAGGCCGTCGAGTCCCTCCGTGACCGTCTCCCCCGGGTGCCCGGCGAGGGCCTTGGCTCCGCTGTCGACCTTGATGCCCGGCAGGACGCCGCGCGACGCGAGCAGGTCCGGAAAGGCGCGGCCGTCATCCGCCTGCTGTCGAATCGTCTCGTCATAGAGGATCACGCCCGAGATGTGCTGCTCCATGCCCGGCGTCTCGAAGAGCATGCCGCGGTAGGCGCGGCGCGTGGCTTCGGAGGAGGCCACGCCGATACCATCGAGTCGCTTGGTCATGGTGCCCGTGCTCTCGTCGGCGGCGAGGATGCCCTTGCCGGGCGCGACGAGCGATCGGGCGGTGGCGGCCAGGTCGGACGAACTCATGTGACAGTCTCCTTGCTGCGGCCTTGCGAAACGCGACGCGACACGCCGGGCTCCAGATCTCGAGCCCGGGGCCATGTGCCCTGTCTCGCCAGGCACGGATTCATGATGCATGCATGTCTCGGGGATTCTAGCCGCCGTGACCAGGCCGGGCCAGCGGCCGTGGGGCGAGGGGCAGCGCAAATGGCGTGCCCATGCGTAGGCTGCCGACCGCGCTTGCCCGACGCGATCGACTCGGGCAAGCTTGGTCGGCTCGGCGCCGGCCGAGCCGTCGAATCGACCCGAAGGAGCCGAACCTGGTCCGCCGTCCTGGCGCGCACTTCGTCCTGGCCGGTTGCCTGACGCTTTCCGCGGCGGCCTGGGCCACCATGGTGCTGGCTCCCGAAACGGGCCGAGAACCAGGCCCTGCGCCGGCCCAGGCCCAGGGGACGCTCGACCGCGTCGAGCTTGCCTGCCATAGCTTCGAGCCCTACTTCGTGACCAGCCGGATGGCGTTCACGGAGTCGGGCACCTATCCGGCCGGGCGACCGGCGATCCTGGCGTTCAACGGCGTCGATGCGCCGATCGTCCTGGCCGAGCAGCGGCAGGTGGGCACCGTCTACGGGCTGGCCTTCGACTCGACGCGTGGGCTGCTCTACGCGGCGGCGTATCACAAGCGATCCGCGGGGTGGGGGCCGGGCGGGGCCGGCGCGGTCTATCGGATCGATCTGGCCAGCGGTGCCATTCGAACCCTGGCCGACCTGGGCGGCAGCGATCGGCATGACTGGCAGCGCAACCGCGATCGCGATGCGGCAGACTGGGTCGGCCGCGCGGGCCTCGGCGACATCGAGCTCGACGCAAGCGGCGACGTGCTCTACGTGAGCAACCTGACGCTCAACCGGATCGAACGCATCGGCCTGCCGGGCGGGCAGCTGCTCGGTCCGATCCGGCATGGCGCGGCGGACCGCGATTGGGCACGCAACGCGCGGCTCATGGGGCTCGGGTTCCACGATGGCTGGCTGTATCACGGCGTCGTCGACAGCCTGGAGTTCAACAGCACTCCCGGAACGCTGGCCGGCTACGTCTTTCGTTCACAACCAGACGGCAGCCGGATGGAGGAGCTGACGCGCTTCGACCTGGATTACGATCGGCGCCTGGGCTGGTCGCGCTGGGACAGCTCGGTGATCGTCGGCAGCCTGGATGCCGGATTCCAGCAGAGCGCACAGCCGATGCTTTCGGACATCGACTTCGGTCGGGACGGGACGCTGATCCTCGGCCTTCGCGATCGCTGGGTCGACATGCATGCTGGCCTCGGCCGCGCCAACCGACCCGATCCGGGTGTCGGCGACATCCTTCCGCTGCGTCGGGCCGGCGATCTGTGGGCCGTGATCACCAGCCCGGAACACTACGTCGACGCCTCCGTTACGGGCTTCGACGAGGCCGTGTTCGGCGGGCTGGCGCCGTTTCCCGGCTTCGACCTCGTGGTGTCGGCGTTGCGAGCGCCGTTCGATGCATCACAGGTCGGTGCCGTCTGGCATTGGAACGCGAGCGGCGCGATCATGCGGGTCGAGGACCTGGCGGCGATCGCGGTCTCGAGTGCCCTCGATGGCGCCAACGGCCTGGGCGACGTGGAGCCCCTGTGTCGGCCCTTCGAGCCGCCCGATCCGGCCGTGGTTCCGACGGCGACAGCGGTGTCCCTGACGGCCACGGCGCAGGCCGGCCAGACCCAGACCGCCATCGCGCTGACGCCCAGCCCGCAACCTCAGGGCACACCCGAGCGCTTCGACGAGCGCATCCGAGAAGCCTGTCTGACCGACAACCCTTGGGCGGCGACCGTCTGCAACGCTCCGGCCGGGCTCGACCAGTTCGGGTTCGACGCTCCGATGGTCATCGGCTTTCGGGACACGCCTGCCGACAACCCGCTCTACGGCTTGCTCAACGCCAGCCAGGTCGGCAGCGTCTGGGGGCTGGCCTATGCCGGCGGCGAGGCCCAGCTCTACGCATCGGCGTTCCACAAACGAATGGCCTACTATGGACCGGATGGTCCGGGCGCGATCTACCGCAGCCGCATCGCGAACGGATCGGTCGACACCTTCGCACAGGTGCCCAACCCAGGTCGAGACCCGCATGGTGCCATCCAGACCGGCGACGACGGCGCGCGCGACTGGGCCGGGAAGATGAGCCTGGGCGACATCGACATCGACCCGGACGAGACCGAGCTCTTCGTGACCAACCTGTTCGATCGTCGGATCTATCGCTACGACCTGAGCAACGGCCAGCTGTTGGATCGCTTCGACCACGGTGCGGTCGCCGAGCCTTGGGCCCGCGACGCCCGACCCTTCGCGTTGAAGCGCCGCGCCGACGGACGACTCTACCACGGGGTGACGAACTCGTCCGAGAGCAGCCGGCGCCGCGAGGACCTGGCCGCCTACGTCTACTCCTCGCTTCCCGACGGCTCCGACATGCGGCTCGAGCTGAGCTTCCCCTTGACCTATCCGCGAGGCACGGTCTCGATTCCGGGCGTCATCCAGGTGGGCGCCGACATCGACCTGCCCCTCGACTGGTTGCCCTGGGACTCGGGCTACCTTGATCTCTCGGCCGGCCGGGCGCAGATGACGGTCTACCCGCAGCCTCTGGTCAGCGACATCGAGTTCATGGCCGATGGTGCGATGCTGGTCGCGGTACACGATCGGCATGCCGACATGACCCTCGCCTACCAGATTCAAAACGGCGGCACCATCCGCAAGCCAGGCATCGGGATCGGCGACCTCGTACGCATCCCCTGGGTCGACGGCGCCTGGGACGGCGCGGCGGCCGATCCGGAGCACTTCGGCCAACCGGCCGGCAGCGCCGCCGATCGACACCTGCTGGGAGGCCTGGGGTATGCCGAGCGCTCCGACCAGCTGCTGGCCAACCGCATTCAGCTCACCCGGCCCAACGTGCCACAAACCACGTTGCTGGTCCCGGCCGAGGGGGTGGTCTGGTACGACGCCGCCGGCAACCCGATGCGCCTCGAGCGCACCTGCTTCGAACGGCTCTTCCCACGCAATCCCGTATTGCAGCCCTGGATGGCCGGCGTCGACGCGCCGCAGCACAGCGAATGGCTGCCCGGCGCTGGCATGGGCGATCTCGAAGTGCTCTGCGGTCCGACGCCGACGCCTTCGCCGTCCCCGACCTCCAGCCCCAGCCCGCCGGCTTCGCCCAGCCTGAGCCCGACGCCGACGGCGACCGCCACCCGACGCCCGTCCGCGACGCCCAGCCCGACCGCGACCCGGCCCTTGACGCCGATCTACCTGCCCTTGATCGTGACCGACCCGCCCTGCGACCCCGGTCGACAAGCGATCGACGTCGTGCTGGTCATCGATGCCTCGACCACGATGCGCTTCGCGACCCGCGCCGGCCGGCCCAAGGTCGACGCGGCGATCGAGGCGGCGCGGCGCCTCCTGGATCGGATGCGACTGCCGGGCGACCAGGCGGCGATCGTGGTCTTCAACGCCGACGCCCAGGTGCTCAGCCGATTGACCGGCGATCGCGGGTCCCTCGACGCCGCGCTGGGCGCCATCGACACCCGCGAGTTCACGCGCATCCACCTGGGGCTGGACGCCGCGCGCGAGCTCCTGGCCGGCGCGGAGCGGGTGGCCGAACACGTCCCGGCCGTGATCATGTTGACCGACGGGCGCAGCAACCCCGAACCGGTCGAGCGCGCCCTGGAGGCGGCCGCCCGGCTCAAGGCTGACGGCGTTCGGCTGTTCACGGTCGGCTTGGGTGAGGACGTGGAGCAGGATGCGCTGCGCCGGATGGCATCCCGTCCGGAGGACTTCCGCTATGCCCCCGACGGTGAGGATCTCGGCCCGATCTACGAGCAGATCGCCATCGAGATCCCCTGTCCGCCCGAGCGCAACTGGCCCTATCGGCCCTGATGGGAGCCCGGGTCGAGGGTGCCGAGGCCGCCGGGTCTGGCGCCGTCGCGGCGCGCCAGTCGGAGGGTCAGTCGCGGTCGAAATCCGTCTCGCGCAGCGCCCGTTTCGAGATCTTCCCGGAGCCGGTTCGCGGCAGGTCCGGCAGAAAGCGGATCGTCCGCGGGAGCTTGAAGCCGCCGATCCGGGCTCGGCAGTGGGCGACGAGCGCTGCCGCATCCACGGTCGCTCCGGACCCGAGCACGACGGCGGCAACGACCCGCTCGCCGAGGTCATCGTCCGGCACGCCGTACACGGCGCATTCGAGCACCGCGGGATGGCCGAGGATCGCGTTCTCGACTTCGATCGAGTAGATCGTCTCACCGCCGCTGAGGATCACGTCCTTGCGACGGTCCACGATCCGGAGGCTCCCGGTGGCGTCCAAGGTCGCGAGGTCGCCGGTGTAGAACCAGCCTTCGCGGTGCGCTGCGCGCGTCTCGAGCGCGTCTTGCCAGTAGCCCGGGCTGATGGTCGCGCCGCGGGCACGCACCTCGCCCACCTCGCGGTCGTTGCGTTCCACCGAGGCGCCATCCGGTCGGACGACCTCGACCTCGACGGACGCGAAGGGCCGGCCGGTGCGCGCCAGCCGGGCCAGCCTGGCTTCGCGCGGCAGGCGGCGCTCGGCCGGACTCAGGCGGGACAGGGTGAGGTAGGGGCTCGTCTCGGTCAGGCCGTAGGTCTGGACGTAGTCGCAGCCGAATCGATCGAGGATGCGTCCGACCACCGACGGGGCGATGGGCGCGCCGCCCGAGAGCAGGAGGCGCAGCCCGGTTGGCGCCGGCTCGCCGGCATCCAGACGCGCCAGCATGCGCTGGATCATCGTGGGCACGAGGTTGCTCAGGGTCACGCCCTCCGCCCGCATCAACGCCAGCGCAGCGTCAGGCTCGAACCGTTCCAGGAAGGCGTGGCGGCCACCGGCCAGGGTCATGGCGAAGGTCGCCCATGCGTCGGCCAGGTGGAAGAGCGGCGCGATGTGACCCCAGACGTCGCTCGGACCGATCGCCAGCTCGTTCATGGCTGCCCGCGCGTGCGTCGCGACGTTGCGATGGGTCAGGATGACGCCCTTGGGGCGACCGGTGGTGCCGCTGGTGAAGTAGAGCTGGGCCGGCGTATCGCCCCCCGCCAGCCGCGGGACGAACGCGGCCGCGCGGCGTGACGAGCCGGAGACGATGTCCAAGGGCAGGCTGGCCCGGCGCATAGCATCCACGAGGGAGGCGCCGCGCGCGGCGTGCGCCGGCGCGACCAGCAGCAGGCTCGGGTCGGCGTCGGCGAGCACGCGTCGCAGCTCGGTCTCGGCCAGCCGGACGTTCAGCGGCACCAGGATCGCGCCGGCGCCAGCCACCGCGAAATAGGCATCCAGATAGGCCGGCACATTGTCGGCCAGCAGCGCGACCCGGTGGCCGGGCTCGACCCCGGACGCGATCAGGCGCTCGGCCAGCGCCACCGCGTCCGCGTGCAGCTGCCGATAGTCGCGCCCGCCGTTGGCGCCCCGGGTCGCGATCCGCTCGCCATGCTGGTCACGCGCCGTCTCCAGGATCCGCCAGAGGTTCATCCAGGTCCGACTCCCAGGCGACCGATCATGCCGGAACCTGCGACTGGCTTGCCATTCATGCCGGAACCTGCGACTGGCTTGCCATGGCGAAGGCCACATGCAGCGCGCTGCCCAAGGGCAGGATGGTCTCGTCGACGCGGAAGCAGGGATGGTGCACGCTATGGGTGGCGCCGAGCGCGGGATTGTAGGTCCCCAGACCGACGAAGCAGCCCGGAATCCGATCGGTGTAGAAGGCGAAGTCCTCGCCGCCCATGATCGGTGGAGAGTCGATCACCCGATCCTCGCCGCCCAACAGCTCCGCGCCCAGCGCTCGCGCCAGCGCCCAGCACTCGGCGTCGTTGACGGTTGGCGGATAGTCGATTCCCGGGAACTCGACGATGGCCTCGCACCGGTTGGCGGCGGCGACATGCCCGGCCATGTCGCGCAACCGCGCCTGCAGCCCCTGCAGCGTGTCCAGCGACAGGGCGCGCAAGGTGCCGGTGAGCCGGACCTGTTCCGGGATCACGTTGAAGGCTTCCCCGCCCTGCATCGTCGTGATGCTGACGACCGCCGGAACGAGCGGGTCCATCTCGCGTGCGACCAGGCTCTGGAGCTCGACCACGAGCTTCGACGCGGTCAGCACCGGGTCCCGATTGAGATGCGGCATGGCCGCGTGGCCGCCTTGGCCCCGGATCGTGATCTCGACCGAGCTCGCCGCCGCGAGGAAGGGGCCGGCGCGACCGCTGAGGCTGCCGCTCGGCGCGAGTGGCCAGACGTGTAGGCCGAAGATGCGTGCCACCGGCGGATCCTGCAGGGCCCCTTCGTCGCACATGCGCTTGCCGCCGGCGCCGCCCTCCTCGGCCGGCTGGAAGAGCAGCTTGATCGGGCCCCGCAGCTCGGCCTCACGCGCCTTGAGGAGCCGCGCCGCACCGAGCAGCATGGCCGTATGACAGTCATGGCCGCAGGCGTGCATCCGACCCTCGATCTCGCTGGCGAAGTCGAGCACGCTCTGCTCCTGGATCGGGAGGGCGTCCATGTCGGCTCGCAATGCGATGCAGGCTGCATCCCCCCGGCCCAGGGTCGCCAGCACACCGGTCCGAGCGATCGGGGACCGATAGGCGATACCGAGCTCGTCCAGCGTGTCCCGCACCAGGCGGCTGGTCTCGTGCTCTTGATACATCAGCTCGGGACGGCGATGGATCCGTCGACGCAACGCGACGATCCAAGGCGCGATGGCCTGGGCTTCGGCGATCAGCTCGGCGCTGTTCATGGTGCGCTCCTCGGGTTTCGGCGCGGCGTCTGGGATGGCGGGCGTCGCGAGACCGCGGGCTCCGGCAGCCCGCGGCTAGCGCAGTCCAACGGCATCCAGGATGGCGGGGAGGTGGATCACCCGGTGGCCGCCGGGCGACGGGCTGGGCACCGGAGCCGTCGGCGTGGCCGCGCGGGGCGTCCGCGTCGGCAAGCTGCCCCCGTTGGGCCGCCAGTCGAGGCTCAGGCTTGCCGGACCGCTCGGGTCCTGAAACTCGAGCTCGGCGTAGTAGGCACCGGCCGTCGCTTCGAAGCTGCCCTCGGCATCGACCGAGGCGTCGGTCCAGCGATCGATCAGAAGCCTGCCGGCGACCCAGAGCCGGACGCCGCCTTCGGCGCGAACCCGAACGGCATGCACCCCGGATTCGGCGGCCGTAAGGTAGCCCTCGGCGCGCAGGCCGAAGCCGTCGGCCGGCACTCCGGGCCCGGGCCGCCCGTCCGCCCAGTTGAAATCCAGCGCCTCGGCTTCGTCGATGCGAGCGGGGTGATCGGCCAAGGCCGGGTTGTCGTAGTAGCTCAGGTGCCAGGCGCCGGGCAGGCCGGCCCCGTATACCAGGACTCGGCCCGCCAGCAGGTCGGCCACGTAGATCCGGCCGCCCGCACCGAAGCTGATGTCGCGGGGCTCCGACAGGCCCGCCACGCCGGCCGTCGGCTCGCCGAAGGTGCCGACGGCCGAGCCGCTCGCCGCGTCGAAGACCGCCACGCGAGCGTTTCCGGCGTCGGCCACGTAGACCCGAGCATCGTCGACCTCCAGACCCCGCGGTGACGCGAGCTGGCCGAGCGCTGAGCCCGCGGCGCCGGCGCCGCGCAGGAAGCGTCCCTCGAGGTCGAAAGCCTGCAACCGGTGGTTGTCGGTGTCGGCGACCCAGACGTCGCCAGCCGGCGAGACCGCGATGCCGCCCGGACTGCGGAACGTGCCCTCGACCGGACCCCGGCTGCCGAAGGCCAGCTCGAACGCGCCGTTGCGATCGAAGCGCTCGATCCGGTGGTTGCCGGTGTCGGCGACGAAGACCTTCGGCGACGCGCCGATCCCGGCCGGCGTGATCGCCACGTCACCCGGCAGCTCGACCTGGCCCTCGGCCTCGCCACGCAGGCCGAAGGCCGTGGGGGAGGCGCCGGCGGCGCTCAGGCGCTGCAGCCGGTGATTCCCGGTGTCGGCGACGTAGATCGTGCTGTCGGGAGACGCATCGATGCCGCCCGGAACGCGGAACTGGCCGGGATCCTCACCTTCCGCGCCGAAGCTGTCGCGCCAGGCCCCGGCCAGCGTGTAGCGGTGGCCGCGCTGGTGGAATGCGTCCAGGACATACAGGGTGTCGTTGGCGCCCATCGCCAGCCCGACGGGCTGGTCGAACTCGCCGTCGATGGTGTATTGCCCGCCCCAGGCGGTCTCGAAGGCGCCGCCCGAGTCGTAGCGCTCGATCCGATTGGTGCCGGTATCCGCCACGTACACGATGTTGCCTTCGGTCACCGCGACGCTGACCGGCTGCTTGAACTCGCCGCCACCCCATGCCGTCAGGTAGTTCATGTTCTCGTCGAAGCGGCGCAGGCGGCCGAAGTCGGACTCGAGCACGTAGACGTCGCCGTTGGCGCCGATGGCGATGCTCACCGGTGTGGCGAAGTCGCCCCATTCGCCCAACAGCGTTCCGCGGCTCGAGAAGCGCAGGATGCGATCGTTGCCCGTGTCGGCCAGCCAGATGGTGCCGTCCGGTGCGACGGCAATCCCTTCGGGCCGGCGCAGCTCGGTCGTGCCGGCGCTGCTCCAGCTGCCGATGATGTCGCCGTTGTCGCGCAGGCGCTGAACTCGGCCCAGCGCGCGATCGAGCAGGTACACCGTGCCGGCGCTGCTGACCGCGATGTCGACCGGGTCGATGAACTGCCCTTCGCCCTCGCCGCGGCTGCCCCAGCTGCCCAGGGGTTCGCCGTCGGCGCCGAAGACCTGAACGCGTTGGTTGCCCGCGTCGATGACGAAGACACGATCCTCAGCGTCGACGTCCAGCTCGATCGGCGTCGCCAGCTGGCCTTCGCCGCCGCCGAAGCCGCCGCGAACCCAGAGGATCTCGCCGCGCGTACCGAAGCGGAAGAGCCGGTGGTTGGCCCGGTCCACCGCGAAGCTGTCGTTGCCGATGCGCGAGCCGGCCACGCCCGAGACCGCGCCGAAGTTGGCCAAGGGGTCGGCGACCGCAATGCTGTACCAATAGCGCGCCAGGGGCTCGGACTGCGCCAGCGCGACCGACTCGTGCTGGGCAACGCGCAAGGCGGCCGAGTCGCCCCGACCCGGGGCCGTCCGCGAAGCGATGCCGAGCAGCAAGGCCACCAGGCTCGCGGTCAGCAGGCGCTGTCGGCGGACGGTGGCAGGGTTGCGCATACGTCGTCTCCTTGGTACGTCGAGGGGCGATGGCGGAAGCTCGGGTCGCGGCGCGGCGGCCTAGAGCGGCGAGTCGGGCTCGAAGGCCGGCGCGCGCTTCTCGCGCAGCGAGGCCAGACCCTCGCGAAGCTCCGGGCCGGTGAAGCCCAGGAACTCCAAGGCAAGCGAGGCGTCGAAGCTGGGCCCGGCCAGACGCAGCCAGTTGTTGAGGGTGTACTTGGTCCAGCGGATGGCGCTCGGCGCTGCCGCCGCCAGCCGTCCGGCGACCTCGAGCGACGTGGCCTCGAGCGCATCGTCCTCGACGCAGAGCGACACCAACCCACAGCGTTCGGCCTCCTCACCGCTCATCGGCTCGCAGAGCAGCAGGTGATACTTCGCCTTGGCCATGCCGCAGAGCAGCGGCCAGACGATCGCCGCGTGATCACCGGCCGCGACCCCGAGACGCGTGTGCCCATCGATGATGCGTGCCGAACGCGCGGCGATCGACACGTCGGCCAGCAGGCCGGCGACCAGGCCTGCTCCGACGGCTGGCCCGTGCATCGCCGAGACGATCGGCTTGCCGCAGTTGATGACGTTGTACACCAGGTCGCGGGCCTCCTTCCAGACCCGCGCGCGAACCTGAAAGTCGTCGGCCATGTCCTCGACCAGGTCGAGGTCGCCGCCGGACGAGAAGCCGCGGCCGGCACCGCGCAGGATCACGGCGTTCGGCTCGGGGTCGGCGTCGATCGTGCGCCAGACCTCGGCGAGCTGACGATGCATGTCGTGATCGGCGGCGTTGAGCTTGTCCGGGCGCGCCATCGTGATGCGCAGCACCCGATCGAGCGGCCGGTCGAAGATCAATCGGTCATAGGCGGAATAGCGGTCGCTCATGGGGCTGCCTCGGTCCGTGGTCGCTCGAGCGGCGGCGCTCGGTCGCGAATCGAGCCCAGAGTGTATGCGTCCGGCGGCGCGCCGGCCAGTCGCGGTCGGCGGCTTTACGTAAGCCCGCGGTGCTTGAATGCGTCCGACAAGGCTGGCACACTTCAGTGCTCGGCCGTCCACCCCGTCCCTCACACGACCCCAACGAGGAGCCTCGATTGAGCCAGCCCAAGCCCTGGACCCAGCCCATGCCGGAAGCTCAGTTCGAGCGCATGCGCGAGATCCTGGCCGCGCCGAGCCCGATCGGACTCGAGGCGGCCATGACCTACGGCGTGATCGCGCCGTATCTCGAGCGGATCCAGGCGCCGGGCTGGCAGCTGCATCGCTTCCGGGGCAACGCCGGCATCGTCCTGGACAGCCATCCTGGCCGTGACGATCTGCCCAGCGTGATGGTCATCGGTCATGCCGACAAGATTCGAATGCAGGTCCGTTCGATCGGCAAGGACGGGAAGATCTGGATCAACTCCGACAGCTTCCTGCCGACGACCCTGATCGGTCACGAAGTGCGCTTGTTCAGCCAGGACCCCGAAGACCCAAGCCAGTGGCGGGTGATGGACGGTGGAACGATCGAGGCCATCGGGGCGATCCACTTCGCCGACGCCAAGCTGCGCGCCGGTCAGGTCGGGATCAAGCCCGAGATGATGTACCTCGAGCTACACACGCACGGCGAGAAGCCGCAGCAACAGATCGAGCGCCTGGGCATCCGACCGGGCGACCCGATCATCCTGAACCGTCCGATCCGCCGCGGATTCAGCCCCGACACCTTCTACGGCGCCTACCTCGACAACGGCCTGGGCTGCTTCGTGACGGTCGAGCTGGCGCGGCTGATCGCCGAGGCCGGCGGATTCGATACCCTTCGCTGCCTTTTCGCCATCGCCAGCCACGAGGAGATCGGTCGGATGGGCAGCCGCGTTGCGGCCGGGGTCCTCAAGCCCGACATGGTCATCGGCGTCGACGTCGACCACGATCTCGACGCGGCGCCCGGCGTGTCGGCGCGTCGCTACACGCCCACGGCGATGGGCAAGGGCTTCACCCTGACCGCCGGCGCCATCGTCAGCGCCCAGCTCAACGCCATCATCGAGCAGGCGGCCCGCAGCCGTGGCGTTCCCTACCAGCTCTCGATCTCGGGTCGCGACACCGGGACGGATGCCATGGCCGGCTTCTTCGCCGCCATCGACGCCGCCACCACCTCGATCGGCTTCCCGATCCGCAACATGCACACCATATCCGAAGCAGGGCATACCGGTGATGTCCTTGCCGCGATCTACGGCATCTTCGGCGCCCTGCAGGACATCGCGGCCTGGGACGGCGGTCGGGGCCTCGGCGCCGACGACCTGCGCAGCGGCCATCCACGCCTGGATCGGGTCACGTCGATCCAGGCCGCGCGCGTCTCCGAAGGGGAGGCCGCGTCCTGAGGATGCCGGTCGTCTCCGACCAGTCGCGACTCCAACCCGAACCCCACTTGCACGCGAGGACCGAACGATGGAAGAGCCGCAAGTCGAGCAGGTCGTCATCATCGGCAGCGGGCCCTCGGGCCACGCCGCGGCGATCTACGCCGCCCGCGCCGAGCTGAAGCCGGTCATGTTCGAAGGCTTCATGGCCGGCGGCGTCGCCGCGGGTGGCCAGCTGACCACCACGACCGATGTCGAGAACTATCCGGGCTTCCCCGAGGGCATCCTCGGCCCCGACCTGATGGATCGCATGCGGCAGCAATCGGCCCGTTTCGGGACGCGAATTCACACCGAGACGGTCGAGTCGGTCGACCTCTCGGCCCGCCCCTTTCGCGTCCAGTCCGACTCACGGACATTGCTGGCCGAGACGCTGATCATCTCGACCGGTGCGACGGCCAAGCGCTTGCCGATCCCCGGTGCCGGCGATGGCGAGCTCTGGCAGCGCGGGGTGTCGGCTTGCGCGGTCTGCGACGGCGCCCTGCCGATCTTCCGCGATCGGCCGCTGTTCGTCATCGGCGGCGGCGACTCGGCGATGGAAGAGGCGCACTTCCTGACCAAGTTCGGCTCGCGGGTCTACGTCGTCCATCGACGCGACGAGCTGCGCGCCAGCAAGATCATGCAGCGGCGGGTGCTGGCCAACCCGAAGATCGAGGTCCTCTGGAGCCATGCGGTCGAGGCCGCGCACGGCGACGGCCTGCTGGCCGAGCTGACGCTCCGCGATCTCAAGACCGGTACCAGCCGCCGCATGCCGGCCGCCGGCCTGTTCTTCGCCATCGGACATCAACCCAACACGGACTTCCTGGCAGGCCAGCTCGAGCTGGACGACAGCGGCTACATCGTCACCCGGCCAGACAGCACGCAGACCAGCGTGGCTGGGGTCTTCGCGTCGGGCGATGTGCAGGACCGGGTCTGGCGCCAGGCGATCACCGCCGCCGGCACCGGCTGCATGGCGGCGCTCGAGGCCGAGCGCTTCTTGAGCGAGCAGGACTGACTCGGGACCGGGCGCATCGGAGGGAGCGTGTCGGACGGCGCGCGCCCTCCAAATGCGGCTCTTCATCACGATCGGCAGGGGCAGGGCGGCGGATGCTGAACGACATTCCGGAGTCGATCCGCTTGCGGATGCGTGCGCTCGAGGCGATCGACGCGCGCGACCGCCTCGACGGTACGCCGCGGGAGCAGCGGCTGCGCCAGGTGCCGCCGGAGACGGGGCGCTTCCTGGCGTTCCTGGCGCGTTGCGCACCGGCCGGTGCCTGGTTGGAGATCGGCACCAGTGCCGGATACTCGACCCTGTGGCTCGCCCTTGCCGCGGCGGAGGCGGGGGCTCGGATTCGGACCTTCGAGCTGCTCGAATTCAAGCAAGCCCTGGCCCGGGAGACCTTCGCCCGGGCCGGCGTCGAATCGCTGGTCGAGCTGGTCCCCGGCGATGCCTTGGCGCACCTGACCACCGTCGAGGCGGTCGGCTTCTGCTTCCTCGACACCGAGAAACCGCTCTATGGCCCGTGCTACGAGTCCCTGGTACCCAAGCTGGTCCCGGGCGGAATCCTGGTGGCCGACAATGCGATCAATCACGCGGCCGAGCTGGCCCCGATGCTTGCCCGGGCCCAGGCCGACGCGCGGGTCGACGCGCTCGTCGTACCGGTGGGCAAGGGACTGCTGCTCTGCCGCCGGAAGGACTAGCGCCGGCCGCCGAGCCGCGTCTTGCCGCGGCGCCGGAATCAGGCGGGCACGAAGTCTCGCGGCACGTGGTTGACACGGCCCGAATGGATCACGTTCGCCCGAAGGGGTTGACCGATGATGGCTTCGGAACGGAGGCCGCTCTCGATCATCGCGTCCACATCGATGCCGGTGGCGACGCCCATCTCGTCGAGCAACGCGACGAGGTCTTCGGTGCAGGTGTTGCCGGTGAACCCGTACTGGTACTTGCGCGTGTCACGGCTGGGTGTCGGCTGGCCCCCGATGGCCCCGAGCGACGTATCGACATAACGCAAGCCCATCTCGAGCGCCACGATCGAGTTCACGATGCCGTTGCCACGGGTATCGTGGAAGTGGGCGATGTACTCGGCGTCCGGGAAGGCGTCCTGCAGCGCGCCGATTCGCTGTCGAACGCTGCGGGGGTTGGCGGCGCCCGTGGTGTCGCCGAGCATGATCGTGTCCGCGCCGGACTCGACATAGAATCGGGTGATGTCGAGCACGTTCGCCATCGGGACGTCACCCATGATGGCGCAGCCGTAGACCGTGCCGGGGCAGCCGATCACCTTCAGGCCGCGGTCCTTGGCCCGACGAATGATGGCGGCATGGGCCTGCTTCGCCTCGTCGTGCCCCATGCGGAAGTTGACGCGGTTGTGGGCTTCGCTGGAGGAGATCATCAGGATGATCTCGTCGGCCGGACAGCCCTCGTCCAGACAGCGCTCGAGCCGCTCGAAGCCGCGCATGTTCGGCATCAGGACCACGTAGCTCACGCCCGGCCGGCGCTCGAGCCCATGCATGACCGCTTCGGCGTCGGCGAACTGGGGCAGCAGCTTCGGATGCGAGAAGCTGGTGACCTCGAGCTTCTGCACTCCGGAGTCGAGAATTCGCCCGATCATCTCCAGCTTGTGCTCGGTCGAGATGACCTTGGGGATCGACTGGAGCCCGTCTCGAGCCCAGCACTCGCAGACGGTGACGCGATCGGGAATGGCCATGGCGTGCTCCTGGATTGCGCGGACCGGCGACATCGCGGCGCCTACCGTAGCACGGCCATGGCCGGCCGGTCAATCAGGCTGGGAGCGTTGCCATTCGGGCGATGCCGGTCCTCCGTTTCGGGCGGGCCTGGGCTCAAGGCGCCGTGATCCAGCGCAGCCGGTAGGGCAGCTCGCTACGACCGCTGCTCGGGTACACTCGCAGGACGTACTCGTCGGCGACGAGGTCGACCGTGAGCTCCTCGGGCAGGCTACCCGGCAGCTGCGAGCTGCCCAGGAGGCTGCCGGCGAAGTCGTAGAGCAGCAGGTCGTAGTCGCGTCCGGACGGAACGTCCTCGAGCTGCAAGCGATACCGCCCGTCGCGCTCGACCCGGATTCGAAAGTAGTCGCCCGGGTCTCCGGCCGGCAGGCTGCCGGTGGACCAGACCGAGGCGCAGAGCGGTGGCCAGTCCAGCGACTCCAGGAGCCGGTCGTTGGGCTCTCGCTCGACCGAAGTGCAGGCCAGCGGCGTTGCCGGCGAAGGGATCGGGTCCGTGCCGGGCGTCGGGCTGCTCCCGGGACGGGGGGTCGCGATCGGCCGGGTGGCGCTTGCCGCCGCCGTCGGCTCCACCACCGACTGGGTCTTGCCCAGCCAGGGCAGCCAGAGGCTCGCCGTCTCGGGCAGGGCCGTATCGGGCGGTGCTGGCTCGCTGGCCATGGGCGTCTCGGTCGGGTCGGGGCCGACCGTTACCGCCGGTGGCACCCGGGTTCCGATGGCTTCGGTGGGCGTCGGGCTGGGACCCGGCCGGGTCGGTGGCGGCGGCAGCATCGTTCCGCCCGCGGTCGGAGACGGTCCGATGGTCCGAATGGGGGTCGGCGTCGACGACGGACCGATCACCGGCGTCAGGGTCGGGGCCTCCGGCGTGTCGGTCGGGACGGCGCTGCAACGGAGCAGGAAGATGTCCTTGCTGGCTTCGCTGCCGAGCGGGCGACCGCCCGAGACCTGAACCGTGAGCTGGGCGATGGGATCCCAGGCCATCACCATGCCGCTGCGCTTCTGGTTGAGCTGAGCCAGGTCACGCCAGACGGCGACGCCCGGGCTCGAGAAGTCGAGCGCCCAGGTATCGTTGAGGGGCTCCCCATCCACCTTGAGCCCGCCGAAGACGATCATGGCGTGTCGCGCCGGATCGTAGGCGGCGCCGTGATTGAAGCGGCGCTCGGGGCGCACGCCCGAGACGGTCAGGGGCTCCCAGATGGCGCTCTCGGGGCTGCCGCCGCCAAGCGAGAGCGTGTAGACCTCGTCGGTTCCGCGACGTCCGTCCCAGGTGCCCCCGAACATGAGCATGCGCCGCGCCTCGGGATCGTAGACCATGCTGTGCCCGGCCAACGCCGGACCGTCGCGCTGACCGCGACGGACCTCGGCGGCCGACACGTCGACGACGTAGGTCTCGGTCTGGGGCTGGCATCCACCGCCGCGACCGTTGTCCGAGCAGCCACCCTGCAGCACGATCCTCCCGCTCTGCGGATCGTAGGCCGCAGCGTGATCCTGAATGCTGGGCATGCCGGACATGGGTTCGATGCGCCAGGTGCGTTCACCGGTGTCGAAGGTATAGACGCGCTTCTCGGAAGCCTGACCGTCGGCCTGCGAAGTGTTGCCGCCGATCAGGTACAGGCGGGCGCGGCCGCCGGCTTGAGCCCAGGTGAGGCTATGCCCCCATCGCGTCGCGCGCGCACCCGAGGTGACGATCCGCTCGACCTCCAGACTGCCCAGGTTCAGGCGCCACAGGTCGTCGCGCACCACGCCGTCGCGGTCGATACCGCCTTGAACGTAAAGCGATCGCTCGCCTTCGGCGATGGCTCCGGCGGCATCGTAGACGCCGATCGGCAGATCGCTCGGACCCTGTTCCCAACGACAGCCGCTCACCTGCGCGCTTGCCGCCGGCGGTGTCGGCCCCAGCAGGCCGGCGCCCAGCCCGACGAGGGGCAGGCTCGCGATCCAAAGAGCATGAATGGGCTTGATCATCGGTCACCGGCCTTGGCTGGACGCGGGCACTGGAGCGGCAGCGGGGGCTTGCCCTGCGGGCGGCGCGTCGAAGGAAGCTTCACGGCGGCATTCTAGCACGTCATCTTTACATTAAGGGGGCCCTTTGGGCCATCCCACGGTGTTGCTACCCTCGTGCCGCGCGGCTCGACGCTGCTCGCACGAAGCGGCCACTCTGCCATATAATCCTCGACATGCGACCGAATGCCGCCGGGCTCCTCGGCTGGGAGAGATGCGATGCGCGACCTGGGACGTTTCGGAGGCGGTAGGCGCCGGGCATTTGCCTTCGTGCCGCTTCTCTTGCTGACCCTGATCGCCGGAAGCCACGTCGAAGCCAGCCCGGATCAAGGCCAAGGCGCCTATGCCCTGGCCGAGACCTGGCCCATGCCCGAGGATCGGCGACCCTCCGACGCCTGGGCGCGGATGGCGGGTCTCGAGACCCTGCCGGACGGTGGGCTCCTGATCGCCGATGCCGATCCGAGCCTGCCGCGAATCACGCGGGTCGCCCCCGACGGCAGCGTCTCGGTGCTGATCGAGGGTCTGGCGATGTGCGAGCCAGCGCGCGCGCCGATCGATGCCCTGTGCTCACCCCAGCACCTGGCGGCGGACGCGGGCCGAGACCGGATCTACGTGGTCGACGGCGCGCGAGACGCGCTCCTGGTCTATACCATGGCCGGCGTCTGGTTGCGCAGCCAGATCGGCATCGACGGCGCACAGGGCGTGGCCGTGTCAGCCAACGGCACGGTGCACGTCAGCTCCGCGTCCAGCGGACAGATCCATCGCTTCGACGCCGACGGCGGCGTGCTGGAGACCTGGCAGGTGCTCGACCCCCAGCCGGGCGCTTCGCTCCTGGGCGGCATGGACATCGACGCGGACGGCAACGTCTACGTGATCGATACGCGGGCCGCGCGCCTATTGAAGCTCAACGCTATCGGCAAGCTCGCCAGCGTTCATGAAGGCTTCGCCGGCAGCGCCCGCCTCTTGGATGTCGCCGTGATGGCCGTGCCGAACCGACCTTCGTTGCGCGCCTTCTGGTTGGCGACCAACCAGGGCCTGATGTACAGCGAGGAGCGCACGAGCCTCGGCGCGCTGAACGCGGTGGGCACGCTTTCGGCGGTGGCGCTGGGACCGGGCGACCGGCTCTTTGCGGCCTGGACCGGATTCAGCGCCGCGTTGAGCGAGCTCCTCGTCTTCGACAGCCGCACCGCTCGCACGGCGACGCCGGAGCGAGTCGGCGCGCTCCCGCACCCGCTCGGTCTAAACCGGGGCCCCGACCGAATCACGATGGGGCTCGACGATGCGCTGCTGGTGCTCGATCGGACGCTGAGGGTTCAGCGTCTGCGATCGGACGGAACGCCGATCGGGCAGTGGTTGGACGGCGACCTGATCGATGTCGGCGCCGCGGCGGATGGCCGAATCTACGGTACCGATGGCGCGTCGCTGGCGCGGTTCGCAGCACCCGGAACGGGCCTGCACCTGACCGAGCGGGCACGTTGGCCGAGCGGTGCGGCCGGGTTCCTGTCCAACCTCGCGCTGACGCCGTCCGGAACGGTCCTGGGGCTCGACATCGGGCGTCGCCAGCTGCGGCGCTTCGATAGCGCGAGCGGGGCCGAGTCGGCGCCGGTCCAGCTCTCGCCGGCGGATGCGCCCAGCCACTGGTCCGACCTGGCCGTCGACGCCTCGGGCTTTGCATGGGTGCTCGATCGGCGCAGCGGTGAGGTGACGATCGTCGATGCCGAATCCGGCACCGTCACCCGCACGCTCGCGCTCGGGCGGGCGGCGCAGCGCCTCGGCCTTCGGCCGGACGGCGAGCCGCTTCTGCTGGACGCCTCCGGTCGGATCTGGCACTTCGCGGCAACCGGCAGCCTGCGTGGGGTCTTCGATGCCTCACGCCGCGACCTCGATCCCAGCTCGCGCCCGATCGATCTGGCGGTCTTGTCCGACGACAGTGTGTTGGTGATCGACCGAGCGGCCGGCAGCGTCAGCCGCTGGGCCTGGGACCCGACGGCGCAGCCCGAGCGCCCGGACCTGGGTCAGGAGTGCGTCTACTCGCACGACAAGCTCGCGCTGCCCGAGACGGTCGTCCTCGGCCAGCCGGTCGAGATCCGACTTCTGGCCGAGGGCGAGTGCGCCCAGCGTCGGCTGCCGGCGCTCGACGTCATGCTGGTGCTCGACGCCAGCGGCTCGATGGCCGGCGAGCGGATCCGGCTGGTGCAGCAGGCGGCGCTCGACTTCACCCGGGCCCTGGATCTGAACCGCTCGCGCGTCGGGCTGGTGTCCTTCAGCCAGTCCGCCCAGCTGGTCAGCCCGCTGACCGACGACGAGTCCGACCTCTGGCGTTCGCTGCGCGGCCTGCGTCCCTTTGGCGCCTCCCGCATCGACCTCGGTCTCGAGCTCGCTTTCGACACCTGGCAGGCCAGCCGCCGACCCGGCGTCGGGACGATCTTCATCCTGCTTTCGGACGGACGCTCGGAGGCGGCGCCGGCTCTGGCCGCCGCCGATCGGATCAAGCAGGCCGGCGTCGAGCTGTTCACGGTCGGCACCAGCACGCTGGCCGAGGATCGCGCCCTGATCGAAGCCATCGCCAGCTCGCCCGACCACAGCTATGTCTCGGAGGAGCCGACCTTCCTCTTCGACGTTCTGGATGCCATCGCACGCCGCGTTGCGGCGACGCGGCTCTTCGAGCGCGCGATCGTAAGAGACGAGATTCCCGCCAACATGCGCTTCGTGCCCGGCAGCGCCGTGCCAGCGGCCAGCTGGGATCCCAGCAGCCGGATCTTGGAGTGGCAGCTGGCCGACGTACCCTTCGCCGGCTTCGACCTGCGCTTCTCGGTCGAGCCGCAGGCGACCGGGGACTGGCCGACCAACGTCCAGGCGGTCGCCGACCTGATCGATGGCTTCGGCCAGCCCGATCGGATCACCTTCCCCGTGCCTCGCGTCCAGGTGATCGCGCCGACGCCGACGCCCAGCCCGAGCCCGACCGCTACGCCGACACCCGAGCCGGCGGCACTGTACCTGCCGCTGCTCCTGCACGAGATCTGCGTGCCCGAGCAGCGATCGACCGATGCCGTGCTCGTTCTGGATGTCTCGAGCAGCATGCGCGGCGCCAAGCTGACGGCGGCCAAGGAAGCCGCCAAGGCCTTCGTCGACCTCATGCAGCCGGCTCGCGATCGGGTCGCCCTGGTGGCCTTCGACCACGAGGCGCGACTGGCCAGCCCGCTTGGCTCCGACCTGACGGCACTCCGTGCGGCCATCGACGCCCTGGGCACCCGACAGGGCACCGCCATCGATCAAGGACTGGCAGCGGCCTACGACGAGCTGCGCTCCTCACGACGGCGGCCGGATGCCACGCCCGCGCTGATCCTGCTCACGGATGGTCAGCAGCCGGATGGCCAGTCGGCCATCCTGGACCTGGGTGGGCGGATGTGCGAGGCCGGGGTCCAGGTGTACGCGATCGGCCTCGGTGACGCCGAGGCCGTCGATTTCCAGCTGTTGCGGCGTCTGGCCTGCCGGCCAGCGATGGCCTTCCTGGCACCCCAGGTGGGCGACCTGCGCCGCATCTACGAGAGCATCGCCGCCGAGATTCCCTGCGACGCCGGGCTGTTCTGGGGCCGTCGCTAGCCGTCACCCCGGCCGACCGCTGTCGGCGTTGTGGCAGCCCATGGCGGCGGCTGCCGGGCAAGGTCGAAGGTGGTGACCGGTGGGCTTGAGCGTTCCCGACAACCGGGTTATACTATCGCGCGTCCTCGCCCCGACGCGGGGGAGAGCGACGACTTAGCTGGTGCAGCCCCTGCGGCCCCGGCCGCTCCCCGAGACAGGACACGACCCCATGAGCGTCGTCATGCCCCAGCGGCATCTCATCGAGCATCCAAGCGAGCACCTGGCGCGCGGCCTGGCCACGGCGGTCGAAGGTGCGCTCTGGCGCTACGACCCGATCCGCCAGACCAACACCCGGATCGATGTCAGCGCAGACGACGGTGTGGTCCACCTCGACGGCAATGTCCGCAGCGCGATCATCAAGTCGATCGCGACCCGCCTGGCCCTGGACGTGCCCGGCGTGGTTCGGGTGGTCAACCGGCTGGTCGCCGATCCGGAGATCGAGCGCGACGTCGCCATGCGGATGGCCTTGGATCCCGAGATCGAGGTCACGACGGACAAGGTCACCGTGACGGCGCAGTCGGGCAGCGTCGTGCTCGGGGGACGGCTCTTCGCCGCGACCCAAGCCGAGGCCGATGCCCTGCGCGAGCGGATCGGGGCGATGGCCGCCAGCGTGCCCGGAGTTCGTGAGGTCATCAACGAGATCGAGGCCATCGAGGGCGACGAGTCGGCCTTCGTGGTCAGCGCCGATGTGGTCGAGGCGGATGCCGGTCCGAAGCGAGCCAGCGGTCCGAAGCGTGGAGGGAGCTTGATCCCGGATCCCCTCAAGGACAAGCTGCGCGCGATGATCGTGGCGCGAGCCGCGGCCCGAGCTGCCCGCGACGCCTAGATTCCAGCGCAAGCACCAGGAGCATTTCGTGAAGATCGGCATCTTCCTCGGCAGCACCACCGGCAACACCGAGGCCGCGGCCAACGCGCTCAAGGCAGAGCTCGACAAGGCGGAAGGCAGCAGCTGCGAGATCCTCAACGTCAAGACGGCGGACCTCGATGCCATCAAGGGCTTCGACCTGACGATCATCGGCTGCCCCACCTGGAACGTCGGCGAGCTGCAGGAGGATTGGGCGGCCCAGTTTCCCGGCCTGCAGGGCATGGACTTCAGCGGTCGCAAGCTGGCCTTCTTCGGCTGTGGCGATCAGGTCGGCTATCTGAACAACTTCCAGGACGCGCTCGGGATCCTGGGCAACGTCGCGGTGGCGAAGGGCGCCGAGGTCTACGGTTTCTGGTCGACCGAAGGCTACGACTTCGTTCAGTCCGAGGGCGTGATCGACCAGCACTTCCTGGGTCTGGCGCTCGACGACGACAACCAGCCCGATCAGACCCAGGCCCGCATCGAGGCCTGGTCGCGGCAGCTCCGGGCCGAGCTGGGCATCTAGCTGCGGGTTCGGAGGCACGGCGCGGGCCGCGTCGGTGCGGCCTCGCTAGCGTCGTCACCTCGCCGGCACATGAGACAGGGGCGATCGACATCTCCGACTCGCCGCTGGCCAATCACGCGCTATTCCACTTCCTGAGCGGTCAGGTCTTCTTCGCGCTCGGCCTGCTGCTCGCCGGGCAGACCGGACAGGGGAGCCGCCTTGCCCTGGCGCGCGGCCTTTGGTGGATGGCGGGCTTCGGGCTGAACATGGCGGCCTTCGAGTGGTCATCGGTTGCGCTCCACGTGGTTCGATCCGGCAGCTTCTGGCGGCCACCGCTCCTGCTCGCGCAGGCAGCCTCGTTGGCGGCCGCCTTCGCACTCCTGCATCAGTTCGGCGCGCGGACATTGGCACGCGACTCGGTGGTGGCTGCACGCGTCAGCAGCAGCATCGGGGGGCTCTTGGCCGCGCTGTGGATCTTCTGGGCGGTGGGGCCGAGCCTCAACCTGACGCTGGACTTCGAGGATTGGAGCCGCTCGACCCTGGTGTTGGCCGGCTACGGGCTGGGCTTGCCGGCGGTCGCCTTGTCCGCCTACGGATTGCGCCTGCATGCACGCTCGCTCGTCGCGCCGCTGGCCTTGCCGGGAATCTGGAGCGTGCTGCGCGGTGCCGGACTGTCGGTGGTCGCCTTCGCGCCGATCGGCTGCCTGCTCCTGCCGCGGGCTCGTTTCTGGCCTTCGAACCGACTCAACGCCGAGATCTTCGAGTTGCGGACGGGCCTTCCGGTGCCGCTCCTCAGAGGCGTGGTCGGACTGGCCTTGCTCCTGGCCATGGTCCGCGCGATCGAGGCTTTCCGTCGGGAGGTAGCGCGACGGATGGACATGCTGGAAGAGGAGAAGCTGCGCATGGCCGAGCGCGAGCAGCTCGGCCGGGAGCTCCATGATGGGACCCTGCAGGCCATCTACGCCGCCGGCCTGCTGCTGCGCGCCGTCGAGCCCGGGCTCGATACCGGCGGGGCGGCGCGGAAGCACCTCTCGCAGAGCATCGGTCTGCTGGATCAATCGGTGAGCGACATCCGACGCTATATCGGACACCTTCGTCCACCGGATGAGACCCGCGAGCTCGAGTCGGCCTTGCGCGACCTGGCGTCGGCGCAGCTGCTGCACGCCCTGGTCGACTTCGAAGTGGTGACCGATCTGCCCGACGCACCCAACCCGCTCGGTCCGCGCGCGACGCACCATGTGCTCTCGATCGCCAACGAGGCGCTCAGCAACGTCGCGCGTCATTCGGCGGCCCGGCACGCCACCGTCACCTTGCGCGTCGACGACGGCTGGCTGTTGCTCGAAGTGCGGGATGATGGGAGCGGCATCGAACGGGACGGCGACTCGGGCAACGGCCTGGGCAACATGCACGAACGGGCGCGCATACTCGGCGGCACGCTGGAGCTGCTTGCCGCGGAGAGAGGCGGGACGCTGGTGCGGCTGCGCGTACCATGGAGCGATCGGGGGAGCTCATGACACGGCTGTTCTTGGTCGACGACCACGCCTTGGTGCTGCTCGGGCTGGAGGCTCTCTTCGGCGCCGAACCGGACCTGTCGGTGGTCGGGAAGGCCGAGACGGCGGCATCGGCGCTCCGCCAGATCGAGTCGCTCGCCCCGGACGTCGTGCTGCTCGATCTGCGATTGCCCGATCAGAGCGGCATCGAAGTCTGCCGACAGATCCACCATCGCTGGCCGAAGGTCCAGGTCTTGATCCTGACCTCGTACTCAGACGATGAGATGGTCATGGCGGCGATCCAAGCCGGAGCATCCGGCTATGCGCTGAAGCAGCTCGACACAGCCGAGCTGCTCTCGGCGGTTCGCGCCGTGGCGCGGGGCGATGCCGTCCTGGATGCGTCGGTCACGCGGCGCGTCCTCAAGCGGCTGCGGGATGCCGAACACGCCGCCCATGCCAGCGCCTTCGTCGATCTCAGCGATCGCGAGATGCAGATCTTGCAGCTGGTGTCCCGCGGGATGACCAATGCCGAGATCGCGGACGTCCTGACGCTCAGCGTCAAGACCGTCGGTCATCATGTCAGCACCATCCTGGCCAAGCTCGAGCTCGGGAACCGCATCGAGGCCGCCACCTTCGCGGTGCGCAACGACATCGACGCCTTCGTGGCAGAATCCTAGCGCCGGCACGGTCGGCTGCGCCAAGCGCCGCTTCGGTGCGCGCGCTCGTGTTGCGCGGCTCGGAACCCAGACCTCCGAGTGCGAGCTTGGCCCCCTACGCCAAACGAAGACACGCGGGCTTGGCCCGCGTGTCTTCGTTCCGATCGTTCCGGGTCGCGTCAGGTCAGGTCTTGCGACCCGACTTGGAAGCGAGTGCCGGGTGCCACGGCGTCCCAAGCCGGCGAAGCAGGAAGTAGTCGGCGCCGTAGTAGCCCGCGACCTTCCACGCCAGGATCAGGCCCACCGCGATCAGGAAGAGCATCGGGTTGCTGCTGGCCGAGCCGGCCATCATGAAGCTCCAGTTCATGAGCGCGCCGAAGAAGGCCGCGATGCCGGTGAAGGCGCCCAAGATCAGGCCGATGCCGACCAGGAGCTCGCCATAGGCCACCAACGGGCCGAACCAGGTCTGGGCGTTGGCGTCCAGCAGGGCCTGGATGAAGGATCGATACCAGTCGAAGGAGATGCTCGGCCGGCCCTGTTCGGGAATCACGACGGCGTTCTCCCAGTAGCTGCGGATGGACTCGCCGGTCTTGGTCCAGCCCGGCTCGGTGATCTTGTGCTGTGCCGCCTGGATCCATTCCCAGCCGAGCCAGATTCGCAGCACCAGCCAAAGCCAGCCGGCGCGCACGTCGTTGAACAGCGAGTGGACCCAGCTCGGCTCGTCGATGATCTGCCCTCGGACCGTCGTGACTTCCTTGCTCATCGTCTGCTCCTTCCAACGTGGGTTGCGCCCAATCGCGCGACAGAAGTGCTCCTCGATGGACCTAGAATAGTCAATCCGTTCTGCGCGCAACAGGGAAGCCTGCCCCATCATTTCAGGGGCGGATGACCCTAGGGGCAGCGGCCTAGGCCGCCGCGCGCGACGATCGGCAGGAACGCGCGCTGGGGAAGGGGCGTCCGAACGGTCGGCGTCGGGATCGGCAGGGTCGGCGCCGGGTCGAGACCCGAAGCGGCGATCACCAGGCCCGAGCCTTGCGCCGCCACAAAGGCCAGGTCCGCCCCCAAGGCGACGTCACGCGCCTCGTCGACCAGGTCCAGCCGGGCCGTTTCGATGGGGCGACCCGGCATGCGCAGGTCGAATGCGCGCACTTCGCCGGTGCCGTCGGGCTTCGCTCGGGCCAGGTAGACGAAGCCTCCCGCCTGATCGATGTCGCGGGTGCGCCCATCGAGCTGGACCAGCGCCGTCTCGACCGGCGCGTCCGGATCGCTGACGTCGACGACCTGGAGTCCGTCGATGAAGACCTGGCCAGGCTCCGCCTGGATCCCGGCTCGAAAGCCGATCGTGCCCAGGCTGGCGAAGGCCAGCGGCGAACCCAGCTCGAAGAAGTCGACGATCTGAAGGCTGGGCTGATTGGTGCGGATGCCCGTGGCCGGCCCCAGGACATAGGCGCGTCGATCGCGAACCGCCAGATCGGTCGCGCCCCCGCTCGAGCGCCACGCCGAGACCTGGCGCGGTGCCGTCGGGTCGGAGACATCCAGGACGCGCACCCACTCGTCGTTGGCCAGGTAGGCCAGATCGTCCTCGATCGCGATGCGCCAGACCGGTGCCCGGCGCCCCGAGACCGGGTCCGGGGGCATGGCCAGCCTGGCCACTTCGCGGGCCGAGGCGGGCTCCCGCACGTCGATCACCCGAAGGATCTCACCGGGCGCGCCGAGGAACAGGAAGCCTCGATGGACGGCGAACCCGCCCTTGTCCAGCTCGGCCGGGATGCTCCCCAGGATCCGGGGTGCGTCCGGCGGGCCAGAGGAGCCCGGTGCGGAGCCCTCGGTCGGGGCTGGAATCGTGAGGACGAGGATCCGCGGTGGGGGGCCCCAGCCCCCTTCGACCCCCGCGTCGGCCACGTAGATGCGAGCGGGATCGCGGTCGTCGACGATCACCCGCTCCGGGGCCGGCAGGCTGGTCCACACCTCGCGCAGCGCCTGGCCTTCGATGCGGTCCCAGGGATAGAATCGGGCCGCGCGCAGGCCGGAAGGACCCGCCGCCAGCCAAAGCCAGCGATCGCCCGGATCCAGGTTCAGCACGCTGTCCGGGCTGGCCACGGCACCCAGGCGCTCGAGCCCTCGAGGCTCGCTGAAGCGCCAGGCGATCACGCGCGAGGTGCCTTGGTGGAAGGCCAGGCCGTCGGCGACGGCCAGTCGGCGTGCGCGGTCGCCCACCTCGACGCTCGCCAACAGCCGCGGCGGACGCTGGTCCACGCTCAGGTCGTAGACCCGGAGGTGGCCGAAGCGCTCGCCGCCCGCGCGTTGCTCGGAGGTGGCGACGTAGAGCCGGTCGCCCTCGGTGGCGACGGCGTCGGCCCAGTCCTCGATCTTGCGCGCGAGCTCGGGCTTGGCCGGGTCGCGAAGGTCGACCTGCATGAGGTTGCGCGAGACGACATAGGCGAAGCTGCCGGCGATGGCGAGATCGGTCGCGATCACGGCGTCGCCGCGCGCATCGACGAAGCGCCCGATCAGCCGTGGCCCTGCCGGATCCTGGACGTCGATCACCGACATGCCGGCCGCTCCGGCCGCGACGTAGGCGTAACGATCCTGGAGCACCACCTTGGCCGCCACGCCCTCGAGGGCCAGCTGGCCGATCTGGCGCAGATCGGCGCGCGCGTCCAACACCACCAGGCCGCCCCGGCCCGCCGCAACGTAGACCAGACCGTCGCGCACTGCGAGATGCTGCACGACGCCGCCCAAGGGGCGGCTCTGCGCGAGCTCGATCGGCCAGGCCGGATCGCATCCGTCGAGCATGAGCACCCGCGGCCCGACGCTGGTGTAGACGCGGCCATCCTGCCAGTCGACCGCGTTGGTGGGTCCGCCCAGCTGGCTGACGGGATCCAGACGCCCGGCCTCGGCCCTCAGGCTCGGCGTCGCTCCGAGCCCGTTGCTCAACCCCAGGGCGCCAGCGATCAGGATGGGCACCAGGCCCAGACGGCCTAGCCGGCGCCGGACTCGAAGGCCCGCGCTCATCGGGACACCCCCGTCGGATCGATCTGCATCGGTGGTCCGTCGTACCCTTCGGCGCGCAAGGCCTCGGTCAGGTCCGCTGCATCGATCATCCCGCGCACCTCGGCGGCGCCGAAGTGGGGCAGGGCGAGCGCGTCGTCCGCGTCCGCCAGCGCCCAGAGGGTGATCGCGCCGACCGCGGCAGCCCGACACAGCGCGGGCAGCGAGACCTTCTCGAAAGTGTCGCCTACGCTGTGGTAGTAGCGCCCGCCCTGCTCGCCCAGCTCGCCGAGCAAGGCGACGACGGGCACGCCGGCCAGCATGAAGGGCTGGTGGTCGCTGTGCAGTCCGGCTTCGTGTCGCAGGTCCTGGCGCATGCCGAGCGGCGCCAGGCGGTGCGCGAGCCAGACGAGCAGGGTCGTGGCGTCCGCCCGCCCGGGCGCCCAATAGCCGTAGGGATCGCCGGTCATGTCGAAGTTCATCACGGCCGCATGGTGGCCCAGCTCGCCGGCATGGGCCGCGACGTAGGCCTTGGAGCCCCGGAGCCCGGTCTCCTCGGCCGCCCAGAGCGCGAAGCGCATGCGTCGTCTGGGTCGCAGCGACGCCGGCAGCGCGGCCAGGGCGCGCGCCATCTCCAGCACGATCGCCGCTCCGAGCCCGTTGTCCGTGGCGCCCTGGGCCAGGTCCCAGCTGTCCAGGTGCGCGCCGGCCAGCACCAGCCCGGCGTCGGGATCACGGCCTGGGAGCTCGGCGAGCACGTTGCGCGCCTGGCCGCTGCCATAGCGGTTGCGCATGTGGATTCGGAGTGTCGGCGGAATCGCATTCGGAGCGGCCGCCAGGCGACGCAATCGCAGCCCGTCCTCGCGCGAGATGCCCAGGCTCGGGATGGGCGCCAGATCGGCGTGGCACACGCCCGTGCGCGCCAGGCCGCCTGCGGCCGAGCTGAGGATCAACAGACCCGCGGCGCCATGGGCGGCGGCCAGTCCCAGCTTCTCGCTGCGGTGCAGCGCGCGTCGGCCGGGCCGGACGCCTTCGTCGCAGAGCACCAGACGTCCCTGGACGCCGGCTCCAACGCGCACAAAGTCCTCCGCCTCCGCGAAGCCCAGGTCGACCAGCTCGGCCTGCAGATCGACCGCGATCGGCGCGAAGCCGTGTGCCACCGCGGTCAGGCTCCAGGCGGCCGGCACGATCACCTCGGCCCGCAGTGCTCCGCGCTCCCACACGGGCACGCGCAAGGGCTCGAAGTCCGCCGAATCGAAGCCCCACTCGCGAAATCGACCCAGGCCCCACTCCTCGCCGGCTGCACCCGAGGCCGTGCCGCTGACACGACCGCCGAGCCCATCGCAGAGCTCACCGAGGGCCGCCCAGGCCCGCGGTCGGGAAAGGCACTCGGCGATCAGACGGTCGATGACCGCGTCGTCGACGATCGCCGTGGCCCGGGTGTGGTCGCCGGCGCCGAAGGGGACGAATCCGGCCTCCAAGGCCCCGTCGGTGGGCTTCGCGGGCGCCCGATCGTCCGACGATCGACGCGATCGGCCCGCGGGTGGGTCGATAGCCTGGCCATCGGGCGACGGAAGCGGCTTCGAAGCGGGCATCGACGGCTCCTCGTGGGGCCTGCCAGGCGGGTGTGCCGGGCACGAAGGCATGGCTTACCGCCCGCGGTCCAGGTGCGGGCACGGCCGCCATCTCGCAATGCTATCCGATGGCTCGAGCGGCGACAAGACGACGGGCGGCGGGGCCGATCGAAGGGCAGCTGCTTGTCTCCGATCACCGGCAGGCGGTATCCTATGAACGGACGCGCGATGGCCACTGGCCAAAGGACAGACCATGACCTCGAGACCTGGCTGGGCGCCAGGCGCGTTGGCCGCGATCGCAGCCTTGACGGCCCTGGCGGCCGGCGCCTCGATCGCCGCCTGCCGAGCCGATCGCGTGGACCCGGCCTCGACCGTGGACGAAGCTCCGGTCAGCGCGACGAGCGCGCCGACGGCGACGCCGGATCCCTGGGCAGGGCTTGGCGCTCCGGCCCGAATCGCGATTCCGGCCGTCGACATCGACGCCCCGCTCGAGCGGCTTGGTCTGACGCCGGATCAGGCGATCGACGTGCCGAATGCCTGGGGAAACGCCGGTTGGTACGATGCCGGCTTCCGTCCGGGCGAGCCGGGCAACGCCATCATCTCGGGCCACTTCGACGATGACCGGGGCGCGGCAGCCGTCTTCTACCGTCTCCGGGAGCTGGCGCCGGGCGACCCGGTCTACGTGGATTACCCGGGCGGGGAACGCTATGCCTTTCGGGTCGAGGACAGCCGCCTGCTCGATGCCGACGCGGTGGACGCGGCCGTCTGGGAGGACGTCTTCGGTCCCTCGGCGGTGCCCGGCCTGAGCCTGATCACCTGCGACGGCGTCTGGGACAAGAGGGCCGGCAGCTACGACAAGCGGCTGGTCCTGCACGCCGGCTACGATCCCGCCGCGAGCACGCCCGCCGCCATCCCTTGACGCCGCGACAGTCCGTCCCGGCCGCCCGTTCGTTCGTCGGGACGTCCATTCCGGCCGTCCGCGATCCTGCGTTGCCCGAGGTCAGACGACCCGCATGTCGGGGATCCCTTCGGCCGGCTCCGGGTAGCGCATGGACAGCCCTTCGAGCAAGTCGACCAGGATCCGGCTGATGACGAGGTTGCGATACCAGTTGGCGTTGGCTGGGATCACGTACCAGGGTGCCTGTTCCGTGCTCGTCTCGGCCAGCGCCTCCTCGTAGGCGGCCTGGTAGTCGTCCCAGCGCTTGCGTTCTTCCAGGTCGGCCGGGTTGGCCTTCCAGCGCTTCCTCGGATCGTCGATCCGTTCTTGAAGGCGCTCGCGCTGCTCGTCCTTGGAGACGTGCAGAAAGAACTTGACGATCCGCGTGCCCTCGTCGCCGAGCATCGATTCGAACGCGCGGATGTGCGCGAACCGCTTGCGCCAGCGCGACTCCGGCACGAGCTCGTGCACGCGTACCACCAGCACGTCCTCGTAGTGGCTGCGGTTGAAGATGACGATCTCGCCGCTGCCGGGCGTCTGGCCATGGACGCGCCAGAGGTAGTCGTGGGCCTGCTCGGGCGGTGTCGGCCGCTTGAAGCTGGCGACCTTGACGCCCTGCGGGTTGACGCCCTCGAACACGCTGCGGATGGTCCCGTCCTTGCCGCCCGCGTCCATCGCCTGCAGCACGACCAGGACCTTGTGCCGCCCCTCGGCATACAGGAGCTCCTGCAGCGCTTCCAGCCGGCCGTTGAGCGCGGCCGTCTCGGCCTTGCCCGCCGCTTTGTCGCCATCGAAGGCGCTGCGGTCGTCCGGATCGTGACGGCTCAGGTCGACCTGGCTGCCCGGCTTGATTCGATAGCGATCCATCTTGGCTCTCCCATGCAGGTCCTGCGAAGGTCAGGTCAGCCGCTCGAGCAGGTCCAACGCCTCGGACGGGTTCCGGAAGCGGAGCCGGTGCGCGCCCTGCTGCGCCAAGCGATCGAAGGCCGCTGACAGGCGCGAAGCGCGCTGGCTGCGTTCGCCGGCGCCGAGACCGGACTCGAAACGATGCCGGGCTACGGCGACGGGCAGGGGTACCAGGTCGGCCGGCCCGTCACGCGACTGCCGGTCCAAGAACACGATCGGGCCGATCGGACACACTTCGATGCCGGCATCGGGCGCGAGCGACGCGAGCTCGATCACGGTCTTCTCCGGGCTCGCATCTGGCCGCATCGTGCCCAGGCGGAATCGCTCGAAATGCCGATCGATGCGCCTTGCATCGATGCCGACATGCCAGGGCTCGCCACGCAACACCGGCTCGCCGACCGCAGCGTCCAGCCAGGTGACCTCTTCGCACAGCACCTGGGCGCCGGCCAGCGCAGCCGCCAGCGCAAGAGTGGACTTGCCGGCACCGGATCCGCCGATCAGCACCAGCGTTCGACCCCGGAGACGGATCGTGGCCGCGTGCAGCGCGACCAGTCCCTCCCAAGCCAGGCATCGCCACACCGGCGATGCCAGGATGACCTCGCCCACGAGCGTCTGCGGCGTCGAGGGCTCGACGAATGCGCAGATCTCGCGTCGCTCCAGGTCGGCCAGCACCAGGCTCGGGCCCGCGCTGGCGACGTAGCGGCTCTCCCGCTCGCGGTGCCGTGTCAGGCAGGCGCCGTCGGCCGGCTGCGCTGCCGCTGCCGATGCGTCCTCCGCCGTCCATCCGCCGGGCGGCAGCACGAGGTCCATGTGTATCGCCGCGCTGCCGACGGCGAGGCTTTCGAAGCGTCCGAAGCGTGCGCTGGCCAGCGCCAGTCCCTCGGCCTCGGTCGATCGCAGCTCGAGCCGGCGACCGAGGACCCGCAAGGACCGCTGATGGCCCAGAGCCTCGCGTTGCCAGAGCGGGTCGACCATCGCCGGCTCTACGCTCGAACGGCGTCTGGCGGCGACGCCGCTCGCCTCGGTCAAGGCTGGGTCTCCCGGACCGGTGCCTAGGGGCTGCCGGTGTCGAGATCCGAGCCGCTCGAGGCTTCGAGGCTCGGCCCGACGGCCGTCAGCTGACCGGTCGGACGGTAGGTCGAGTGGAACACATCGCGACGTTCCTCGCCCGCCTCGCGGATGACGCGGGTCAAGCTGACCGAAAGCCCATCCCGTGCGAGCTCGACCACCTCCGAGGTGCCGGGCGCCAGCTCGGGATCGATCTCGATCCGGGGAGCGGGCGGCGGCACCGGCTTGCTACGGACGACTTCGGCCAGCTCGACCTCGCGGTCGGGCCGGCTGCCGTAGAGGATGAAGCGGGCCGTTCGCGCTGGCTGATTGGTGCTGGCATCGATCAGCAGCCAGGCGCCGGTATCGTTGCGCAGCTTCAGGTCGACGATCGGACTGTAGATGGTGGCGTCGAAGCCGGGCGGCTCGCCCTGCTCGTAGTAGCCCACGCGATAGCCATGGGCATGCCGCTCGACGATCGGCAACCCGGCCCAGAAGGCAGCGCGGAACAGCGTGGTCGAGACCTGGCAGACGCCGCCACCGACGCCGTCGGCGGTGGCGCCGTCCAGGATGATCAGCGTCTTCTCGTAGCCTTCCTCTTCCGAGACGTCGCCCAGATGCTCGTTGAACGAGAACACCGCATCCGGGGGGATCAGCAGGCCGTCGTACTTCGAGGTCGCCAGGGCGACGTTGTGGACGCGGCCCGGCGCCGAGCCCGCGTAGCGGCTGGTCGACTCGCCGACCACCTCGCGGATGCCCAGCTCGGCGGCGGTGACGGTATCGGCCACGGCCGGCGGTTCGATCTCCAGCGCCATGCGCACCAGCCGCGATCCCAAGCGACCGGCCTCGAGCACGCGTTCGGCGGTCGCCTCGAGGTTGAGCCTCCGTCCGTCGACGCCGCTCTCGAGAAGGGTCAGGTTGCCGGCCTCGGGGTCGAAGCGGAATCGAGGCAGGGCGGCGGTGCGCGAGATGGTCTCGGTGATCGGCTGCAGCCAGGCGTTGAAGCGGCTCCGATCGAGGTCGAGCTGGACCGCGCCGTCGACATCGGTCGTGGTGAGCATCGGCGCGAGCATCTCGGGTGCCAGGGTCCAGGTCTCGCCTTCGGCGCGCAGGGTCAAGGGCTGGGCGAGGAGGCTCTGGGCGGTCGCGATGGCCTCGCTGGCATCGGTCACCTCCGGCTCGACGCGGCTGAAGTCCAGCGGGAGGTCGCGGATCGGCCAGGCGCCGGCCCGCGCCGCGGCTTCGAGGGTGTCACGCGCCGCGCGCATGTTCAAGAAGCGACCGGTGACGGCCGGTGCGGGTTGGACCAGCGTGCCCTCGAGCCGGACGTGTGCGTTGACCGCCTCGCGGTCGAAGGCGTCGGCCAGCTCCGCCAGAGCGCGCATCGCCTGGGCCTCGTCGAAGCGGACGATCGGCCGCAGGTCGCGCCCGACCAGGCGCGCCGCCAGCATGTCGATCAGCGCCGATGGGCCTCGGCCGCGACCGACCTGCCAGGCGGCCGTGGCGGTCGCATTGATGTCGAAGGCGAGGCCGCTCTCGCCCGGCTCGAGCTGCCAGCTCATGTCGTCGACGCCCAGCGAGACGGCGGCATCGGGGTCGAAGCCCGCCTCGCGCAGACGGTCGACCGCGGCCGGCGCGTTGAGGCCCCCCAGGTCGATCCCGGCCACGCGAACGCCCGGATAGATCGCGTCGCCATAGCCGATCCGGTAGAGTGCCGGGATCGACACCAGCAACGCGGCGATCGCGAGCAGGATCCAGCGCCCGGCCCTGCTTCGTGACGTCGGTGGCTTGGACGGCACGGGCTGGTTCATTCGGCCTCGCTCAAGATCGCCTGGGTGACCTCGACCAGATCGTCGAGTGGAACGCTGCGCTGGACCCGCCGCCGAAGGTCTCTGAGGGTCGCCTGACCCGCCGCGATCTCGTCCGGCCCGAGGATGACCAGCACCGGGATCTCGCGTTTGAGCGCGGTCCGGATCTGCTCGCCGATGCCTTCGGCGCGGAAGGCAAGCTCGGTCGGGATGCCGGCCCGCCGCAGCCGGCTGGCGGCTTCCACCGAGGCCATGGCCGTGGCATCGTCGAACAGCGCCACCAGCACCCGGGTCGTGGGCTGCGCCAGGGAGGCGGGAAAGAGATCGAGCGTGTCCATGACATCGACCAGTCGGTCGATGCCGAAGCTGCTCCCCACGGCGGGCAGGTCGGTGCCGAAGAGCCCGATGAGCGTGTCGTAGCGACCGCCACCGGTGATCGAGCCGATCGGAGGCTCCTCGACCAGGGTCTCGAAGATGGTGCCGGTGTAGTAGTCCAGTCCTCGGACCATGGCGAAGTCGACGGCGTAGCGCTCGGGATCGATGCCGGCGGCGTCGAGCGCGTCCATGACGCGGACCAGCTCCGCGATGCCCTCCCGCGCGCCCGGATCGTCCAGCCGTGCGCCCAGCGCGTCCAGCAGCGGGCGCGGCGCGCCGCTCAGCTGCAAGAGCTCCAGCAGCCGCTCGGTGACCCCGTCGGGCACCAGATCGTCTCGCGGCGCGAGCTGGCGCAGCACGGCGATGCTGGCATCCAGGGCAACCGCGCTGGCCCGTTCGAGCAGCGCCGGCGTCGTGCCGGCGCCCTCCGGGAAGTCGGCCAGAGCGTCCAGGAAGGCCTCGATGCCCGGGTTGGCGCCGATGGGCGCGCCGGCCGCGTCCTGGGCCAGCCCGAGATCCTCGCGCAGTCGGGCGCGGTCGGCGGTTCCGCGCAGCCAGCGGTCGACCGCCTGGCGCTCGCGATTGAGCAGATCGCCAGGCAGCCCGACGCTGCGCAGCTCGCGACGCACGCCGTCCATGCCGATCTTGTCGAGCTTGTCGATGGCGCGGTAGAGGCCCGCCAGCTGCCCATCCGGCACGCCGGCGAAGCGGCCGATGCCGTTGAGCAGCTTGCGGTTGTTGAGCTTGGTCAGGCTGGCCGGGAAGCCCAGACGATCGAGGGCGGTGATGACGATGGCGACGATCTCGGCGTCGGCCAGCACCGAGGCTTCGCCGATGATGTCCACGTCGGCCTGGGTGAACTCGCGGAAGCGACCGCGCTGCGGCCGCTCGCCGCGCCAGACCGGTCCGATCTGATAGCGCTTGAAGGGTCGTGGCAACGCGTCGTAGGTCGCCGCGACGCGCGCGGTCGAGACGGTGTGGTCGTAGCGCAGCGCGAGCGACTGCTCGCGCCCGAGCGATGCCCGGTAGATCAGCCGCTCCGCATCGGGACCGTACTTGCCTAGCAGCGTCTCGGCCCGCTCGATGGCGGGCGTCGACAGCGGCTCGAAGCCGAAGGCCTCGAAGACCTCGGTCAGGACGCCGCAGACGTACAGCTGCCGGCGCATGTCCGCGGGCAGCAGGTCGCGCATCCCGCGCGCCGTGCCCGGCGCGATGTTGGCCATGATGCACTGCTCCGAGATCGCCCCGAGCGGGGCCGTGGTCTAATTGAAGGCCTGGATTCCGGTCTGTGCTCGACCCAGGATGAGCGCGTGGATGTCGTGCGTGCCTTCGTAGGTATTGACGGACTCGAGGTTCATCACGTGACGGATCACATGGTATTCGTCCGAGATGCCGTTGCCGCCGTGCATGTCACGCGCCATCCGAGCGATGTCGAGCGCCTTGCCACAGGAGTTGCGCTTGATCAACGAGACCATTTCGGGCGTGGCCTGACCGGCGTCCATGAGGCGACCGACTCGCAGGCAGGCCTGTAGGCCGATGGAGATCTCGGTCTGCATGTCGGCCAGCTTCTTCTGGATCAGCTGCGTCGCCGCCAGCGGTCGCCCGAACTGGTTTCGGTCCAGCGTGTATTGGCGGGCGGCGTGCCAGCAGAACTCGGCCGCTCCGAGGGCGCCCCACGCGATGCCGTAACGGGCCTTGTTCAGGCAGCTGAACGGTCCCTTGAGCCCACGGATCTCGGGGAAGGCGTTGGCTTCCGGAACGAAGACCTCGTCCATCACGATCATGCCGGTGGCCGAGGCGCGCAGTGAGAACTTGCCTTCCAGCTTGGGCGACGACAGGCCCTCCATCCCGCGCTCGAGCAGGAAGCCGCGAATCTCACCGGCATCGTCCTTGGCCCAGACCACGAAGACGTCGGCGATCGGGGAGTTGGTGATCCAGGTCTTGGCGCCGCTGAGGCGATAGCCGCCCTCGACGGCACGCGCCCGGCTGACCATCGAGCCCGGGTCGCTGCCGTGGTCGGGCTCGGTCAAGCCAAAGCAGCCGACGAGCTCGCCCTTGGCCAGCCGGGGCAGGAAGCGCTCCTTCTGCTCGGCGCTGCCAAAGCTGTCGATCGGATGCATGACCAGGCTCGACTGGACGCTCATCGCCGAGCGGTAGCCGGAGTCCACCCGCTCGACCTCGCGCGCGATGAGCCCATAGGTGACGTGGTTGACGCCCGCGCAGCCGTAGCCCTCGATGGTCGAGCCGAGGAGCCCGAGGCCGCCCATCTCGTCGAAGATGGCGCGATCGAAGCGCTCGGCGCGATTGGCCTCCAGGATGCGCGGCATCAGTCGCTCCTGGCAGTAGTCGTGCGCCATGTCCCGGACCATGCGCTCGTCGTCGTCGAGCTGCTGATCCAGGAGCAAGGCATCCTCCCACCTGAATCGGGGCTTGCGGGCGGCCGGCGCCGTGCCCGCCGCGCTACCTGCCGATACTGCGGCGCTCATCGCGTCCTCCGAGGGGTTGGCCGGGCAGGCGCCGATCGGTCCTGGCGCGCGGCCCTGATTGCTGAAGCAGATGATAGCATCATGCCTCGCTCGCCGTGTTGATCATCCAGGCCGAGAAGGCCTCCAGAAAGGCCCGGAAGCCGTCCAAGTGCTCGGCCGGAAAACCATAGCGCTCCGGTGCTCGCGCCAGCACCGCGTCGAAGCAGGCCAGCCAGGTACGTTGTCCGCTCGCGTCGATCGCGAACGGCAGATGCCGGGCTCGCATCATCGGTGGCCCGTAGCGTTCTTGATACAGCGGCGGGCCACCCAGCAGGCCGACGAAGAAGGCCGCCGACCGCTCCGAGGCGGCCTGCATGTCGTCCGGAAAGAGGTGTCGGATGCTCGAGCGCTCGAGCTCCCGATAGACGTCCGCGAGCATCTCGAAGACGGCCGCTTCGCCCATCGCCGCGTAGATCTCCGGGTCGGGTCGCTCGATGCGCGGCGGACCGCCGGGCGGCACATGGATCGAGCGGTCGCCTCGCGGCGCCTCGGAGCGACTCATCGCCCCAGCTCCCATACGAGGCCGCCCGGGCAGGGCAGCTGGCCGGCGATCGACTCGTAGACTCCGCGCAGCGCCTCGGCGTCGGGCGCGTGCAGATAGGCGTCGGGCCGCGAGGCCAGCTGTCGGAGGAAGTCGCCGTTGACCGCGTCGCCGAAGCCGACGGCGAAGATGTCGATGCCCGCCCGTCGAGCTTCGCGCGCCGAAGCGAGCGTGGCCGACTCGCTGCCACCTTCCGGCTGTCCATCGGTGAGCAGGACGATCACCGGAGCGCTGCCCGCGCGTGCGCGCGCGCTCGACAGCTCGGACCGCGCGGCCTCCAGCGCCCGGTCGATGCGCGTGCCCGAACCGAGACGGATCTCGGAATCGAGGCTGCGGAGCGCCGCGTCCCGGCGATCGCTGAGCGGGCCGAGGGTGGGTTCGGCGTTGAAGCCGCCCAGCGCGACCTGGTCCCCGGCCCCATCCAGCGCGAGCAAGTCGATGAAGCGTCGCGCCGCGTCGCGTGCGGCATCCAGCCGGCTCCCGAAGCTGCCGGCCGGCTGGGCCATGCTGGAGCTTGTGTCGATCAGCAGCACGATGTCCGAGTGAGCCCGTGCGGGCTTGCACAGCCGACGCGTCAGGATGGGCAGGTAGAGCGCGCGGGGCTCCGGCGTCGGGCTGGCCTGAGGCTCGGGGCTCGGCGTCGGGCGCGCCGACGGGCGCGCCGTCGGGCTCGCGGTCGGCGACATGCGGGTCGTCGGGCTGGGCGCTGGCGTGGGGGTCGGAGGCGTCGTGGGCGTCGCGCTGGCGACGAGGCAAGGACGGATGTCGAGGGTGCGGGTCGGCACGCGGACGGAGGCGGAAGCGCGCTGCAGGCTGTCGAGGACGATGGCGCTCGAGCCCGACAGGCGCAGGGATCGAAGGCCCTCGGCGTCCGGCTGCAGCCGATAGGTCGCGCTCACCACCTGATCGGCCGACAGGCCCGACCATTCGAACAGCAGCCGCGAAGGGTTCACCTTGGGCTCGGGCCTTCCGGATCCGGGGACGTAGGCGAAGCCGGGCGCGAGGAGCTCGGTCAGCGCGAGCGCGCGGGGCTCGATGGCCGCGCCCTCGCGCTCCAGCTCCTGAAGCCGGGCCGCCGCCCGGGCTGCCTGGCGCAGGTCGTAGTAGCTGCCGCTGCTCGCCAGGCCGCGGATGTCGTTGCAGTGGCCCGCCGGCAGGGCCGGCGGCGGGATGGTGGCGTTGGGATTGCAGATGCCGACGACCGTGATGCCCTTGCCCTGAACCCGGCTGGCGCTCGCCTTCTGCCGCTGACAGTAGCTCTCGTACCCATTCGGGCAGCCGGTCGAGATCAGGACGATGACCTCCACCGGGGACAGGGCCGTCGTCCGCGCTTCGGCCAGCAGGTCCTCGGCGTCGCCGAGCCAGTCATAGTAGCGGGCTTCGGGCCGAACCTGGTCGAGCTTGATGCGGTTGATGGCCGACAGCACCTTGCTCTTGTCGTCGCTCAGCTCGAGCTCGGTCCTGCCCTGAACGCTGAGCGTCACCAGACCGACGCGGGTGCCAGGACCAAAGCTCAGCGCATTGGCCGCGTCTCGGGCGGCCGCCTTGGCCTCGTCCAGGTGATCGTACATCAACAGGTGTTTCGCCACGACGAAGACGACGTGCAGGGGCAGCGCCTGGGGACGCGTGACCTGCAGCGTGACGGTCACGCCCAGCGGCGCGCAGATCCACGCGGGGGACTGGGCGGTCTCGGTGATCCGAACCCCGCAGGCGCTCGGTGGCTCCCCCGGCTGGCCTTGCGCCCGGACGGCTTCGTGCCGCGGAAGCGCGCCGAGGCCAACGGCAGCCGCCATGAAAAGACCGATCGCGACGATCGCGGCGCGCTTCCACGGGCGCATGGGGATCTCCTGGCGGCAGAGCGTCGGGGGCTGGGAACGCCATGCAACGGGATCGGGCCGACGCATCGCTTCCCGATCCCCCACAATGCAATAGCATGGTCGGTGCCGAAGGTCCACCGCCAGTGGCGCCGAGCATCCCGTGTCGATGGGCCATTCATCGATGTGATCTGCCATGCAACGAAGCGGGCCGCGAATCCGGTTCCGGATTCGCGGCCTCATCGCTGCCGCGGCCCGTCGTGAGTCGATCGGGCCGCGATCCGACCGACGTCAGCGCAGGAACAGAGCCCTGGCCAGCCGTAGGAGCTCGAAGGACCGGTCGGCGCCCTGCCGCGCCGATGGGACCGCGACGCCGGCCCGGCCGAGGTCCGCCTGGCCCCGGGCGAGGATCGGCAGGTGGATGCGATGCGTGAAGGTCAGCTGCGGACGCGGCGTCGGGCTCGGGCTGGCCGAAGGACCCGGCGTCTCGCTGACCGCCGGCGTCCAGGTGGGCACGGCACCCGTGGGGGTCGGCGTTCGACGCCCGATGTTGCCGACCAGCTTGGCGGTCGCCAGCTCCGAACCGTTGCCGTCGCGGGACTGGGATGCCGTGACGTAGCGACCCTGCCAGCCTTCGGGCTTGTCCAGCACGAAGGCTCCCGACGCGTCGGCGACGACGCGGCCTTCGAAGTACTGGGCCTGCCGATCGTTGTCGCTGAAGACCTCGACCGTGCAGCCGGCGCAGGCGGTGCCGGTCAGCGAGGTCTCCGACACGTCGCCCAGGGTCGGCGGCTTGATCTTCCGGTTGGCATCCGAGAGCAGGCTGATGGGCTTGCCGCCGACCGAGCGGATCGAGTTCTCGCTGATGACGTTGTCGACCGTGTTCGGTCCCTGCAGGGTGACGCCGTTGCCGGCATTGCAGACCACGCGATTGCGCTCGATGCGCGAGAGGCTCGGACCCGAGATCATGAAGACGCCGTCGCCCTTGTTGCCACGACAGGTCGATCCGTCGGGGCCACCGCCGATGATGTTGTCGCTGATCAGGGTTCCGGTCAGGACGTTGAAGACCGCCACGCCGGCGTTGCGGCTGTTGGAGATGACGTTGTGGCTGACCTTGTTGTTGGGCGACCAGACCAGGACCAGCCCGGAATCGAGACCCTCGGTCGCCTCGCCGGCGGCATCCAGACCGAACCAGTTGTACTCGATGACGTTGTCGCGGGTGCGCACGTCCAGCCCGACGAACTCGCTGTCCTCGATGCGCACGCCGGCACCTTCGCTGGTCGCGGCGAAGATGTTGCGCCCGCCGGGGGAGGCGTCGCCGATGACGTTCTTGGTCGTGCCCTGCTCCAGATAGACGCAGTCGTCCGTCAGCGGGCTCACCTGGGTTCCATCGCCCGTGATGCCGCACCAGTTGCCGATGATGCGATTCTGGTTGGTGTCCTTCGAGACGATGTGGACGCCCGATCCCGCCGGCATGTTGGCGAAGATCACGCCGGGGCCGACCTGGTTGAATCGGGACTCGTCGCGGGTTCGACCGCCGCGGATGAGGATTGCCGAGCGGGTGAAGCTGCCTCGAATCTCGAAGCCGGCCAGGATGTTCCGATCGCTTTCCATGGCGAAGACGTGGTCGATGTCGAGGCCCGAGGCATCGATGACGAACTTGTTGTCGGCGGGGCTCTTCCAGTCGAGGCCCTGGCGCAGGTCGACGAAGGTCTGCCGCACGTTCATCTCGATCGGGTTGGGATCGGCCAGCTTGATCACCCAGCGGTCGATGCGCGGGTCGTAGCCGGGATCCGACTTGCGGATCGGGACCGCGCCGGGCGGGCAGGCCCGCGCGCCCGGCACCTCGGCCGGATCGAAGCAGGCCCGCACGATGGCGCCGGCCACCTCGAGCTGGGCGGTGCGGATGGCGCTGCGCAGCCCACATCGGCCGCCGGGCACACAGGGCTCGAAGGTGTCGATGCGGCTGTCCTCGGTCGTATTGACATAAACCACCGCCTGGGCCAGGGCAGGCCTGGCCGGCGCCAGGGCGGTCAGCGCGATCCCGAGCGCGAGGGCGGTGAGGGCGAGATGCATGGCTCGCTTCATACGGGTGCAGTCCTCGTGGAAGGGGGCCGTGACCCAGTACCGACCATGGATCCGGCGGGGCTGGTACGCAGGACGGCCGGCAGGGCGCTGCTCACGAAGCGCCTGCCGGCCGTCGTGCCAAGCAGATCGAGGCGACGAGGCCCCGACGCGGTCGCGCCGGGGCCTCACACGACTACGGAGCGACGAGCTCGAGCGTCGCGGTTGGGAAGTGCGCCGTGCCGACCCGGCCCAGGCTGTCGGCCCACTCGATGAACGAGACGTCGCTGATCGATCGGATGCCGGGAGCCAGCGGCTTGACGTCGAACTCGAGCGTGATCGCCGAGCTCGGCTTCGGGAAGACCCACTCGATCGTCCGACCGTTGATCGAGGCCGGTGCCGGGTTGACCGAGCCGGCCACCAGCTCGATGGTGTCGGTCAAGGAGTCGCGCACCGTGACGCTGCTCATCTCGACCGGGATGAACTGGCGGATGGCGTCCGGGTTGCGCGGGTCGCTCATCAGGTTGATCAAGGACTTGATGTCGGTATCGCGCAGGATGAGCACGTTCTGCTTCTCGGTCGCGACCTCGCGCAGCTTGCGCTGGTTGGCGCCACGACCGGCGGCGATCGCGACGACCTTGATCTCGCGGTCGACCTTGGCCCGCGAGACGTCGCGCGAGCAGAACTGGCCGTCGGAGATCAGGACGATCACCTTCACCCGATCGTCGTCGCGGCGGATGATCCCGCCGCGGGTCTGCTCGCGGAAGGCGCCTTCCGCCGAGCGCAGGCCGATGTCGATGCGCGTCTTGTCCTGCCCACGCAGCAGGCCGATGCGCGAGATGACGCGGCGCGTGTCGTCCGAGAGGCTGAGGATGCGGCGGCCGCGCGCGTTGAAGGCGACCATGCCGATGCGCAGCTTGCCGTTGGCCATGTCCTGTTGAACCGTCGGCTCGTCGAGGAACCGGCGCAGCCACCGCTGCGTGTCGCGGATGAGGTCGTCGTCGCCCGCCAGCTCGCCGCTGCTACCGCCCGTGCCGGGGTCACCGATGCCGGGATCGCCGATGCCCGGATCGGGCGTGCCGGGCGGCGGGTCGCCGATGCCGGGCGGCGGCTGCGGGCCGGGCGGGGTCGGCGTCAGGATGCCGATGGGCGGGATGACCGGCGGTGCGACCGCATCGTTGCCCTCGCAGCCGGAAGGCTCGCTGCCGGGCCGGCCGGGGGCCGGGACCAGGCCCGGGTCGCCCGGATCGGGCGGAACCGGGTCACCCTGGTCGGGCGCGGACACGGCGACGCCGGAGGCCGGCCAGCCCAGGAACGCCAAGGGCTTCGGCGGCTCGGGCTTCGGCTCGGGCGTCGCGAGCCCGGGATCCGGATTCACCGGATCCGTGCCGGTGTTCGGGCTGTTCTTGCCCCGGGTCATCGAGTTCGAGACGTCGACCAGGAACACCAGGTCGACCGGCTTGCGCTCGGCCGGACAGGTGTGCGTCATGATCATCGTGACCCGCGCGGTGTCGCCGCGCTGCACGCGGCCCGGCTCCACAGTCTTCGAGAGCCCGGTGACGCAGGTGCTGGGCGAAGCCGGCGCCTGCTGCGCGTGCAGCGTGGGCAGCGACAAGAGCGACACGGCGCCGGCGAAAGCCAGGATCGGCATGGCCAGCAGGCTGAATCGGCGCAACTTCATGGTTGGAATCCCCTCCGTAACGTTGAGTTCAGTCCGGCGGATCGCGGTTCGGAGTTCAACCCCATTCGGCGGTTGGCGCCGCACGCGCTTCCGACATCGACCATCATAACACCGGGTTTGCGCAAAATTGGCCCACCCGATTTCCCCAATTGACCCTTCGTCAGCGATGTGTCAGGGATTCGTCAGTCCGGTCCGTCCGGGAGCCGCGACACTTGCATTCGCCGGGTGCGAATCGTATCGTCCTGCCCGCTCCAGCCGCAGCTCCCGACCTTCCGACTCGCCCGCTTCGTATCGCTCGAGGAGGCCGTATCCGATGCGCCACGCCATGCTGCGCCGCCGCTTCGCGGCGCCGATCCTCTCGCTCTTCGTCACGCTCCTTCCGGTCTGGCTCGGCACCGCGTCGCCAGCAGCTGCGTCGCCCGTACCGGCCACCCAGGTCGGTCCGCCCAGCCTGGCGCAGCGCTCGGCTCGGCCGAGCCGGCAGGATGCTCCGGACGCGGCCATCACCGTCTGCCCGGCCGGCTGCGATCACGCCACGATTCAGGCGGCGCTCGATCGGGCGCAGACCGGTGATGCCATCTTCGTCGGCAGCGGCACCTACACCGAGCAGCTGGTCGTCAACACCTCGATCGAGCTGCGTGGGGTGGACCCCTCGGTGACCCTGATCGACGGCGGCGGCGCCGGACCGGTGCTCCACATCAAGCGGGGCGTGGGCGTCACGATCGCCGGCTTCACCATCACCGGGGGCCGGGCCGACTCGGGGGCTGGCATCTACAACGAAGGTTCGGCCTTCGTGACCAACTGCGTCGTCGAAGGCAACGCCACTGGCAACCCCGATACCGGTTACGGCGGCGGGATCTTCAACTACGGCGGCACGATGACCTTGACCGACGTCGTGGTCCGCGACAACGAGGCCGAGCTCGGTGGCGGCGTCCTCAACAGCTACGGCGGCATGACCATCGCACGCGGAGCGATCACCGGCAATCGCGCCCGACAGTTCGGGGCGGGCATCTTCAATGGCTACACCGCCCGGCTCGGCGTCGACACCGTCGATCTCTCCGACAACGTGGTGGAGGGCGGGCCCACGCCGCGCGGCGGCGGCATCTACAACACCGGCTTCGTCAACATCGGCCGCAGCACGCTCAGCGGCAATCGGTCGGGCGAGAACGGCGGCGCGATCTACCAGTACGTCGACACGACGATTCTGTCCAACAGCACGATGTCGGGCAACGTGGCCGACTTCGGCGGCAGCGGCATGTACATCAACGCCGGCTCGGGGCTCATGACCAACGTCACCGTCGCCGACAACTCGGGCGGCTTCGGCGCGATCTTCTCCAACGACGTGATCCAGCTGCGCAACTCGCTGGTGGGCAACAACGCGCCTTCCAGCTGCTTCGGCACCGTCACCTCGGCCGGACACAACCTCGATAGCGGCAACACCTGCAGCTTCGACGAGGTCGGCGACATGACGAACACCAACCCGCGCACCCTCCCGATGGGCGAATACGGCGGGTTGACGCGGACCATCGCCTTGACCGCCGCGAGCCCGGCGATCGACGCGGGCGATCCGGAAGGCTGCACCGCGCCGGACGATACGCTGTTGACCACCGACCAGCGCGGTCAGCCGCGTCCGGTCGACGGCAAGGGCGATGGGCGATCGATCTGCGACATCGGATCCTTCGAGTACTTCGACGAACGGGTATCGGCCACGCCGACGGCACAGCGACCGGATCCGGTGGCGGGGGAGCTGACGGTCTGCGAAAACGGATGCGACCACAGCCGGATCCAAGCCGCCGTCGACGCGGCGCGCTCCGGGGCCACCATCGCGATCCAGGCCGGCACCTACGTCGAGAACGTGGTGATCGACGGCAAGGCCTTGACGCTGGCGGGCGCGGGTGCACCCTTCAGCGTCATCGACGGCAACCGCAAGGGGCCCGTGCTCACGATCCGCGGAGCGGTCGCGGTGACCGTCCGCGGGCTCAGCTTGACGCGCGGTGCGGGCGTCTATGCGCCCGATGCCGACCTCACGCTGCGTTCCTCGCGCATCAGCTTCAACTCCGATCCCCGTGCCGGCGGCGTCTACACGGCCGCCCGTCTGACGGTCGAGGACTGCGACATCGACTCCAACGTGAGCTTGACGCGCGGGGGCGGCATCCTGGTGGACGAAGGCGGCATCGCCGTCGTGCGGCGCAGCCGCCTCAGCGCCAACACCAGCGCCGTGGACGGCGGCGGCATCTACGCGGCCGGCTCCTTGACGGTCGAGGACAGCGTGATCACGGGTAACGGCGGGCGCTACGGCGGCGGCATCTCGGCGCGCGGCGCGGCGGTCAACCTGAGCAACAGCAGCTTCGTCGGCAACCGCGCCGAGTACGGGGCGGGCGTCTTCCTGCTGGGCGGGTCGTTGACGATGCAGGGCGGCACCGTTCAGGGCAATCGCGCCGATGTCGCCGGCGGGGTCTATGTCGGCTCCAGCGACACGGTGCCGGGTACCGGCAGCCTGACCGACGTCGCGATCATCGAGAACATCGCCGAAGGCGACTATGGCACCGGCGGCGGCTTGATCTCGAACGGCGCGCGGGTCACGATCCAGGGCGGTCGGTTGCGGGAGAATCGGGGCAACTTCGGCGGTGCGCTGTACTTCTACCGCGATGGCGCCGATCTGCAGGTTCGTGGCGTCGAGCTGGCGCTCAACAGCGCCAATTTCGGCGGCGCGGTGTATGGCCGGAGCGGGCAGGCGACGCTCACCGATTGCACCGTCCAGCAGAACACGGCGACCCTGGACGGCGGCGCCATCCACGCCGACGGCGCGAGCGTCACGGTCGTCGGCGGTCGGGTCGGGCCGAACTCGGCGGTTCGCGATGGCGGCGCCGCGCACACCGGCGACAACGGCAGCGTCCGCTTCGAGCGGGTCACCCTGGCCGGCAATGCCGCTGGTCGTCATGGCGGCGGCCTGCGGGTCGAGAACGTCGCCACGCTCTCCGAGGTCACGCTGGAGCGCAACCAGGTCGAGGGGGGCGACAGCCAGGGCGGCGCGCTGTCGGTGGCCGTCGGCGGGTCCGCCTCGATCGAGCGCAGCCTCCTGGCCTCGAACAGCGCGCTGCAGGGCGGCGCGCTGGCGATCAGCGGCACGCTGCGCCTCGAGAACAGCACGCTGACCGACAACCAGGCGCTGTTCGGGGGCGCCATCTACAGCGGCGGGGGCGACGTGGCGCTGGCCAGCGTGACCTTGGCGCACAACCGGGTCGTCGCCAACGAGGGCGAGACCGGCGGCGCCGCCGGCATCCAGCGCGTCGGCGCGGCCGGACGCGTGGAGCTGCGCGACAGCATCGTGGCCCTCAACGCGAACGGCGCGGACTGCCTGGGGCAGATCACGTCGGCCGGCTACAACCTCGATGGCGACAACAGCTGTGGGCTGCGCTCCTCCGGCGATCGGCCCGATCAGGACCCGGGCCTGTCCGAGCTGCAGGCCAACGGCGGCGCCAGCCGGACCATGGCCCTGCTGACCGGCAGCCCGGCCGTCGATGCGGGCGACCCGAGCGGCTGTCGCGGCGCCGACGGCGCCGCGGTCCTCGAGACCGACCAGCGGGGCATCGCCCGCAGCGTCGACGGCGATGGCGACGGCACGCCTCGCTGCGACATCGGCGCCTTCGAGCTGCGCATTCGGGAGTCGCAGCCGACGGTCTACCTGCCCATGCTGCGGCGGGGCGAATAGCCCAGAGGCGGCGTCGCGAGGCCTTGACGCGCCAACACGGAGACGCGCACACGGCGTGCCCCGAGCCCCGGCTCGGGGCACGCCGTGCCGGTATCCCAGCCCGCCCTTCAGTCGGCCTGCAAACGGGCTCGGCGCCTAGCGATGATAGGGATGGGCCTGCAGAATGGACCAGCCGCGGTACAGCTGCTCGGCGACCAGGAGCCGCACCAGCGGGTGAGGGAAGGTCAGCTTCGATAGGGACCAGCGCCATTCGGCCGCCGCGAGGCAGGCCGTCGACAGGCCTTCGGGTCCGCCGATCAGGAGCGCCAGGTCGCGGCCGTCCTGCAGCCAACCGGCCATCGCCTCTGCCAGCGCTTCCGTGCTCCACTGTCGCCCGGCGGCGTCCAAGGCAACGATGCGGCTGCCGGCGGGCACGGCCTGCAGCAGGCGCTGTCCTTCGATCTCGCGGATCCGGGACAGGTCCGCCCCCTTGGCGCGGCGTTCGGCGGGGATCTCGATCAGCTCGAGCCGAGCGCCGGCGCGCAGCCGTCCGGCATAGTCCGCGTAGCCTTCGCGCAGCCATGCCGGCATGCCCGTTCCGATCGCCAGCAGGTGGATCCGCATCGCCTCAATCCAGGGCGGAGCGGCGCGTCGCCGCGGTGTCGGCGCTCGCGGGGCGGGGCTCCGATGCCCGTGCGCTATCCGAGGCGGGCTCCGCGGCGCCGTCCGTCGGTCGGGTCGCTCCCTCGTGCACGGCGCGCACGAGGTACAGCGGCCGCTGCTTGACCTCTTGGTAGATGCGCCCGACGTACTCGCCGATGATGCCCAGCGTGATCAGCTGGACACCGCCCAGAAACAGGATCGTGACCAGGAGCGAAGCGTAGCCGGGCACGTCGATGCCGGTGACCAGGGTGTAGACGATGCGGTGCACGGCATACGCAAAGGCCATGGCGCTGACCGCCAGACCCAGCCAGGTCGCCAGCTGCAGCGGCGCGGTGCTGAACGAGGTGAAGCCTTCGATCGCGAGGCGCAGCAACCGCCACCAGCTCCACTTGCTGCTGCCGGCATGGCGAGGCTCCCGGCGATACTCCAGCCGGTACTGGCGGTAGCCGACCCAGGCGAAGATGCCCTTCATGAAGCGGTTGCGCTCGCGAAGCAACTTGAGCGCGTCGACGGTCTGGCGCGACATGAGCCGGAAGTCGCCGGTGTTGGCCGGCATGTCCACGTCGGCCAGCCGCGTCATCAGCTGATAGAAGCCCGTGGCGGTGGTGCGCTTCAGCCAGGACTCGCCTTCACGCTCGATGCGGGTGGCGTAGACGATGTCGTAGCCCTCGCGCCAGCGCGCCACCATCTCGCCGATCAGCTCCGGAGGATCCTGAAGGTCGGCGTCGATCGGGACGACGGCGTCGCCGATCGCCGCGTCGATGCCGGCCGTCAGCGCGATCTCCTTGCCGAAGTTGCGCGAGAGCTCGAGCACCTTGATGCGCGGATCGGCCCGCTGCAGCGCGATCAGCCGGGTCAAGGTGTCGTCGCGGCTCCCGTCGTCGACGCAAACGATCTCCCAGCTCAGACCGAGCGCGTCGAGCACGGCGCGCGTGCGTGCGTAGAAGGTCTCGACGTTCTCCGACTCGTTGTACATCGGCACGACGACCGACAGCTGCGGGTTGGCTGACATGACACGCTCGAGTTGGGTTGGTGCGGGATGGCGACCGGTATCGGCGCCGCGCTTGCCGACGACCGACCCATTATAGACTGCCCATCGACGGAGTCTCGCGGCCCCGCCCGCCTACCGGGCGCGCGGGCCTCGCCTGCCCGCGGCTAGCCGAAGCGAGACAGGCCGAGAAAGTCCGCGGGCAGCGGGCTCCTGCCCCGGATCGCGAGCTCGGCCAGGATCCGGCCGAGGGCGGGGCAGAGCTTGAATCCGTGTCCCGACAGGCCGGCCCCGAGAACGACACGCCGCGAGCCCGGAAGGCGGTCGACGATCAGCTGGGCGTCTGGGCTGCTGGTGTAGAGGCAGACCTTGGCCGCGCGGATGGGACCGGAGAGCCGGGGCAGCCACCGGGCGCGCAGGGACTCCAGCTCCTCCAGCTCGGCCCGACCGACCGATCGAGGCACCCGATCCGGATCGACCGGATCGTCCCGACCGTGCAGGCCGAGCTTCATGCGCGGCTTCCCCGGCGCGAGCGGATCGGCCGGAATCCCGTAGAGCGCCGGTCCCTCTTCGCGGGCCAGCACCCAGGCCGGCAAGTCCCGACAATCGATCGACTCGGGATCGTCCGCCTCGACCCAAGTCTGGATCTGGCGCGTCACCCGCAGCTGCGCTCGGAGCGCCGGCAGCAGCGCGCCGGTCCACGCGCCCGCCGCCACGACCAGCCGGTCGCAGCGCAGCAGGCCGGCCGCGGTTTCCACCTCGACCCCCCCTTCGGTCTCGCGCCAGGCGGCTGCCGATTGCTCGATGCGAAGTCGCGCGCCTCGGTCGACCGCTTCGTCCAACGCAGCCCGGATTGCCGCCTCGGGTCTGACGAAACCGGCGTCGGCCTCGTGAAGCCCCGCCCAGCCCCGCGGCAGCGCAAACTGTGGGTAGCGCCGGCGCAGCATCTCGACGCCGAGCCGCTCCACCGCCAGCCCATGCTGGGATGCGGCATCCGCCGCGCCTTCGATCATCGCGCCGTCGTGCGGTCCGAGCAGGAGGCAACCGCAGCGCTGCAGCAGGGCAGTCCCACGCGAAGCCTCCAGGTGCCCGAAATCGTCGCTCGAGAAGCGCAACAGGGGCACGTAGTCGGGGTGTTCGAAGTAGGCATGGCGAAAGACGCGCGTGCCGCCGTGACTCGATCCACGGTCATGGCCGGGCGCGAAGCGCTCGAGCCCCAGGGCATCGACGCCGATCTGGCTCAACGCACGCAAGGCGAACGCACCGACGCCGCCCAGGCCGATGACGATCACCTCGGCCTGGTCGATGATCGGTCGGCGGCTGGACATGACCATGGGGCTCCCGGGTGGACAGGCGTCGCCGGGTTTGCGAACGGCGACGGCTGAGCATATGCTGGCCGCAAGCCAAGGTCAACGTGGGCTTGGCAGGGGCTCGCGCTCGGTTCCGGGTCGCGCGCGTTGCCAGCCGTAACGGCGAGCGCCTGCTGGCGTTCTCAAGCGAGGGCTTCGGGCCCCGCAATGCGCGTGCCGGTCGCGAAAGCCGATCGGCGTAGGAGGATGGGCATGTCCGGCTCGAGATCGCTGCTTGCCGCGTTGGCGCTGATCGCTGTGCTGGTCCTGGCCGCCCTGATGCGCCAGGGCGGACTGCGCGCGCCGAGCGCCGGGCCCGACCAGACCGCGCCGCAAGCGTTCTTGGTCGTGACCAACCCGAACGCGGCGCCGGTGGACGTCGCCGTGAGCTTCTCGCCGGTCGTTGGCGCATGCGATCCGCGGATCCCGGCCTGGCGTGACGGCCGAGTGCTCGAGCCCGGCGCCATCGGATTTTTCGACACCGGACCTGGTGGCAGCTCCGGGCTACCCTCGGACTGCGCGCTATCGGCGACGGTGCAGGCCAGCGGTGGACCGGTGGCGGCGCTCGCGCTGAGCGACTGGGACGGCTCGGGGCACCCGGCGACGCTGCTGGCGCAGCCCGAGGCCGCGGCCTCCGCGTCGAGCCTCTTGCCGGCCTGGACCCTGCCGCGAAGCGACGCCGACGCGAGCCGCATCCTGGCGCGCCTTCTCGGCGACGCGCCGGCCCGGCTCCAGCTGCGCCTGTTCGACGAGCAGGGCCAGGAGCTGCGCGGCTGTGGCGAGGCCTGCAGCCGCAGGCTCTCGCCGGGTCAGACCACGCTCTGGCGCCTGGAGACCCTGCCGGGCCTCGCCCCGGGACAGCGGGGCTCGGCATGGATCGAGTCCGAGGGCCGCCTGCTCTCGGTGGCCTTCTCGCGAGCGGGTCTGGACGGCTCGGGCTACGGCCCGTTGCTCTACCCCGGATCGGCCGGCCTTGGCGGCGGCGCAGCGGCGGCGATGCTGCCCGAGCTGCCCAAGCAGGCGCTGACGGCGCCGGTCGCGCTGCGGCGGGTCATCGGTCCCGGCACGGCGGCTCTGATGCTTCAGGCCAGCGCCGCATCGGCCAAGCGGCTGCAGCTGAGCCTGTTCGATGCCGACGGGCAGCCGGCGTCCCAGGCTGCGCTGGGCGATCTGGAGGCCGGGCGCGCGGTCCGCCTCGACCTGGACGATCTGACCGACCTCGGTCAGGGCGCGCATGCCGGCGTCGCAGGGGCGACCGACACGCTAGCCGCGCTGGTCGCGCTGCGCTGGCCGCAGGTCAAGGCCGGCGCCGCCTATGCCGCGGTCGAGCCGGCCCAGGACGCGGTGCTGCCGATCGTCTGGCGCGGCCAACCCGGTCGCGCCAGCTGGCTGACGATCCAAGGCGGCGGAGCGCTGGCGAGCGTCTCGCTCGAGCTCTTTGCCGCCGGCGGTGGCGAGAAGCCGATCGCCAGCCTGCAAACCCGTGTGGCGGCCCGTGGCTTCGTCGCGATCGATCTCGAGGATGACCAATTCGCGTCTGCCGGCGAGGGGTTCACGGGCTGGATGCGCATCCGCGCCAATGGCCCGGTCGCGACGCTCGGCTTCCTGGCCGATGGCACGAGCGGCAGCCCGGCCATCGCCGCCTATTCAGCGGCGCCGACGACCGCCCTGGCCGAGGTCCTCCACGCGGCCCTGATCTTCTCGGGCCTCCCGGACAGCCGTCAGCCCGCCACGCCCGAGCCAGCTGCGACCGACGAACCCTTGCCGCCCCCGCGGCCCAGCCCGACCGCCACGGACTCGATCTTCGACCCATCCGGGGGCTTCACGCGACCCTTCGACGCGCGCGGTGTTGGTCCGGACGTGCAGGTCCTGGCCCTCGGACAGGGGACGGACGGCACCATCTGGCTGCGCCTGCGGGGACGCGCGGGCCGCGAACGCATCGTCCGGATCGCTCCGGACGGATCCACGCAGGCCTTCGAAGGGCTGGCCGACCTGTTCGAGCGCGCGGCCGCCCTCGCGCGCCGCGCCGGGTCCTTGCCCGGGCTCTGGTCGATCGATCCGGCCGGCCGGCTCTGGATCGGCGCGCGGTATCTCGAGGCGACCGGATTGCGCGTGCTCGCACGCGACCAGGCCGCGCCGGACGGCGGCATGCAGCTGCTGGACCGGGTCCTCCTGGACCGCGCCGGACGCGCCTGGGTCCCGCGACGGGCCGAGGTGGACTGCGGCCGGCCCGGCGCTTGCGCCATGACCAGCCTGATCGCCTTCGACGAGCGAGGCCGGCTCGGGCTGGGAATCGATCTGGCGCCGGCGAGGCCGGAGGGCCGCGGGGCGCTTCGGGACGCGGCCCTGCTCGGCTCGCCAGGCGGCGGCCCGAGCGTCGTCCTGGACACGCCGGGCGCCGAGACCAGTGGTGGGCGGCCGGATTCGCCCGCGCAGGGCAATCCGGACGCCTTCGTGATCGATGCCAACGCCCTCTACGCGCTGCCAGACCCCCGGCCGATTGACTACCCCGGCCTCGGCCAGCCGGCCGATCCGACCCAGCTGCGCAACGCGGGCTATGCGACGGCGGCGGGGCGTGACGCGTTCGGTCGACCGGTGGCCTTCACCTGGCTCGAGATCCAGTCGCGTGCCGGCGACCGGGTGGTGCCGGAGCTGCGGATGAACACCTGGGTCCCGGCCAGCGGCGACTGGCTGCCTCCTCAAGCTCTGGCGGGACCCGGTCTGCCCGGCAGCCCGCTCGATCCATCGCTGGATCAGATTCGCGCGGCGGCCTGGTGCCCGGACGGTGGGCTCTGGCTGGGCACCGAGCGCGGCATCGTCGCGCGCTGGGATGGCCAGGCCTTCGGCGAGCGGCTGCGACCCGGCTTGACGCCGCTGCCGGCGGCGCCCGTGGGGGCCCTGGCCTGCACCGCGGCCAACGAGCTGCTGATCGCGACCGTCGATGGGCTGTATCGCTATGTCGGCGGGGCGATCGAGCCCGGATTCGAGATCACGCTGCCCTTCCTGGTCCAGCGGCGTCGGTGATGCGCCGGCCCGGCGCGGTCCCTTCGGCTGGCCGCGCTTCGGGATGGCCGAAGCGGGTTGCGTTCGCGGTGGCCCTGGCCATCGCCATCGCCATCGGCGCGGTCAGTGGCCCGCGCCCGATCCTCGCGCGACCCGACGAGCCGCATCGCCTGCGCGAGCGTCCCGGCCCCGCCGAGAGCCGGATCGTGTTCGGTCACGGCCAGTCCGCGACGGTAGCAGGGCCAGCTCGGACGACACAGACCGAAGGATCCTACGCGTGGCGGAGGCTGAGCAGCCCGATCGGCACCCGCTACGCGGCTCGGGCGGCCGACGGTCGGATCTGGCTGCGCTCGCGCTCCGGAAACCTCGACTGGTTGCAGGCCTTCTCGCCGGACGGTCGACCGCTGCTGAGCCGGGCCAGTCAGGACCTGATCGCCGCCGGCGCCCGAGAGATCCGAGCGGCGGGCAGTCTGGCCGAGATCTGGACCGTCGATGCGGGCGGGCGGATCTGGCTGGGACCACGGGTCTACGACGGGAGCGCCTGGCGCGTCCTGGCGCAGGACCGCGACGGCCAGGGCTTTCGGCTGACCTGGTCGGAGGTCTCCGGGCTCGATGCCGACGGCGAGGCCGTCTGGGTGCCGTTTCGCAGCGAGCGGAGCTGTGCCGAGCAGGGAACCTGCGTCGACATCGGCCTGCAGGCTTTCGACTCGGATGGCCCGGTGGCGGGTCGATCGGTCGCCCTGGCCGACGTTCCGGAAGCCGAAGCGCTCGGCTTGCGGGCGATCTACCTGCCCGATGCGCGCGGAACGGCCTCGGCGGCGGTCGCCCTGGCGCGGTCCCAGCTGCACCGCCGCTCCGAGCGCCCCGGCGCCGAGGACTATCCCCTTCTCGGACCGCCCGCCGAACCGGGCGGCCTGCGCAACGCGGGCTTTCTGAGCACGGCCACCCAGCGGCCGGACGGAGCCCCCCAGGCCCTTGTCTGGGTCGAGGAACAGCTGCCCGACGGGGTGACCTGGCGCACCGTCTCGGCAGTCTGGGACGACCGGGCCGCCACCTGGGCCTTGCTCGAGGACCTGGGCGACGGGCCCTTGACGGCGGACGACCCGGCCCATGTGCGGCTGGTGGCGGCCGAGTGGCGACCCGAGGCCGACGGGTTGTGGTGCGCCTCGACGGAGGGCGGGGTCGCGCTCCGCCGCTTGGACGGCGGCTGGGAGTCGGTTCACGACCGCGGCACCATCGGCCTGCCGGCCGACGCCCGCATCCTCGACCTGGCCGCCGGCGCCGATGGCCGGCTCTGGCTGGTCAGCGACGCCGGCGTCTGGTACTACGGACCGCCGCCGGAACGCATCCTGCTGCAGCTGCCGCTGCTGCTCCGGGGTCGCTAGGCTCGCCCGGCTGCCGCGTCGATCGAAGCGCGCGTCAGATCGGTTACCAGTCCGCCGGCGCCAGATCGAGCCAGTCGGCCGCGTACCACCAATGCCACTGCGTGGCCACCGAGTACCACATCGCTCGGCGGATGACGGTGGATTCGACCGATGCGCCGGTGCCCTGCTGCCAACTGATCATGGCCGGCGATGGATCGCCCGGGTCTGGATTGGTGCCCATGCAGGACGAGTTCTCGATGTCGGGCACATAGCCCAGCTGGTTGCCGTAGAGCCCGACGACGCCCTCGACCGTCTGGTGCGCCGTGTCGTACCAGGGCTTGAGGAGCTGCGCGCGTTCCTGGGCGAAGGCCGGGTCGGCGGCCTGCAGCGGCCAGCGCTCGGCGATCAGGCGCATCAGGCCGCCGTAGCCCTGGAACAGCTCGTTGTAGGCGCCGAAGCCGCCCTCGTCGTGCAGCCGAGGCGGCAGCGGCGCCCCATCGCTGCCCGCGTCCCGGTTGCGTACGAAGCGCCAGGGCACGCCCGGCCGGCCGGTGCAGCTGGTCTCCGAGCTGGCGATGGCGCTGGCCTCGATCAAGGTCTGGGCGGCCGGCCCCTTGTCGCGCCACAGGTAGTCGAAGCGCAGGCTGGGCGAGGCCGGGTTGGGCGGCGCATAGAGCGACACCCGGCGCGCGCTGGCCGCGGCGATGCAGGCATCCGCCGCCGGGTCCTCGCCGGGCAGGCTCGGCGGGCAGCGATGGTAGCTGCCGGCGGCCAGCCAGAGCCAGCTGCGGAACTCCTCGACGTTGTTGCGGTGGCTGGCGTCGAAGAGCGAGCCGGCCAGTCCCGACTGCGAGCCGGAGCGATCGCCGAGCTTGTCGGCCAGGACCAGGCCGAGCACCGTCGTGCCATAGAGCGAGCTCGGTCCGGCGCTGTGGTTCTCCATCCCGCCGGGATACTCCTGGTAGCCCAGGCCCGGCTTGCCCCAGGTGCTGCCGAGCTTGTCGGCCGGGTTCGCGCCGGCCGGCACGTCGTTCTCGCCGACGCTGTAGCGACCGTTCTGCGGCTCGCCGTCGTGCGTCGCCGCCGAGAAGGTGCGGACCGCCCGGACGGCGCCGTCGCCGCTCCACAGCCATTCGAGGTCGTCGTTGAAGCCGCTGCCGCCGTGGAAGCCGGCGACCCCGTAGCCCATGCGCTCGGTGACGTGCGAGTAGGCCGTCTGGTTGGGGCTCTGGCCCAGGGTGAACTTCTGCGCGACCGTCCCCAGCGCACGCGCCGGCAGATCCGGATCGCCCCGAACCGAGAGGCTCTGGATCAGATACAGTCCGGCCCGCAACCCAGCGAAGTTCCACAGCCACTCCTCGCCGATGGAGCCCAGGCTGGTGTCGCCGCAGGAGATGCCCGAGTCGGCATAGGCGCGGCCGTCGCAGGGATTGCCGACGCCCGGATCCCCGTAGTACTGGGTGTAGGGGCTGAAGGGCCCCGGCGCCGACTGTCCGCCGGCCTTGCCGGCCTTGGCCGCCTGGCCGAGACACTTGTTCAACGCGTCGCTGGCGACGAGGCCGTAGGTGCCGTAGCACCACCATTCGCCGGGGATGGGGTAGTCGGCATCGAACCAGAAGCCGTTCGTTCCGCCCTGCAGCGGGTCGTCCTGGGCGGCGGTTCGGAGGCTGGAGATGTCCTCGGCGCCGTCCTCAAACTCGTAGCGGAAGCGGTCGGTGCCGTCGAGGACGCCCGATCCGGGACGACCCAGATCATAGGTGGCCTGGCTGCCCAGGTTGACGAAGCCGGCCGTGGCTGGACCGTTGGTCTGAGTCCACACCCACTCCCAGAAGATGCGCTGGTTCAAGGCGTTGACGATGGCGAAGGCGTTGCGTCGGTCACGCGGGCTGCCCCAGGCGTCGTGGCTCTCGAGGAACTCGACCACCGGCAGGTAGCCGGTCTCGAACAGGCCAGCGGCGCGCGTCAAGCTGGTCTGGAAGCCGCCATCCCCGCGCGCATCCCGGAAGATGCGCAGGTAGACCTCGCGGGCCTGCGCCTCGTAGGCGCGCACCATGGCACGGTGATAGTCCTGGCTGTCGCGGGCGTTGCTGGCGTCGAAGCCCGAGCCCGCCGGCCGCGCGGCATCGTAGTCGTGGACGAAGGCATGGTACAGGGCATAGAAGTTGGCCATCCGGGCATAGGCGTCGTTGGCGTAGTAGCCGCGGCTGGCATCGAAGAGCGTCAGCCCGCCCGCGTAGTCGCCACGGCCGAAGGTGGCCGCCAGGCGCTTGCCGGCGCAGCTCTCGAAGCCGGCGCGGCTGGTCGCAGCGTGACAGGCCGCCCCGCTCACCGCCTGCTCCCAGAGCGTATCCGGATCCTTGGCCGAGCTGGCCTTCTCGGCCTCGGTTCGCGGCGCCAGCGCGCTGATCGGGCCACCGGCCAGGGCCTCTTGATCGTAGTATTGCGTCAGCAGGTCGCGGATCTCGGCCACCAGCACCGGCGAAGGCCAGACCGGCTCGGCCGGTGGTGCCGCGAGCGGCAAGGCCGCGACCTGCACCGCCGAGCGGGACAGACCGGCCAGCACCAGGAGCGGGATCCAACGGCGAGCGCGGGTCTTCCAAACCGTGACGAGCTTCGGCATGACGTTGTCCCTCTGGGCTGACCGATCCATCGCGGCGACGTGGCGCATGGCGCGGACTGGCATGATCGAGCGGCCCTCGCCGGGCCGGTGCACGCAAGGTCTGACGTTGATCGGTCGCCTGGCGTTGCGGCCGATCCGGGCGCCGGCCATGGCGCTCGGATGTTTGGCGCTGCCTGGACCGCTCTGGTAGAGTAGCAGCTTCGTGCCGCTGCGATCCAGGCCGGGCTCGAGATCGGGCGGTCCAGGCGCCGGGGGAAGCCCATGCGAATGTCCAGGCTGTTCATGAAGACGCTGCGCGAGACGCCGGCCGACGCCGAGATCGCCAGCCATCAGCTGATGCTCCGGGCCAGCCTGGTGCACCAGGTCGCGGCCGGCATCTTCGACTACCTGCCGCTGGGGCACCGGGTCAAGCGCAAGGTCGAAGCGATCATGCGCCAGGAGATGGACGCCATCGGCGGCCAGGAGCTGTCGATGCCGGTGGTGCAGCCGGCCGAGCTCTGGCAGCGCAGCGGGCGCTGGTATGCCATCGGCAGCGACATGGCGCGGCTCAAGGACGCCGGCGGCCGCGACATGTGCCTCGGCATGACCCACGAGGAAGTGGTCACCGACCTGGCGGCCGACGTGATCGCCAGCTACAAGCAGCTGCCCTGCATGCTGTATCAGATCCAGACCAAGTTCCGTGACGAGCCGCGTCCGCGGGGCGGCATGATCCGAGTACGCGAGTTCACGATGAAGGACGGATACTCCTTCCACGCCGACGTCGCCGACCTGGACGCCTACTACCCGTCGGTCTATCAGGCCTACTTCAACATCTTCGACCGCTGCGGGCTCGACGCCATCGCGGTCGAGAGCGACACCGGCATGATGGGCGGCACGATGGCGCACGAGTACATGGCGCTCACGCCGGTGGGCGAGGACACCCTGCTGCTCTGCGATGCCTGCGGCTACCGCGCCAACCGTCAGATCGCCCAGATCGCCAAGCCCGCGCCCAGCGCGGGCCCGGCCCTGCCGATCGAGGAGGTGGCGACGCCCGACACCACCACCATCGCCAGCCTGGCCGCGCTGCTTGACATCGACGCATCGGCGACGGCCAAGGCGGTCTTCCTGGTCGGCGAGTTCGAGGGGGAGCGTGATGACGCCCCGCACGCGCAGCGGTTGATCTTCGCCGTGCTCCGCGGCGACATGGAGCTCAACGAGACCAAGCTGGCCAATGCCGTCAAGGCCCTTTCGCTTCGGCCGGCCCAGGACGAGGAGATCACGGCGATCGGCGCCGTGCCCGGCTACGCCTCGCCCATCGGCATCCGACGCGAGGGCGTGCTGGTGGTGGCCGACGACCTGGTTGCCGGCAGTGCCAACCTGGTGGCCGGAGCCAACAAGGCCGGCTACCACCTGCGCAACACCAACCACGGGCGTGATTGGCAGGCCGATCAGGTGGCCGATCTGGTGGCCGCTGCCGAAGGGCATGCCTGCCCGACCTGCAGGTCGCCGCTCCACGCCAGTCGCGGGGTGGAGGTCGGCAACATCTTCAAGCTCGGCACCAAGTATTCGACGGCCATGGGCGCCACCTTCCACGACGAGGCCGGCGAGTCGGTGCCGGCCGTCATGGGCTGCTACGGCATCGGCACCGGCCGACTCATCGCCAGCCTGATCGAACAGCAGCACGACGAGGCCGGCATCATCTGGCCGATCTCGGTCGCGCCCTACGAGGTGGCTCTGATCAGCCTGGCCAACGCCCGCACGCCCGAGCTGGCCGAGGCGGCCGACGCCATCTACGAGCGCCTGCTGGCCGAGGGTTTCGAGCTGCTGTACGACGATCGCGACGAGCGGGCCGGGGTCAAGTTCAACGACGCCGACCTGCTCGGCCTTCCGGTGCGGCTGACCATCGGCAAGCGCGGGCTGGATCAAGGCATCGTCGAGTACAAGCTGCGCGCGAGCGGCGCCGTCGGCGAGCTGCCCTTGGAGGGCTTGTCCGATGGCCTGCGCGCGCTGCTGGATGCCGAGTGGGACCGCGTTCGCGCCCGCCTGCGCACCATACCGCTCGGTTAGGGCGGTGTCCGAGCACTCGCAGGGCCTGGCCGACGCGCCGGCCGCCGGCGGTGCCGGCGCGCCGGCGACCAGCCTGTGGATCGCCGGCGCCGAGCTCGAGGGTCGGCCGGTGGACCTGTTCGTCGCCGGCAACCGGATCGCGGCCATCGAGCCCCATCGACCCGATCGCCCGACTCCGCCCGGTGCCCGACGGGTCGAAGGCCGACGCTGCGCGGTCCTGCCGGGCTTGATGAACGCGCATACGCATTCGGCGATGGCGATCCTGCGGAGCTACGCCGACGACATGCCGCTGATGCCCTGGCTGACGGAGAAGATCTGGCCACTGGAGGCGCGGCTCACCGAGGCGGACGTGTATTGGGGAACCCGGCTCGCCTGCCTCGAGATGATCCGCAGCGGCACGACCTTCTTCAACGACATGTACTGGCACTTTCACGGCACGGCGCGCGCGGCGCGAGACAGCGGCATGCGGGCCCAGGTGGCCGGCGTGCTGATCGACGCGGGAGATCCGGCGGGCACCGAGCGTCAGCACGAGGCCGTGCTCGAGCAGCTCGAGTCCGTGTCGACCTACGGCTCACGTGTCGGCTTCGCCCTGGGGCCCCACGCGGTCTACACCGTCGGCGCCGCGTCGCTCGCCTGGGTTGCCGATCTGGCGCAGTCCCGGGACCTGCCGATTCACATTCACGTGTCCGAGACCGTCGGCGAGGTCGCCGCCTGCGTCGACGCGCATGGCATGCGGCCGCCGGCCTGGCTCGATCGGCTGGGCCTGCTCGGTCCGCGAACGCTGGCCGCCCATTGCGTTCACTTGGACGACGCCGAGCTGCAGCTGCTGGCCGAGCGCGGGGTGACGGCGATCCACAATCCGATCTCCAACCTCAAGCTGGCCTCGGGCGGTCCGATGCGGTATGCCGCGATGCGTGAGCTCGGCCTGCGCGTGACCATCGGCACCGACGGCTGTGCCTCGAACAACAACCTCGATCTGCTCGAGGAGCTGAAGTTCGCGGCCCTGCTGGCCAAACATGCCTGCGGGGATCCCACCCGGCTGCCGGCCGCCGAAGCCCTCGACCTGGCAACACGCCAGGCCGCGGATGCCTTCGGACTGGACTGCGGCCGGATCGAGCCCGGCCGCCTGGCCGACCTGATTCTGGTCGACCTCGAGCATCCGATGATGTTTCCCGGGCACGGCCTGCCGGCCGACCTCGTCTACAGCGCCCAGGGGCGTGCCGTTCGCAGCACGATCTGCGACGGCCAGGTGCTGATGGAAGATGGGCGGGTCGAGGACGAGGCGGCCATTCGAGCCGAGGTGCGCGCGCGCTGGAGCCGGATCGCCGGCGAAGCCTGATTCCGGCGCCTCAGCGCTTCAGCAGGATGCCGCTGGCCCGGCCGGCTTCGACCCGCACTTCGGCATCCAGTCGGCCGCCGCCCGGCGTGGCGGCCACCACGTAGCGGCCGGGCTCGACATCGCCAAAGACGAAGTTCTCGCCCAGGCCGGGTATCGGGTTGATGCGCTCGGCCGGATAGGTCGTGGTCTGCCGCAGCCAGCGTTCGCCCCCCGCCGCGTCGAGCGCGTACAGCCCCACGTCGATCCCGTGCAGGGGGCGGCCGGCCGGGTCGGCCACGCGACCGACGATCACGCCGAGGCCCGCCAAGGGGCGGAGCATCAGGTCCGGGTTGACGGTCGCCAGGTAGTCGTTGCCCGAAACGCGGAACTCGAGGTGCAGATGGGGACCAAGGGCGATGCCGGCGGAGCCGACATAACCGATCGGCTGGCCGGCCGCGACCCGCTGGCGTTGGACGACGGCGGTCTGGGACAGGTGACCGTAGAGGCTGTAGATGGCCGCGTCGTCCAGGGTCGGGTCGTGGCGCAGGAGCACCAGACGGCCATAGAAGCCCTTCGGATAGGGCTCGTCGGCTGGACCGTAGGCCTGCATGGCCACATCCTCGCCGGCGTAGATGACCTCGCCGCCCGCGACCGCCAGGATCGGTGTTCCCAGCGGGTTGGAGATGTCGATGCCGTGGTGGAGCAGATACTGGCCGGCGGCGGTGGTACCATAGGGGTAGAACGCCGAGCCGCGCTGTTCGAGGCCGTCGGCGGCCGCACGGCCGAAGGTCAGGAGCGGTGGATCCAACGCGAAGGGCCGACCCGCGGCGCGGGCCAGCTGGTCCGGCCTGGCCGCTGCGGGGAGACGGGTCGCCTCCGGGTCCCGGATCGGTGGCAGGGCTTCCGACTCGGTGTCCTGTGCGGAACGCGAATCGCGCGCGGGTTGGGTCTCCGTCGCGAGCGTGGCGTCGGTGGATCGGGTCGCGGTCGCCGGCCTGGCCGAGCGGGAGGTCCGCAGCGGCGCCGGCGTGACCTCGGCGGAGGCCGCGTGGGACCGGCGCTGCGCGGACCCGGGTCGCTGAGGCGCGGATCGGCCGGCGGCGGACGATGCCGAGGGGCTGGTTCCCGGCCGGGCGGCGGGGGTTCGTAGGCTCGACGGAGCCTTGCTCGGAGCGCTGGTCCCCGGGTCTGTCGGTCGGGACTGCGCCATGGCCGTCGGCGTTCCGGCAACGCGCAGTCGAATTCCGAGCGGATCGAGCAAGCGCGGCAGGCGGCCGGGATCCTGCAACAGCAGGACCGCGACGGCGAGCAGCGCCACCAGAACCAGGGACAATCCGATCCGCCGACGCAGGCGAGCCTGCTCGCGGTGTCGATACAGGGAGAAGGGCATGGGCGATGAGTATACGGCGCCGGCGAGCAGCGCCAAGCCAGCGCAGGCCAGCGGCGGCAAGGGCGTGGCCCTGCGCATCGACATCCTGACCGTGCTGCCCGAGATGTTCGTCGGGCCCTTCGACGTCAGCATCCTCCGGCGTGCGCGCGACGCCGGGCTGGTCGACATCCGCGTGCACGACTTGCGGGACTGGGCCCACGATCGGCATCGCACGACGGACGACTATGCCTATGGCGGCGGCGGCGGCATGGTCATGAAGCCGGAGCCGGTCTTCGAGGCGGTCGAGGCGCTGCTCGACCTTCCACCGACCCACGCGAGCGAGCCCCGTCGGGCCCCCTGCCCGGTCCTGATGATGACCCCGCAGGGCCGGCGATTCGACGACGCCATGGCCCGCTCTCTGGCGGCCGAGTCGCGCCTGGTGATCCTCTGCGGCCACTACGAGGGCTTCGACGAGCGAATCCGCGAGCACCTGGCCACGCACGAAGTGTCGGTCGGAGACTTCGTCATGACCGGTGGCGAGATTCCGGCCATGGTGGTCACCGACGCCGTGGCGCGCCTGCGTCCCGGCGTGGTCGGCCTGGAAGGCGCGACCCAGACGGACTCGTTTGCCACGGGACTGCTCGAGCACCCGCACTTTACGCGGCCGGCCGACTTCCGAGGCTGGACCGTGCCCGAGCTGCTCACCGGGGGCAACCATGGCGCGGTGGACCGCTGGCGCCGACAAGAAGCCCTGCGACGAACCCTGGAGCGCCGACCCGATCTGCTCGAAACCGCCCGGCTCGACGCGGAGCAGCGTGCCTGGCTCGACACCTGGTTGGCCGAAGCGTCAGGTGCCGGCGATACGATGCCCTGAGGCATCGAGACGATGGCCGGGTACCGAATGGACAGGCGGCGCGGGCTGCTTGGGATCGGGTCCGTAGGCGTTGACGCCCCGGTCGCCCGACCGGATCAGCCAGTAGAACGGTAGCAAGCCAATGAAGGGGACGTAGCCGATCGGGACCCACCAGCCGGAGTGCCCGGTGTCGTGAAGGCGACGGACCTTGACGGCGAGCGCGGGAATCACCATCAGGAGTTGGTAGATCATGCTGAACACGTGGCCCGAACCTCCCGTGGCCTGGGCCTCGAAGACGATGATCGCAACCAGGACGAGGCTGCTCGTGAAGACGAACGCCCAGTACTCGACAAGCGTCGACCGACCTTCGAAGTCGTCGAAACGGTTCAATGCCCGCCAGTAGGATCGCATCGCGGTCGCTCCCTGGTCATGCAGACGCGTGCTGAATGGTGGTCTCGACCATCCATACACCGCAGGGTGGATGAAAGTTCCGATCCCGGGGTGTCGGGCCGCAGCCCCTTCGGCCCTCGTGTCCTGGAGGTGGTGAGATCTCGGCCAGACCCGAGCCACTTGCGATGCGATGCGAGCGTTCGCATGGCACCATCCATCGCGGCGCCGGGGAGCCCCGCATTTGACCGCTCGCAAGACCTCGGCTATTCAAGGGGCGGGCCGCGGAGGCGACTCACGGTTGCAGCGTGTTGGCCAGGCCAGGACGGCCAGCCGCTTCAGAGGACGTACGGGTCGGATGCAACCGCTCTGGCAGCACGCACATCGACAACCGGGTTGCAGCGCCGTCCCGCCCTCGTCCGGCGTGGCGGCCCGAACGCCAGCGGAGCACGCCATGACCGTCGCCACGCCCTCGACCGGAGCCGCCCATCGTGGGCTGCGGATCCTGACCTTCGTCTTCGTGCTCGCCATCGCGCTGGGCATCGTCAACCTGGATCGCCTGACGGCTGGCGCGCCCGACTTCGACCAGGCCTGTGTCGACGGCGACCCCTACTATGTCGCCTCGGCCTTTCGCGCCCAATCGGGTCGCGGTCGTCGCCCGGACACGGCCGCGCCTTCGGTCATCCTCTTCCGGGATACGCCGAGCGACAACCCACAGTTCGAGCTCGCCAGCTTCGCCGACACCGGGTCGGTCTTCGGCCTGGCGTATAGCCGCGGCGAGCCGGCGATCTACTCCGGGGCCTATCGCAAGCGGGGGCTGCCCTACGGACCGGGTGGCGCGGGCGGGATCTACCGGACCGACCTCGACACGGGCGTGACCGAGCTCTGGACCCAGGTCCCGGATGCCGGCACGCAGATCGGCGGCCGCATGGCCGATGGCGAGCGCGACCAGGACGATGGCGCGGCGCGCGAGGTCGGCAAGGTGGCGCTGGGCGACCTCGAGGTCAACGACGCCGGCACCGAGCTGTTTGCCGTCAACCTCAACAATCGCAAGATCATCCGCTTCGATCTCGCGACCAAGGCCATCCTGAGCGAGTTCGACATGGGGGCGATGTCGGAGGACTGGGGCCCGGTCGGCGGGCGGCCATTCGGTTTGGCCTGGTACTCCGGACGGCTCTACCACGGCGTCGTCAACAGCCGCGGCTCGGCCGCCAACATGGTCAGCATCGTCTACAGCTCGCGTCCCGATGGCTCCGACATGCAGCAGGTCGCGGTCATCAACATGCGGTATCCCCGGGACGGCGTTCGCCTGCGCAACGTGGTCGGCAGCCAGACCAGCTGGTCGCCCTGGTCCGACGAGATCGATCGGAAGCTGAACGCGCAGCAACGGCCCGAGATGCATCGGCCCCAGCCGATGTTGACCGATCTGGCCATCACCAACACCGGCGTGATGGTGGTCGGCCTGCGGGACCGGCACTGGGACATCTCGCTGCAGTGGATCCGCGACGACGAGCGCTATGCGACCAGCACGCACGGCGGCGCCCCGACGCCGACGCCCTTCACCAAGCCCGGCGACACGCTGATGTCGGAGGAGGGTCTGGGATTCGGCGACATCATCCACGGGACCCTGTCCGACGGAACCTACAAGTTCGTGCCGCGCCCTGAGCACTTTGACGACACCAACGCCCTGTCGCACGACGAGTCGGCCACGGGCGGCGTGGCCTGGATTCCGGACACGGATCGAGTCGTCGCGACCAGCTATGGGGTGAAGCGAGCGGCCAAGGATACGCTGGCCTACGAGGGGGTCTACTGGTACGAGCTGGCCGGCGGAAATCAGGTCAGTGAAGAGACCGTTGGCGCGCCCGGCTTCACGGAGCCCTACGACGTCACGGGCGGTGGCCCGTTACGGGCCTGGGCGCACGGGCCCTGGGTCGATACGCTATACATCTGGAACTTCCTCAGCGACATCGGCAGCCTGGGCGACACGGAGGTGCTGTGCATCTACCAGCCCCAGGCGCCGACACCGAGCGAGCCTTTGCCCTCGAACACCCCGACCGCCTCCGACACCCCGGTCGCGACCGCGACGGCCACCGACACGCCGACCCGCACGCCGACCCGCACACCCAGCCCGATGTCGACCGAGCAGCCCTCGGCGACGCCGCGGGTCTTGCGTCCGGCCTATCTTCCGATCCTGCTGCGCGAGCACTGCGCGCCCGAGTGGGCCAACGCCGACACCGTGCTCGTCTTCGACAACTCGTCGAGCATGGCCGGCGAGAAGATCGACGCGGCGCGGCAGGCGGCGCTGGCTTTCCTGCGCGCCGTCGAGCTGGGCAGCGACCAGATCGGGTTGGTGGTCTTCAGCGAGGAGGCGCAGGTCATCAGCCCGCTCAGCGGTGACGGGCCGACGCTCGAGGCGGCCATCCGCGGAATCGACGTGGCCTACGGGACGCGGATCGATCGCGGCCTCGCGGCGGCACGGCGCGTCCTCGAGGGACCCGAGCGCAAGCCCGACAACTCGCCGATGATCGTGCTGTTGACCGACGGGATTCAGGTAGGCGATCCCGAGCCGCCGCAGGCGCTGGCTCGAGCGATCCGAGAGTCGGGGGTCGCGCTGTACATCGTCGGCCTCGGCCAGGACCTCGACCTCGACTATCTCGAGGCGCTCGCCGGCGATCGGACCCGTTTGCGCCTGTCGCCGAACAGCGCCGACCTGGCCGCCATATACGAGGCGATCGCGCGCTTGATCCCCTGCGCGCCGGAGGTCTTCTGGGGCCGGCGCTAGGCGGGTCGCGCCGGGGCGAAGGGCGGCCGCGATGGCCGGTCCGCGGATCCCGGCCGTGAAGGCATCGGCGCGTCGCCGAGGTCTGGGCATCCTTGGCCCGCCGATCCTGCTCGGACTGGGCGCGGCGGGCGCCATCTGGCTGCTCGGACGCGTCGAGCCTTCGGACGCACCGGTCGACCAGCTGCCGGACCGACAGTTTGGCGGTTCGGTCAGCGCCGTCGCCGTCGCCGGCGACGTGGCGTGGTTGGGAACCGGCGATCGTCTGCAGTCGGTGCAGGTGGGCGATCCGCGCCGGCCGCGGGCGCTGGGACAGAGCGACGCCCTGCCCGAGGCGATCCGCGCCCTTGCGGTCGCCGGAGACCGGGTCTACGTCGCGGCCGGATTGAGCGGGCTGGTCGTCTTCGACGGCGCCAACCCCGAGCGGCCGCATCGCATCGCCACCATCGCGACCAGCTGGGCCGTGAATCAGGTCGCGATCGACGGCGATCTGGCCTACCTGGCCGAGGGCATTCGGGGCCTGCGGATCGTCGACGTCGGCGATCCGACCCGTCCGCGCGATCTGGGGCGATGGGACACGCCTGGCGATGCGCTGGGCATCGCCGTGCAGCATCGGACCGCCGATGCCGCGGACGCGCGGACGCTGGTCTTCGTGGCGGACTGGGGCACCGGAGTGCGGATCATCGACGCCACCGATCCGAGCCGGCCGGAGGAGCTGGCCTGGATCGACACGCCCGGCGTCGCGGCGAGCGTGGCCGTCTCCGAAGGGCTGCTGCTCGTGGCCGATCGCGACGAGGGCTTGCGGCTGGTCGACGTGGCGGATCCCGAGCACCCCCGGGATCTCGGCGCGCTCGGTTTGCCGGGCATCGTCGAGCGGGTGGCGGTCCGTGGCGACCGGGCGTTCGTGGCGGCGCAGGAGGGCGGTGCGCTGGTGGTCGACGTCGGCAGCCCCGGTCGGCCGCGGCTTCTCGGGAGCCTCGAGGGCGCCACGGTGGTGCTGGACGTGGCGATCGACGCGGACACGATCTACTTCGCCGACGTCGGAACCCAGGTCGCACCGGCGGTCGATTCGCGCGCCGATCTCTGGGCCCGGATGCACGTCTGGGGGGTCGAGGGCGCGCCGAAGGTGGCCGCCGACCTGGCCGGCTTGCACCTGGCCCGGATCGATGAAGGCGGCTTGGTGCGCAGCGGAATGTACTTCAGCCCGAGCTTGATCGAGGGCGGCGATCGGTCCGAATCGGATGCGATCCTGTACCTGGCGGATGGCCTGGCCGGCGTGCTGGTGCTCGACGTCAGCCAGCCCGACGCGCCGTTGCTGCTGGGCTCCCTGGACATGCCGGGCGCGACCCACGACGTCCGGGTGGCCGGAGATCTGGCCCTCGTGGCGGCAGGCGAGGCCGGAGTGGTCGTGCTCGACATCCGCGATGCGCGGGATCCGGTCGCGGTGGCGGTGGTCGACACGCCGGGCGAGGCCCTGGGCATCGCCTTGGCCGATGGACTGGCCTACGTCGCGGACGGACCGGGCGGCCTGCGGGTGATCGATCCTCGGTCCGCGACCGAGCTGGGCTTCGTCGACTCGCCTGGCAACAGCTGGGACGTGACGGTCAGCCAGGGACATGCCTACCTAAGCGATCGGCCCGGCGGTCTGAGGATCTACGACCTTGCCGACCCCAGGCACCCACACGAGGTGGCGGTGCGCTTCGAGAACGAGGCGGACATCCTGGATGTGACCGTTTCGGGCGATCGCGCCTGGGTCGCGGCCGGCCTGACCGGCGTGCTGCTGCTCGACGTCACCGACCCGGGCAATCCGACGCGGCTTGGCTCGCTGGCGTTCGAAGACCGCGCCATCGGGGTGCTCCAGGAAGGCGAGCGGGTCTTCGTGGCCGCCGGAAGCGCCGGATTGCGCGAGCTGCGCACATCGCGCGCCGGTGACCCGATCGAGATCGGGGGCTGGACGATGCCGGGTGCCGCCGAGCGCCTGCTGCGCCGCGGCGATCGGCTCTATGTCGCGGCCGAGCTGGGTGGGCTCCAGATCCTGAGCCTGAAGCCTTGATGCGGACCGAGACGAACGATGCCGAGCGCTGCCTGCGCCGGCCAGGAGGTCGGAGCCCGATGCACGTTTCGCGCGGATGCCTGATCCTGAGTGGGCTGCTCCTCGGTTGCCTGGGCCCGACTGGCGCGCTGACGCGGGGCAAGCCAGCCGAGTCAGGCGCCGAGATCGTCGCCTTGGACTTGCGGCCGGGTCCCGAGTCCTCCGAACCGCGCTTCATGACGGGCTTCGACGACCGCGTGATCTTCAGCGCCGACGATGGCGTGCATGGCCGCGAGCTATGGATCTCCGACGGCAGTGCCGCGGGCACGCGCATGCTCGCCGACATCCAGCCCGGCCCCCAGGGCTCCAACCCTAGCCCAGGTGGCGAGGGCGAGGCCAACCCGGTTCCGGCCGACGCGCGCACGCGGTTCACCCGGGTGGGCGACCGGGTCTACTTTCTGGCCGACGACGGCAAGCACGGTCCCGAGATCTGGACGAGCGACGGCAGCGCGACCGGGACGCGATTGCTGGCCGACGTCACCGAGGGACCCGAGGCCTGGGGCCTGGCAGCGTTCCTCACCGAGCATGACGGGCGCCTCTTCTTCACCGGCGATGACGGGGAGAACGGCGAGGAGCTGTGGGTGAGCGATGGGACGGCCGAGGGCACCCGCATGCTTGCCGACATCGTGGATGGGCCCGCCGGCTCGCTGCCGGCGCACCTCAGGTCGACCCCCCTGGGTCTGGCCTTCTCCGCCGAGAACGACGAAGCCGGCATCGAGCCCTGGCTTTCGGACGGCAGTCCGGAAGGAACTCGGATGCTGGCCGACATCGCGGCCGGTCTGGACGGCTCGGAGCCGGACAGCTTCGTGGGCTTCAACGGCCGCTTGGTCTTCGCGGCCAGCGATGCGCCCGGCGGCGCCAACATGGAGCCCTGGATCTCGGACGGAAGCGCGGCGGGAACCCGCGTGCTGCGGGATCTCAACCCCGGCGGCCGAGGCTTCAATCAGGGGTTCGCACCGCATGCAGGCCGCCTCTACTTCGGCGGCGACGATGGCGGTGGCGGCGAGCTCTGGGTCACCGACGGCGAGCCGGACGGGACGCACGCGGTGTTCGCCAGCGCCATGCGTGGTCGCGGCTCGGTCCCGGCTGGCTTCGTCAGCTTCGGCAACCTGCTCTTCTTTCAAGCGTTTCACTTCAGCTACGGCATCGAGCCCTGGGTCTCGGATGGTACCGAACCCGGCACGCGGCTGCTTGCCGACGTCAACCCGGGCGAGGTCGCCAGCTCCTTTCCGGCCGAGGCCAGCCCCTTGGGCGATCGGCTCTACTTCAGCGCGGATCGCGAAGGGCTCGGCCGCGAGCTCTGGGTGACCGACGGCACGACGGCCGAGACCCGGGTGGTGTCCGACCTCCGGCCCGGAGCCCTCGGTTCGGATCCAAGCGCACTGCTGGCCCAGGCCGAGCAGCTCTACTTTGCGGCAAGCGACCCCGCGCTGGGGGACGAGCTACGGGTCCTCGGACCCGAGAGCGCGCCGTCGGGCACGCCGCAAGCGACCCCGCCTGCCCCGACCACCCGGCCGCCCGGCGAGACGCCGCCCGCGCAATCGGGCCGCATCCTGCTGCCGCGACTGGACCGCGGCGTGCAACCCTGAACCCGGCCGGACGGCGTGCCTTGGCAGGCGGCCGGGTATGCGGCAGGATTCGATCCATCGACGCGAAGCGAGGAGGCGTGATGATGCAGGTGTCGTTACGGACGCATCGGAGCGGAGGCGGCATCGTCGCAATCGCCCTGCTGTTGGGTCTGGCGGGCTGTGGCATGCCGTCGGCGACGGTCGACCAGCTGGTGGTCTACACCTCGGTCGATCAGAACGTCTCCGAACCCGTGTTCGCCGACTTCGAAGCCGAGACCGGCATCGACGTGCTGCCCGTCTTCGATCTGGAGGCGGCCAAGACCACCGGCCTCGTGAACCGGTTGATCGCCGAGGCCGGCGCGCCCCAGGCCGACGTCTGGTGGAACGGAGAGCTCTCGCAGACCATTCGACTGGCCGAGGCGGGCCTGCTCGATTCCTATGCCTCGCCATCAGCCGAGGGCATTCCGGCCGCCTACCGCGATGCCGATGCGCGGTGGACCGGATTCGGCGGCCGCGCTCGCGTCTTTCTCGTCAACACGACCGCGCTGACCCCCGATCGCTATCCCAGCGGGCTCTCCGACCTGCTGGACCCGGAGCGCGAGGCGGCTCGGATCGGGCTGGCCTATCCCGTCTTCGGCACGGCCGCCGCTCAGGCGGCCGCGCTCTACGCCGTCTGGGGGCGGCCGCGGGCCCGGGCCTACTACGCCGACCTGGCGCGTCGGGGCATCCGGGTCGTCGACGGCAACAGCGTGGTCCGCGATCTGGTCGTCGAGGGCCAGCTCGATTGGGGCCTGACCGACACGGACGACGCCTGCGGTGCCGTCGAGCGCGGCGCGGCGGTCGAGATCATCTTTCCCGATCAGCGCCAGGGCGAGATCGGCACCCTCGTCGTTCCCAACAGCGTCGGGCTCATTCGTGGAGGCCCCAACCCGGACCCGGCGCGGCGCTTCGTCGACTGGCTGCTACGGCCCGAGACCGAAGCGCGGCTGATCGACGACGGCTGGATCCAGCTCGGTCTCCATCCGGGCGTCGCGGCGCCGGCCTGCATCCCGGTCGACGATGTTCGAGGCCATGCCGTGAGCCCCGCGCAAGCCGCGGAGCAGATCGACGCCGCCAAGGCCGACATGGCCGAGATCTTCGTCCGCTGAGCGCGCGCGGAGGTCGCCCCGACGGGAGCCTGGAACGGCTCCTGGTGCCCGGCGTGGAGGCGCTCGGGCTGCTCGGCTTCCTGGTCTGCGTTCACCTCCCGATCCTGGCCCTGTGCCAGCCGCTAGTGGCGCGCCTCGTCGGCAGTCCGGCCGGCGCGACGGCACTGGCCGACCTGGCCTGGCCATCGGGGCGCCAACTGGATCTGCTGGGGGCCAGTCTGGAGGTCTCGCTGGCCGCGACCGGCATGGCAGGCCTGCTGGGCCTCCTGGCCGCCCTGTCCAGCCGCCCACGGGGTCGGCTGCTGCGTGGCTTGCCGCTCGCTCTGGTGGCCGTGCCGCCCTACGTCCACGCGCTGGCCTGGTCCACGGTGCTGTTCCGCGTCGAGACGACCCTGCGCGGGTTGGGGCTCGCGATCGAGCTGCCCCGCTCCGGGCCTGGCGTCACCGCCTGGGTCATGGCGATGTCACGCCTGCCGCTGACCTACGGCATGGCCGCGATCGCCCTGGGCCTGCTGCCCGACGCGCCCATCGAGGCCGCCCGCAGCGTCCGCTCGGACCGGGCGGTGCTGCTGCGGATCGCGATCCCGCTGGCCGCACCGATCGCCGCCGCCGGGCTCGCCCTTGCCTTTCTGCTCTCGCTGCTCGACTACGGCGTGCCCGCCTTGTTCCAGGTCAACGTGCTGGCCTTGGGTGTCTTCGCCGACTACAGCGCCAGCGGCGATGCCGCGCGGGCGCTGGCCATGGCGATGCCGCTGGTGGTGCTCGCGGCCGGTGCCTGTCTGGCGCTGGTCGCCGGATGGCGCCGCGCGGCGCTGAGCCAGCCGCGCGGCGACGGCCATCCGACCTGGATCGCGCTTCTGCCCCGAGGCCTGCGCGGCCTGTCCGGCCTGGCCATGGCGCTGGTGCTGCTTCAAGCGGCGGCCTTGTGCGCCGGCTTGTTCGTCGCCGCGGGAAGCCCGGCGCGCATCCTCGCCGCGCTGCTGCCGGCGCGTGGCGACCTGATCTACTCCTTGAGCGTAGCCCTCGGCGCCTCGCTGCTGGCGCTGGGCCCGGCCTTGGCGCTGGCCGGAAGGCTGGCCGCTGGCGAGGGCCGAGGCATGCGGCGAACGCTGCTCTGGCTGGCCACGCTCCTGCCCCTGGCGGTGCCCGCGCCGCTCTTCGGGATCGGCCTGATCGCGCTCTGGCGCGGCGGACCACTGGCGGCCCTGCTCCCGCTCAGCGCTGCAACGCTACCGGTGCTGGCCTCGGCGGGCCGCTTCGCACCCCTGGCGGCCGTGCTGCTCACCGCCCAGCTCCTGCGGCGCGACCCGAGCCTGGTCGATGCGGCGCGGATGCATCAGGCCGGCGTTCTCCAGGGCTGGTGGCAGGTGGGACTGCCCTTGCTGGGCCCGGGGCTCCTTGCGGCCGCCGGGCTGGTCTTCACCCTGGCGCTCGGCGAGCTGGGCGCGACGCTCATGGTGCTGCCGCCTGGCCGGTCCACGCTGACGGCACGCACCTTCAACTACCTGCACTATGGGGCCTCCGAGGCCGTCGCGGGTGCTTGCCTGGTCTTGGCCCTGGCGACGGTTCTGGTCGCCACGGTCGTGCTCCAGGCCTTCGCTGCCGGCCAAGGCATGGCCCGTGGCAGCGAGGGGCTCTCGTGAACGCGCTACCCGGGGAGGCGGGCTCGGCGATCGACGATCGTGCGCCCAAGGCCATCGAGCTGATCGGCGTGAGCCTGGCTCGAGCGGGTCGTCCGATCTTGAGCGATCTCGACCTGAGCCTGGCCGCGGGCGAACGGTTGGCGATCGTCGGGCCCAGCGGTGCCGGCAAGACGACCTTGCTGCGGCTCATCGCCGGGCTGGAGGCGCCAGACACGGGCAGCATCCGCATCGACGCGCGGCTGGCCAGCGAGGCCGGTCGGATCCGAATACCGCCGCACCGGCGCCGCATGGGCCTGGTGTTCCAGTCGGGTGCCCTCTGGCCGCACATGAGCGTCAGCCAGCACCTGCGGTTCGCCGCGGGGCGCCTGCCGCGCGCCGAGCGCGAGGGTCGCGTTGCCGCGGCCCTGGCCGCCTGCGAGCTCGGAGGCCTGGAAGCGCGCTATCCCGACCAGCTCTCGGGTGGCGAGCAGCGACGGGTTGGCCTCGCACGCGCCTTGGCCACCGAGCCGCGCTGGCTGCTCCTCGACGAGCCGCTGGTCAACCTGGATCCGCCGCTCGCCGAACGGCTGCGGTCGGTCATCGACCGGGCCGCGACCCTTGCCGAGCTGGGCGTGATCCTCGTGACGCACGATCGCGACGAGGCCGACGCGCTATGCCCGCGTCGGCTACGGCTCGAGGCGGGTCGACTCGTCGAGGACCGCTAGCGCCGACCGCCTCGCCAGGGCGCATCGGTCCGAAGGGCCGGCCAGCAGGGCGAGGGTCGCGGACGCGCCGGACCGAACGGCTAGCCGAGGACCTCGATCCGCTCGATCCGGTCACCCTGCGCGATCGCGTTGACCACGTCCATGCCCTTGGACACGCGACCGAACACGGCGTGCTTGCCGTCGAGCCAAGGCGTCGCCACGTGCGTGATGAAGAACTGGCTGCCGTTGGTGTTGGGGCCAGCGTTGGCCATGCTCAGCACGCCGGGACCATCGTGGCGCAGCTCGCGAGCGATCTCATCGGCGAAGGTGTAGCCGGGGCCGCCGCGGCCGGTTCCGGTCGGGTCGCCGGTCTGTACCATGAAGTCGGCGATGACGCGGTGAAAGCTGACCCCGTCGTAGTAGCCTTCGCGAGCCAGAAAGACGAAGTTGTTCACCGTGCGCGGGGCCTGGCCGGCGTGGAGCTCGATCTCGATGTCACCCTTGTTCGTCACCAGCTTGGCGGTGTAGCTGGCCTTCGGGTCGATGGTCATGTCGGGCGCGGAAGCGTATTGCATCAGGTCGGGTCCTTTGGGTTGGCGGTGAGAAGGGCGGCGGGCGGTGCATCGGAGCGCCTCAGACGGGCCGCGAAGGCACCGTCCATGCCCTGCCGTTGGGGGAGCGATTCGAAGCATCCGGCAGCATCCTGAAGCTCGAATGATAGCAGAGCGCCGAGCGGCTCGAGCCGGAAGTCGCGGCGTCGCTCGAGGAAGGCGGCGACCCGGTGCCCGTTCTCCTCGGGCTCGAGGCTGCAGGTGGCGTAGACCAACAGACCACCCGGGCGCAGCCGCTCGGCGGCCGCGTCGAGGAGCGAATCCTGCAGCGCGGTTAGCTGCGCGAGGCTCTCCGGGCTGCGCTGCCAGCGCAGGTCGGCCCGCTTGGCCAGCACCCCGGTGCCCGAGCAGGGTGCGTCGAGCAGCACCCGATCCGCGGGCTCGTCCAGCGGTCGGCCGTCGGCATCCCGCGCCGTCGAGAGGGCGCGCAGGTCGCCGGCCCAGGTACGGACGCAATGGATGCCTTGGCGTTCGGCGGCGGCCTCGAGCAGGGCCAGGCGCTTGGGGTGCCGGTCGACGGCCAGCACCGTGCCACGATCGCCCATCAGGCCGGCAGCGTACAGAGCCTTGCCGCCCGGTGCGGCGCAACCGTCGATGATCCGCTCGCCGGGCTGCGGGTCGAGGACGCGCACCACCAGGGCGGCCGCCTCGTCCTGAACCGCGCACCAGCCGCGGGAGACCAGCCCGCTGGCCAGGGCGCCCTGGAGTCGCCGCAGCCGCAAGGCGTCGTCCAGCCAGCGCCCAGGCTGCCAGGGCAGCCCGAGGCGATCCAGCTCGGCGCCGATCATGTCCCGGTCGGCGCGCAAGGGGTTCACGCGGAGCGTCTGGAGCGGGCGGGCGTTGTTCCAGTCCAACAGGGCCCGCGTCTCGAGCTCGCCAAAGCGCGCCAGCCAGCGACGGACCAGCCAGTCGGGGTGCGATTGTCGAATGGCCAGATCGGCCGCCAGGTCGCCCGAGCCGGGTTCGGGAAGCCCATCGGCCAGAGCGCGCAGGGTGGCGCGCAGGATGGCGTTGACCAGGCCGGCTGCCCGCGGTCGGGACAGGCGCACCAGCTCGACCGCCTGGCTGACCGCGGCATGCGCCGGGCGTCCCGCGATGAGCAGATCGTAGAGCGCCAGGCGCAGGACCTGGCGCACTTCGGGCTCGAGGTCCTGCGCCTGGCCGTGGTAGAAGCAGCCGATCAGAAAGTCGAACCAGCGGTGCTGGCGCGTGATCCCGGCCACGTAGTCCGTCGCCTGGCGTCGCTGACGCGGGTCCAGCGCGCCCGCGGCGCTCGGATCGAGCCGCGTGACCCAGGCGCCGGACTGCTCGATCCGCAGCAGGGCGGCCAGGGCCGCCTGGCGAGCCGGCAGTCCCGCGCGGTCCTCGGGGCTCATCGATCCTCGACGATGATGCGGAGGATTCGCTCCTCGCGCGCCGGAAGGAGGCGAGTGGCCAGCTCGAGCAGCAGGCCATAGGCGACCAGGCAGTACAGCGCCGCTGCGGCGAGCGCGCCCGGAAGCCAGGCCGGCGCCAGGAAGACCGTCGCGAGCGGCAGCCCGATCGGCGCGGCCAGGGCGACCGGACCGCCGAGCAGCATCAGGAAGCTGGCCGCGAAGCTGCGTTGGTTGGCCTGGTTCTGGCCCCGCTCGAGGTCCATGTACACCGGGAAGAGCACGCTGGCCACATGCGCGATGCCGGTCAGGACCAGACCCACGCCCAGGGCGGCGGCCAGGGCTGCGACCAGGGCCTTCGGGTCGCCCGTGCCGAGCGCCGTGCCGGCGCCGCCGAAGACCGCCAGCGCCAGGGCCAGCGCCAGGAGCACGATGCCGTGCGAGAGCAGGATGCTGCGGCGCGGAGCCGGGGAGAGCAACAGGCTCGCCACGCCCAGGTGATCGATCAGGCCGAAGCTGTTGGTGCCGATCGATGCCACGGTGAAGGCGCAGAAGCCGCCGACGCCAAGGCCCAGGATCGCCGGCGTGGTCGGCATCTCTCCGCTGCGCGACACGAAGAAGCCCAGCACCGCGAAGAGCGGTGGCAGAAAGGCCAGGCGCAGGCTCAGCGGGCTTCGTCGCGTCGACAGGATGTCCTTGCGCAGCAGCCCGCGGAGCACCCGCCAGCGTGCGCCGTCGAGACGCCCCGACACGAGGCTGGACCGGTCGTCGACCGGTGACCGGTTGGCCCGCGCCCGGGACTGGGGCAGCTCGCCCTGGTGCAGCCGCCACAACAACCACTGGTGTACGATCAGACCGGCCGGCAGGGCGACACCAAAGGGCAGCAACGACCGTGTCCAGGACCCTGGATCGGCCTCGATCCCCGCCCGCAGCGCGCGGGCGTACCAGCCTCCCGGCAGCCAGGTCGCAAGGCGGGTGGTCAGAGCCTCCGCCGCGAAGAAGGGCATGCCTTCGACGCCCGGACGGGTGAGGCCGGCCTGTTCGAGGTATACCAGAAGCGGCAGGCCGACGGTCAGCGCGGAGACGAGCCCTCGCAAGCGTCGGTCCTCGGCGAGCAGGTCGAAGAGCAGGGTCGACACCGACTTCACGACTACCATCAGGGCAAGCAGCAGCCCGGATGCCGCGATCGCCGCTAGCCCCGAGACGGGACCGCGCGCGGCGCCGGCCACCGCGGAGGCCATGAAGGGCAGGCTGATCAGCCCCAGGAGCCCGAAGGCGCTGCCGACCAGGCTGCCGAGCGCCAGACCCCGCAGGCTGATCGGCTGCGTCAGCAGGCGCGGCAGGTTCAGACCCTCGAGCAGGGGCTGGGCCGTGAGCGGCGCGGCCGCCCAGATCAGAAACAGGAATCCGAAACCGACCGACACGACCCGGGCGGATAGCTGCGGCTCGGTGCCACGCAGCGTGATCAGCAGGCCGATCGAGAGCATGGCGGCACTGGGTAGGAAGCTGATCAGCAGGATCAGGACCGTCAAGACCCGCGCCCGCGACCGGCTGTCGCCGCGACGCAACGAGGCGGCCAGGAGCCGCCTTTGCAGCCAGAACAGGTCCGCCAGCTCGCTCCGCAAGGGTCGCGGCCAGCGATGCTCGATCGGCGTGGAGCGCGTCACGGCGTTTCGAGCCAGTCGAGGCGGTCGACGCCGGTCGGCCGGGCATCGACCAGGCTCAGGAACACCTCCTCGAGCGATGCTTCGGCACCGGTCTCGGTGGCGCGCCGCAGATCGGCCAGATCGCCCTGCGCGATCAGCCGTCCCTGGTGGATCACCGCCACCTCGTCGCAGAGCCGCTCGACCAGCTCCATGATGTGGGTCGAGAAGAAGACCGTCACGCCGCGCTGGTCCACCAGTGCCCGCAACATGTCCTTGATGACCCGCGACGACACCACGTCGACGCCTTCGAAGGGCTCGTCCAGGAACAACACCTCTGGCCCGGGCAGCAGCGCGGCGGCGAGCGCGGTCTTCTTCTTCATGCCGGTCGAGAAGTCCACCACCAGGCTGTCGGCGCGCTCGGTCAGCCCAAGATGCTCGAGCAGCCGGCCGCTGCGTCGGGCGATCGTTCCGGCGTCGAGCCCGTGCAGGCGACCGGTCAGCTCGAGGTGCTCGCGCGGGCTCAGCCGTTCGTAGAGGCCGAGCGATTCGGGCACGACGCCGATGCGGGACTTGACCTGCAGCGGTTCGGCCACCACATCGTGGCCCGCGACCCGGGCGCGCCCGGCGCTGGGCTGCATCAGCCCGGTCAGCATCTTGAGCGTGGTGGTCTTGCCGGCGCCATTGGGACCCAGAAACCCGAAGAGCTGGCCGCGCGACACGCGGAGGCTGAGCTGGTCGACCGCGGTGAAGTCGCCGAAGCGCTTGACCAGGGCTTGGATCTCGATCGCCGGGTGGTCGTCGTGCATCGGGTCTCCTGGCTCGGCGCTGAGGCTGGGTCGAGTCTCTATGATAGCGGCTGGCCAGGGCATCACGCGGGCGCGCCGGAACCCAGCCGCCTGCGATGCGCCAGGTTCGTAGCGGAACGGCTTCCCCAGCGGCGCTAGAGGCCGATCCAGCGAGCGTAGTGTCCCCGTGCCCGACCGCCGTCGTCGAGGCCCTGAATGATCGCGCGGCCATCCGCGAAGACCGTCGTGACCAGGCCGTCGGCCCGGAAGCGCACGATGAAGCCGTTGGCCAGCTCGACCTCGCAGGCGGGCTCCAAACGCTCCGCGAGGGCCGCCAGGTCCAGCGCGGCGCTCGGCGGGCGGACCTGGACGGCATCGCGGCCACAGAGGACCGTCGCCAACGCGTCGCCTTCACCCTCTGGCTGCAAGGCTGGCAGAAGGCCGAGGGCGCAGCTGGGGCAGTCGGCTCGCGCGGCGACCGCCAGCCGCGGATAGGCGCGCGCCCAGGCGTCGACGTACTGAAGCGCCGCCGGCGGCAGGGCTTCACCCAGCAGGATGCGCAGCGCCTCCATCGCCGCCAGACCGGCCACCATCGCCACCGCCGGCTGCAGGACGCCGGCCGTCTCGCAGGTATCGTGGCTTCCCGGCTCCGGCGGGTCCGGATGCAGGCAGCGCAGGCAGGGCCGTCCCTGGGCGCCGAACGCCATCGCCGCGCCGCTGGCTCCGACCGCGCCGCAGTAGACCCAAGGGATGCCGAGGGACAGCGCCGCGTCGTTGATGACGAAGCGGGCAGCGAAGTTGTCGGTTCCGTCGACGATCAGGTCGTGCCCCCGGCCCAGGGCCACCGCGTTGCCGGCATGCAGGTCGGCGATGCGGACCTCGAGCGGCAGCTCCGGATCGATCGCGGCGAGCCGCCGGCGCGCCGCCTCGGCCTTGGGCTGGTCGAGGTCGGCCATCGCGAAGAGGGTCTGACGCTGTAGATTGGTGATCTCGACATAATCACGATCCACCAGCGTCAAGCCGATCCCGGCGCGCGCGAGCAGGTCCGCCACGGCGCCGCCGGTCGCGCCGAGCCCCACGATCAGGACCCGAGCGGCCGCGAGCCGCGCCTGGCCGGCATCGCCCACCGCGGGGAAGCGGCGCTGGCGGGCGTGTCGCGGTCGCCGGCCCGCAGCCTCGACCCGATCGCCAGCGGCCAGGGCGTCGGCCGCGTCGCCGGAGGACTTCTGGACGCTCACGGCGACGGCTGCCCGGCAGCGGACCGCCCGGGCTCCCGAGTCGGGATGCCGATCATCGCGCCAGCTCCGGAATCTGGCGTTCCACCAGGCCGCGGCCGGCGCAGAAGCCTTCGAAGGCCTCGGGGCTGGGGTCGAGCAGCAGCGCTGCCGGCGCGCCGGCAACCAGGCGCCGGGCCGGCACGCGATGCGCTTCGGTCGGCACGCTGAAGGGCTGGCGGCCGTTGACCGCGCGGGTGAATCGCATCAGCGCCGGCATGCTTCTGAATGCGATGGCCACCGGCGGCCCATCCGGCTCTTCGAGCACGCAGAAGCGCCAGACGAAGCGCTCGGTCCGACCGATTCCCGCCGCGTCCTCGGGGCCGCCGACCCCCAGGATGTAGAGGTTGAGCCCGGGATCGATGCCTTCGGGCAAGCCGCCGACCAGCGAATGCGGGCTCATGGCGCCACCGACCCGGCATCGGCCGCGGTCCCGTACACGAAGATGTCGCGGATCCGCCAGGTGTCGCCCTCGAGCTCGAGCTGCGCGACGAGCTTGCCCCGCGCGTCGCGGCCCGCATAGGTCACCGTGCCGGTGACGTTGGCCTGATAGTCGACCTCTCCGGCCGGCAGCGGGACGACCTCGAAGCCGGTCAGGGTCAAGGCGGCATAGCCGTCGAAGGCGGCGCGATCCTCGAAGGCGCGCATCACGTCCTCCGGGCTGATGGCGGCCAGGCCGGCCCGCGAATACAGGCGATGGGCGGCGAACGGGGCATTGTTCGCACCCGCGGTCAGGTAGGCTTCCAGCACCGGCTGCACCGCCTTGGCGGTGAGCTTGCCCCTGGGCACCACGATCAGCCAGGCGGCCAGGATGGTCAGCCCGGCGAAGATGAGGCCGGCGGCGATCAGCTGAAAGCTGGCCTGACGTTGGAGCTGCTTGCGCCGCTCCAGCTTCTCCTGGCCGATCCGAGACCGCTCGCGTGCGAGCCGAGCCGCTTCGACCGGAGGCAGGCCCTCGGCGTCCGGACCCGGGATCGAGGGGGAGGTGCTCATGGCTGCCTCAAGGGTTCCGGTTGATGCGCGCACGCACCAGGCGGTCGATCGCGCCGGCCAGCTGGTCGGCGCGTTGCAGGAGCGCCGCGCACTCGGCGCGCAGCCGATCGCCTTCCTCGAGGTCGCGCAGGCCCATGACGTTGATCTCGACGTTGAGGGCTGCCGCACGGGCGGACGCTTGCGCCATCAGGCCGGCGACGCCGGCGTCGCTGACGGCGCTGGCATTGCCGTCGGCCGCCACCTGCTCCGCCAGTCCTAGCACCTGGCAAGCGCCCCGCATGACCTCCAAGGGCACCGCGGTGGCGCCGCGCAACGCGGCTTGAATCGCCTCGCGGCGTGCCTCGGCCTCCTCGCCCCGTTCGCGGGGCAGCCGATAGGCTTGCATGACGGTCTCGAAGGCGTCGGCGTCCGCATCCATCAGCTCGAGCAGGCGGTCGCGCAGCGCCTCGGCTTCGCCGGCCACCGCCTGCATGCTCGCGTCCACCTCGGCGTACTTCGGCCGGCCGGCCGTCAGCTGCGCGACCATGCCGGCCAGGGCGGCGCCGAGGGCGCCGGCCAGCGCGGCCACCGTCCCGCCGCCCGGCGTCGCGCTGGCGGCGGCGACCGACTCGACGAAGGCGCGCGGCGCGCGCAGCGCGGCCTCGCCGCCCTCCTCGGCCGCCACGCGCGACTCGATGACCTGCTCGGCACGCCAGCCGCGCAGCTTGAGATGCCAGCCGGCGGCATCCTCGAGCAGCCGCTGCGGCACCGGGCCGACCGGACGGAGCCCGCTCACCGTGACGCCGAGCGCGTCCGCCTCGGCTTCGAGCAGCCGCGCCACCCGATGCAGCGGACAGAGGTCGATCCGCGTCAGCGTCAGCGCGAGGCCAAGGCCCTCGCCCGCCACGCCGATCGCGCGTGCCTCCAGATGCGCCAACCCGCCGCTGGCGGCGTCCAGGCAGCGCGCCAGCTGCTCGGCCCGCTCCGCGTCGGCCTGCGCCAGGTCGGCCAGCACGACGACCTTGGGGTGTCGAGCGCCCACCAATGCCGCGCCGGCCGGGCCGAGCCTTCGCGGCCCGAAGTCGGGCGCGCGCTCGGGATCGCTGCCGATCCGCTCGTGCAGGCCCTCGTACTGCCCTTCGCGCAGTGGACCGAGCTCGCGGCCATCGCGCGAGGCCTCGCCGTAGAGGTAGACCGGCAGGCCATGCTCCCGCGCCAGTCGCGATCCGACCCGCTGGGCGATCTCGATGCAGGCATCCAGGTCGATGCCGGCGATCGGCACGAAGGGCATCACGTCGACGGCACCGACCCGCGGGTGGGCTCCCACGTGCTCGCGCATGTCGATGCGCTCGACGGCCACGGCCGCCGCGGCGAGCGCGGCGCGCTCGACCACGGTGGGGGTCCCGGCGAAGCGCACGACCGAGCGGTTCTGCTCGGCATCGGCCTGGACGTCGAGCAGGGTGGCACCGGCCTCGCGGACGGCGGCGACGATCGCGTCGACCACCGGCTGACGCCGGCCTTCGGAGAAGTTGGGGATGCATTCGACGATCTGGCGCATCGCGTGAACGTCCTCGAGCTGCGTCGGGTGGGTCAGCCGTTGAGGCCGAAGGGGTCCATCGGCCGCGCGCCGGCGTAGACCAGCACGCTCTTGAGCTCGGTGAAGTCGTCAAGCGCGTCCAGCGAGACCTCGCGGCCCCAGCCGGACTGCTTGAAGCCGCCGAAGGGCGTGCCGGGGAACACGGTAAAGGGCTGGTTGATGGTCACCACGCCGCTCTTGATCGCGCCGGCGACCCGATGCGCGCGCGCCACGTCGGTGGTCCAGAGGCTGGCGGCCAGACCGTAGATGCTGTCGTTGGCGACCGCGATCGCCTCCTTCTCGCCCTCGAAGGGCAGGATACAGGCCACCGGCCCAAAGATCTCCTCACGCGCCACCCGCATGCCGTTGCTGCAGTCGGCCAACGCCGTCGGCATCAGGAAGGCGCCCGAGGCCAGGCCAGGGTCGTCCGGCCGCTTGCCGCCCACCGCCAGGGTCGCGCCCTCGGCCAGACCGTCGGCGACATAGGCCTCGACCGAGGCCCGATGCGCCACCGAGATCAGCGCGCCGACCTGGGTCTTGGGGTTGAGCGGGTCGCCGACCCGCAGGCGGGCCGTCTGTTCGGCGAAGCGGCTGACGAAGTCGTCGTAGATCGGTCGCTCGACCAGGATCCGGCTGCGCGCCTCGCAGCTCTGGCCGGCGCTGTAGAAGATCGACCAGACGGCTCCGGGCACGGCGGCGTCCAGGTCCGCGTCGGCGAAGACCAGCGCCGGGCTCTTTCCGCCCAGCTCGAGCGAGACCCGCCGGAAGTCGTGGCGCACGGCGTCCAGGATATGGCGCCCGACCTCGGTCGATCCGGTGAAGCTGACCTTGTCCACGCCCGGATGCGCGGCCAGGTAGCCGCCGATCGCGCTTCCGGCGCCGGTGATCACGTTGATCGTGCCGGGCGGGAAGCCCGCCTCGACCGCCAGCTCGGCCATGACGATGGCCGACATCGCCGACTGGCTGGCCGGCTTGATGACGACGGTGTTGCCGGCGGCCAGCGCCGGTCCGAGCTTGCGCAGGGTGGTCATCAAGGGGTAGTTCCACGGGACGATCAGCGCGCAGACCCCGATGGCTTCGCGATGGGTGTAGTTGACGAAGCCGTGCGGCGCGGCGTTGGTCTCGCCACGGATCTTGGTGGCCGCGCCGGCGAAGAACTCGAGCTCGCTGGCGCCCTGCATGATCTCGGCCTTGACCGAGCTGATGGCCTTGCCGATCTCGCGCGCCTCGAGCCGGGCCAGCGCGTCCAGGTTCGCCCAGAGCAGGTCGGCCAGCTTGAACAGCAGCCGGGTGCGCTTCTGCGGGTTGGTTCGGGCCCAGCCGCCGCCGTCGAAGCTGGCCCGTGCGGCGGCCACCGCGGCATCGACGTCGGACGGAGCGGCCGACGCGATGTCGGCCAGGTGTTCGCCCGTCGCCGGATTGACGCTGGCGAAGGTCTCGCCCGTGCTCGCGGGACGCGATTCGTTGTTGATGACCAGCGGATAGGCGGTACGATCGAAGTCGGCCATGCGGTTCCTCTCAGGACAGGTTCTCGAAGACGGTGGCGACGCCCTGGCCGACGCCGATGCACATGGTGGCCAGGCCGTATCGGCAGGCGCCGCCGCGGCGGCGCATCTCGTGAAGCAGGGTGGTGGCGATGCGGGCACCCGAGCATCCCAGCGGGTGCCCGATGGCGATGGCCCCGCCGTTGACGTTGACGATCGCCGGGTCGAAGCCCAGCTGCTCCAGCACGGCCAGCGACTGCACCGCGAAGGCCTCGTTGAGCTCGACCAGGTCGATGTCGCCGATCGTCAGGCCGGCGCGATCCAGGGCCTTGCGCGTGGCCGGGACCGGTCCCAAGCCCATCAAGCGTGGATCGACGCCCGCCGCGGCGGAGGCGACGACGCGGGCCATCGGCCGTAGCCCGGCCGCTTCGGCGGCGCGGCGCGTGGCCAGCAGGATCGCGGCCGAGCCGTCGTTGAGGCTGGAGCTGTTGCCGGCGGTGACGCTGCCCCCGGCGCGGAAGACCGGGCGCAAGCCCGCCAGGACCTCCAGGCTGGTGTCCTCCCGCGGGCCCTCGTCGCGTTCGACGCGCGTGACCTGGCCCTTGCGTCCCGCCACCTCGACGGCGACCACCTCGGCCTCGAAGCTCCCGGCCGACCAGGCGGCCAGGGCGCGCTGGTGGCTCTGGTAGGCGAAGGCATCCTGCCGTTCGCGGGAGATGCCGGTCTGCTCGTAGATGTTCTCGGCCGTCTCGCCCATCGACTCGAGCGGGAAGCGGGCGGCCAGCGCGGGATTCGGGTAGCGCCAGCCGAGCGTGGTGTCGTAGGCGGTCAGGTTGCCGTTGGCGAAGGCCTGGGCGCCCTTGGGCAGCGACAGGGGGGCGCGGGTCATGCTCTCGACCCCGCCGGCGATGGCGAAGTCGCCGTCGCCGACGGCCAGCATTCGGCTGGCCTGCGCCAGGGCATCCAGGCTCGATCCGCAGAGTCGGTTCAGGGTGGTGGCCGGAACGCTGTCCGGCAGGCCGGCCAGGAGCGCGCTCATCCGTCCGACGTTGCGGTTGTCTTCGCCGGCCTGGTTGGCGCAGCCCCAGAAGATGTCCTCGATGCGTTCCGCATCGACCCCGCTGCGCTCGACCAGGGCTCGGATGACGATGGCGCCCAGGTCGTCCGGACGCAGCGCGGACAAGCCGCCGCGGATGCGGCCGACCGGAGTGCGCAAGGCATCGACGACCCAGACTTCGTTCATGACGCTCGGTCTCTCCATGGGCTGCCGCGGCCGGCTGGCCGACGGCGCCTCGGTGGCGACAAGGCGGCTAGTGGATCCGCCGGCCCTCGTCCTCGTGGATGAAGATCCAGGCCGCGATCTCGCCGATGTCGAAGGCCTGGTCCTGGAAGCGCCGGTCCAGCTGCGAGCCGGTCAATCCGGTGGCCGACTCGGCCGATTGCTGGGCCAGCATGTGCTCGGCGCGGGCTCGCCATCGGGCGGCGTTGGCCGGCCTCAAGTCGATCCAATCGGCATGACAATAGCGTTCGATCGCCGCCGCGTCGACGGTCCATCCGGGCTGCTCCCAGCGGTGCTGGCTCAGATCGCGCTTGGCGCAGAGCAGGCGCTTACCGTCCGAGAGCAGGATGGGGATGCCGACGGAGATGGCGGCCTGACGCAGCGGATCGGCCTCGAGCAGGCGCTGTTCCATGCGCTGGGCGATGTCGGCTGCCTCGCTGTCGGCCAGCGCTCGCAGCGATCCGTAGGCCAGCCGCAGGATTTCGGCCTCGTAGAGCAGCTTCGACAGGCGTGGGGGGCCAAGGATCTCGAAGGCGATGGAGGGCACGCCGCCGCGCGACTCCATGGCCCTCGCCTCGGTGATGGCATGGCTGCGCAGGACGCCGGCCCGGTAGCTCGGCCCCATCACGGTGCTGTCCAGGGCGGCCACGATGTCGGTCCCGGTCGTCTCGCCGCGCAGCTCGCGGCGCACCGCGGCCGCGATCTCCTCGGGCGTGACGGCTTCCATCTGACCCAGCGCCGTGATCGCGGTGTACTCGCCCAAGCTGAACAGCCCGTTCTCGCCGGTGTCGATGAAGGTGCTCTCGAGCGGCTCGCCCGAATGCTGGCCGGCGCCCTCGAGCGCGAAGGCGCTGCCCGGTGCGAGCGACACGGCGTCCTCGGGTCGGCAGTCGTAGCGCCCCATCGCCTGGCCGCGGTGCACGATCGGCCCGTGCTGGATGCGCTTCCAGGTGATGGCCGCCGCCGGCTTGATCTCCTTGACGGCCGGCGCGCCGGGCGTTCGGGCGAAGAGCAGCAGCAGCATCGAGTGCGCACCCGCCAGGGCCGACTTCGAGAGCAGCACCCGCGAGGGCTTCTCCTCGCCATGCGTGTAGGGAATGTTCAGGCCCATGCCGCCGGTGCCGGTGGTGCCGATCTTGACGTAGGCGCGGGTGCCGGCCTGGATCATCGCCTGGCTGGTCAGCTGCACGTGTCGGACCAGCCAGGGAATGGCGAAGGAGGCGAGCATCTCGTCGACCTCCTCCAACAACGCGCCGCTGTCGCCGGCCTTGCGCTTGGCGAGCGTCCGCTGGATGGTCTGGTAGAGCCCGCCGTAGGCCAGGGCCGTGGCCGTGTTGATCGCGTCGATGACGATCTGCGGCCGCAGACCCGGCGCTTGGGGGCTCTGACCCAGGATCAGCTGGACCAGGTGCGACGCCAGATAGACCTCGTCGGTGAGATCGTCCAGCGCGTCGGTCAGCAGCTGGTTGCGCAGCACCGGGTCGCCGCGCAGCGCGCCCGGCGGAATGTCGGCCAGGCTGTCGCGAACGAAGACGTTGCCCCATATCGGCCGCAGGATCGATGGGCTGTCCGGGTGCAGGCGCCCGAGATCGTCGGCGGCCTCGCGGGCTTCGGCTTCGGTCAACCCTCCGATCAGCAGCGTCCCGACGCCCTCTCGGATCAGCTCGTGGCAGACGGCCCGGCCAACCAGGCCGGCGCCCCCCAGCACGAGTGCGGTCTTGCCGTTGATGTCCATGTGCTTCCTCGCCGTCTAGCGGTCCCCGCGTCGCGCCGGCTCGCGCGGCGGCGCGAGCCCGGCCGAATCGGACCGGATCGCGTCACGTCGAGCTTTCGCGTCGGGGGTTGGGGGGGTGCGTTGCGCTCCGAATGGCGGCGCCTGGCGGGCCGGCAGGGGCCAGCCTCGATCGCCGCCGCTGCGCCGAATGGCCGCCGCCAGCCAGGCCAGGAGCAGGCCGAGCGGAATGGCGAAGGCCAGGGCCAGCGCCCAGGCAGCGAGCGGCCTCGCGTCGTTCATGCGCCGTCCTGCTCGGGCTTCGGCCCGGCAATGGCATCCGCTTCGTCCAGGGTCGGCGGCTGCTCGAGCGCCGCAATCCGCCGATCGAGCTCGGCGAAGTGCTCGGCGCTGGTCGCGGCCAGAAAGGCCTGGCTGCGCTCCAGATCGGCCATCTGATCCGGCAGCGCCCCCAGGGTCCGGCGGCTGCCGATGGTCCAGCGCCAGAAGCGCGCCGAGGCCACGACCAGGGCCGCCAGCAGCAACAGGTCCAGGAGCATCGGCAGCCAGCTCATGCGGTCTCGACCTCGTCCGGATGCAGGGCATCCAGGCGTCCGGTCCGCCCGGCGGCGACCCGTCGCCGGAGCAGGGGGGCGGCGCGATAGCGGTCTTCGCCGTGTTCGGTGGCCAGCGCATCCAGGCAGGCCAGGACCTGGTCCAGACCCATCACCTCGGCCCAGGCGAGCGGGCCGCGGGGATAACGGGTTCCCAGCTGCATCGCCCGATCGATGTCCCTGGCGCTGGCCAGGCCCTCGCCCAGGGCGAAGAAGGCTTCGTTGGCCAGGCCGGCCAGGATTCGGGGCATGATCAGCCCGACGCTGTCGTCGACCCAGACCGCCTCGAGCCCGATCGCCCGCCACAGGGCCTCGGCGGCCGGCTTGGCCGCGCCTGTGGCCTGGAGCGGAAGCGCGCACTCGACCAGCTTGCGGTCGTCGATCGGCGCCGGCAGCGCGAAGCCCACCACGCGGCCGGGCGCCTTGCCGGCGCCGGCGGCCATCCGGGTGGCCGATGCGGCATGACAGCAGGTCAGGTAGGCCGCATCGCGCCGAAGCCAGCGCTCGTAGCGGCCCAGCGCGGCCAGCTTGGCGGCCGCATCGGTGACCCAGCAGTCGACCACCGCGTCGGCTTCGCGCGTCTCGCGCTCGAGGTGGGCATCCGGGCTGGCGACGATCGCCCGATGCCGATGTGCCTCGAGCTTCGCCGCGATCCGGAGCGGCAGCTGGGCATCGGCTTCACCGAGGAGAATGACGTTCATGGGCTCGCAAGCCTCGGGATCGGGTTCGGAGGCGTTGCCGCGCGACGCCCGGGACCGACGTCGCCGCGCGCGTCGTTCGAGGTCAGGTTCGCCAGGGCCAGTCGAAGCACGTCACGCGGCTCGGCGCCCAGCAGGACGTGCCGGCGGTTCAGCACCAGGGTCGGGACGACCCGCACCCCCGCCTGCAGCGCCTGTTCGGTGTCCTCGGCCGGGGCCGCCCGCAGGTCGGCCGGGGCGAGCGCGGCGAAGGCTTCGCCGAAGCCCTCGGCGAAGGCGCCAAGGAGCGCGCTCAGGCACGCTGGATCGCTGATGTCTTGCCCCGCCTCGAATCGGGCCGCGAACAGCGCCGCGTGCGCCTCCGGCTCGCGATCCGGCGCGATCCCGCGCAGCAGGTGGATCGCCGCCGCTGCCGGCCGACCATCGGCGGGACCGATCGGCTGGCGGAGACGGAGCCCGAAGTCGGCGGCCGCGCTGGCCGCGATCTCGGGCCATTCCGCGGCCAGCCGAGCGGCATGCATCCCGGCATCGGCGGCCGCGACACTCCGGTCGCCCGCGATGGGCAGGAGCCGCCAGGTCGGGCGAATGCCGATCTCCGGCGCGAGCCGGCTCAGGGCGGTGAAGGCCATGTACGACCAGGGACAGCCATGATCCAGGTAGAGCTCGACCAGGCTCCGGCGCACGCCGTCGGCGGTCGCGTCGAAGGCTGCCGAAGCCTCGGGTGCGCGGGTCGCGGTCGCCGGGCTCACGCGTCGCCTGCCGCATAGTCGTAGTAGCCGCGCCCCGTCTTTCGGCCGAGCCGCCCGCTCTCGACCATGGCGCGCTGGATGGGGTGGGGGCGGAAGCGAGGGTCGCCGAAGAAGCCCTCGAACACCGCGCTCGCGGCCGCGAAGTTGACGTCGATGCCGATCAGGTCCATCAGCTCGAAGGGGCCCATCGGAAAGCCGGCGTCGCGGGCCAGCCGGTCGATCGTCGCGTAGTCGGCCACCCGTTCGCCGGCCAGGCGCAGGCCCTCGCCGTAGAAGGGTCGAGCGACGCGGTTGACGATGAAGCCGGGCGCATCCTCGGCCAACACCGGCTGCTTGCCCCAAGCCTGGGCCAGCCGCGTCACGGTCTCGATCACCCGGGCGGCCGTCGCCGGACCGCGCACGATCTCGACCAGGGGCATCAGCGGCGCCGGGTTGAAGAAGTGCAGGCCGCAGGCCCGTTCCGGCCGCTCGAGCACGCTGGCGATCAAGGCCACCGACAGGGTCGAGGTGTTGGTGGCCAGGATCGTCTCGGCTCCGCAGACCCGCTCGAGGTTGCGAAAGAGCTCGTGCTTGATGTCGATGCGCTCCGGGGCGGCTTCGATCACCAGGTCGACCCCGGCCATGTCGGCCAGATCGGTCGTGATCGTCAGCCTGGCAAGGGCCGAGTCGACCGCCTCGCTGCTGTGTCGGCCCTTCTCGGCGCCCCGGCGCAGGAAGCTCGCGATCTGGTCGCGGCCGCGTGCGACGTAGGCCTGCTCGATGTCGTAGAGCCGAACCGGGTGCCCGGCCCAGATCAGGACCTGAGCGATCCCGGCGCCCATCGTGCCCGCGCCGGCGACGCCGATGCAGGTCTCCGCCGCGGCGGGAGCTTCGTTCGACCGGGTCTCGCCCGCCGGCGAGGGGCTCGCGTCTGCCATGCGCGACGCCTAGCGGCCGCTGAAGGACGGCGGCCGCTTCTCGAGGAAGGCGGCCACGCCCTCGGCGTGATCGGCGCTACGGCCGGCGATCTCCTGCAGCTGGGCCTCGTAGGCCAGCGCCTCGTCCAGGCTGCCCTGCATCGCGCGGTTCATGGCCCGCTTGGTCAAGCCGATGGCCTTGGTCGGTGCCTGGGCCAGCCGTCCGGCGAGCTCGGCGACGGCCGCGTCCAGCTCGGCGCGGGGCAGCACGCGGTTGACCATGCCGAGCGCCAGCGCGTCGGCGGCGCCGAGCCGCTCGGCGGTGATCGCCAGCTCGAAGGCGCGCGGATAGCCGACCATGCGCGGCAGGAAGTAGGTCGAGCCGCTGTCGGGCACGAGGCCGACGCCGACGAAGGACTGGATGAAGCTGGCCTCCTCGGCACAGAGGCGCAGGTCGCAGGCCAGGGCCAGGCTGGCGCCGGCGCCGGCCGCGACGCCGTTGACCGCGGCGATGACCGGCTTCTCGATCGTGCGGATGCGGCTGATCACCCGATTGTAGGTGTGCTCGAGGTGCTCGCGAAAGCTCATGCCGCCCTGGCCGTCGCGCGCCTGGACGGCGGCCAGATCCTGACCGGCCGAGAAGCCGCGCCCGGCGCCGGTGATGACCAGGCAGCGCACCTCCGGATCCCGCTCGGCCGTCTTCAGCGCCGCCTCGAGGGCGGCGAGCATCGGATCGGTGAAGGCGTTGAGCTTGTCCGGGCGGTTCAAGGTCAGGTGGGCTACGCCATCCTGAAGCTGGTAGAGGAGGGTCTCGCTCATGCCGGTCCTATGTCTCCCTTGGGCGGGCGGCGTCGAGGCGCGGGATGCGCGTGCCGGGGCACGCTGCAATCCTAGCAGTCCGGTCCACCTGCGGCGATCCGCGCCCTAGCGGCCCTGCCATTCGGGCTTGCGCTTGTCGAGGAAGGCGCGCATGCCTTCGCGCTGGTCCTTGGTGGCGAAGAGCATGTAGAAGTTCCGTCGCTCGGTCATGAGGCCGCGATCGAGGTAGTCGTCGAAGACGGCGTTGACCGCCTGCTTGGCCAACTGCACGGCGATCGGCGGCTTGGACGCGATCTCGCGCGCCAGCGCCTGCGCCTCCTCGAGGTAGCTCTCGACCGGCGCCACGCGGTTGATCAGGCCCGCCGCCAGCGCTTCGTCGGCCGTGATCGGCCGCCCGGTCAACACGAGCTCCATGGCTCGGGCCTTGCCCAGCGCCTGGGCCAGGCGTTGGGTGCCGCCGGCGCCGGGCATGATCCCGATGTTGATCTCGGGTTGACCGAAGCGTGCGGTTTCCGAGGCGACGATCATGTCGCACATCATGGCCGTCTCGTTGCCGCCGCCGAGCGCCCAACCGCTGACCGCCGCGATGATGGGCTTGCGAATCTTGCGCAGCTTGTCCCAGGTCGCGAACTGATCGCGACCGATCTGCTCGACCACGGTGCTCTCGGCCATGGCGCCGATGTCGGCGCCGGCGGCGAAGGCGCGCTCGTCGCCGGTGAGGACGATGGCGCCGACCGTCGCGTCGCGGTCCAGGCGCTGCATCGCGTCGATCATCTCGCCGATCAGCTCCGGGCTCAAGGCATTCAGCACCTTGGGGCGGTTGAAGCGGATCGTGGCGATCGGCGGGTCCTGGTCGACGAGGATATGCTGGTAATCGGCCATGACGATCTCCGAGGTGCGTGAATCGAGCGGGTCGATCCGGAGGACGGGGCGTATGGGACGGGGCCACCGAAGGGCGCGTGCCCGTCCGGTCAGGGAGCGCGGCTACCCGCGCGTGCGCAGGCCGGGCAGGAAGCGGGCGACGCTGTCGGCGAAGTAGGTCAGGCAGGCGCCGACGCCGAATGCCACCAGGGCGTTCAGCCAGAGCCGGTCCGGGGCCAGGCCGGCCTGCTCGCCGATCCGACGCGACAGCGTAGCGGCCGTCAGGAGCGCCGGCGCGTTGACCAGTGGCAGGGAGCGGGCGACCGTCGCCGGTTCGGGCGCCGTGACGCCCGCGGCATCCGTCGCGAGAGGGACGCCAGCGCGCGAGCCGGCAGGATCCGCGCTCGGGTCCGAGGCTGGCTTGGCGTCGCCACGCAGATCGTCCAAGATTCCCCCGACCGCGACGCCGAGCAGGCTGGCGCCGATCATCACGAGGTCTCGCTTGTCGTCACGGGTCATCGGTCTGGCCTCTCGCTCGCACCCGGCACTCGAGGTGAACATGCCGCAGGCACCGATTGCCTTCAAGCCTCACATTATCCGGTCCAAGGGGGCCGCGGGTCAAGCGCTCTCGACCCTGCTGCTGATGCTGCTGGCCGCCGGCTGTCGCGGCGAGCGCGGCACAGCGGGAGACGCACGGCGCGTCGCCCCGAGCCCGGCGGCGGCGATCGCCGCCAGGCCCGAGGTTCCGATCGCCGAGCCCGAGGCGACCGCCACGGCGCCGGCCGCTCCCCAACCGAGTACCGATCCGACGGCCCTCGCCCCGGCCGAGGCGAGGGCGCTGGCCGAGACGCGCGCGACCCTCGAGGCCGTTGCGACCGCGGATGGCCGGGCGACCGTAGCGGCCTTCGCTCTGGCCCGGGAGCTCCCGGCCTCCGCGACGCCGGTGGCCGCGCCGACTGCCCTCGATCTGCCGGACCGCGTCGAGATCCCCGGCCTCGCCCACACCTGGCAGAAGTGGAACAACTGCGGCCCCTCGTCGATCGCCATGGCGCTGAGCGCCTACGGCCTCCAGGTGGACCAGCTCGCGGCGGCCTCCGAGCTGAAGCCGGACCGCGAGGACACCAACGTGAGCCCCGAGGAGCTGGCGGAGTATGCGCGCCGGATGGGGTTGCGCGCTCGTGCGGGCGTCGGCGGCGACCTGGACCTGGTCCGGGGCTTGCTGCGCGCCGGCGTTCCCGTGCTGGCCGAGCAGTGGATCGGCGTCGAGGGGCGCGGCGAGATGGGGCATTATCGCGTGCTGAGCGGCTACGACGACCCGGCGCGCGAGCTGATCGCCCAGGACTCGTACTACGGTGCCAACCAGCGCTTCGACTACGACGCGTTCGAGACGATGTGGCGGCCCTTTCTGGGCGCATACGTGATCGCTTGGCGACCGGAGCAGGACGCCGCGGTCCGGACGCTGCTCGGAGAGGCCGAGGACTCCGACGTGATGTGGCGCAGGGCGCTGGCAGCGCAGCAGGCCTGGGTGGATCGCGAGCCCGGGAGCGCGTGGGCCTGGTTCGCCCTGGGCGAGGCGCTCGCCCAGACCGGCGACCACGCCGGCGCGGTGGCTGCCTTCGATCGCGCCCGCGGCATCGGCTTGCCCTTCCGGGCCTTCTGGTATCAGTTCGGCTACTACCGGTCCCTCTTCGAGATCGGCGACTATGCGCGCGTGGTGGCGCTGGCCGACGAGACGTTGGCGCCGATGAAGGGCGAGAACCTCGAGGAGTCTCACTATTGGAAGGGCAGGGCGCTCGAGGGCCTCGGAGAGCACGAGGATGCGCGTGCCAGCTACCGACGCGCGCTGGAGTTCAACCCGCGCTTCGCGCCGGCGGCGGAGGCGCTTGCCGCGGCCGGGGGCTGAGCGAGGGTTGGGGCTTCCGGCGCCATGTTTCCGGATGCGCCGCTCGTTTCGGTTCAGGGCGGCGGGGGAGACCGGTGTCGGAAGTCACGGGGAATGCGCCTCGAAAGGGAGTCCGGGCTCGGTGTTCGGCTTGGGCACCAAGAGGGGGCGAAGGGGCAAGAAGCGCCGCGGCACCGAGCAGGCCATCGAACGCCTGCGTGAGGCCGAGAACAGGCTGTCGCCAGGCATGACCGTTCGGGAGGCCGTGCGGCAGATTGGTGTCACCGAGCAGGGCGTCCGCCGGGGTCTTCGGCGCATCGTGCGATAGTCTCCACTCGCGGGGCCATCCGGACAGGATCCTGGGCGGCTAGGGACTGACACAGGCCGTCGAGACTGAGCCACAGCGGCGGTTTGCAGCGGCAAGCGCCATGGGCGCGGTCACGGCGTGCTCGCTTCGATAGACAAGTAGCAGCAGGGTAACCGAGGCGGACCAGCGCGGCGTGCCGAAGGGCCCACCAAGAGCCATCGCGCACGCATCCCGCTTGAATCGATCGCGAACGGCCAGGACGCAAGTGCGGAGTGCGCTCTCGATCTCTCGAGGAGCGGCAGAAGGAGTGTCGCCGGAATCAAGAGCGGCGAGATCCGCGCAATTGCGCCGGAAGCGCCGGTACGGGCGGGAAGGGAAGCTGGGCCTCGGACCAGGCGATGGAGATGGCGTTGGCCCTTCCTTGGAGTCGCGCCGTGTGATACGCTACACGCTAGACGGGCGAGGTCACTGTGAGTCGGGATGGTAAGGAAACTAGATGGCTTTCATAACCACCTCTACGAGGGAGTAACGAAACTCGTGAGAACCCACGTCAGGCGTGGAAAGTAAACAGTCAACTTAACGGTGGTTTTAGAGACGCCCAAAGTGATCGTCAGAAACTGGTGAACATGAACCGACTCCGAACCGTGAATTCGGCTTCGTCATCGAGTCAAGTGAGTTTGTCTGAGTCCAAGTCCAATGGGGCAATATGCGTGATGATGCCTTTGAGGGGGCCGAATGTAAGGTCGAGTTCGTCCTGGCTGCCAGGCCGAATGCGCGTCTAGGACGTGCACGAGTCTTCATCGAACACGGCATCAGGACTTGCGCGCTGTATCTTCCTCGTTGCCGCAATCCTATTCCTGCTTGTAGAGTGGCGAGCCCTTGGGTTCCTGACCGTTCTCGAAGCACTGATCCGACGAGAACCATCGTCTTTCTCGGGAGTGTTGTTGTGGTGGGACCTGGCTGTCATCGCTGGCGGGCCGGTCGCTCACTTGGTACTTCTGCGGTGGCGCGCGGTGTCGGCTGCGTTCCTCGTCGTCGCGTACAGGGCTGCATGGGTAATCCTGCTGGCTATCCTCTCGCGAGGGCTCTTCGATCCCGCGCCGCTATCCGAGATCTCCTTCTTGTACTGGCTTCTGCTGGTAGTGGAAGGAGCGCTCCTCGTCGCCAGCATCGCGCTGCTACAGCTCCGATGGCATGGGGCCGCCGATTATGGGGTCTCCGGCGCAACTGCGCGATATTCTTCGCTCAGCACGATGAAGTACATCGTCGGCCGCACCACGAAAGACCCAGAACGCCGGCGAGGTTGACTCCTTGGCCGCGCTGAAGCCACTCGATCGTCGGGCGAGCGGATCTGCGCCCAAGACTTCAATCCTCCTGCAACGGCTGGCGTCTGCGCCATGTACGTCTTCGAAGCGTGAGCGATGAGCGGTTGCTCGGCGGTCGAGACTCAACTGAACGCGAACTGTCAGGTAGAAACAGGGTATCATGATACATGGATCATAAGCGGTATCGCTTTGACCAACGGCGCGAGCTCTCGCTGCCACACTATGTCCAGGTGAGTCCCGGTGATTCGCTTCCCGACCTAAGCAGTTTTGCGCCCTTTAAGGCCATTGTGATCGTTGAGGAACTCGTATCCAACACCTGGCGTAATCAGATCAGCGTCGCCCTTGTCCGCTCAGGGTGTCGATTCATGATGGCGTGGGGCCGAGACTGCGCACTATGGGACGATTCGGTTGACTGGGCTAACATCGAGCAGTTCAAGTTCGGGCGCATTCCAGAATCGGCCTTTGTCATGACCACGTGGCATGACGATGAGTCGTTAGCAAATGTGTTTAGGTTTGCGAAGCGAGGCGCGATGCACGACGCAGTAAATCTCAGCACAACAGTGATCCTGCACATTGCGCTGGAGGATAAAGCCCAGGAGTTCACTGCTGAATATGAATTGGCTTGACGTGGCACAGGCGCGCTGGGCAGAGGCTGCCTACGCGCAGTCACGTAGATTCCAGTGAAACAGAGCGATGAATGCTGCTTGAGTTCTGGCAACTATTGAGTTGTACCGCTGGCAGTGAGAGCGTCTCTAAAGCCCTCCAATCCGCGCCACGGTGCGACGTTGCAGCCTAGCAGCGCCAGCACACTCAGACACTTCGGGCTCCTCGTTCAACCCCGGGCGGCGGCAGTTCGTGGTTCACAGCCACCGTCACTCTGTCCAACCACGTACACCTGATGGAGGTCTGGCCATGGGAGCATGCTGAGATTGATCCACACCGGCACTACAATAGGCTGAGGCCATGAAGAAGCAGCGCGACTGGCTCGGAATTGAGCCGATTGTCAATCGACCCATTAGCGAAGGTCTTAGTGTCGAGGTATACCAGGTCTATGTTCACTCAATCAAGCCGGGCGATGTTGTGCGAGTTCGTATTATCCAACAGCGTTGCAAGTGGAGGCAGGGCATTCGCCTAAGCACGGACGGGGGGCTCTCAGATGATGAAGAAGGCAGTAACAGCAACGCGGTCATTCTGTGGGCAGATGAGAGGAAAACGCACAAGATTCGCGTGACTGACACGGAGGGTTTTCTCTGGGTATACAATGTATGGGATACGGGATTAGGGGCGGGGCCGTTTGAGTCGCTGAGTGATACCTCCTGTATGCGTGTCACCAATCCCGACTCTGATGCGACCGTGCGGTACGAGTGCAGTGCATTCGGAATTCCTCCAGACTTCGGATCCCTTATCTTTGAACTCAAGGTGACGTGATGGAAGCTCCGGCCCAACGCCAGTAGATTCACCATCGTGGCTAGATCCTCTTGACTAGCGGGGTCCCAGCGCAATGGCGCGATAGTCTCCGCTGGATCCTCAGATGGCCGTGAAGAGAGCCGATGACGTAGTATGCTCGGGGCCCGCCGGTCCAGTGCCCGCCCGGCTCGTCGGGGTCTCCATAACCCTCCCTTTCGAGACGGTTTCTTGGAGCGCGACTTGAACCTACAGCGTTCGTCGAGCATTCCTTCACGGACTCAAAGCCGACTCACGTGGCTCTTCGTGGCAGCGCTCATCACGCTCGTTTTCGTTCTGTCGGTCGCGGGCTGCCAAGCACGCGAGTCGCTCCAAAGCGATCAAGCTACTTCAGTCGCTGTTGCCGCAACACCAACTCAAGCAGCAACATCGTCACCGACTCCTACAATCGAACCGACGGTCGCGCTTGATCTCAGTTCCCCGGACAGCGATGCGATCGCCTTGCCCGTCGAGTCAGAAGAATCTGGCCATGCCCCGCGCGAGCAACGGCTCGAGATCATCGGTGATCTCGATGAGCATGCCTTCAACGTGGGGCCTCCCTATCATCACATCATTGTCGAGAGTGTGGCAGCGCACGGCCACCACGTCGTCGCGTCCGAATTGATCAATCGGCGTTTGTATGTCATCGACGTCGCGGACCTGGAAAGGCCCACGATCCTGGGCTTTGAAGAGTGGCCGAACCGATACGGTCTCTCAGTCTCGGAAGCCATCGTGCATACTGGCGGACCACTTGTTGAAGTGGTAGACATTTCAGACCCGGCCGCTCCGCACGTAATCAGCTCCATACCCGGTCACGAGGCGGTACTAGAGCTTGTACCGAACGCGAAAGAGGAACTCGGCGTCGGGTGGGGCAACTCGCTCCTGGACTCTCTCAACGGAATCGGCGTTGTTCCGTTCCGCAAGAACGGACCGCTGACTCGAAGCGGTGTGAGGTTCATCGATTTCGGCGATGAGTCCCATCCGAAGTATCGAGGATACGCCTTCACGAACGTGCCGGTTGCCGACGTCGACTTACACGGGAACTTCGCCTATGTCGCCGCCGGCCAGGACGGACTCATGATATTGGACATCACCGACCCTGACTCGCCAGTCGAGCTGCAGCGAGTCCAGGCGCCTGGCCGCGTGATTAGCGTTGCCTCCGACGGGCACCGCGTCGCGGTCGGCGTGGCCAACTATGAGCACGAACGCGACCCAGAACCTGACACGTGGGTTGTTCTCATGAATGTCTCGAATGGGCAACTCCGAGACGTGTCGCGATTCGCGACTCAGCAACCGGTCGTGGAGCTCGCATTCGCGGGCGATCGGCTGTGGGTCGGGACTACGTCTCGAAATGGCTACGGACATCGATGGCCGCCATCCGAGCTCCTGGTAGTGGACGTCTCCAATCCCTCATCACCGAACCGCGTGGCGGGGCTGCAACTGGAGGGGGCTTTACATGACCTTGCGTTGCTCGATGACGTAGCAATCGTTGCTCGAGCGCAGGAGGGGATGTCTATCGTAGCTGTCACGCCCTAGCTTCTCGGAGAAACGCTCAGCAACGTCGTTGTGGCCGGCGTCGCCGACACAATCCACCGTGACGCATGCTCATTCCAAGAATGGCGAGGTAACATAAACCCTCGAATTCTTGACGTTTCGAGGCCTCCAGCACCCGCCCCGAGTATCCGCTTGATACTCCGTTCAGAAATCCGGTAACCAAATCAAAGTCAGGTTTCCTGCCGTCCTGGCGGGTTTCGTTGCTCTCGAGAGTTATGCTCAGCGGACACGCCTGTCCAACGATCAAGACCTTCGGAATCCAGCCCGAGTCTCCGCTCGATCTTCCGCCTGGCAATCCGTTGAGCGCGTCCGAGAGACGCGTCACGACTCCCTTGCACATCGCGACACTCAAAGGAATCCAGCCAATCCGATTGCCTCGCATCCTTCCGTTGCCACTCGTCGCTAACGTGGCCGGCGTCTTGCCCGGGACCCTCGCAGCCGTCCGACTCGAGATCCGGTGCACTAGCCGTGCGCCTTCGACCGCAGGCGCATCCGGGCCACCGTCGGGCGCAGGTGTGGGAGGTCCAGCCAGAGCCCTGCGCCCAGGAAGACCAGGCCTCCGACGGTGCCGCCTAGACCGGCGGTGATCAGTCCGCGCAACATGGGCGAGCCGATCGGTGGGCGCGCCCCTAACCAGGTCGTTTCGAGCGCCGGCAACCCGACGAGGACGATCGCGATCGCGATGGCCATCAGCGACGCGGCCAGGCCGGTCCGCAGCAGCGTCGAGGCGAGGCGGCCCAGGCCCATCCCACCCAGGCGTCGGTGCAGGAGCCAAAGGCCGAGCAGGACCTCGAAGGTCACCGCGATCGAGTTGGCCAGGGCCAGACCGCCCTGGGCCAGGGGGCCGACGAGCAGGTAGGCCAGGACTACGTTGACGGCGAGCGCCGACACGGCGATGTAGAGCACGGTCAGCGTGTCCTTCTGCGCGTAGAACAGCCGGGCGACGATCTCGAAGGCCACCTGACCCATCAGGCCCAGCGCGAACATCCGCAGGGCGAAGAGCGTGGCGTCGGCCGCCTGCTGGTCGAAGCGCCCGGTCTGCAGGAGCACGGCGATCGCCGGGCCGCCGAGCATGGCCAGTGCCACGGCGGCCGGCAGGCTCAAGGCGAGCATGATCTCGAGCGCGCCAACGGCGGTCGAGCGCAGTCCATCACGGTCTCCGCGCGCCGCCAGCTCGGCCAGGGTGGGAAAGGCCACCGTCGCGATGGCCGTCCCCAGGATAGTCTGCGGCATCTGAGCCAGGACCCAGGCATAGTTGAGGGCCGAGAGGCTCCCTCCGGGCAGTCCCGAGGCGAGGTTCGTGTTGACGATGAAGATCGCCTGCACCGTTCCGAGCCCCAGCACGCGTGGCCACATCAAGTGCAGCACCAGCCGTAGCTCGCGGCTGTCCAGCGCGAGCCCGAGCCGATAGCGAAAGCCGTGCTGGCGCAAGCTCGGCAGCTTGACCAGCAGGTGGCCGAGCGCGCCGATCACGGCACCCCAGGCCAGGCCGTGGATGCCAAGTCGCGGGGCCAGCGCCAGCGCGCCGAAGAGAATGCCCAGGTTGTAGACGATCGGCGCGATGGCCGGTGTCAGAAAGTGCTGGTAGGCGTTCAGGATGCCCATCTGGATGCCGCTGACGGCGAAGACCAGCGTGCTCAACAGGACCACGCGCATCAGCGACACCGTGAGCGCCTGCTGCGCCGCGGTGAACTGGGGCGCGATGAGCTGCGAGATCAACCAGGGCGCGGCCAGCGCCGCGATGCCGCCGAGGACCGCGGTGCTGAGCAGGGCCAGCCCGGTCAACCCGCTGGCGAGGCGTCGGGCCGCTTCCTCGTCCTCCCGGGCCAGGGCCTCGGAGAACACCGGCAGGAAGGCGCTGATCAGCGCGCCGCCGGCGATCAGGGTAAACAGCAGGTCCGGGATTCGAAACGCCGCCACGTAGGCGTCCAGCTCCGGGCTGGCGCCGAAGGCGTGCGCCACCGCGCGCTCGCGCAGCAGGCCGACCAGCTTGGATCCGACGAACGCGGTCATCACCAGGATCGACGCGCGCGTCATGTGGGCGCGTCGCCGTGCGAGCGCGCCGGCATCGGCCGCCACCGCGTTGCCGTCCGCCCGGTCGAGCTGGTCGGCTCGACCGACCTCGGACGGGGTCTGCGTGGGCTTGGGAGGGGTTTGACCGGTCATGGGCCGGATGGTACCGTCAGCCGTCGAACCCGTCGAGCCGGCGCCTCGAACCGGCTCCCTGCGATCAGGAAGGCCCAGGCATGTCAACGGTTCATCCCGAAGCCGGCGTCGTCCCCGGCATGTCGGGCGTGCACGCATCGATCCTGGACACCATCGGGAACACCCCGATCGTGCGCCTGAATCGGATCGGCCGCGATCTCGACGCGCAGCTCCTGGTCAAGGTCGAGTACTTCAACCCCGGCGGCTCGGTCAAGGATCGAATTGGCGTCAACATGATCGACGCGGCGGAGCGCGACGGCCGGCTGCAGCCGGGCGGCACCATCGTCGAGCCGACCAGCGGCAACACCGGCGTCGGCCTGGCGATGGTGGCAGCCTTGCGCGGCTATCGGACGATCTTCGTCATGCCCGACAAGATGTCGGAGGAGAAGATCCGGGTCCTGCGCGCCTACGGATCGAAGGTGATCATCACGCCCACCGCGGTCGAGCCCGACGATCCGCGCTCGTACTACTCGGTCGCGGATCGGATCGTCGCCGAGACGCCCGGCGCCATCCTCGGCAACCAGTACCACAACCCGGCCAACCCGGCCTCGCACTACCAGACCACCGGACCCGAGATCTGGCGCCAGACCGACGGCCGCGTGACCCACTTCATCTGCGGTCTGGGCACCGGCGGGACCATCTCGGGCGTCGGACGCTATCTCAAGGAACGCAACCCGGAGGTCCAGATCATCGGCGTGGACCCGCAGGGCTCGATCCTGCAGGAGCTCTACTACACCGGCCAATCGGGTCAGGCGGTCAGCTACCTGGTCGAGGGCATCGGCGAGGACTTCCTGCCGTCGACCACCGACTTCGGCGTGGTCGACGATGTGGTGAAGGTCGCCGACGCCGAGTGCTTCGACATGACGCGGCGTCTCGTGCGCGAGGAAGGCATGTTCGTGGGCGGTTCTTGCGGGGCCGCCGTCGCGGGCGCCTTGCGCTATCTGCGCGAGCGCAAGCTGGGCCCGGAGGCGGTGGTGGTCGTGCTGCTGCCGGATTCGGGCACGCGCTACCTGACCAAGCTGTTCAACGACGACTGGATGCGCGAGCACGGTTTCGCGATCGACGAGCCCGGCGCCGAGCGCGTGGCCGATCTCCTGGCCGCGATGGAGGCCCGGCCGCTGATTGCCGTCGGGCCGGACGCCGACCTGCGCGCGGTGGTCGGCCTCATGCGCGCCAACGACATCTCGCAGGTGCCGGTGGTGGCGGACGAGCGGCTGCTGGGCATCGTCACCGAGCGCGACCTGCTGGCCTGGATGCTCGAGCCGGCCCATCGCGACGCGCTGGACATCCCGGTGCGCGAGCTGATGAGTGACCGCATCGTCGAGGTGGCGGTCGACACGCCGCTGGCCGAGCTGGGCGAGCTCTTCGCGCATCGCGGCATCGCCGCGGTGCGCAGCCAAGGCCGGCTCGCAGCGGTCGTCACCAAGATCGACCTGATCGAATACCTGACCCAGCGCGCCGATTCGCGGCGCGCCGACGGCTGAGCGGGTGGAGGATCGATGACATCGCAAGGCGAGCTGCGATTGCCGCACCTCGAGGTCCTCGCGACCGAGACGGTCGTGCTTCACGAGGACTCCGACGAGCGGCGTGTCGCGGGCATGGCGCACCGCTTTCAGGCCGAGGGCTTGATGAAGAACCCGCCGATCGTCGCCCCGATGGGTGATGGCCGCTACGTCGTGCTCGACGGCGCCAACCGCGTCAGCGCCCTGAAGCGGCTGGGCGTGCCCGACATTCTGGTGCAGGTCGTCGACTACGCCAGCTGTCGCCTGACCACCTGGTACCACCTGGTCACCGGCGCGACCTCGGAGAGCCTGCTGGCGGTCGAACGCCAGGAGGGATTGCACCTGGTGGCGAGCGACCTCGACCGGGCGCGTGCCGATCTGGCCGCGGATCGAATCCTGGCCTATCTGGTCCTGCCCGGCGGCGCCGTCCATGCCCTCGTGGGCGAGGGCGAGCCCGACCTGGCCCAGCGCACCGAGCTCCTGCGCCGCGCGGTTGCGGTCTACAAGGGCAAGGCCAACATCCATCGGGTTCAGACCGACGACATGGCCGCGCTCGAGCAGTTCTACGCCGACATCGCCGGTCTGATCGTGTTCCCGTCGTATCGGCCGCAGGATGTGCTCGCCATGGCGCTGGACGGCGCGATGCTGCCCTCCGGCATCACCCGGCACCTGATCCCGTTGCGCGCCCTGCACACCAACACCGAGCTGGCCTTCCTGTGGAGCGATCACCCGCTCAGCGAGAAGAACCGCTGGCTGGTCGAGTGGACGCGCAACAAGGTGCAGCTGCGGGCCGTGCGGCACTACGAAGAGCAGACGGTGCTCTACGACGAGTAGCGCGATGGGTCGGGCGAGCGACCCCGGCCTCGCGTCGGACGCTCGCGGCGCGGGCGCGGCGCGGGCCAGGCTCGCCTGGCTCGGCGGCTGCGCTAGACTTGTCCCATCGCAGCGGGACGCCGGTCCCGAGGCACCGCCGCCGAGTCGATCCCGCCGGCGCACCAGGAAGGCAAGACCGCGATGAACGAAGCGAATCCATCCGATCCGGGCAATCCGAGCCAGAGCCAGGTCGTCACACCGAGCCGCGCCCAGGCGCCAGGCGCCGACCACGCGGCGCTCGCCGAGGAGCTGCGCGAGGCCCTGCGGGGCGTCGTCGATCCGGAGATCAACCTCGACATCGTCACGCTGGGCCTCATCCGCGACATCGTCTTCGATGCCGAGCGCACCGACGTCCGCATGATCCTGACCACGCCGTTCTGCCCCTATGCCGGGACGCTGGTCCAGCAGACCAAGGACGTGGCGCGCGAGGTGATCGGCGGTGAGGTCGGCGTCAGCCTGCTCGACGAGCCGCGTTGGTCGCCCGAGCTGATGGAGGGCGGCGACTGGTCGGAGTGGGGCCTGGTCTAGCGGCGGCGCGGCCGGCTCAGCGGTCGCGCCGGACCGCGCCGATCACCAGCGCCTCGAGCGCGCGACGCGGCGCGTCGACCAGGCTCAGCGACGATAGGGCATCCAGGGCGGCGTTGGCCTGAGCCTCCGCCACCCGGCTGGCCTGGGCGCGGATCCCGGCCGCATCCATCGCGGCGCTGAGCACCGCCACCGCGTCGGGCGCCGGCGCCCCGCCGCTGCCATAGAGGGCCTCCAGCGGCGCCGCCAGCTCCGGCAGCTCGGCGGCCAGGAGCACCGGCAGGCTGCGCTTGCGTCGGGCCAGGTCGTTGCCGGCCGGCTTCCCCGTCCGTTCCGGATCGCCCCAGATGCCCAGGACGTCGTCCTGCATCTGGAAGCCGACGCCGAGGGCGCGTCCGAAGCGGTCGAAGGCATCCGCCTCGGCCTCGCCCGCGCCGCCGGCCAGGGCGCCAAGCGCGGCCGCGGCGCCGAGCAGGGCGCCGGTCTTGCCCTCGACCATCTTCAGATAGGCCTCGATCGCGACCGCTTCGGCGGTCTCGAAGTCGATGTCCAGGAACTGGCCCTCGGCCAGCTCCAGGCAGGCGGCATCGTAGCGTTGGTAGGCGCGCAGCAGCTGCTCGGCGGCCAGCTCGGAGCGGGGATCCGCGATCTGCTGGCGCGCGATCGAGAACAGCGCGTCGCCGGCGTTGATCGCCTGGGCCTCGCCCACCACCGTCCAGAGCGTGTCGCGTCCCCGGCGCTGCCGGTCGCGATCCTCCAGATCGTCGTGGATCAGCGAGAACTCGTGGGTGAGCTCGATCGCGGCCGCCATGCCGGTCGCGCGTTCGGGATCGCCGCCCACCGCGGCGCAGGCCGTCAGGCACAGCAGCGGGCGAATTCCCTTGCCGCCGCGCTCCTCGACCGGCCTGCCGGCGCGGTCGGACCAGCCCAGGTGGTAGCGCAGGTGGCGGTAGAGCCCGAGCTGGTCACGCGCCGCGCCGCGGCCGACGAGCGCTTCCCGCATCCGCTCGTGCACCGGGCCGAGGCCGATGCCGATCGCCCCGGCGGCCCAGTCGCCGATGTCGGGGCTCGTGGCGCCGGCGCTCATCGGTCGACCTCGATCAGCCGCGGGCTGTTCGACAGGCCGTCCAGGTCGGCCGCGCCGATTCCGAACATGGCGATGCGCAGGATCCGAGCCAGGACGTCGATCTCTTCGATCACCGCTTCGGTCGACACCGCCGCGGCGCGCAGGAAGGGTCCGGCCAGACCGGCCAGGCCGGCGCCGAGCGCCAGCACCTTGGCCACGTCCATGCCGTCGGTGAGCCCCCCCGAAGCGATCAGCGGGACGCCGGGCAGGGTCCGGCGCAAGGCGCGCAGGCTCTCGACGGTGGGGATGCCCCAGCCGACGAAGGCCGCCGCGACGCGGCGCTGGGCTTCGGTCTCCGCCCGGTGCTTCTCGACCTCGCTCCAGCTCGTCCCGCCGGCGCCGGCCACGTCGAAGGCGGCGATGCCGGCTTCGGACAGGCGTCGGGCATCGTCGGGCGAGAAGCCCCAGCCGACCTCCTTGGCCAGCACCGGCACCTCCAGCTGTCGGCATACGGCGGCGACCCGGTCGAGCAGGCCGGCCCAGCGGGTGTCGCCTTCGGGCTGCACGGCCTCCTGCAGCGCGTTGAAGTGGAGGATCAAGGCGTCGGCGCGGATCATGTCCACCGCGCGCCGACACTCGTCGACGCCGTAGCCGTAGTTCAGCTGCACCGCGCCGAGGTTGGCCAGGAGGATGGCGTCCGGCGCCTGGCGGCGGATCTCGAAGGAGCCGGACAGGTCGCCCGACTCGATCGCGGCGCGCTGGGATCCGACGCCCATCACGATGCCCCGCGCCTGGGCCGCCTCCGCCAGCCGGATGTTGATGGCCGCCAGATCGTCGGCGCCCCCGGTCATCGAGGAGATCAGGAGCGGCGCGTCGAAGCCGAAGCCCAGGAAGCGCCCGGACAGCGAGATCGTCTCGAGATCGATCTCGGGCAGGGCCAGCGGCAGGAAGCGCAGCCGCTCCAGACCGGTCGTCAGGCGCGAGCCGACGGCCTCCTCGAGGTTGATCCGGACGTGATCGATCTTGCGGCGCGACGTGCGCTCGGAATCGGACATGGGCCTGACCTCGACCGGAGGGCGACGTCGGCTCCGGCGGCCCCTCGGCGGGCCGATCGACCTGGCGGCGTCGCCTGCGTTTCGGGGGCCGGCGCAACCTCGGCGGTCGCAGGGTGTTCTTGTCGGTGTGCGGTCCCGCCGATCGTCCTCGTGGGACGACCGGTAGCGGGACAGCGCGGCAGTATGACCTGACGCGGGACGCGAGTCAAGGCGGCTCGATTGACCGCCACGGCCTGCCGCGACTATACTCTCGCCGCCCCCGCCAGGGGCAGACCGTGACGGGCGGCGGCCCGAACGTGTGAGCCATCGGAAGGAGACGAATCCATCATGGCGATGTCGAAAGACGAGGTCTTCGCCCGCATTCGCGAGATCATCGCGGAGAACCTGAGCGTCGATGCCGACGGCATCAGCGAGGAGCAGAGCTTCAAGGACGATCTCGAAGCCGACTCGCTCGATCTGGCCGAGATGATCATGGACTTCGAGGACAAGTTCGGCGTGGGCGACATCAGCGAGGATGACGCCAACGAGATCAAGACCGTGGGTGACGCGGTGCGCTTCATCCACAACGCGCTCGCCAACCAGTGATCGCGTCGGGCCTGGGCAGCCTCGCCCAGGGCCCGGACAGGCCGATTCTGCAGCGTCGGACGAGCCGGGCTTTCGAGCCCGGCTCGTCGCGTGCTGCGGGCAGCGGCCCGGCTCGGGGCCCGCACCGCCGCCGGCGATGAACGGGCGTTGCCTGGGCGTCGACGTGGGCGGCACCTTCACCGACTTCGTGGTGGTCGAGCCGGAGGGCCTGCGCATCGTCAAGCGGTTGACCAGCCCTCGGGATCCGGCCGAGAGCGTGCTGGCGGGCCTGGCGGAGCTCGACCCGGCGGCGCGCCTGCCGGTGGTGCACGGCACCACCGTGGCGACCAACGCCTTGCTGGAGCGACGCGGCGCTCGAACCGCCTTCGTGACCACTGCCGGTTTCGCCGACCTGCTCGCGCTGGGCCGGGCGGCGCGTGGCGAGCTCTACGCGCTCGAGCCGTTGGACCGACCCAACCTGGTGCCACCGGACTCCGGCCTGGTCTTCGAGCTCGACGAACGGGTGGATGCCGCCGGCAAGCCGCTGCGGCGCCTGTCGGATGCCGAGATCGACCGGGTCGCGCGGGCGCTGGCCGCCTCGGGCGCGGAGTCCGTGGCCGTCTGCCTGCTGTTCAGCTTCCTCCATCCCGAGCACGAGCGCCGTTTCGCCGCCGCCCTGGACGCGATCCCCGGCGCACCGGCCCATCGCTCGCTCTCGGTCGAGGTCCTGCCCGAGTTCCGCGAGTACGAGCGCGCCAGCACGACCGTGGTGAACGCCTACGTCATGCCGCTGGTGGCCCGCTATCTGGCGCGCCTGGAACGGGCCGCCGCTCCGCGGCAGCTGGCGGTCATGGGTTCGCATGCGGGCAGCCTGCCGCCCGAGACGGCCGCGCGTCTCGCGGTCTCGACGATTCTCTCCGGCCCAGCGGGCGGCGTGCTGGGTGCCCTGGCCGTCGCCAGGCGGGTGGGCTGGCCGCGCTGCATCAGCTTCGACATGGGCGGCACCTCCACCGACGTGGCGCTCTGCGATGACGCCTTGCCCTTCACCCACCAGACCTCGGTCGGCGGCCTGCCGGTGCGGCGATCCTCGGTCGACGTGCACACGGTGGGCGCCGGCGGCGGCTCGATCGTCGGCCTGGATGCCGCCGGCGGGATCCTGGTCGGGCCGGAGAGCGCCGGCGCCGAGCCCGGGCCGGCCGCCTACGGGCGGGGTGGGACCCGGCCCACGCTCACCGACGCGCAGGTGATCCTGGGCCGACTGCCCGCGTCCCTGCCCCTGGCGGGCGGCCTTCGCCTCGACGTCGAGGCCGCGAGGCGGGCCTTTGCCGGCCTGGCCAGCGGGCTGGGCTGCGACCTGGAGACGGCCGCGCTCGGCGCGCTGAAGGTGGCGGAGGCCCTGATGGAGCGCGCCTTGCGCCAGGTGTCCGTCCTGCGTGGCGAGGACCCGGCCGACTACGCCCTGGTGGCCTTCGGCGGGGCCGGCGGCCTGCACGCCTGCGCCCTGGCCGATGCGATCGGGACCCGCCGCGTGATCGTGCCCGGTCTGCCCGGCGCCCTCTCGGCGCTCGGTCTGGCCACCGCGGCGCCGGTCGCCACGGCTTCGCGCTCCGTGCTGCGCCAGGCCGGTGCCACGGCGCTCGACCCGGAGCCCGTCTTCGCCGAGATGCAGCGGGAAGCCCTGGATCGGCTCGGTCCGCAAGGCCGAGACGCGCCGCCGGAGATCCGGCGTCAGGCGGACCTTCGCTATGCCGGTCAATCCTGGGAGCTGGGGCTCGACTGGCCCGCGGATGGCGACTTGCGCTCCGCCTTCGAGCAGGCGCATGCGGCGCGCTACGGCTTCCTGCATCCGAAGCGCCCGGTCGAGCTGGTGACGCTGCGCCTGAGCGCGACCGCCGCGGCGCCGGCCCGCCTGCCGACCCGGGTCGACGCCCCGCCATCGCCCGCGAGCGCCGGCCTGCGCTGGCCGGTGGTGTTGCCGAACGGTGAGAGACGCGAGCTGGCGGTGCTGGCTCGGAGCGGGCTCCGGATCGGCGCGGCGATCGAGGGGCCCTGCCTCGTCCATCAGTCCGACAGCACGCTGTTCGTCGCCCCGGGATGGCGGGGCCGGGTGGCGCCTGGCGCCGAGATCCTGCTCGAGCGCGCCTGATCCGAGCCCGTTCGAGCGGGGCGACCCAGCCCACGAAAGGAATCCGCAGCATGCCCAACGCCCTGGCCGGATCGAGCTCGCCCTATCTGCTGCAGCACGCCGACAATCCGGTGGACTGGCTGCCCTGGGGACCGGAGGCCCTGGCGCTCGCGCGGGATCGGGACCAGCCGATCCTGCTTTCGATCGGCTATTCGGCTTGCCACTGGTGCCATGTCATGGCCCACGAGTCCTTCGAGGACCCGGACATCGCCGGTCTGATGAACCAGCACTTCGTCAACGTCAAGGTCGATCGCGAAGCGCGACCCGACCTCGACGCCCTCTACATGGAAGCCGTGCAGGCCATGACGGGCCGTGGCGGCTGGCCCTTGACCGCCTTTCTGACGCCGAGCGGGGCGCCGTTCTATGGTGGCACCTACTTCCCGCCGGCGCCGCGCCATGGGATGGCCGGCTTTCCCCAGATCCTCGAGGGCATCGCCGCGGCCTGGCGCGACCGCCGCGACGAGGTGCTCGCGAGCGCCGCCCGTCTGAGCAGCGCCATGCGGGAAGCCTTCGCGCTGGCGTCGGATCCCGAGATGCCCGATGCGAGGACCCTGGCCGGCGCACGGAGCGCCCTGCTGGCCCTGGTCGATCGATCCGCCGGGGGCTTCGGCCGGGCGCCCAAGTTTCCACAGCCGGCGGCGCTCGGATTCCTGCTCGACCTGTCGGCGCGCGCGGAGGACCCGGAGGCGAGCCGGGCGACTCAAGCCGCGCTCGATGCCATGGCGCGCGGCGGGATCTGGGATCACCTGGGCGGCGGCTTCCATCGCTATGCGGTCGACGCAACGTGGAGCGTGCCGCACTTCGAGAAGATGCTCTACGACAATGCCCAGCTGGCCCGTCTGTACGCCGATGCCGCCCGTCGGGACGGGCTCTGGATCCGCGATCGCGCGCCGCGAGCGGTTTCGGCCGGCGCGGACGTGCGAGACCCGGGAGCGCTCGGCCTCGAGGCGCTGCCGGCGCTGGCCTGGGGACCCGATCGCAACCGCCGGATCGCGCTGGCGACCAGCGGCTACGCGCTGCGCGAGCTGCAGCTGCCCGATGGCGGCTTCCAGGCGGCACAGGATGCCGACACCCCGGACGGCGAGGGGGCCTTCTTCGCCTGGCGTCCGGAGGAGCTGGCGGAGAGTCTGGAGCCCGAGGATCGGATGCTGGCCGCCGCCTGGTTCGGGGTCGAGCCGGGCGGCAACTTCGAGCAGGGGGCCACGGTCCTGTCCAGCCGCCGTGACCCGGCGAGCCTGCCCGATCTCGCGCCGGCTACCGGCGTCGCGCGTCTCGGAGCGCGGCTCGGCGGCATCTATCGGCGGCTGCGCGAGCGGCGTGCGCTGCGCGATGCGCCGGACACCGATCGAAAGCAGATCCTGGCGTGGAACGGCTTGATGATCGATGCCCTGGCCCGGCAGTCGGCCGGTCTGGGCGGACCGGAAGGCGATGCCCTGTACCTGGCCGCCACGCGGTCGGCCGATCATCTCCTGGGGCAGGCCCGATTGCCGGACGGCGAGCTGGCGCGCTACTGGATCGATGGACGGGCCGCCGAACGCGGCTATCTGGACGATCACGCCGCGCTCAGTGGCGCCTGCCTGTCGCTCTACGAGGCGCGCTTCGAGCTGCGCTGGTTCCTGGCGGCGCAGACCCTGGCCGAGGGCATGCTCGAGCGCTTCGCCGACCGGGAGCTGGGCGGCTTCTTTCGCAGCGGGCCCCATCACGAGGGGCTGATCGTCCGACAGAAGCCCCTGGACGACGGCGCCCTGCCCAGCGGCAACGCGCTCGCCGCCGACCTGCTGCTGCGCCTGCATGCCCTGACGGGCGAGGCGCGCTACATCCAGGCCGTCGAGGCCACCCTGCGGTTGGCCCGACCGATGATGGAGCGCGCGCCGATCGCGTCGGCCGCCATGCTCCGGGTGCTCGCGAGCTGGCAGGTCGGCATGCGGGCGCTGGCGGTCGTCGGCGACCCCGCCTCCGGTGCCGACGCGCTGCTCGGCGAGCTCCGGCGACGCCATCGACCGGGCACGGTGGTCGCCTGGGCGCCCGCTCCGGATGACCCCGCCGCGAGGCGCATTCCGCTGTTGGCCGATCGCCGGCCGCCGACGGGGAAGGCGGCCGCCTGGTTCTGCCGCGGCCCGGTCTGCGAGCTGCCGGTGACCGATCCGGCGGCCCTGGCCGACCTGCTGGATGCCTGAGCGGCGCTCCGGTCCGAGGCGATCGGCCGGCTACTCCACCGGCGCGGCGTAGATCAGGTCCGGCGCCTCGATCAAAGGCTCGGGCCAGATCGTCTCGAGCGCCTCGGGCGGCGTGTCGAAGGGCTCGAGCCGAAGCCCCAGGATGCGGCCGGCCGTCGCGCGCAGCAGGTCCTGCGCCACCCGAAGATCGCTGGCCGGCGGTGCCGCGATGATGGCGTCGGCCAGCTCGAGCACGACCGCGACCGCGCTCGGCGTGTCGAGGTCATCCTCCATGGCCTGGGTGAAGCGGGGTCCGAAGCGGCCGACGTCGATGGGTCGGCCGCTGCCCGAGCTCCGTCGCATCGCAGCATGCAGCGTGCGGGTCCAGGCGCGGGTCTCCTCGAAGCGCGCGGGATCCCATTGCCAGGACTGGCGGTAGCCGTGGCGCAGGAGGTACAGCCGGACGGTGTCGGGCTGCGCGCTGCGCGAGAGCTCGCGCACCATCACCAGGTTGCCCAGGCTCTTGGACATCTTCTCGCCGTCCATCTCGACCATGGCGGCGTGGACCCAGAAGCGGGTCCATGGCTTGGCCGTCGCCAGCGTCCGGCACTGCGCGCGCTCGCAGGCATGGTGCGGGAAGGCGAGATCCCCGCCGCCGCCATGAATGTCCACCTGACGACCGAGGTGCTTCATCGCCAGGCTGGAGCACTCGATGTGCCAGCCCGGACGCCCCGGCCCCCAAGGGCTGTGCCAGGCCGGCTCGCCAGCCTTGGCCGCCTGCCACAGCACGAAGTCGATCGGATCGGACTTGGCCGGATCGTCGGGCAGGTTGCCACGGCGGTTGGCAAGGTCCAACAGCGCCTCGGGATCGAGGTCCAGTCCGACGCCGAAGTCGGGGTCGCTCGCCACGCGGAAGTAGACGCTGCCGGCGCGGGTGTAGGCCCGTCCCGCGTCCACGAGCGACGCGACGTTGGCGATGATCTCGGGCAGGGCGCTGGTCGCGCCGGGATAGACGTCGGGCGGCCGCATGCCCAGCCAGGCCATGTCCTCGCGGAAGCGCCGGGTCCAGGACAGGCCCAGCTCGCGCCAGTCGGAGCCGGTCTCGTCGGCCTTGCGCAGGATGTCGTCGTCGATGTCGGTCAGGTTCTGGACATAACGGGTCTGCCAACCCCGCGCCACCTCGAGGTGCCGCAGGAGCACGTCGAACACGATGTAGGTGAAGGCATGCCCGAGATGGGTCGTGTCGTAGGGGGTGATGCCGCAGACGTAGACCGTGATCGGTCGACCCGGGGACGGGCGCAGGCGCTGACGCGTCTGCTGCAACGAATCGTAGAGGTACATGCCGGGCTCCAGAGAGTCGCGTTCGGGGTCGGCCTCGGCTCGGCCGCGGCGCCGACGAGGAGTATAGGGTCGGCCCGAAATCGATCCAAGACGAGGCCTCGACCTGCTACAATCTGCCCATGCACTGCCAAGACCGGGCCGGTGGGCCGCAGGCGAGGGCTGCCCGCGGCGCCACGCGACGCCGAGCCGCCCGCACGACCCTGCTCGGAGCGATGGCCCTCGTCGCGGGTGCCTGTTCCGCGGCCACCCCCATCCCGCCGCGATCGCCGCTCGCCCTGGACAACGCCACGCCGGCCCTGCCGGCCTTCGTCGCTTCGAGCCCGACGCCGGGGCCGGCTCCGACGACCCGGCCCGCACTGACCCGCGTGGTTCCGCCCCTCGAGCCGCTCAGCCTGCCGCCCGGCTTCGGCGTCGGCGTCTTCGCCGATCTGGGTCTGCCGGTGTCCGGGCTGGCCACGGCGCCCAACGGCGACCTCTTCGTCAGCGTGCCGTCCGAGGACCGTATCCTGGTGCTTCCCGACCGCGACGCCGACGGCGTGCTGGATGACGGGGCCCTGGCGGTCTATGCCGAGGGCGGCGTCTTGCGAAGGCCCTATGGCATCGTGGTCCGGCCGGGTTGGCTCTACGTGGCGAGCACCGACGCGGTGCTGCGCCTGCCCTATGCCGATGGTGACCTGCAGCCTTCCGGTCCGGCCGAGCGTCTGGCCGAGCTGCCGCCCGACGGCGATCAATGGGCGCGGCCGCTCGACATGGGCCCGGATGGCAAGCTCTACGTGGGCGTGGGCGCCAGCTGCAACGTCTGCGAGGAGACCGACGTCCGCCGCGCGGCGGTGCTGCAGATCGATCCCGAATCCGGCGAATCCAAGATCTACAGCGCGGGCCTGCGGTCGCCTATGGGGCTGGCCTTCCATCCCGCCACCGGAGACCTCTGGGCGAGCGATCGGGGCCGTATCGGCCTCGGTGACGACCGGGTGCCGGACGAGCTGAACCGCCTCTCGCCGGGCGCCCACTTCGGCTGGCCCTACTGCTACGGCGCCCAGCGGCGGGACACGACCCTGGCCGCCGAACCCGGGTTCTGCGGCGCGACCCTGGCGCCGATGGTCGAGCTGCTCGGCCAGGCCGGCGTGGCCGGTCTGCGCTTCTACGATGGCCTCCAGTTTCCCGAGACCTATCGGGGCGACCTCTACGTGGCCTTGTCGGGATCGGGCCTGCGGCGCGAGCTGCCCGGTGGCTACAACATCGTTCGGGTGCCGATGAACGGCTGGGCGCCGCGCGGCGACGTCTTCGACTTCGCCAGCGGCTGGTTGCGGCCCGACACCCGACGCTGGGGCAGCCCGGTCGACCTCGAGCTGGCCGCCGACGGTGCCTTGCTCGTCTCCGACGAGGGCGGCGGTCGGATCTACCGCATCTACTACGCCGGCGATCCCGAGGCGACGCCCGAGTCGCCCTAGCGCGGGCTCTGCCGGGCGACCAGGATGCGACGTCAGGTCTGGTATAATCGGGTCTGCGCCGATGGCGCGGACCCCTGGTCCCGCGCCGATCTCTGGTACCCGAAGAGGAGGGCCGATCGTGTCCCACCGCGCGCCGCGCCTGCTCGCGCTCCTGTTGCCCGGCCTGCTGCTGTTCGCCGACACGGCGAGCGCCCAGGGCGGCTTCGCCGTCTACGTCAACACCACCGAGGACCTGCCGGTGCAGGCGAACCACTGCCTGCCGCAGCAGGACTGCCCCCTGCGATCGGCCATCGAGCGCATCGAGGGCGCCGGGATGCAGGGCACCATCCGAGCCTGCTTCGAGCCGGGCACGCCGGGCGCCAAGCGCTGCTCGCCCCTGGCCAAACCGCTCAGCCGCGAGGATCCGGGCTACGATGCTGCCACCGGCAAGTGGTACTTCGAGTTCGCCGAGAACGGACTGGCCTACAGCCTGAGCCAGAACGGCACGACCATCGACTTCTCGCTGGACATCGAAGGCTGGTCGAGCCCGGCCGACAACAAGATCGTCATCACCCCCGGCGCGGGTCAGCTCGAGCATGCCTTCGTCATCGAGAGCTCCGGCAACACCTTCAAGGGCTTCGACGTGGAGGGCGACTTCCAGATCGCGGCATTCGTGGTTCGCCAGGGCCTGCTGGGGGAGGGCGCCACCAACAACCAGTTCGGGCCGGGTCTGGCGCTCTACGGGATTCGGCCGGCCGTCGGGATCCAGATCCGGGACCGTAGCTCGAGCGGCAACCGGGTGCTCGGCAACTGGTGCGGCATCACCGGCGACGGGACGGTTCGCCGTCCGCTGCAGGATGACTGCGTGCAGGTGACCTTGGGTTCCAGCGGCAACACCATCGGCGGCGTCGGCGCCAACCAGAACGTCTTCGCTGCCAGCACGCTCGGCTCGGGTGTGTCGATCACGCAGGACGCGAACGGCAACAAGGTCATCGGGAACCGCTTTGGCCTCGATCTAGCCGGCCAGCCAGCCGGGCTCCAGGCCGGCGTGACGGTCAAGGTCGGCTCGAACGACACCGAGATCGCCGACAACACCATCGCCGGCGTCGAGACTTCCGGGATCTCGGTGTACGACGGCAGCTACCGCACCGTGATCCACGAGAACCTGATCGGGCTCCAATCCGACGCCGAGACCTGCGCCGGCAACGGCCAGCTCGGCATCCAGATCAACAACGGGGTCAACGCCACGCGCATCGAACGCAACTTCGTCGCCTGCAACGACAAGGGCGGCATCTCGATCGCCGGCGCCAGCGCTCGCGGCAACCGGATCTCGCAGAACGCGGTCTGGAACAACAACGGGATCGGCATCCAGGTCTCGCAGGGCGCGAACGCGGGCGTCAAGGCGCCCAAGATCAACAGCGCCAGCCCTGCCCGTGTGGTGGGCAGTGCCTCCAGCTGCCGCGGCGGCGACGTCGAGATCTACTCCGACGAAAAGGGAGAGGCGCGGTGGTACGAGGGCGCCGTCAAGGCCGAGGCGACCACCGGCTTGTTCATCTTCGAGGCGCCCGGTCCGATCGCGCACAAGTTCGTGACGGCCAGCTGCACCGACACCAACGGCAACAGCTCCGCCCTGTCCGAGCCGGTCGCCGTCCAAGGCGGCGGTGGGAACACCCCGACCCAGACACCGACTCGCGTGCCGGCCACCCCCGATCCGAACGCCACCCCGCTTCCAACGCTCTACAACCTCTTCGCGCCGGCGGTCTTCAAGAACCACGGATCGCGCTGACCGGCATGCCGAGCCCGATGCGCGGCGACGGGGCCGCTCGACCCGCGACCTGGCGACGGCCCTGTCTGGCCCTGCTACCGGTCGGCCTGTGCCTGTTCATGGGTCCCTCGCGACCGACCTTGGTGGAGGCGGCCCGACCAGCCGCCGCGCTGCAGCAGGGCCCGGTCGAGACCCTGCCGGCCTTTGGCCTGGCGCACGTCGACCTGATGGACCTGCACGCGTCGCGACGACCCGACGGTGGGATCGAGCGCTCCGAGCGACTGCCGGCCGCCGATCTCTCGGATCGCTACGGCAAGGCGGCGGCGGCCGGCAGCGGCTGGAACCGCTGGTCGCTGTATTGGGACATGATCGAGACCACGCCAGGCGCCTACGACTGGCAGGTCTCGGACGGGATCGTCCAGCGCGACCGGGCCGCTGGCCTGCGCACCCTGGCCATCCTCCAGGGCACGCCTGGATTCCATTCCACGATCCTTGCGGGGCAGTCGGCGGTGCGTCCCGCCATGACTCCGGTCGCCGGCCACGGCCGCTCGGCGCTGCTGCGCGGTCCGGATCCCTTTGGCCTGCGTAGCGGCCTCGAGGCCGAGCCGCCCCTACGCCCCGAAGCGGCGCCGCCCAGCGGCCTCGACCGACCGATCTTCATCGGCGCCGCCGGGACCACCGACGATCCGGCCCTGGCGCTGCGGGTCAATCCGGACCATCCCTGGGCCCGCTTCGTCGCGGCCAGCGTGACGCGCTACGGCCCCGGCGGCGAGCTGGCGCGCGCGATGGGCTGGCCCAGCGATTCCGGCGTTCGCACCTGGGAGATCGGCAACGAGCCCAACCTGGCCCATTTCTGGAGCGGCAGCCCGGCGCAGTTCGCGCGCTACCTGGAGGTTGCCTACCTGGTGATCCACTGGATCGACCCGGGCGCGATCGTGCTGCATGGCGGGATCGCCGACGACGCGAGCGCCGGCACCTGGTACAACGCCTTCCTGGACGCCCTGGTGGCCCGCGCGGGGCAGAGCCCGCTGGTTCGGCGCCATGCCTGGTACTTCGACGCGGCCGCCTGGCACTGGTATGTCTATCCCAACCTGCTGGTCACCGGCCCGGCTCAGGCGCGGCGTCTGCTCGCCGGTCGAGGCCTGCCCGAGAAGCCGATCTGGGTCACCGAGATGGGGGTTCCGATCTGGTCGGAGCATCCCGGCCCCTGCTGGGACCCGACCAGTCCCTGGCGGGCCAGCGCGCCGGAGCAGGCCGGCTACGTCTGGCAGGCCTTGGCCGAGGGCCTGGCCTCGCGGGTCCAGGTGCAGATCCTGTTTCAGCTGTACGACGACTGCGGCAACGGACCGTCGAGCTATGACGCCTTCGGCCTGGTGCGCAACCATGCCAGCAACCAGTGCTGGACGCCGCCCGAGGGCCAGGCCTGCTGGCGCCTCGATCCTCGCCTGGCCGGCGTGCCTCGGCCGGCCTATGCCGCCTTGGCCCTGGCCAGCCGCGAGCTGTCCGGCGCCGAGCTGCTCTGGCGACCACCGCGCGATGCGAACTTCAGCCAGCGTCTGCTGTTCTACCGCCCGCCCGACTCGCGGGTGCAGCTGGTCTGGAACTGGCTGCGGGCCGAACAGCAAGTGGAGCTCTTCGCCACCGGCCCCGAGGCGAGCATCCATGCGCTGGATGCGGACGGCGCTCTGACCAGTCGGCAGGTGGCGCCCGTCGGCGGCAAGCACTTGCTGACTTTGCCGGGCACGACCAACCGCAACAACCCGGGCAACCAGTCGCCGGTGATGGCGGGGCGGCCGCTGATCCTGGTCGAGCGTGACGCCTACGCGCCGTTCCGCGCGCAGGTCCAGGGCTTGCCCGAGCGCTCGGCCGATCCGGGCCTGGACCTGGTGGTCGACGCCGCCGATGGCGGCACCGGGATCGGCGCCTACCAGGTCTTCGTCAGCGAGGGCTGGTCACCCGGCGACCCGCCCGATTGGCAGCCGGTCGGCGAGGCGCGCGACTGGCCGGCCGATCGCCTGAGCGGCACCGCCGGCTGGCGTTTCGAGGGCCGGCCCGGCCGTCGCTATGCCTTCGCGGCGCGCGCCAGCGACCGGGCCGGAAACTGGTCCACGCTGCCGGGCGAGCCCCAGGCCTGGACCCTCGTCGATGGGCCCGGTCCCAGCCCGGAACCGCCCAGCGCGACCCCGCCGACGGCGCCAACGCCTACGAGCCCCAGCCCGACGCCGCCGACGGCGACGCGCGTCCCGCCGAGCCCGACGCCGACCGCCCTCGGTCCGGGGCCGGCTTCGGCCACGCCGAGCCGAGAGGCGGGCAGCGCGACGGTTGCGCCGACACCGGAGGCCGGACGGCTCTGGCTGCCGACGCTGCTGCGGAACCAGGCGCTCGGTCCTGCGACCGAGCCGGACTGCGCGCCGCTCGTCGCCCGCGTCCTTGGGCCGAAGGGCGTGCCGGTTCCCGCCGGGCCTGGCGCGCGCTGGTGGTTGCAGGCACGCCTGCCCGACGGCGGGCAGGTTCGAATCGAGGCCGGCCTGGGCGAGGCCATCTGCGGGGCCGGCGCGCTGGAAATCGGTGCCGCGGCGGTCGGATTCGGCCTCTGGCCCGACCAGCCGATCGCGCGCGGGCTCGAGATTCGTCTGCCCTACGCGCCCAATGCGATCGTCAACGCCGACTTCGAAGCGGCGGACGCCTTGACATCCTGGCGGCTGAGCGGCAGCGCGCCGGCACGGGCGGCCGGTCCCGACGCGGCCTTCAGCGGCCGCGCGGCGGCCGTCCTCGGCGCCGCGTTCGTGGGTCAGCCGGAGCTCGGCGGGGGGGGCAACAGCACGCTGAGCCAGGTCCTGCGCCTGCCCATGGGCTCACCGACCTTCTCGGGACGCTACCGCATCGACGGTCGCCTCAACTGTGACGCGACGGGTTGTCGGCGACGCGATCGGCTCGAGGTCATCGTCGTCGACGACGAACGCTCCGATCGACCCGCCAGCTACCTGACGCGCGAGCGGCCCCTGGCCGAGGACACGGGCTCGAGCTGGCGTTCCTTCGACTACGACCTCTCGGCTTGGTCCGGACGGCGCGTCGAGATCATCCTCAACCTCTTCCAGCCCGATGCGGTCGATCCCAGCCAGGCCTGGCTCGACAATCTGTCGATCGGCGTGCCGTCGGGCACCCTGCCGGATGGATCCGCGCCGGCCGATGCCGCGCCATCGCAAAGGAGCGCTGTCCGATGAGCCGAAGCAAGCCGGTCAAGGCCGCGTCCCGGGGCGCTGGCAAGGACTCCGCGATCGTGATCGGTCCCGGTCTGCTGCTGGGATTCCTGGCCCTGGTGCTGCTCGCCGGGGGCACGACCTGGTTGTTGATCGCCCGCGAGCGGGGGCTCGCCCCGATGGCGGGTGCGGTCGGCACCGCGGCGACGGCCCTTCCGGTTGACGCGGCGCCGGCCGACAACGTCGCGATCACGCCAGCCGATCCCGTGTCCGGGGGATCGGTCGAGCCGGGGACCGGCGTGACGCCCGAGGGCGATCCCTTCATCGGAGCGGCCGACGCGCCGGTGACCATCGTCGAGTTCTCGGACTACCAGTGTCCCAACTGCCGCCAGTTCGCCACCGTCGTGCTGCCTTGGCTCAAGCAGACCTGGTTGGCGCAGGGTTTCGTTCGCGTGGTGTTTCGAGACTTCGCGATCCGCGGGGATCGCTCGATCGATGCGGCCAGAGCCGCCCATTGCGCGGGCGAGCAAGGGCGATTCTGGAGCTACCACGATGCCGTGTTCGCGATGGCGGGTGGCACCAGCGCCCAGCCGCTGGATCCCGAGAACCTCGAGCGCCTGGCCGGCGAGGAGGGCTTGGACCCCGAGGCCTTCGGCAGCTGTTTTCGATCCGGTCGCCATCGAGACCGGATCGACGCCTCGGCCGCCTTCGCCTATGCGCAAGGCTTCGAGGGAACGCCGACCTATCTCATCAACGGACGCAAGACGCAGGGCGCGATCGAGATCGCGGATTGGGATCGCCTGTTCCGACTCTATCAGCAGGATCTGGGTCAGGGCGCCACGCCTTGATCCTGAGCCGGCGCCGCGCCGCCGGCGTCGAGCAGCTCGATGCGCAGCCCGGCGCAGGACAGCTGCGCCTCGCCGGGCGTCTGTTCGACGAGCGCCAGCGCTTCCTTGAGCGCGCGCAGGATCTCGTCGCGAGATGCGCGACCGCCGTAGGTTCCGGTATAGTCGAGCAGGATCCGATCCGAGTTCATCGCGCTCACCCCCCGGCGCCGATTCTAGAGAGGCCAGGCGGCAGGGGCAAACCGGCGAGCGACGGTGCAACCCGTCGGCCGCGCGATGCGTAGGGCCTGGCATCTGTCGAAGGAGAGGAACCGACATGAGTGACGAGAGCGCCTGGATCGCTGCAGCGCGCGCCGGAGACGATCAGGCCTTCGGCCATCTGGTCGAGGCCTATCAGCGTCCCGTCTTCAGCCTGGCCTATCGCATGCTCGGCAGCGCCGGTGATGCCGAGGATGCGGCGCAGGAGGCCTTCTTGAAGGCCTATCGCGCGCTGGCGAGCTACGATCCGGCACGCCCGTTTTCGACCTGGGTCCTATCGATCACCGCGCATCACTGCATCGATCGGCTGCGGCGGCGGCGCATGCAGGAGATCTCGTTGGATGGCCTGCCAGCCTGGCGCGCCATCCCGGCCAACGTGCCGGATCCCGAGCAGTCGGCCGAGCGTTCCGATCGGGCCGACCGCGTCGAGCGGCTCTTGACGAGCTTGCCGGACACCGATCGGTTGGTGGTGGTCCTGCGCTATTGGCACGACCTGGGCTATGCCGAGATCGCCGAGGTGACCGATACCAGCGTCTCCGCGGTCAAGAGCCGGCTGCATCGCGCACGCCGCCAGCTGGCGGAGGTCTTGGCCCAGGATTCCGACTTTCCACATGCGGGTTCCGCCGATCGGGAGCAGGACCGCAAGCCGGCTCTGGCCGCTCATACGACGGGAGGGTTGATGCGATGCCATGCGATGACGCTTGCGAGCTGATGGCCGAGGCGCTGGACAACGCCGCCGAAGGCCAGGTCGACGAGGCCGGCTTCGAGACGCACCTGCTCGGCTGTGAAGCCTGTCGGCATGAGTGGCGGAAGCTCGAGGCGCTCGAGGGTCTGCTTCGCGCCGAGCGCCTGGTCGAGCCCCCGCCCAACTTCGGATCGCGGGCCTTGGCCCGGATCGCCGAAGAGTCGCGACGTGCCCCGGCCTGGCAACGCCGTCTGCTCGGCATCCTCGCCATCCTTGCGGCGGTCGGTGGTTTGGCCTCGGCGATCGCGGGTGTCGTGGACGGCCTTCCCGGGCCTGGCCGGCTCGCCGCGGCAACCACACTGGGGCGCGGTCTGGTGCCCGGGACGATTTCCTTTCTGGACGGACTGGGGGCTATAGTAGCCGGCAGCGGTCAGGCATGGCTCCTATATGGGCTCCTGGCCGCGGCGTTGGCAATGCTATGGTTTGCCGCGCTCGTGCTTCCCCGTACGGCTCCCGCGCGCTCGAGCACACGCCGCTCCTGATCCCGCCGCACCGCTAGGAGATCCATCGTGAAGCGAAGCAGATCCCCCTTCGGCCCTTGGATGGGGGCCTTCCTTCTCGGCCTGCTGCTCCTGGCCGCGGTCCCCCGGTCGGTTGCGGCCCAGGCCGAGGACGAGTGCTTCGAATGGCTGGGTGACGTCACCATCGAATCCGGTCGGGAGCTCGCCTGCGACCTGTTCGTGATGGGCGGCAGCCTCTATCTCGAGCAGGGCGCGACCGTCGGGGGAAGCGTCAACGTCCCCTTGGGCAGCGCGCGCCTCAGCGGCGTGGTCATGGGCGACGTGGCCGTCGGTCGAGACCTCGAGATCGGCGGACAGGTGATGGGCGACGCGGCGGCTCTCGGCGGCGACGCAACGGTCTCGGGCTCCGTGCTCGGCGATCTGGCGGCGCTCCGGGGCCAGGTGACCGTGGCCGGGCGCGTCGACGGGAGCATCGCGGCCGGCGGCGATGTCACGGTCTCGGGGATCGTCGGTGGCGGCGTGACCACCGATGGCGACCTGGTCCTCGAGCGCGGCGCCAATGTGCAGGGCGACGTGCGCGCGACCGGCGAGATCGACCGCTCCGAGGGGGCCGTGGTGCACGGCGTCGCCGACGCGTCGGGCACGAGCGGTCGACGCTGGCTGGATGCGCTGAAGTGGATCCTGGCGATGGTCGGCTTCGCAGTGGTCTTCGGTGCGCTTGCCGTTCAGGTCATACCCGAGGCCCTCGACAACGTGCGTGACGCGGCCTCCGGGTCCGGCGCGATGACCCTGTTCCTCGGCCTGCTGTCGCTCGTGTTGCTGCCCTTTCTGGCCCTGCTCGTGCTGCCCGTCTTCCTCTATCTGGGGGCATTGGCGGTCGGCGTCGTGGGGGTGGGTGAGCTCATCGGGCGGCGTCTCTGGCCGGCTGCTGGACGCAGCGGCCGCGCCGGTCTGGGCGCTGGCTTCCTGGCGGTCTTGATCGGCAGCCTGCTCATGATCGCCTTCAGCAGCCTGGTCGGATTCTGCGGGGCCCTGCTGCCGCTCGCCTTGCTCCTGGCCTGGCCGCTGGGTGCCGGCCTGCTGACCTTGCTTGGGCGTCGTCGATGGGGCGCGGCCCAACCGGAGGCCTCCGGGCCATCCGAGGGCGGTGCTCGCGAGGCACCCGTGCCGAGCGGAGCCTGGCCGGGGGAAGCCAGGCCCGCGATCGAGGAGCTCCCGGCAACGCCCATCCCGGCGTCGCCGCCTCCCGCGCGGCAACCGGCCGAGCCGAGCCACACGCCGGATGGCGAGCCAAGCCAACCGATGGCCAGCGCACCCGCGCAACCCGATCCCATCGCCGTGTTGCGACAGGTCGCGGGCATCACGCCGATCTACGCCGGGCTCCTGGCCGAGGCGGGCATCGCCGACCTGCCGGCTCTGGCCCAGGCCAGCCCGGCGCGGATCGTCGAGCTGGTCGCGGCGCAAGGCGTGTTGCCGATCGATCTCGAGCTGGCCGAGCGCTGGGTCATGGGAGCGCGGGCGATGGTGGCCGGTGGCTAGTCGGGAGCGGACGGAGCGGGCATCGGACGCCGCGTTCGCACCGGCGGACCCATCGCTCGACATCCGATTCGCCTGGCGGCCCAATCGCTACGTCCTCGGTGCCACCTGGGCCTTCGTCTGCGGCAGCCTGGCGTCCGGACCCGGCTGGCCGGACCTCGATCTGATGGCGCGGCTGGTGGTGGCCTGGTTCGTCGCGGTTCCGCTGCTGGGTCGACTCTGGCGCGATCTGATCGACCCGGCCGGCATCGATTCGGTTCCCCTGCCGCGACCCACGGCGCGGCTGGCGCGTTTCGCGCCGGCCCTGCGCCAGGGGGCCGGCTGGCAGCTGCTCCTGGTCGCGGCGCTGCTCTGGACGCTCGAGCCCGGCGCGATGGTGGCCATGGTCGCGGTGCTGGCCGCCTGGGTCCTCAGCGTGTTGCGGCGCGGTCGACTGCCGGCTCGGGATGGATGGGAACGCGGCATGGCCGAGATCTGGTGTCCCGCCATCATCGCATGGCGGGTCACCGGCGGCGGCGCTCGCATCGATGCCAACCTACAGGTGGCCGCCGGCAACCTGCTCGACCTGGCGCACTGGTGGCTGAGCGTCTGGCCGGCCGCCATGCTCTTCGCGGCCTTCGCCATCGTCTACCGCGCGTCGATCGCCGATCGCGACGGGCCGTTTGGCACGACGCGGCGGCAGCAGATCGTCGCCGGGCAGCTGCTCGGACTGGCCACGCTGGCAGGTACGGGCAGCCCGGTCGCGACTGCCTGCGTCGCGATGCTGTTCGTGCTGCAGTGGCCCTATCAGGTCGAGCTCGACACCGGCCGGTCGCGCTGGGTCTTTCACGCAACGCAGGGCATGACGATGCTCGCCATGCTGGTCGCCGCGATCGGACTGTCGCGGGGCGCTTGAGCGCCGAGCGGAAGCTGGCTCGAGCCGGGCTTGCTCCCGGCCGCGCGCGAGCACTATACTGCGGCGCTGAGGCGTCGTCGAGCCTGCCGCCCATGCCCGAACGGACCTGGACATGAAGGACTTCTTGAGCCTGGACCAGCTTGGCCCCGAACGGCTCGCGGCCTTGCTCACGTTGGCCGATCGGCTGCGCGAGGATCAGCGTCGGGGACGGCTCGAACCGGTGCTGGCAGGCAAGGTCCTGGCGATGGTCTTCACCAAGCCGTCGCTCCGCACGCGGGTGTCCTTCGATGTCGCCATGCTGCAGCTCGGCGGGCAGGCGCTCTACCTATCGCCGGCGGAGGTCGGTCTGGGACAGCGCGAGGCGGTCGCCGACGTCGCGCGCGTGCTCTCGGGCTATGTGGATGCGGTGATGGCGCGGGTCTTCGCACACGCCGACGTCGTCGAGCTGGCGGCCCAGGCCAGCGTCCCGGTCATCAACGGCCTCTCCGACCGGTTCCATCCTTGCCAGGGCTTGGCCGACTTGCTCACCGTCCGCGACACCTTCGGTTCGCTCGCCGGTCGCCGTCTCGCCTACCTCGGCGACGGCAACAACGTGGCGCATTCGCTGCTCCTGGGCGGCGCGCTCTCGGGGATGTCGGTCAGCATCATCCATCCCGAAGGCTACGGTCCCGACGCGACGGTGCTGGCGCGCGCGGCCGCGCTCGCGCGCATGAGCGGGGGCGCCGTCGAGTCGACGTCGGATCTCGCCGCGATCGACGGTGCCGACGTGCTCTATACCGACGTCTGGGCCAGCATGGGCCAGGAGGAAGAAGCGGCCTCGCGCCGTTCCGCGTTCCTGCCCTACCGGCTGGACGAGGCCTGTATCGCGCGCGCGTCTGCCCATGTGATCGTGATGCACTGCTTGCCGGCCCATCGTGGCGAAGAGATCAGCGCCGGCGCGATGGACGGCAGCGCGGCGCGCGTCTTCGAGCAAGCCGAGAACCGACTCCACGCGCAGCGGGCGCTGTTGGCCTGGCTGGTCGGCGGAGCCCCGCTGTTGGGCTGAGCCTGGCGCGGCGCTGCCGCCGCCCGGGCCGCCCGGAGCCACCATGAATCAGCTGAGCGACCTCTGGATCTACATCTTGTCGATGGGCCCTTCCGAGGTCCTCGACGTGCTGCTGGTCGCCGCGCTGATCTACGGGCTGTTGTACGTGGTCCGAGGCGCCCGAGCCGCCCAGCTCTTGCGCGGGATCCTGATCCTGGTGCTGTTCGTCTTCGTCGTGAGCCAGTATCTGCAGCTTCCGGCATTTCAGGGGATCCTGCGCGCGATTCTGCCGGCCATCCTGGTGTCGGTGCCGGTCATCTTTCAACCCGAGCTGCGCCGTGCCTTCGAGCGCCTCGGTCGGCCGGGACTGTTCAGCCTGCGTGCGGGTGAGCGCCTCGACTCGGGCTTCGCCACGGTCATCGCCCTGGCCGCCCGTCGCCTGGCGGATCAGCGCCACGGTGCCTTGATCGTCATCGAGCGCGGCAGCCGGCTCGACGAGCTCACCGAGCGGGGTGTTGCCCTGGATGCCGCGCTCGGCGAGGATCTCCTCGCACAGATCTTCTACCCGAACTCGCCCTTGCACGACGGGGCGGTCGTGGTTCGGAACGGCCGGATCGCCGCCGCGAGGGTCGTGCTTCCCCTCGGTGAGCAGACCACGCAGTCGCGCGGGCTCGGAACCCGGCACCTGGCGGCGATCTCCATCACGCGCAGCGCCGACGTGGTGGCGGTCGTGGTCTCCGAGGAGAGCGGCATCGTCTCGATGGCGCAGGACGGTCGGCTGACCCGGCGTCTGGACGAGGGTGCGCTCGCCCAACGGCTCTATCGGGCGCTCCTCGAGCCGGAGGCACCGGCGACCATCCGGGCTCTGGAGCCGGTCGTCCGGCCCTTCGCAGAGTCCGCGCCGGGCCTGGCGCTACGCCGACGCTTGCCTGGCTTGCTCCGGCAGCTCGGCGTGGTCGACGACGCGGAGGACGCCATCGAGCGCGAGCCGGAGCCGACTCCCCGCGTCCCGTCACCGACATCGGATGACCTTCGTGATTGACACCGTCGCCGGCTGGCTGGCCGCCGGTCGCAAGCCTGGCCGCGAGCGGCTTGCCTCGCTTGGACTGGCCCTGGTGCTGGCCTTCGTGGTCTGGCTTTCCAGCGTGGCGCGCGTGCGACCGATCACGAAAGTCACCCTTCCGGCGCCCGACTCCGAGGTGCGGATCGAGATCGTCTTCGTCGGCCTCGACGAGAACCTGGCCTGGTACCGGCCCGATCAACGCAGCGTGAAGGTCGAGCTGCGCGGTGTCGAGGACGAGCTCAAGGCGATGCGGCCGGAGGACCTCGTGGCCAGCGTCGACCTCTCCGACGTCGGGCCCGACGACACGAACTACGAAGGACGGGTGGTTGCCCACTGTCGTCAGGCCTTGCGCTGCATTCGTCGGGGCATACGGATCGCCAGCGTCAAGCCGGACAGCGTCGGCCTGCGCGTGGCGCCGAGGACCAGCCGCAGCTTCGAGATCGACGTCGAGCTCGGCTCGGACCCGCCGCTGGGCTACTCGCTGACCAGCCGGCAGGCCATGCCGGGCCGCGCCCGTGTCCTGGGTGCCGGACCGCAGGTCGAACGGGTCGATCGCGTGGCGGCGCCCTTGGCGAGCCTGCCCCGGCTCAACCAGCGCAGCCTGGTCGAGGGCGTTCGACTGGTCGCCCTGGACGCCTTCGGGCGTGAGGTGACGGACGTCCTCATCGATCCCATCCAGGTCGATGTCGATCTGCGCGTGGAGCAGCAGGGCGAGCCGGTCTTCGTGCTGGCCGGCTACACCGGTGCCCCGGCCGAGGGCTACCGGGTGGTCGGGTTCGAGGTCGAGCCCGAGACGGTTCAGCTGGCGGGATCCAGCGAGGCCATCGACGCGCTGCGCGACGGCTTGAGCCCGAGCGTCGACGTGACGGGCATCACCAGCGATCTGGTCGCACGCGTGCCGCTCGCGCTGCCGGAGGGCGTCGAGGCGGTGAACGCACCGGACGGCGTGACCGTGACGGTGCGGGTGAAGCCGCTCCAAGGGACGCGGTCGCTCGACATCCCGGTTCGGATCCTCTCGATTCCAGCCGGCTTCAGCGCGCAGGTCAATCCGGCCCGGGTCCGGGTGCTGGTTGGCGGCGCGCAGCCCCTGCTCGACGCAATTCGGGAAGCCGACATGGAAGCCTTCATCGACCTCACGGGACGCGAGCCGGGTGCCGGGCGCCTGGCACCGACGCTTCGGCTGCCCGAGGGCGTGCGCGAGATCAGCATCACCCCGCTCGAGATCGAGGTGAACCTGACCCGAGACGGCAGCACGCCGGCGACGGCCACGGCGCGTGCCGGCACGGGCCAGGCATCGCCGGCAGCGCCCTGAACCCGGATGCCCTTGGGTCGCCTTCCGCCTGAGCCACTGCGCGTCCTGCTCATCGAGCCCTATCTCACCGGCTCGCACCAGGCCTGGGCGGAGGGCTACCAGGCGTCGACCCGCCACGATCTGCGTCTCCTGTCCATGCCCGGACGCTTCTGGAAGTGGCGGATGCACGGTGCTGCGCTGAGCATCGCTCGCCAGCTCCACGCCCTGGTCGGCTCGGGCTGGCAGCCGGAGGTGCTGCTGGTCAGCGACATGATCGACCTGGCCGGCCTATTGGGCCTGGTCCGCGATCGGCTCACATCGGTCCCGGTCGTCCTCTACATGCACGAGAACCAGCTGGCCTATCCCGCGCTGGAGCCGCATCCCGGCTGGAACCGATCCCGCCGAGCCCGCGCCGCGCGGCGCGATCTGCACTATCCCTTCGTGAACCTCAGCTCGGCACTGGCCGCCGATCGCGTCTGGTGGAACTCCGCCTACAACCGGGACAGCTTTCTCGCGGCGCTGCCGGGATTCCTGAACGGTTTCCCGGATGCGCGCGAGCCCCAGGCCGTCACGACGCTGACGGCGCGCTGCGAGATCCAGCCCGTCGGACTCGATCTGGCATCGCTCGAAGGCTCGCCGCCGCGAGCGCGACGGCCGGGTCCGCCGCGAATCCTCTGGAATCATCGTTGGGAGCACGACAAGGACCCCGAGTCCTTCTTCGATGCGATCCAGGTGCTGCACGCACGCGGCCTCGACTTCGAGCTCGTGCTGCTCGGCGAGTCCTTCGTCTCGGTGCCGCCGGTCTTCGAGGCGGCGCGTCGGCGCTGGCCCGATCGCATCGTGCAGTTCGGTCACGTGGCCCGCCGAAGCGACTACGCCGCCTGGCTATGGCAATCCGATCTCGTCGTCTCGAGCGCGGCGCACGAGTTCTTCGGCGTCTCGGTCTGCGAAGCGATCGCCTGCGGCTGTCGGCCGATCTTGCCCGACCGGCTGGCCTATCCCGAGATCGTCCCGCCAGAATGGCATTCCGAGACCTTGTATCCGGCAGGCACGCTGGCCGATGCCTTGATCGAGGCCGTCTCGCGCGCCTCCGTCGCGCCGCGGCTGATCTGGGACGAGCGCCTGCGTCAGGCGATGGCACGCTTCGACTGGTCGCGGATCGCGCCGCGATACGATGCGGCGCTGGCGGCCATGGTGGAGGCCGGCCGTGATCCGCGGCTGCTATATTAGGGACATGACTCCCGATCCCGAGCCCACGTCGATCGCGCGGCAGCGGCCAGGGCGCCGCCAGGTCGAGCGGCCCGTGGACCGTCGACCGGTGCATCGACGGGCCGCCGTCCTGCTGGCCCTGACGCTCGGCGGTTCGGGTCTGGTTTCGCTGCCGCTGTCTCAGTCCGGCCCGGAACGGCTCGGGCAGCCGACGATCGGGTCGCGCACCTTGGCTCCGTCGACGCTCGCGGGTCATTCGGTGGCGGCCGCGCCGAACCAGCAGTCCGAGCTCCGTTGGGGCGTGCCGGTGGCGGTCGACGACGATGCCAGCGGCGCTGCCCAGCGCAACCTGGCGCTGGCCGCGGGAGCCGAGGGCAGCTTGCACGCCGTCTGGGTCGATGACCGCCTGGCCCCAGGAGATGCCCTCTACTATGCGCGGCTCCTGCCGGGCGAGGACAGCTGGTCGTCCGATATCCGGGTCTGGCATGCCGGACTCGGCCAAACAATCGGACGCACGGCGATCGCGATCGATGGGCTCGGAGCGGTCCATGTGGCCTACGAGCAGGCCAGCGGCGTCGACGCCGACATCTACCACACACGGCTTCCGGCCGGCCGGCGCGTCTGGACCGAGCCAGTCCGGGTCAACGACGATGCTCCCGGCACCAGCCAGGCAGCGCCGGCGATCGCGGCGGATCCCTACGGGACGGTGCACATCGTCTGGGAGGACTATCGGCGGGGCAGCGCCGATCTGTACTACACGGCGCGCGTCTCGAGCGGCGAGTGGCTGCCCAACCAGCCTTTCGACCATCCGCCGCAAGGCGATCAGCGGGCGCCGGCTCTCGCGATCGCCAAGGATGGCTGGCTACACGCCGCCTGGCAGGATACCCGAAGCGGAGAAAGCGAGATCTACGCCAGCGTCCTGCCGCCCGGTGGCCGCGTCTGGTGGCCCAACGCGCGCCTGAGCACCCGCTCGGACGCCAGCCCCCAAGAGTCGCCGCGATTGGCGGCGGCCAGCGATGGCCAGGTCTATGCGCTGTGGATTCAGCGCCGCGGCCAGGGCCAGCTGCGCATGGCGCGGTTGCCGGGACGCGACCGCTTCTGGGAACCCGACCGGAGGGTCTACCTGCCGACGCGTGGGGCCCTGCTCGAGGCGAGCCTGGCGGCGGGCCCGGGAGGGCGGGTGCTCGCCGTCTGGCGTGAGTCGCGTGACGATTCCGAAGGTTCGCGAATCTATGCCAGCGTCTCCGACGGACAGGCCGAGCTGTTGCCCAGCCGGGTCGACGGCAGCCGAATCGTCAGCCACGGTGAACACCCCATCGCCGCGATCGACGCCCTGTCGCGGCTACACGTGCTGTGGCGCGCCCGACGCCGGGACGATCCGGCCGCCCTGGTCCATGCCTCGGTTGCGCTGGATCCGCCCACCTACGAGGCCATCACGCGCCAGGGTCGGTTGGGGTTTCGCGGGCGCCGCTTCAACTGCGATCTGGACGGCTTCGTGCTGCTGGACTGCGCGGGTGAGGAAAGCGCCTTCGTGGTGCCGCGCGGGCTGGATCTCCTGCCCTTCCTCGGCGGCGAGGTCGAGGTCTCGGGCTTCCAGGTCGAGGACAGCCCGTGTGGGCAGACGGTGGCGACCAGCGTCCGCTTCGCCAACCCGGTCTGCCCCAGCGAGGCTGCCTTGGCAACCGGACGGCTGACGCTCGCGGGTCGACCGGTCGAGTCGGCCCTCGTCTGGGTCGGCGATCGTGCGGGCTGGACCGGCATCAGTGGCCGCTACGCCATCGATGGCCTGCCCGCCGGCAGCCTCGAGGTCACCGCCAGCCTGGCCTGCGGCCTGGTCGCGGACCTGGGAGCGATCTCGCTGCGCCGCGGCCTGAACCGCCTGCCGACCGGCGAGCTGCGTCTGGGCGATGTCGTCCCCGACTGCCGCGTCGACCTGAGCGACGTCGCGCGAGTGGCCGGGCAGCTGAAGACGGATCCGCCCTTCGACCCCGACTGTGCCGATCTGGATGGCGATGGCCGCATGAGCCTGGCCGACCTGGCCATCGTGGCGGCGGCCTATGGCAGCCGGTGTCCCAGCCCCTGGCAGGCCGATGCCGCCGCGACAGCCAGGCAGGCCAAGGCCGTGGCGCCCCAGCGGGCGCACGACGGAGCGCCAGAGCCCAGGGGCGATGGCATCGAGATCGTGGCCAGCGAAGCGCCCGTGGCCTGGTCGCTTCGCTTGCGGCCGGCCCGGTCCGAGACGGAACCGAGGGACGCGGATCCGCTGCAGCCGGGTCGGCAGCCCTTCGCGGTCGATCACGGCAGCGGCCTGGTGGTCGTCACCAATCGCGTCGTTGCCGGCTGGCTCGAGCTCGAGGCGGCACGTCTGGCTGCGCCGGCTTCGGCGCGCGCGCTGTCGCTGGGCAGCCTCGGTCTCGCGGCCGAATGGACGCGCGGCGTAGCGGCGGCCAGCCTGCACGTCTGGGACGCCTCGGGGCGCGAGCTGCCAGCGCGGCTATACCTCGACGGGCGGGAGTGGCGCCTCTCCGGGGCGGCGGAGGCCTGTTGCTGGCTGCCTTGGCTCCGATCCGGTCGCTAGCTCCGTCGCCCTGCGAGGACGGAACAGCAGGGCCAGCTCGACCGGATCGAGCAGGTTCCAATCGGCAAGGCCATGGCTCTCCCAACCGGCCTCCGAGGCCAGACCAAGAAACTCGCCGAGACGGCTCTCCCGCGCCGCACTCGGCAGCCGTCGGTTTGCCTGGCATGCCAGATCCAAGATGGGAACGGCCAGGTCATGCAGGCTTGCATCGACCAGGCACAGGCCGACGGCGCCCGGGCTCGGCACCCAGAGGAGAAGGGGCTCCGGCGATGCCACGAACGCGGTCCGTTCAGGTCCAGGCTCGATCTGCCGGGATGCGCGGGTCATGACGCGCGATCGCTGCGACACCGACCGATGGCCTCCAGTCTGCGGCGGGTGGACGCGCAGGGGCTGGAACCAGCCGTCGACGGAATAGTCTCGGGCAAGCTCGGCCCCCGGCCGTGCATCGTCGGCATCGGGTTCGCGAGATCGAGCCGGGCTGGCGGCACCGAAGACGGCAATGCCGCGCGCCTGCAAGCGATCGGTGATCCGGGACAGGGCCGGCCGCGCCGCCGGAGGCACCAGCTCGCGGCCTTCTCGGGTGAGCTCGATCAGGACCCAGCCAAGCCCCATCGCGCGCGCGCGGCGCGCGATCGTCTCGGCATCGCCGCCCTCGATCTCCCAGAGCCGGCTGGCGACCAGGCCGAAGCCACGCGGCCGCGTCATCGGCCGACCTCGCCGCCGGCCTCCGCCTGGGAAGTCTCGAGGAGCTCGGCCTGTTTGACGAAGATCTCGAATCCCTGGCCGCCGGCGGCTGCCGGACGCAGCACCAGATCGATCGCGATGCGCAGGCTCGACCCGCCGGGCAGCTCGAAGTCTCGCGCGATCGGCTCGATGTGGCTCACGACCGGCACGACCGCGCCGCTCGAAGTCCGCCCCGAGACGATCGGCGTGGAGACCAGCACCCGATCGTAGCGACCGGCGGGAAGATCGCCCGAGGCGACCGATACCGACAGGCTGCCCGCGGGCGACAGGGCGAGGCTCCGCTCGAGCAGGGCGATCCGTCGCCAACCGGCGTCGCGATTCGGGTGACGGCTGGCTCCCGCCCAGTCGGGTTCGAGCCGGAGCTCGGCCAATCCGCCCAGATCGGCTTCGGCGATGCGGAGCTGAAGCTCGAGGCGCCCGGTGGGACGGTCACCGCAGCCGCCGACCGTGGCCGCCAGCAGGAGCAGGCCCGCCAGCCGCACGGGCCATCGCATGCCCTCACGACAGGCAGGGCGCCGACCCCGACCGATTCCCGGCGGCAGTCGGCGCCCTGCGTCGACCATGCGGGCTAGCCCTCGCTCGTCGCCTCGCCGGCGGCGGCGTCGCCGCCGGTCACGATCTCGCGCCCGAGGTCGCGCCAGCCACCCAGACCCTCGTCGATGACCTTGACCATCGTGAAGCCGTTCTCGGGACTGGTCAAGGCGTCGGCGGCCTGCACCGCCTCGGCGTGCGGGCACTCACAGTAGATGACGAGCCACTTGTCGCGCGGCAGCTCGTCGACGAAGGCCGCCACGTTGAAGTAGGGCACGTTGATGGCGCCCGGGATGTGACCGTACTCGAAGTCGAGCTGCGGTCGCGCGTCGACGAAGACCAGGTTCTGACCGGCCTCGCAGGTCGGATCCTCGATCGCGGCGACCAGGTCGGCGACCGGCAGGAAGCGCGACTCGGCCTCGAAGGCGGCGCATCCGACCAGCTCGCTGCCGGCCGATGCATCCTCGCCGCCGGACTCGACGGCGGAGGCCTCGGTGGCGGCCGGCGCCTGCTCGGCCGTGTCGCTCGTGTCGGCGCTACCGGCCCCGTCGACCGGCGCCTCCACGCCGGCCGATTCCGACGGCGAGTCGGACGCGGCGTCGCCGCAGGCCACCATGCCCACCAGGGCCATGCTCAGGGCTGCGCCTCGGAGGGCGATCTGCAACTGCTTCTTCACGGTGTTTCGTTCTCCTTGGATCGGTTCGGCGGGCCCGACTTCGGCATCGGTGCCCGACAGTGGGTCTGCCTGTGATCGACCTCAATTGTGCGCGGTCGGAAGCAGGCTTCCAACCCCGGGCCGCCCCGCGCTCCAGCCTGAGCCAGGTCTCGATCCGACGCGGACCGGATCGGGTGCACGCCGAGTCGCCAGCGCTCAGTCGCCTCCTGCCGGCTGCATGCCGCGCTTGGGCACCCCGTACCGGTAGTCGATCACGCTGTGGTTGGCGCCGGGAACGGCCGGACGCACGCCGATCAGGTACCGGCTGCCATCCGCCACCTGCCACAAGGGACCCCAGAAGCTCTCGCCGCGCCGGCGCTCCTCGGCCCGCACCAGAACGTAGTCGTCGCGCGACAGGGCGATCTCGACGGGATCGGCGCCGAAGCCGGCGTCGACCTGCTCGGCGAGCGCGAGGTCGTCGGCACCTTGAAGGGGCCAGCTGGCCACGTTGGCGTTCGCCGGGAGATAGCCTCGCGCGAGCGTCGCAAAGGCCAGCGCCGCTTCGGGCGTGTAGGGAACGCGACGGTCGAGCCACCAGCCGAGGGTCCCAGCGACTCCGGTCTTGACCAGATCCGATGCCTCGGACTCGGTGTAGTTGCGCCAGAGCTGGAGCGCCCGGATGATGTCGTCGAGTCGCTTGAGCCGATCGGCATAGGGCCCGCTGGGATTCTCGAGATCGGACTGGGAGACCACCAGACGCACCTCGCCGGCAGTCGAGGCGACATAAATGACGCCGATGGGTCCCGATCCGATCGGCTGCCCGTTCAGTTCGGTCTCGAAGGCCGGGTCGGGGGCTTCGAGCGCTTCGGCGAGCTCGGCGATGCCAACCTCGTCCCAGAGGAGCTTCACGAAGTCCAGGGCGAGCGTCGGGGTCAGGGCCGTCTGATACCAGCCCTCGCGGCTGCTGCCACCATCGAACTCGTAGAAGATGCGGCCGTTGGCCTGCAGCGAGAAGTTGGGATGCATGTCGGCAAGAATCTCGGGCTCCCAAGGACTGGGCTCGATGCGCGCGAACTGGACGATCGGCGCATCGCCATCGCTGGGCAGCCCGACCTCGAGCGTCGTCGTCACGACCGTGTCGAGCTCCGCCGCCTGGTCCTCGTCGACCGCCGGCTCGGCCACGGCGGTCGGGCTCTCGGTCGGTGTGGGCAAGGCCACGACCTCGGCGGCCTTCGGCTCCGGCAGGCGGCGCGGAGCCGGTGTCGGGTCGGAGCCGCAACCTGCCGCGACCAGAGGCAGCAGGCCCAACAGCAGGCCGAGGATGATGGGGGCGCGAGCGCTTCGCGTCATGGGAGACTCCTTGCTTCCTCATTGAGGAACGGCGGCCGGCCGCCAACGCGGCGCGGAGCGATGCGGCTGCAGTGTGCCACAGCCGGAACGGGCCGGCTAGACCGGCGATGGTCCGATGCGAATCGGTTCGGGAACCCACTTCGAGGTCAAGACCCGAGCAAGATAGGTGCCAGTGTGCGAGCTCGGGCAGGCGGCGACGACTTCGGGGGTGCCGGTCACGATCAAGCTCCCGCCGCGGTCGCCGCCCTCTGGGCCGAGATCGATCAGGTGGTCGGCCGACTTGATGATGTCCAGGTTGTGCTCGATGACCAGGACGGTGTTGCCGGCGTTCACCAGCGCCTGCAGAACCGCGAGGAGGCGCTCCACGTCGGCGAAGTGCAGCCCGGTGGTCGGCTCGTCCAGGATGTAGAGTGTGTTGCCGGTTGCGATGCGCGACAGCTCCCGCGACAACTTGACGCGCTGGGCTTCACCGCCCGAGAGGGTCGGCGCCGGCTGGCCCAACCTGACATAACCCAGCCCGACTGCATCCAAGGTCTCGAGCTTGCGCCGAATCGATGGCAGGGCATCGAAGAACTCGAGCGCTTCGGAGACGGACATGTCGAGCACTTCCGCGATGTTGCGGCCCTTGTAGCGAATCTCGAGCGTCTCGCGATTGTAGCGCGTGCCATGGCAGACTTCGCAGGGCACATAGATGTCCGGAAGGAACTGCATCTCGATCTTCAGGATTCCGTCGCCGGCGCAGGCCTCGCAACGGCCACCGCGCACGTTGAAGGAGAAGCGACCGGGCTTGTAGCCGCGCAGCTTGGCTTCGGGCAGAGCGCTGAAGAGCTGGCGGATCGGCGTGAAGAGGTTGGCGTAGGTGGCCGGATTCGATCGCGGCGTGCGGCCGATCGGGCTTTGGTCGATGTCGATCACCTTGTCGATCGACTCCCAGCCCTCGATGCCGGCGTGCTTGCCTGCCGGAACCCGAGCGCCGTTGACCAGCTGGGCCAGCCGGTTGTAGACCACATCGAGCACCAGGCTGCTCTTGCCCGAACCCGAGACGCCCGTGACCACTGTGAGCGTGCCCAAGGGAATCTCGACGTCGATGGCCTTGAGGTTGTTGGCCGAAGCGCCATGGACCTTCAACGAATGACCGCTTCCCTTGCGGCGGTGACCGGGCACGTGGACCACGCGCCTGCCGGAGAGAAAGGCACCGGTCAGCGACTCCGGATGCGCTTCGATGTCGGCCACCGTGCCCTCGGCCACCACGTAGCCGCCGTGTTCACCGGCGCCGGGCCCAAGGTCGAGGATCCAGTCGGCGGAGCGCATCGTCTCCTCGTCGTGCTCCACCACGATGACGGTGTTCCCGACGTCGCGCAGTCCCAGGAGCGTGCGCACCAGGCGGGCGTTGTCGCGCTGATGCAGGCCGATCGAAGGCTCGTCCAGGATGTATAGGACGCCCATGAGCTGGCTGCCGATCTGGGTGGCCAGGCGGATGCGCTGGGCCTCGCCGCCCGAGAGCGTCGCAGCGCGTCGGTCCAGGCTGAGGTAGTCCAACCCGACGTCGACCAGGAAGCCCGAACGCGCGCCGACCTCCTTGAGGATCTCGCGGGCGATGGTGATGTCGCGCTGTGAGAGCCCGCCGCGCCGACCGGCCCCGTCCTCGAGGTCGGCCACCCAATCGGAGAGCGCGTGAATCGGCATCGTCACGACATCGACGATCGAACGACCGCAGACGGTGACGGCAACCATCTCGGGACGCAATCGGCTGCCGCCACAGGCCCCGCAGGGACGCGTCGCCATGAACTTCTCGATCTCGCCGCGCACGTAGTCGGAGTCGGTGCTCTGATAGCGGCGCTCCAGATTCGCCAGGACGCCCTCGAAGCGGGTCTCGTAGCTGCGCTGGCTGCCGCCACGGGTCCGATAGCGGATCTCGATCTTCTCGCGACCGGTGCCGTTCAAGATCACGTCGCGGGCGCGGGCGTCGAGCTCGGACCAGGCGACGTCGAGCTCGAAGCCGAACGTGGTCGCCACACCGTCCAGCATCTGCAGGTAGTAGCCGTGCTCGTTCTTGGACTTGGACCAGGGCGCGATTGCGCCGTCGCGAATCGACAGATCCGGGTTGGGGATGACCAGGTCGGGGTCGACCTGCTGCTGCGTGCCAAGGCCTTGACACTCGGGGCAGGCACCGTGCGGCGAGTTGAACGAGAAGCTGCGTGGCTCGATCTCCGGCAGGCTGAGCCCACAATCGGGGCAGGCGAAGTGCTCGCTGAAGAGCAGCTCCTGATCGGCGGTTGCTTCGCCGCCGAGCACCGAGACCCCGAGCAGCCCGGCCCCGAGCTTGAGCGCGGTTTCGACCGAGTCCGTCAAGCGTGTGCGATCGAGACCCTGATCGCCGTGCCGAACGATCAGCCGGTCGATCACCGCTTCGACGGTGTGGTTCTTGTAGCGATCGAGCTCGATCTCGTCCACCAGATCGCGGAGCTCGCCGTCGATTCGGGCGCGAACGAACCCGGCCTTGCGAATGTCTCCCAGGACCCGCTCGTGGTTGCCCTTTCGATCGCGGACCAAGGGTGCCAGGAGCAGGATACGGCTTCCGTCCGGGAGATCCAGGATGGCGTCGACGATCTGGTCGCCGGTCTGCCGTGCGATGACCTGACCGCAGTTTGGGCAGTGGGGAACGCCAACCCGCGCATACAGCAGCCGCAGATAGTCGTAGATCTCGGTGACCGTGCCCACGGTCGAGCGCGGATTGTGGCTGCCGCCCTTCTGATCGATCGAGATGGCCGGCGAAAGGCCGTCGATCTGATCGAGATCCGGCTTCTCCATCTGACCCAGGAACTGTCGGGCGTACGCCGACAGGCTTTCCACGTAGCGCCGCTGCCCCTCGGCATAGATCGTGTCGAAGGCCAGCGAGCTCTTGCCGCTGCCGGACAGGCCGGTGATCACGACGAGCTTGTCGCGCGGGATGGAGACATCGATGTTCTTGAGGTTGTGCTCTCGGGCGCCGCGCACCACGATCTGATCCTGAGCCATGCGATCCCGCGTCTCCCACGCTGCCAGCGTCCTGGCCGGACGATCTTCGGACTGACGGTCAACGGGCAAGGATAGCATGGAAGCGACGCCGGCGTCGCGGCGAGGTCTGGCGGGAGCCTTGGGCGACGACGGCCTGTCTCGCCGGCGGAGGCGGCAATGCGTCGCCCGCCAACCGACCCGGTGCGGCGCTTGCCCTGTCGAAGGCGTGGACGGTAACGGAGGCGCTGCGGCGGTCACGCGGTCCCGATTGGAGCCGCTGCGAGATCAAGCCAGTGCGCCGGGTCCCCGAGGGGACCCGGCGCATCTGGGTGGCTGCCCTCACGGATGGATCAGTCGGCCGCGAGCGGCGCCGGGCCCGGTTGGCCGGGCAAGCGCGGAGCGACGGACTCGCGCCAGAACCACATCGCGATCGCGCCCAATCCGACCAGCATCGCCGCAAGGTCCAGCAATCCGCCGATCCAGGGCAGGCTGGCCAGCAGGGCGAACACGAAGAGGCCCGCCAGCAGCACCGCGTAGCGGTTGGCCGGGCCCTCGCGCTCTAGCAGGAAGCGGCCGATCAACACGCCGATCACGACCCGAGCGGTCCAGGTCAGCAGCAGCATGCCGGCCGTCAAGAGCGTGAAGATCAGGCCCGATGCCGAGAGCAGGGGGAGCAGGAGGTCCGGGATGTGAATTGCGCCCAGGAAGATCAGCGAGAAGATCGTGCCGAGGGTCAGCGTCACCAAGCCGATGACGGTCAGGATGAGCGTCAGGAGCCCGACACTGGCGCTGGGAAGGGGCTTGCTCCAGGCCTCGGTCTGGGCGGCCATGAGCAGGCGTGGCGCGAGCCAGGCCAACACGAGCCCGACGATCGACAGCGAGATCAGCTTGCGTAGGAAGCCGAGCAGCCAGGCCACGACGCTCGCTGCCGGCGTATCCGGCTCCTTCGCGACGTTGGTGTCGACGGCGCCCACGATCTGCTCGAAGTCGGTCGCTCCACCGACCACGCCGCTGGGCAACGCGGCCTCCTCGGGCGCGCGGTAGCTCAAGTCGCCACCGATTCGTGCGCCCTCGACCACGGTCAGTCCAGGCTTTGCGAAGCGCTCGGGCATCTCCGGGCGCTGCTCGGCAGGCATGAACTGGGTCCACATCGTCCCCTGTTCGAGGTCGCCGTCCTCCGAGCCGCCGACTTCGGCTTCCACGTTGCCGGTGACCTGGCCCCCGAGCTCGAGCGCCGCGCCGGAGAAGCGCAGATCACCCGCCACGTCTCCGCCGATCAAGCCCTGGGCGCCGGCTGCCAGCACGTCGTTCCCGATCCGGCTGCCCTCGAGGAGCTCGAGGCTGAAGCCGGCGCCGAGAAACTCCCCGCCGACGCGACCCGTCGGGCCCACACGCAGCGTGAACCCAGCCGAACGGATGTCGCCTTCGACCTCGCCGTCGACCACGATCGACTGGGCGCCGCACATCAGGTCACCGGTGATGCGGCCGCTCTCGAGCACCTCCACCTGGGTGCCGCCGCAGATCAGATCGCCATCGATCGTGCCGGCGATTCGAATCCGATTGCCTCCGACGTAGAGATTGCCTTGGATGGTCTCGCCCTCGGCGACGAGCACCTCGTCGCCGCCTTCGAAGCTCGCGGCGCGCGCCGGAGCGACGGCCGCTGCGCAGAGCAGGAGGGCGGCAAGCAGCGCGCCGCCCAAGAGTCGCGTGGACATGACTGACACCTCCAGACGGTGATACGACATCGATCATTCGGCCTCGATGGCCAGCCACAGCCTACGCGGAATCGGCGGCCCGGGTTGCGGCGGCGGCAAGGGCGCTCGAACGCGCGGGCCTCGGCTCGATCGCGTTTACCGCCGTCCTGGCTACTGCACGCCGAGGCAAAGGGGCGGCGCGACGGCAACGCCGTGCTTCGCGGCCCAGTCGCGGACGGTCGCGGCCATGTCGCTGCTGCGATCGACGCGCAGCAGCGGGCGGCCGCCGGACCCGCCAGCTTCCAGGCTGCAGCGAGCGGCGCCGCTGCCGCTCAGCTGGAACTGGCCGAACACGGCCTCGGGGTCGGGTCGGTAGCGGCTCGCATCGACCCACTCGCCGACGCTCGCGCAGCTTCCGCCGGATCCGAGGCTGTCCAGTCGGCAGACTTGGACCTGCTCGATGCCAGGGGGCTTCTCGAAGCCGTCCACCGGCGGCTGGCCGCTACCGAGATCGAGCATCAGCTCGGGGTCGGCGATGGCCGCCTCCATCGCAGCCTTCCAGATGGGCGCCGCACCGGTGATGCCCAGCACGTTTCGCATCGGGCGATTGTCTCGATTGCCGGTCCATACGCCGACGGCCAGGTACGGGGTGTAGCCGATGGTCGTGTTGTCTCGGAAGTCGTTGGAGGTACCGGTCTTCACGGCCGCCGGACGAGACAGGCGCAGGTCGGGAGCCGCGCCGAAGGCCGGCCGCCTGGCCTCGGCGTCGGAGAGGATGTCCGTGACCAGCCAGGCGGCGCGTGCGTCCAGGACCCTTCGACTCTCCGTCTCGTGGCGATAGATCGTGCCGCCGCTGGCCGCATCGACGATCGACAGGATGGCCGTCGGCGCCGCGTGGCGGCCCCCGTTCGCCAGCGCCGCGTAGACCCCGACCATGTCGAGCAAGGGCACCGCGCCGCCGCCAAGCACCAACGAGAGGCCGTACTGGCTGGGACGCGGGTCCAGCGGCAAGCCCATCGCTCGCGCCTTGGCATGCAGGGTCTCGACCCCGAGCTGCGCGGCGACATCCACGGCAGCGGCATTCATCGAGTTGGCCAGGGCCTCGCGCAGGCGGACCGGACCGCGATAGCGGCCATCGTAATTGACTGGCTGGTAGACCTCTGCGCCGCGTTGGAAGCGCCACGGAATGTCCCAGAGCAGGCTGGCGGGAGAGCCGCCGGCCTCGATGAAGGCGCCGTATGCGACCGGCTTGAAGGTCGATCCCAGCTGCCGTGGCGAGGTGGTCATGTTGACTTGCCCGTCGACCGGGTCGTCGTAGTCGACGCCGCCCACCATGGCCAGGATCTCGCCGCTCCCCGGCCGCATGGCCACCACCGCGGCGGCGGTCAGGTCGTGTGCCGCCCGCAGCCGGCTCACGTGATCGGCGGCGATCACCGCCAGGCGCTGGTCGTAGTCGAGGTCCAGGCTGGTGGTCACGGTGAAGCCGCCTCGGGCCGCGATTTCCGGACCGAGGGCCGCCGGGAGCGCCGACTGCAGCACGTAGTCGACGAAGTAGCGCGCCTGGCGGGAGCGCTGCTCCGGCGGATCGACCAGGCCCAGCGGTGTCATCCAGATGATCTCGGCCTCGCTGCGTTGCAGGTAGCCGGCATCGACCATGCTGTCGAGCACCGTGCGCTGGCGTGCCCGCGCGCCCTGCGGGTTGCCCCGCGGATCCAGCGCCGAGGGAGCCTGGACCAGGCCGGCGAGCATGGTGCACTCCGCCACGCTCAGCTCGCGCGCGTGCCGCCCGAAGTAGCGTTCGGCCGCCGCTTCGACGCCCTGCGCTCGGTTGCCGAAGTAGGCGGCGTTGAGATAGGCCTCGAGGATCTGCGCCTTGCTGAAGGTCTCGTCCACCTCGGCGGCCAGATAGACTTCACGCAGCTTGCGCTCCATCGAAACCTCGAAGCGCTCGCTGGGCCCGAATGCGACCAGTCGCACCAGCTGCATCGTGATGGTCGATGCGCCCGATACGGTGTCGCCCGCGGACGAGTTCTGGATGGCCGCGCGCGCGACGGCCCGACTGTCGATTCCCGGGTTCTCGTAGAAGCTCCGGTCCTCGGTCGCCACGACCGCGTGCTGCAGCGCCACCGGGATCTCGTCGAGCGGGATCCAGGTTCGATAGCCCTCCTCGGGCACCAGCTCGGCCAGAAGCGTCCCGTTGCGGTCGAGGATCCAGCTGGTCTGTGGCAGCTCGCGGGTCGAGATCGCCGCGAGCCGGGCGCGATACGCGTCCAGATCGGGCAGCTTCTCGCCGGGCGCGGGCACACATCCACTCGGGGACAGGCACAACAGGGCCAGGGCGAAGCCCCAGGCCAACCGACCTCCGCCACGACTGGAACCGACGCGCATGTTGCCACCCCGATGGCTGACTCGGCAGCAGGCTGCCGGTACGGTCTGGCACTGGATTATAGCAACATTAAGGCGACCGTGCCAGATCGAGTTCGGGCGTCGCTAGGCCCGACGGGAGGCCGGTCGCCGCGCTCGGGACGCGCCACCCAGCTCGCCGGTCATCGCCACCCACCGGGTGTCCCGCGGGCTGCAGGTGGCGAGCGATCGGCCCCCGATCGCTTCGAGCGCGGCGACCGTGTCGCCGACGAGGCGACCGTGTCGATGACGCGGCGACCGCGTCGCCGACGAAGCGACCGGTGCGGGCGATCGCCGACATCCGCGCGACCGAAGGATCGACCACGCGGCTCCGAGTGCCGTCGAGCCGCGTTGGATGGTCGTCGCGAAGACCGGCCAGGCACGGGCAGCGCCAGCGCTGCCCGAACCCTGATCCTGGATCGGCTTGCTATCGAAGCGCCGGTTCTGGTAAGATCGATCCATGAACGCAGCCCTGCTGGCCCTGATCAGCGCCGTGCTTACCTTGCTGGCGTACCTGTTGCTGACCGACCAGCTGGACTATGCGACGGTCAGACGGCGCCAGATCGACGCTTGGGCGGCCATGACCGGCCTGGTCTGCCTGGTCGGGATCGCCTACGGCGGATTGGATGCCCGGCGCGACGCGCTCGGATTCGCCGACCTCGATGCGAACGCGCCCCGTGTGCCCGTCGAGGTCAAGCGAATCGGCCACCCGGAGCTGACGACGCCCTCGTCCGCACGTCTCGGAGTGGGCGATGGGCCTGCATCTCCGGCCCAGGTCGGCTCGTCGCTCGGCGAGCCGGAGCCGGACCCGGTCGAGCTTCTGGAGCGGGATGCGGATGCCGATGCAGGGGCTCCACCCGCCAGCGACCCGCCGCGCGTCGGCCTGGCCGAGCCGCGCAGCGATCCCGTTCCGGCGCCGATCGCGGAGCCCCTCGGCGCGGCGGTGCAGGATGCGGTCGAGTCGGTGATCGCGGCGCCTGCGCCGAGCGTACAGCGCGTCGTGACTCGGGCTCCGCTCGAGCCGGTGAGGCCTGCGCCGACCATCGAGCTGCTCTTGCCCAGCGTGACGCCGGCCCCTCCGGCTCAGCCGACCGAGCCGCCAGCTCCGACGCCATTCTGCGGCGATCCGGATGCGATCCGCATGACCTTGCGCATCGAGGATGCCCGGGTGGATCGCGAGAGCGATCCGCAGGCCGTGCGTTACCGCGCGCGCATCACCAACGAGGCCGGCTTCCCGGTGGGCGTGCGCAACCTCCTGGTCACCGCGCAGGACAGCCGATCGGGCGCCGATCAGTTCGGCAGCGATCGACGACCCGACCTGCAGATCGAGGGCGGCCACGCCGTCGCGATCGACGGTTCCGTGAAGCTCGAGAAGTACCCGTCGCCCTTCGGTCGTTCGGAGCTCTGCGTGAGCTTCGTGACCGACGCCTGCGGGCGCCAGGCTCCCTTCCCGATCACGCGTCGCTGCTTCTCGATCAGCGGCTTCTAGCGCAGCGAGGCTAGTAGGCGGCGTCGAGCCGACCTGGCCAGCGGCGGATCCACCGAGCAGGCTTCCGACCCTGTGAACCGCTCTCGGTCGGGCCAGGGCTCGACGGCCAAGCCGCCGCGCCTCGGGAGATCGTGGGGCAGGCGAAGCGCGCTTGGGCCTGCAGGCCTGTGAAGGGGCGATCTCGGGCATGCGCTGTCGCTGGCAGTAGCTTCGCTCCGGGATCGCCGTGCCTGCCGCTGCCGGAAGAAGATGGTGAGCGCCGAGCCCGGCCGAGCACCCCGTGGGCTTCACTGCGAGACCTTTGACCGACCGGCCATCGTCAAGTCGGCGGAGCCGCAACGCCAAGCGGGCCCGGCCGAACTTCGGCCGGGCCCGCTTCTACGGTCGGGACGTCTACGCCGCGCGAGGCCGAGGCCTCGACCGGCTCATGGGCGCGCCTTGTAGCTGATCGGGAAGAAGATCGGTTCGCGGCCGACCACCGGGATGTCGATCGACAGCGTCCCATCCCAGACCGGCAGGATGTCCGAGGCGACCACGCCGAGGTTCTGGCTGTCGACCATCACCCGGTACTCGCCCGGCGGAAGGTTGTAGAAGCCGTAGGTGCCGCTGGCGTCGGTCGTCTGGGGGTTGGTCTGGCCGGTCGGGCCGCCTTCCCACTCGCGCCAGGCACCGGTGTCCGGGTTGCGCTGGAGCAACGTGACCCGGGAGTCCTCGACCAGGGGCTCGCCCTCGTCGTAGCGACCGTTGTCGGCGCCGCCGGGACCGATGGCGATGTCGTCGATGTACCAGCCGTCATCGACCGTGTTCGGATTGCCGTCGCTGCGGAAGCGGAAGCGCAAGTGCAGGATCGGTTCCTTGGCATAGGCTTCGAGCGAGATCTTCTCCGCCACCCAGTCGCCGCGGGTGGAGTTGAAGCGGGCGATCGAGGTCCAGCTGGTGTTGTTGGTGCTGACCTCGACCGAGCCGCTGTCGCCCGAGGCGAAGCGGTAGGTGTGCCAGAAGGTCAGCTCGGGCGACGCGATCGACAACATGTTGAAGCTGCGAACGTAGGCAACCGACTGGTCCACGCCCGGGCCGTAGTTGCCGGTCGGGCTGTCGGTCAGGCTGTAGCGGCTCTCGTGGGCCTTCGAATCGGTCAGCCCCCAGGCCGAGCCGGTCCGAATCCACTCGCTCATGTCGTTGTTCTCGAAGTCGAACCGGAAGTCGGGCTCAGCTCCGATGCCGGCATCCAGGTACACGCGACCGGCGTTGCCCAGGAAGATGAAGCCGAAGCACTCGCTGGTCTCGCGGCCGTCGACGCTGATGCTGAAGTTGCCCTCGACCGGCTCGAACGACTCGGTCTCCCAGTAGTCGATGCGGCTGGTCATCTCGCGCTCGGGCTGGCCCGGCTGGGCGAAGACCACTCGCGTCGCGCCCGAATCGACCGGAACGCGCACCTTGACCTGCGCGCCGGCCGGCAGGGTCACGCGACCGCTGGTCGCGCCGCCGCAACCGGTGGCGCAGCCCGTCACGCCGCGGAGGGGCTGGATCCGTGGCTCGCTGGGCGGTCCGTAGACGAAGCGGATGCCGGCCGGATCGACCGGTTGGCTCGAGTCGACGGTGATGTGGCGGTAGCTGGATCGCGGACTGGCCAGCACGACGGTCGCCGCGCCAGCCTTGCGCTCCAGGCTGGCCTCGACGCTGATGGCATGCTCGCCGTCGGCCAGGCTCAGGTCCGCCACGAAGTTGCCCTGGTCGTTCGCGTCGACGGTCAGGATCGGCGTCGCGCCATCGTTGTCGAAGAAGGCGACCCGCGCGTTGGGGCTGGTCGCGCCCCGGAAATCCATGCGCGACTGGTTGGTCACGCCGCAGAACAGGGTGTCGAGCTGCGGCGAGACCGGCGGCGCGCCGTCGACGACGAAGTCACCGTAGTCGACGTGATCGCTGACCGGCACGCCCTTGGCGCCCCGGTTGACCTTGCCGGCGCCGCACTTGTCGCGGCTCGAGTCGCTCTCGTCGCGCGGCCCGGTACCGTCGCCCCACCAGTTGCCGGTGGCATCGACGCAGAAGTCGGCGTCCTTGTTCTCGACACCGAAGACCGGCGTGTTCTCGAAGCTGTTCTGGTGCAGCTTGGGCTGGCCGTCGCCGGTGGAGGTCACGCCGATCTCGACCCGATTGACCCGATTGCGCTCGAAGCGCAGCTTCGAGGCGCCCGAGACCCGCAGCGCGGCCGCGCGCGAGCCGCCGATCTCCTGCAGGATGTTCCCGGCGACCACCGTTCGATCGTCCTGGGCCGCGCTGGCCGAGACGCCCGTGCTGGCGGTGCGCAGGAACAGGTTGTACAGGATGCTCACCGGGTTGACCGACTTGATGTCGACGACGCCCGTGCTCGAGCGCCCGCCGTACATCAACAGGCTGTGTCGGATGCGCCCGCCACGGCTCGTTCCGCCGAAGGTGATGCCCCCCCAGTCGCCGGGGACGGGGGCCGAGCTGGCGCCGGTGAAGACGACGCCGTCGGCCACCAGCTCGCCATCGACGTCGATGCCGCTCTGGCTGGACATCTGCAGGACGGTGCCCTGCTCCAGCTGCAGCCGCGCGGCGACCTTGAGCGAGCAGTCGATCTCGCGCATCAGGTCGTTCTGCCAGATCTGATTGGTCTGTACCGGCGAACAGTAGAGCATCGCGTCGTGGGTGTTGCCGATCGCGACGTTGGCCGAGAAGAGCGCCTCGCCCGAACCCGCGTAGTCGACCGAGCGATCGTTGCCGGTGAAGCGGTTGCCGCGGATGCTCGAGCTGCCCGTCCAGTTGCTCTCGAGCCGCAGGCCGTCCTTGCCGTTGTCGCGGATCGTGTTGCCTTCGATGGTCGCCGCGGCGGCCGCCACGCGGATGCCGTTGCCGCTGGAGTCGGCGATCAAGCTGTCCTTGATCTCGGACCGTCCCTCGCGAACGGTGATGGCGTCGCCGCTTCGTCCGGCGTAGCGGACCTCGACGCCCTGCAAGGACATGCCGTTGGCGGAGGGCTGGTAGTCGATGCCGTTCCAGTCGCCCGGCAGCGCGCGCAGGGCGTCGTCGTCGTTGTTGGTGTCGCAGACCGCCGAGTCGGCGGCCGCGGCGGCCTCGGTGCAGCTGGCGTCGTCGCGCAGCGAGGTGATGACCACCGCTGCATCGCCGCTGCCGCGCAGTGGCGCGTTGAAGGTGCCACCGCGGCGGATGTCGATACCAGCGCCCTGGTCGGCCTTGATGACCGTGCCGGCCTCGACCTCGATCGCCGCGTTGGCGCCCACGAAGACGCCGCCGCCCACCAGCACGTAAGGCAATGCGCTCCGCTTCCAGAGGCGGCGGACCGACACGCCGCCCTCGACCGCCGCGCCGTTGATCGAGTTGTCGTCGAAGGACATGCCCTCGACGATCGGCTCGGCGTTGGCGTCCATCCGGATCACCGCGCCGCGATTTCCGGTGATCTCCATCTCGCGGATCCGCGGCTGGATCGGCTGCGAGGCCTCGATGAGGATGGCGTCGGAGTACATGCCTTCGATGCGGCTGTTTTCGAGCAGCCCGCCGGTGTTGTCGAAGAGCAGGCCCGGTCCGGCGCCGTCGGCGATGCGGGCGAACCCGACCTCGACCGCCTCGTTCTGGATCGTCAGCGCCGGAACGTTCTGATCCCGACCGCCGGCAAAGCGGACCTCGACGTGTTCGAAGCGGCTGCAGGTGCTTCGGCTGAGGCAGTTGAGCTCGATGCCCTCCCAGTCGCCCGGACGCGGATCGATGTCGCCGTCCAGGGGCTTGGCGTTCGTGCCGACCGAGCGATCGTTGACCGAGGTGAAGATGACCGGTGCCTCGACGCTCCCCTGGGCGACGATCGCGCCGCGGGTGCTGGACAGCTTGCCCCCGTCGAGCTTGACGATGGTGCCAGCCTCGATCGTGAGCACCGACTGCTGGCTGACCTCGAGGTCGCCGGTGACGACGAAGGGAATCGTGCTGGCCTTCCAGACCCGGCTGATGGTGGCGTCGCCGGAGACGGCGGCGCCGTTGATGCGATTCCGCTCGAGGCTGTTGGGCTCCGGCGCCGCCGGGTTGTCCGGGTCGTCGAGCTCGAGCCGGACGTTGGCATCCATGTCGATCGCGGCACCCTGGTTGTCGTGGATCTGGTTGCCTTCCAGGTAGACCGTCATGCCGTTGGCCACCGCGCCGAGCTTGATGCCGGCCAGCTGGTTGTCGTGGATGTCGTTGCCGACGATGTAGAAGGCGTTGGCATCGTCGCAGGCGATCCCGTTGGTTTCGCTGAAGGCGACTTCGGTGCCGGCCAGACGGTCCTTGTCGTGCTCCAAGAGCAGCATCGACTGGCTGCTGCCGCGCGCGCCGCCGTAGCGGATGACGGCGTTCTCGATCTGCGCGCCCTGACTCTGCTGCTCGACGTGGAGGTACTGCCAGACACCGGGGCGCGGCGTGGTGATGGCACCATCGCCGTTGCTGTCACAGACCTCGGTGCCTCCGGCCGCGTCGCAAGCGTCGTCGGTCAAAGCCGTCACGAGACTGCGCGGACCGGCCGCGCTGCCGAGCTCGAGACGGCCCCGACCGACGGTCAGCCGGACGGCCTCGCCGAGCTTGACCACCGCGCCCGGCTCCACCGTCAGCTTGCCGCCGGTGTCGACCTCGACCAGGCTGCGCGGGATCACGAGCCAGGGCAGATCGCCCGCCTGCCAGGTGATCGGCCGCGAGATGTCGCCCGTCTCGACCGCCACCCCGTTGAGCGCATTCGAGAAATCGTCCAGTCCCGAACCGGAGACCGCGTTGCCGGCGAGGTCGAGCTGGACGTCGGGCTCGATCCGGATCGCGGCGCCACCGTTGCGCTCGAACCGGCTTTCGTGGACCGTCACGTTGGTGCTGCCCGCCGTCGAAACCGCCAGGGCATTGCCCTTGTTGTCGAAGAAGTGCACCCGCTCGATCGTCGCCGGCGCGTTGTCGATCGCCATCGCATCCTGGGCCGAGAAGGACAGAACGCTGTCCCGCAGGCTCAGTCCCGGCGCCGCGACGTTCAGCATCGGCGCGCTGGTGCCGGCACCGCCGTAGCGCAGGGTGACCTGCTCGAAGCTGCTGGCACCGGCATTCTCGCGGACGTCGATGCCGATCCACTCGCCGGCGGACGGCGAGGTGGCGCTGCCGTCGTTGTTCGTGTCGCAGTCGACCTGGCCACCCGAGCAGGCTTCGTCGTCGCTGAGCGAGGTGAAGTAGATCGGTCCGGCGGCGTTGCCGACCGCGTTGATCGAGCCCCGACCGACGATCATCTGACGTCGGTCGCTGCGGAACTTGACCACCGTGTTCGGCTCGACCGTCAGGGCCGCATCGACGTTCAGACTCGAGTCGACCACGATCGGCAGGTCACCGCCGTGCCAGGTCAGGTCGCCGGCGATGCGCGAGCCGGTCAGCACGATGGCGTTGACCGCGTTGCCGCTGACGACGCTGCCGCTGGCCTCGATCTCGATGTTGGCGCCCGACAGGATCGCCTCCTCGCGGTTGTTCTCGATCCGGCCGTTGACCAGGGTGATCTTGTTGACCGCATCGCTGACCTCGCGGAGCTCGATGCCCGGGCCGCTGGCGCTGTCGGTGATCGAGAAGTCGCTCAACGCGATGTCGCCCACGCGGTCGACCATGATCCCGCGACCGCCGCTCTTCTCGATCGCGAAGTGGTCCAGCGCGACGCCGGCCCGATTGATCGAAAGGGCCTTGCCGGCCGAACCGCCGCCCGCGTAGGCGATGCGCAGCCCGGTGATGCTGACCGGATGCAGGGTCTCGCCGGCGTTGAGCTCGACGCCGTACCAGTCGCCGGGCGATGGCGTGGTCTGAACCGAGGTGAAGACCACATCGCCGGCTGCCGAGCCGCCGATGCTGAGCGGTCCTTCGACCCGCATGCGCCGTCCCTCGGCGAAGCGGACCTCGACGCCGGACTCGATGGTCAGCGACGAGGCCTCGTCGGCCACCCGCAGGTCGCAGGTCACGATGTAGGGGCTCTCTGCGGCGGTCCAGACCGTGCCGTCGGGAATCAGCCCACTGGTGCCGATGGCTTCGCAGACGTTGCTGTCCTGCTGTTCCGCGGCAGGTCGAGCGAGCACCGGAGCGCCGAGCGCCCATGCGCCGAAGAGCCCGAGTGCGAACACGGTCGATGCGCGCCGGAACGCGGCGCGCGCGAGATCGGATCGGTCCATGGAATGCAACTCCTGGCTGCGCGCCCGAGGGGATCGGGCCAACGATCGGATGATGCCGGAAACGCTGAGGATGGACACGAGCTCCGGCTGGCGGCCGGTAGGCGCATCGCGGCGGGATGATATCATGGGCCCGGAAGGCCGTCCAGCCGATTCGGCCGGCCTCGAGGCGCTTCGCTAGCGGCTGTCCAGACGCGGCAGGAACAGCCGGCGCCCGATGGTGCTCGCTGACCCGAGCTGCACCGACAGGCGCGCCGTCGCGTCCAGATCGCGGGGGTTGAGGGTGATCACGAGCAACCGTTGATGCCACGCCGCATCGGCGGGCTCGGGGATGCTGCGCCGCGCGATCGGCGCCGGATCGTCCAGGCAGAAGGCCTCGACCGCCGGTTCCTCCAGCCCCTCGCCGACCCGCGCCAGCGCGGCGCAGGTCCCGGCGGGCAGGTCGAGATCGAGCGCCAAGGGCCGGCTCAAGGCGCCGATGGCGTCCACTCGCGCCGACCAGGGCGAGAGCAGGAAGCCCAGGTCGATCGGGCGCTCGCCGCTGTGGCTGCGTGCCGCCGGTGCCCGGAACCCGTCGGGGGGCTGGCTGCTGCCCAGAGCGAGCGACCGGAAGGCATAGCGTGCATCGCTTGGCGACTCGGCGTCCAGCTGCAGGGCCAGCGAATAGTCGAGCACGAGCTCGGGCAGGCCGAGGCCGCTGCCGTCGAGCTGCGCCGCGAGCCCCGACAGCCCGGATGCGTCCTGGGCCAGCCACTCGCGGATCCAACCCGGAGTCTCCCGTTCGAATCGATCGTACAGGTAGAGGGCGAAGACATAGCCCTTGCCGATGTCCTCGGGCTCTCCGGACCAGGCCGTCAAGGGGCGCTCCGTGTTCCTGAGGTAGAGGTTCACCAGCTCGCGCGGATGCCCGAGCCCGCAGACGAAGCCGGCCAGCTCGCTCAAGCCTTCCTCGAGCCACTCGCTCTCCTCCGGGTCGCGGAACCAGAGGATGAGGTGCGCCAGCTCGTGGGCGATCGCGCGCAGCAGGTCGTCGCCGATCGGGTCGACCGGCGATCCGATGTCGATGTACACCATCTCGCGGCCGTTGGACTTCCGCGGGTCCCCCTCCGCGGCGAGGGCTTCCGGCAGAATCTCGTTCACCGGGTCGAAGTAGCCCGAGACGAAGTGGTCCGTCGGCGCATGGTAGTAATGCGCATCCCGGATATCCAAGAGCAGCAGGCTGATGGCCGGTTCATCGTCGATGCCCGGGCTGGGCTCCGCGCCATACAGCTGACGCAAGATCGGCAGGGCCCGGTCCTCCGCAAACGCGGTCAGGCGCAGCAGCGCCGAACCGGGGAGCTCGAGACCTTCCTCGACGTAGATCCAGGTGCTCGGGCTGACATGCAGGCGCCGAACGGGGACCGGGTAGTAGGTCTCCCGGTAGAAGTCCCATGCCCACAGCACCGCCTCGGTCTCCGAGTTGCCGTCGGAGACGGCGCGTGCCGGCTCCGCGGGGTGCGGCCTCTCGGCCCCCGGCTGTCGAAGCATCCTCTCGGCCGTCGCCGGCAGCCTGCGCTCCAGGCTGCCGCTGCGGGGTGGAGGCTCCGCCATGGCCCGGCTGCTCGGACCCGGCAGCCCGAGTCCCACGGCGAGCGCGATGGCCACGACGGCCAGACGGCAGGCAGGCTCAGACCGTCGCATCGACTCGCAGGCTGATGATCTGGCTGGCGCCGTCCTCGGCCATCGTGACGCCATAGACCGTTCCGGCGGTCTGGATGGTGCCGCGATTGTGGGTGATGACCACGACCTGCGTGGTTTCGGCCAATCGGCGCAGGGCGGCGCAGAAGCGATCGACGTTGGCTTCGTCCAAGGCCGCGTCCACCTCATCCAGCACTACGAAAGGCGTCTGGCTGACTTGAAGCAGCGCGAAGATCAGGGCCACCGCGGTCAGCGCCCGCTCCCCGCCCGAGAGCAGTCCGAGCGGCTGCCGCCGCTTGCCGGGTGGCCGCGCCATGATCTCGAGCCCGGCCGACGCGCTGTCCTCGCCGTCCAGCACCAGCTCGGCCTCGCCGCCACCGAAGAGCATCGGGAAGTAATCGGCGAATGCGGTGGCCACCGCGCCGAAGGTCTCCTCGAAGCGGCTGCGCATCTCGTCCTCGAGCTGTTGGAGCAGCTGCCTGAGATCATGCTCCGCCGCGACCAGATCGGCTTCCTGGGCGGTCAAGAGGCTTTGTCGCTCGGCCGTCTCGGCGTAGGCCGCCAGCGCTTCCTGGTCGATGGCGCCGATGACGCGCAGCTGGCCCCGAAGGCGGCCGAGCTCCTGGGCCTGGCCCTCCGGCAGTGCCTCGACCGGTGGCAAGGGGATCTCCATCGCGGCGCCGAGCTCCAGCTGCTCCGGCAGGTCGAAGGGCAGCCACTCCAAGTCCGAGCGCAACTGGTCGAACAATCGCTCCAGACGATCCTCGGCACGGGTCGCCGCGATCCTGGCTTCGGCGTGCTCGGCATCCAGCTCGGACAGCTGGCGCCTCACCGCCTCGACGGCGGCGCCGTGCTCGCCGAGCTCTCGCCGCAGATCGGCCAGCCTGGCCTCGGCCGGCGCGATCCGCGCGTCGAGCTCGAGAACCTCGGTCTGCTGCTCGCCTGCCGCGCCGGTGAGCCGACCGACCTCCGCCTCGAGCTCGGCGATCGCCGCGCTGGCTTCGTCTGCGCGCGCGCCGGCCGTCTCGATGCGGTCCGTCGCGGCGGCCAGCTCGCGCTCGGCCGACTCGAGCATGGCCGACTGTCCGGCCAGGGCCTGCGCGGCGGCGGCGGCGAGCCGCTCGGCTTCGGCGGCGATGCGGCGCAGCTCGGTCAGGGCGCCGGCCTCCAGCTCGCCTTGAGTGGCCTCGATCTCGGCTTCGATGCGCGCCTGCTCGGGCTCGCTCTCGGCCAGACGGGCGGCGGTGCTGGCCCGTTCGGCTTCCAGCTCGGCCAGCTGGGCCTGGATGCGAGTGGCACGTTCGGAGGCCCAGGCCCACTCGCGCTGGGCAGCTTCATCGGCCAATCGCGCGGCCTCGAGCGCACGCGCGCTCTGGGTCCGTTCGCCTTGCGCGGCCTTGAGCTCGGCGGCGAGACGCCCGATCTCGGCCTCCAGCTCGCGCCGCTGGTTCCCGACCTCGTCGACCTGTCGCAGCTGCGCCGCTTCCCGCCGGCCGGCCGACTCCAGCGCCGCCGGCAGGGCCCGGCGTTCGCGTTCGATCTCGAGGATGCGCCGGGCCGGACTGCCCGCGCTCAGCACGCCGCTCGAAGTCAGCACGCTGCCGTCCCGCGTTGCCGCTCGGCGGTGGCCCGTCGCCGGAGTGGCCAGACTGCGTCGCGCCGCGTCCAGGTCTTCGGTGAAGAGGGTGTCGCCCAGCAGGATCTCGGCCAGCCCGGGAGCCTCGGGCGAGCTCACGAGCGCCAGCGCCGGTATGCCGTGACCGCTGGCGTCGCGCGGTCCGAGGGCGGATGCGCCGGGTTCCAGGCCGATCAGGACGATCTGGCCGCGCGCCACCTGCTGCGCCAGATGCAGGGCGCCGCCCAGATCGGCGGCCCGTCGCAACACGATGCCTTGCACGCGCTGACCCAGAGCGGCGGCGGTCGCCGACTCCCAATCTTCGGGCACTTCGAGCAACTGGCTGACGCTGCCCACCACCTCGAGCGCCGGGTCGTCCGCCCCACGGAGCCGATCGACGACCTGCCGCGTCTCGTCGAGCTCGCCGAACAGCGCCTCGATGGCATCCGCCCGGGCGCGCAACCGAGCGAGCTCGGATCGCCCTTCCGACAGCGCGTCGCGCGCTTGCGCCAGGCTCAGGCCGATCGCCTGCTGCCGCGCTTCCGTGCTCGAGAGCGCCTCGCTGGCCGCTTCGAGGAGCCGTTCGCGTTCGGCGTGCGCCGCGGCGGCGGCCTCGAGGTCCGCGCTCAGCGCTGCCTGCCGCTTGGCAGCAGCCTCGGCTTCGCGTCGGGTCTCGGCCAGCGCGGTCTCGCGCTCGGCGAGCTCGCGGCCGATCGCCTCGAGCCGCTCGGCCAGCGCGGCGCGCTGGGCGCCGGCCTGCATCGCCGCCGCGCGGCGCGCTTCGATGGCTCGCGCCAGGCTCTCGCGCTCGGCCTCGGCCGCGTCGAGCTGTGCCCGCCTGGCCTCGGCATCGGCACGCCGGGCTTCGAGGGTCGCCTTGCCGCGGGCCAGCTCCTCGCGCCGGTTGGCCAGGGTCTTCTCGAAGCCGGCGAGGCTCGCCCGCTCGGTCTCGAGGGCCGCGCTCAGCTCGGCACGACGGTTGCGCAGGACCTCGAGTCGGGCCTGTCCGACCGCGTTCGCCTGCCGCGCGGCGGCATCGCTCTGCAGCGCGCGCTCGCGCGCTTGCCGCAGCTCGGTCATGGTTCGCTCGGCCTCGCCGATGGCCGCTTCGAGCGCCTGGCGAGCGGCCAGGGTCGTCTCGAGTCGCTGCCGGGCGCGCTCGACGCCGCTGCGGCGCTCGCGGACCGAGGCATGCGCCAGGTCGCGGGCGTCGCGTGCCTCGTACCAGTGGAAGCCGTACCAGGCTTCGAGCTTCTCGCTCAGCGAACGCGACACCTCTTGGTAGCGCTCGGCGCGCTCGGCAAGGCGCGCCAGACGGCGCAGGCGGGGACCGGTCTCCTCCAGGATGTCGCGCACGCGGGTGAGGTTCTCGTCGGTCTCGGCGAGCTTGCGCAGGCTCCGGTCGCGACGTCGCTGCAGCGGCACCAGGCCGGCGGCCTCGTCGACCAGGGCCCGTCGATCCTCTGGACGAAGCGTCAACGCGCTGTCGACCATGCCCTGGCCGATCACGGTGTAGTTGCCCTGTCCGAGCCGACTGCCGAGCAGGTCGATCACGTCGCGCAGCCGCACCGGAGCGCCGTTCACCAGGAACTGGCTGCCTCCGTCGCGCTCGGCGCGCCGGGCGATCGTCACCTCGGGGAAGTCGACGTCCAGCCAGCCGTCCTCGTTGTCGAAGGTGACGCTGACCTGGGCGATGCCACTGCGCGCGCGACGCTCCGTGCCGGCGAAGATGATGTCGTCGGTGCGTTTGGCTCGGAGGCTGGCGGCGCGCTGCTCGCCCAGCACCCAGCGGATCGCGTCGGCGACGTTCGACTTGCCGCTGCCGTTGGGGCCTACGATCGCCGTGATGCCGGTGGGGAAGACGAAACGGTGGCGGTTGGCAAAGCTCTTGAAGCCCTGCACCGCGATCTCCTTGACGCGCACGCGGCGGAGTATAGCACAGGCCGGTCCGCCCGCCTGTGCTATACTCCGCCGAGCCTTCCCGCCCACCAGAGGATGCTCAGATGCCGCCAGCGCGCGTGTGTGTCGATGCCGTCATCCCGGTCTACAACGAGGCGCATGTGCTGGCCGATTCGGTGGCTCAGCTCTCCGCGTTCCTGGAGGCCAACCTGCCCTACGAGTGGCGCATCGTGGTGGCCGACAACGCGTCCAACGATGGCACGCGCGAGGTCGGCGAGCGCCTGGCGCTCGAGAACCCACGCCTGCGCTACCTGCGCCTGGAGGAGAAGGGGCGGGGCCGTGCCCTGAAGCGGGCCTGGGCCGGCAGCGACGCGGATGTCGTGTCCTACATGGACGTCGATCTCTCGACCAACCTGGCCGCCTTCCCCCCCCTGATCGCCAGCATCGTCGAGGGTGGCTACGACATCGCCATCGGCTCGCGGCTGAAGCATGGCGCGCGGGTCACGCGCCAGTGGAAGCGCGAGCTGATCAGCCGCGCCTACAACCTGATGATCCTGGCCCTGTTCCCACGCCGACGGTTCTCCGATGCCCAGTGCGGCTTCAAGGCCGTCAGCCGCGAGGTCGCGCAGCGGCTGGTGCCCCGGATCGAGAACAACGAATGGTTCTTCGACAGCGAGCTGCTGCTGCGCGCCGAGCAGCAGGGCTACCGCATCGCCGAGGTGCCGGTCGAGTGGATCGAGGATCTCGATAGCCGCGTCGACATCGTCGCCACGGCGATCGAGGACATCCGAGGCCTGCTGCGCATCCGGCGCTCGCGACTCGAGCTGCCCGCGGCTGGGCGAGCATGAGCGATGGCTCGACCGGCGCGTCGCTGACCCACTTGGACGCCGAGGGTCGGGCCAGCATGGTCGATGTGGGCGCCAAGCCCGAGAGCGAACGGATGGCGCGCGCGCGAGGCCGCATCCGCATGCACGCGTCGACGCTGGAGCTGATCCGGGCTCGAGGCATCGAGAAGGGCGACGTCTTCGCGGTGGCGCGCATCGCCGGGATTCAGGCCGCCAAGCGCACCGCGGAGCTGATCCCGCTGTGTCACGCGATCCCGCTGACGCAGGTCGAGCTCCGGATCGAGCCTGACCTCACCCTCCCGGGTCTCGAGGTGATCGCCACCGCGCGCACGCGCGCCCGGACGGGCGTCGAGATGGAGGCGCTCACGGCCGTCTCGGTGGCGCTCCTGAGCATCTACGACATGGCCAAGGCCGTCGACCGCGGGATGACCCTCGGGACGATCGAGCTCTTGGAGAAGCAGGGCGGCGTCCAGGGCCACTGGCGACGCGAGGCGAGCGACTGATGGGCAGCGACGCGGGCCGTCGAGAGCCGCGCAAGCGCTACGCCTGTCGCGCCAGCCTTTCGGGCGAGCCCGTCAGCGCCGGTCGCGAGACCTGGCGCAGCAAGTCGGGCGAGACCCTCACGCCGGTGCCGCTGCCCTTCGATCCGGAGGCCATCGAGCCGGGCGACCGATCGGTGTGGCGCTATCGGGCGATGTTCCCGCTCGACCTGGCACCGATCTGCTTGGGCGAGGGCGGCACGCCGATGATCGAGGCCTCGCTGGTCGGCCTTCCGGTCCACTTCAAGGTCGACTACCAGCAGCCGAGCGGCTCGTACAAGGATCGCGGCTCGGCGCTCGTGGCCGCGGCATTGGTCGACACGCCGGCACGCGCTGCCGTGATCGACTCGTCGGGCAACGCCGGCGCCAGCATGGCGGCTTACCTGGCACGGACCAACCTGCCGCTCAAGCTCTTCGCGCCCCGTGATACGCCGGAGTCGAAGCTGCGGCAGGCGGCGGCGCACGGCGCCGAGATCGATCGCAGCGCCGAGACACGGCTGGAGGCAGCTCGCCTGGCGCAGGCGGCCGCGGGCAAGGGCACGGCCTACGCCAGCCACGTCTACCACCCACTCTTTCTCGTGGGGCAGATGACCATGGCCTGGGAGATCTGGGAGGATCTCGACCGGACGCTGCCCGACATCGTCATCGTGCCGGTCGGCAACGGCCTCATCGTGCTCGGGCTGCATCACGGCTTCAAGGCCCTGGTGACGGCCGGCCTGGCCGAACGCTTGCCGCGGATCTACGGCGTCCAGGCTTCGGCCTGTGCGCCGATCTTCGATGCCTTCCAACGCGGGGCCGATCAGGTCGGCGAAGCGGCTTCGCGCCCGACCCTGGCCGGTGGATTGCGGGTCGAGGCGCCGCCCCGCGGGAGCCAGGCTCTGGCCGCCGTCCGCGAGTCGGGGGGCGCCATGCTCACCGTCAGCGAGGCCGAGATCCGTCGCGGCCAGGCCCTGGCCGCCAACCTGGGCTGGTACGTCGAGCCCAGCTCGGCCGTCGGCCTGGCCGGACTGGTCAAGCTGGACAAGGTGATCGAGACCGGGTCCCGCGTCGTGCTGCCCCTGACCGGCTCGGGGCTGAAGTCTTGAGCCGCCTGATCCGCCCTAGCCGTTCGATTCCCTGGAGGTGCGCGTGGTTCGCGACAAGGTTGGCATGACCTCGGGTGAGATCCGCCTGACGGAACGTGCCGCCTGCGCTGGCTGAGCGTCCAAACTGGGCGCCGAGGCCCTGGCGCAGGTTCTGCTGCCACTCAAGTCGATCTTCTCGCCAGCGGACTTTCCCAACCTGCTGGTCGGGTTGGAGAGTCCGGACGACGCGGCCATCTACCGGATGGACGACGAGACCGCGCTGGTCGTGACCACCGACTTCTTTCCGCCCGTGGTCGACGATCCCTATCGCTACGGGCGGATCGCGGCCGCCAACGCGATGAGCGACGTCTTCGCCATGGGTGGCGAAGTGCTCCTGGCGCTCAACCTGCTGGCCTTGCCGGAAGACCTGCCGGCGGCCGAGGCGCAGGCGATCGTTCGCGGCGGCGCCGAGGCGGTCCGCGAGGCGGGCGGCGTCGTCGCCGGAGGGCACAGCGTCACCGATCGGGAGCCGAAGTACGGCCTGGCGGTGGTCGGTCGGGTCCACCCCGAGCGGTACCTGAGCAAGTCGGGAGCGTTGCCGGGCGATGTGCTGGTCCTGACCAAGCCGCTGGGCTCCGGCCTCGTCACCACGGCGCTGAAGCAGGGCAAGGCCCGGGCCGATGACGTCGAGGCGGCTAGCGCTTGCATGGCACGACTCAATCGTTCGGCCGGTCAAGCGGCGTTGTCCGTGGGCGCCCGTTCGGCCACCGACATCACGGGCTATGCGTTGGCCGGACACGCCCTGGAGATGGCCGGCGCGAGCGGTGTCGACTTCGACCTGGTGCTGGCCGACCTGCCGCTCCTGCCCGGCGCCAGGCACTACGCGGAGATCGGCTGCGTTCCGGGCGGTACCTGGCGCAATCGCTCGGCCTTCATCGGGAGGATCGATGGCCTCGAGGCGGCGCCGCCCCACACCGAGGCCGTCCTCTTCGATCCACAGACCTCCGGCGGCCTCCTGATCGCCGTTCCGGAGTCCGGGCTCGCCGCATTGCTGGCCCGGTTGGAGGCGGCCGGTGCGCCGGGCCAGGCCATCGGTCGCGTCCGACCGGGCAGCGGCCGACTGCGGCTGCACACCGATTGAAGCCCAAGCCAACACGAGGGAGGCGAGCGCTGTGGCCGAGATACGGATGACGACACACGACGGCCGGCCGCGGGTCGTGGCGACCGGACTGGGCGTCGTCAGCCCGCTGGGAGTGGGCGTCGAGGCGAACTGGCAAGGCTTGATGTCCGGCCGTTCCTGCTCGCGACGCATCCAGCGTTTCGACCCGTCGGACTTTCGCGTCCAGATCGCCTGCGAGATCCACGACTTCGATCCCGAGGCCTTTCTGGACGCCAAGGAGGCGCGCCGGCTGGACCGCATGAATCAGCTCGCCCTGGCCACGGCATTCGAGGCCGTCGAGGCGGCGGGCCTGGACATGGCGGCCGAGAATCCCGAGCGGGTCGGGGTCGTCCTCGGCACCGGCATCGGCGGCCTGGAGACGATTCAGACCGGATTCGAGAACCTGCTCGAGCGCGGTCCGAACCGGGTGAACCCGCTGACCGGCGCGATGATGCTGCCCGACATGGCCGCGGGCCAGATCTCGATGAAGCTGGGTGCGCTAGGCCCCAACTTCTGCGTCGTCTCGGCCTGCGCCACCGGCTCGAACGCCATCGGCGAAGCCTGGGAGGTGCTGCGCCGCGGCGACGCCGAGGTCATGCTGGCCGGTGCCGCCGAGGCGGGCATCACGCCCTTCGCGCTGGCCGCCTTCCACCGCACCGGGGCCATGTCGACGCGAAACGACGACCCGCCGGCCGCCAGCCGGCCCTTCGACCGCGACCGCGATGGTTTCGTCTTCGGCGAGGGCGCCGGATTGCTGGTGCTCGAGACGCTGGCGCACGCGCTGGCACGCGGTGCGGAGCCGTTGGTGGAGCTGGCCGGCTACGGCCTCTCCGCCGACGCGCATCACATCAGCGCCCCACTGGCCGATGGTTCGGGCGCGGCGCGAGCGATGCAGATGGCGCTGGACAAGGCGGGCCTTCCGGCGGATGCGATCGATCACGTCAACGCCCACGGCACCGGTACCGTGCTCAACGACCTGTCCGAGACGCGGGGCATCCACCGCGTCTTCGGGACGCACGCCGCCCGGCTCACGGTCAGCGCGACCAAGAGCATGCACGGCCATCTGATGGGCGCGGCCGGCGGCGTCGAGGCGGTCATCACCGCGCTGACGCTGCTGCGCGGCGTCTATCCACCGACGATCAACCTGGATCACCCGGGCGAGGGTTGTGACCTGGACTACGTTCCGATGCAACCCCGCCAGGCGCCCCATCCCGTGCGCGCCGCCCTGTCGAACTCGTTCGGGTTCGGCGGCCACAACGCGGCGCTCCTCCTGAAGCGCTACACGCCGTGAGCGCTGCGGCGGCCGACCCACCCACGCCAGGTGACCTGCTCGGGCTCCAAGCGCAGCTCGGCCTGGTGTTCGCCGAGCCGGACCTGTTGCTTTCGGCGTTGACCCATGGTTCCTGGCTGAACGAAGCGCCGGTTGCCGACGTGCCGGACGGCGAGCGCCTCGAGTTCCTGGGTGACGCCCTGGTCGACTTCGTGGCGGCCGACTACCTCTTCGCGCACTTGCCCGAGGCACCCGAAGGCGAGCTGACCCGACTTCGCGCCGCGTTGGTCTGCGAGTCCGCGCTGGCCGACTTCGCGCGACAGATCTCGCTGGGCGCCTACCTCCGGGTGGGCAAGGGCGAGCATGCCTCCGGTGGCCGGCAGCGTCCGGCCATCCTGGCCGACGCCTTCGAGTCCCTGGTCGGAGCGGTGTTGATCGATCGGGGCTTCACCGTCGCCGAGTCCCTGGTCTTGCGGTTCATCGTGCCCGAGCTCGAGCGGGTGCAACGCCGCCAGCGCAGCAAGGATGCCAAGAGCCGCTTCCAGGAGCTGAGCCAGAAGCGCTGGCAGCTCACGCCCAGCTATGCGACCGTCGAGACCAGTGGTCCCGATCACGAGCTCAGCTTCGTGGTCGAGGCCCGTGTCGCCGGCCGCACGCTGGGGGTGGGGCATGGCCGGTCGAAGGCCATCGCGGCGCAGATGGCCGCCGAGGCGGCATTGGATACGGCGGCGCACATCGATCATCCGAACGAGATCGAGGTTTCGGACCCGGGCGATGGCTAGCCGAGGCCTGACCTGCGCCGGCTGGGGCGGACGCGCGCCTGGGGCTCGCCGACGCATTCTGCTGGCCTCGATCGCGATGCTGCTGTGCCTGGCGTTCACGTCCTGGCCGGCGCGGGCACAGCCACGCGGACCCGAGGTTCGCGTGGTGACCTTCAGCGCCAGCTCCGGCGAGCTGGCCGGACGACCCTACGTCTTCGTCCGCGGCCTGCTCGAGAATCGCGGCCCGGGACCCGCGACGCGCATCCAGATCGCCCTGCAGACCTTCGGCCAGGATCCCGACCGGCCGCTGGCGGTTTCGGGCAGCATCTCGTGGCTCGACAGCCTCGACTCCGGTGAGCGCGGGCCCTTCAGCATCGCCATCAACCACTGCTGTCCCGAGGATCTGCTGGACTACCGCTTCAGCGTCGCCGCCGAGCCAGCCGCCGAGCGGCCCTACCGGGCGCTGGCCTTCGAGAACCTGGCGCGCTTCGATGCCGCTCGGCCGCCCGAGATCACCGGCGAGCTGCGCAACCTGGGTGACGCCTATCTGAACGCGCCTTCGGTGGACGTCTACGCCGGCTTCTGGGCCGGCGACGCGATGGTCGCGCTCACCACCGCGCGCATGCCGATCCTGTACGGCCTGGAGGGGCCGACCGGTCAGAGCCTCGCGCCGGGCATTGCCTATCCCTGGCAGCTGCGTCTGCCCGATGTGGCCTTCGATCGCTACGAGCTCTGGGCCAACGCGACCGCCTATCCGAACGGCGTGTACCCGGTGCCCCTGGGCTTCGACGGCGGCCCTGCCCGGCGCGAAGGCCAGGACCTGTTGCTCGGCGGCATGCTCTGGAACTGCGGCATGGAATCGGCTGGAGACGTGCTGCTGCTCCTCGTCGGACGCGATGCCGAAGGCCGTATCCGGGACTTCACGCTGTTGGAGCTGTTGACCGACGAGCCCCTCGCGCCCGGCTCACGGGGTCGGCTCGAAGCGCGTTGGCCGAATTCGCCCGCGACGATCGACGAGGGCCGGGTCGACCTGATCCCCCTGGCCCTGGACACGCAGCTTCGACGGCCGGCGGCCTTGCCCTGCGCCCCGCCCCGCGGGCGCGTCTACCTCCCCTGGCTCGACGCGTCGACCGCCCGCTGATGCCGCGCTGCGAAGACCGGGCATGAGCTCGCCGGCGGACCCTGGATCGACCGACGCGCGCCCTGGACCGATCGGCTCCTCGGGCTACGGCGAGCTGCTTCGTCGGAACCGCAACTTCCGGCGCTACTGGTGTGGCGAGCTCATCAGCCTGATCGGAGACTGGTTCAACCTGATCGCCTCGGCCAGCCTTCTGGTGACGCTGACCGACTCCGGCGTGGCCCTGGGCGCGCTCTTCGTCCTGCGCATGCTCACGCCCTTCGCCGTCAGCCCGCTGGCCGGCCTCGCGGCCGACCGCTACAACCGCAAGCACCTGATGATCGCCGCCAGCCTGCTGCGCGGTCTGATCGTTCTCGGCTTCCTGGCGATCGACTCGCCGGACGAGGTCTGGCTGCTCTACGCCCTGACCGGCCTGCAGCTCGGGGTCTCGGGCTTCTTCGTCCCGGCCCGAAGCGCGATCCTGCCCGAGCTGGTCAGCCGCAGAGAGCTGGGGGCGGCCAACGCGATCGATTCGGTCACCTGGTCGTCGATGCTGGCCTTCGGCGCGGCGCTCGGCGGGCTGGTGGCCGGCCGCTGGGGCGTTCGCACCGCGTTCCTGGTCGATGCAGCGAGCTTCGGTCTGTCGGCCTTGATTCTGTCGCGCATCGCCTATCAGCCCGGCCGGCGCATCGTCGGCAGCGCCCGCGATGCCGTCGGACAGTACCTGGACGGCCTGCACTACCTCGTCCGGCGGCCGGATCTGCTGTTCACGGCCCTGCACAAGGCGGCCTTCGGACTGCTGGTGTCCGGCGGGGTCTCGGTCAGCATGGTCGCCCTGTCCGGCGGGCTCTTCGCCATCGGCGAAGGCGGCAGCACATCGTTGGGGATGATGTACGCGGCCATCGGCGTCGGCACGGGCATCGGGCCCTTGGTGACCCGCTGGTGGACCGGCGACCGGCCCGAACGGATCCGATGGTCGCTGACCCTGGCCTACCTCGTCAGCTCGGCCGGACTGCTGCTGATCGCCGTCTCGGTGTTGGCCGGCGAGCAGGGTCCTGGATCGGGCTTCGCCCAACGGTTCCTGGCCTGGCCTGCGATGCACCTCGGCGCGTGGAGCGGCCTGGCACCGGAGACAGCCGCCGCCTTCCTGGTCTTCCTGGGCGCGACCTTCGTGCGGGCCGTAGGCGGTGGGGTCAACTGGGTCCAGTCGGCGCAGCTGCTGCTGATGCAGCTACCGAGCCGCGTTCGAGGCCGGGTCTTCGCCAGCGAGTTCGCCGTGTTCACGCTGGGCGAAGCGAGCGGCGCCGCGCTCGGCGGCTGGCTCCTGGACCACAGCCAGCTCGGTGTGGCCGGGCTGATGCGCCTGGAGGCCGGATTGGTCCTCGTGCCGGCCCTGCTCTGGTCGCTGTGGGTGCTCGGGCGACGGCGGCTGCTCGCCCGCGCCGGAGCCCTGCGCTAGCCGAGACGCGCTCGGGCTCCCAAGTTGGAGTCGGCGACTCGGCCAGGCCTCGCTCGGCGCGCCCGAATCCGCGACGGGAGCGTCGCCGGGCTTGGGCCGAATGGCCGACCGGCGCCATGACCGGTAGAATGACCCGAGTCGCCAGCCACGAGGAGTCGAAGCGATGAGCAGCAGTCCGGACGCGTTCCGCGCCGTGATGCGCCGCTGGCCGAGCGGCGTCACGGTCATCACCGTCCCCTCGCCGGAGGGGCCGCATGGCATGACCGCCAGCGCCTTCACGTCGGTGTCGATCGACCCGCCGCTGATCCTGGTCGTGGTCGATGCGCGCTGGCGGTCGCATGCCCTCATTCACGAGGCCGGCGTCTTCTGTGTCAACCTCCTGGCCGAGGACCAGTCCGAGTGGTCGGACCGCTTCGCCGGGCGACGACCCGAGCTCGACGACCGCTTCGAGGGTCTGGCGCTGAGCAGGGCCGAGACAGGTGCGCCCTGCCTGGACGATGCGCGCGGCTGGCTGGACTGTCGGCTCGAGGCGGCGCATGCCGCCGGTGACCACACGATCTTCGTCGGTCGCGTGCTGGCGACCCATGTGTCTGCTCGGCCGACTGGTCCGCTGGTCTATCACGACGGAGCCTATGGCCGGCTCGACGACGAGGCGCCACGCTGAGCGCGGATGCGCCGGACGTCGCGCCACATGTCTTGATGGTCTTCGTCGATGGGGTGGGCGTCGGAGCGGACGAGCCGGCGCACAATCCGCTGGCGCGGGCCTCCCTACCGCATCTGACGGCACTTGCCGGACGTCGTCCCGTGCATCTGCACGGCGACGGTTCGCCGGGCGCGAGGCCGGGTTCTTCCGGCAAGGACGGGAGCGACGGCGAGACCGCTCCACGGGCGAGCGCCTGGCATCCCTTGGATGCTCGGCTGGGCCTTCCCGGGCTGCCCCAGAGCGGGACCGGCCAGACCAGCCTGCTGACTGGCGTCAATGCCGCGGCGCTGCTCGGTGAGCATCATGGGCCCTATCCCGGTCCGCGTTTGCGGCCGCTGCTCGAGACGCAGAGCCTTTGGCGCAGCCTGAGCGCGCGAGACCTGCCGGTGGCCTTCGCCAACGCGTTTCCCGAGCGCTACCTGGCACGCGTCGGACCCGAGCGCGGGCGGATGGGCGCCTTCGCCCGCTCCGCGTTGCTGGCCGGCGTGCGGCTGCGCGGCCCGGACGATCTGCGCGCCGGCCGTGGCCTCTCGGCCTTTCTGGACAATCGCGGTTGGCGCGAGCAGCTGGGTTACGCGGACATCCCGCGCATCGACGAAGCCGAGGCCGGTCGGAGGCTCGCGGACCTGGCTCGCGGGCACGCGCTGACCATCTTCGAGCACTACGCGACCGACATCGCCGGCCATCACCCGGAGCGCCTGGACCCGGTCGCCGTGCTGGAGGCGCTGGATCGGTTCCTGGGCGGCGTCTTGGAGGGCTGGGCGGACGACGATCTGCTGATCGTCTGCAGCGATCACGGCAACCTCGAGGATGCGCGGGTCCGGCGCCATACGCGAAATCCGGCACTGGGGATCTGGCGCGGCCCGGCGGCCGACCGCCCGCTCCGATCGCTGACCGATCTCGCGCCCGCGATCCTGAACATGCTCGACGCGGGTTCCCGCGAATCGGGTCCCGACCACAACCCCAGGACACGCTATCCTTGATGCGGTCGATCGCCGGACCATCCGGGTCCCCCCGCCGATACCAAGGAGATGGCTGCCGATGAACCCCCTCGAGATGCTGGAACGGGCGCACGCCCGGAACGCGCAGCTGATCGCCGCCATCAAGCCTGAGCAGATGGCGCAGCCGACACCCTGCGAAGGCTGGGACATTCGTCACCTCATGAATCATATGGTCGGCGGCGCACACATGTTTGGCGCTGCAGCCGGACGGACCGAGCCGAGCGGACCGCCGCCCGAGGACCTGCTGGGCGACGACCCGGTGGCGGCCTACCGCGCGGCGGCCGACGCGAACCTGGCTGGCTGGCGGAGCGAGGGCGCGATGGAAGGCACGCTGAAGCTGCCCTTCGGCGAGATGCCGGCGTCAGTGGCTTCCGGAATCAACCTGCTCGAAGCGATCATTCATGGCTGGGACCTGGCCAAGGCTTCCGGGCAGCCCTTCGAGGCCGATGCCGCCACCGTCGAGCAGGTGGCTGCCTTCAGCCGTCAGCTGGTCACCGATGAGGTGCGCCAGGGCGGCGCCTTCGGAGCGGAGGTGACGGTGCCCGAGGGAGCGCCGGCCGTCGATCGCCTGGCGGGATTCCTGGGCCGCAAGCCCTAACAGAGCGGGCCGAGACGTCACGATCGCGCGTTCGACGACCGCCGCACAGGCGGCGGCAGCCATCGATTCGAACGTGGGGCCGGGCCGGATGGATGGCCCGGCCCCGCGTATTCATGGTCCCGTCGCCGTACCCCGCGAGCCGTAGGGCAAGAAGATCGGCTCCGGTGAAGCGCGCTGCCAGAGGATCCAGGTCTCGGCCTGCTCCTGCGCTTCGGCGTTGTCTGGATAGGCGATCAGGTAGCCATAGGGCCCGTCATCGAGCCTCGCCTTGCAGCCGACCTGGCGCTTGACCGCCAGCACGACCGCGCCGCCGTCCGCCTCGACGTTCAGATCCTGGTCGAGCCCGTCGGCCATCGCGCCACCCGGGACTTCGAGCGAGAGACAGGCCTGGGCGGTCTGGTCGACGACGAACGCAGCGCCTTGGAGCAACCCGTCGGGCGCGAGATCGTAGGTCGGGAGCACCTGGCCGCTGGGGGCCAGACCGAGCGTGTCGCGCAGCCGGACCGCCAGGCCGAAACGCTCCTGCCCGGACTCGAAGTCGAGCAACAGGTCGTCGCTGTTGGCCCGCAGCACGCTCACCGCCTCGCCGAGCTCGTAGGCAAGGGGGTAGCTGCGCGGGGCCGCACTGGCCAGGTCGGGCTCGAGGCTGCCCGGCAACAGCGGGGCGTTCACCGTATACCAGCGGTCGGCACTGCCTTCGCGCAGGGCGCTCCCGGGGACGCTGGCCAGCACCCGGTCGAAGCGCCCGTCGAGATCCAGGTCCAGCAAGGCTTCGACCGTGGTGCCCACCGGGCTGCTCCGCGTGCCGGCCGTGGCGACGTGGACCTCGAGCACGCCCTCGCCGCTGGCCAGTCGGCCGTAGCGCAACCCGACGGCTCGCAGGTCGAGCGCTCGGAGTCGCGGATCTCTCTGGCTGTCGGACTCCTCGGGATCCAGACCCACCAGCGGAACGGCGCGCAGCCGACCGCGCGTCACGCAGCGGTTCTCGAAGCGTGCGTCCGCGCGTCCGCTTGCGTCCGGTCCCGACATTAGGGCTGGCTCGACGCAGCTGGATCGGCGGGCGATCAGCTGCAACGGGACGCTGAGCGTCTCTCCGTCCGGCAGAGTGGCGCCCGACTCGTCGAGCTCGCGCAGGCGCAGGTGACCGTCGAGGGTGTGGCGCGCGAGGGCATCCGGATCGGCCAGGGCCTCACCGGGAGCGACGTCCCAGTCGTCGAGCCCGGCCGGATCGAGCTGAACCGAGATGCCGCGTTCGATCAGGGCTCGATCACCGAAGGTCAGGGCCTGGCTTCCGACCGAGACCGAGGCGCCGGCGAAGCCGGCGTGAACCGGCTCGAAGCTCGCCCGCAGGCTCGCCGCCCGGTCGTCCAGACGGCGCAACACCAGGCTCTCGCGGAGCTGGTGCACACCGGAGACCCGAACGATGCCGAAGTCCAGGCCCTGGCCGATCGGCGCGTGGGCCAGCAGCCGGGCCGAAAGCGTCGATTCGAGGTCGGCCCGACCGGCGCCCTGACGCGACACGGGCGCGAGCGGACCCGTGTCGCTGCGACCGAGACGCAGGTCGGGTCGAGCATGGCTCGCCAACAGCGTCGAAACGAGCGCGTGATCGAGCCCTTCGCCCGACCATCCAGCCGCGTTCGCCCGAGCTTGGACCAGCGCCGCCATGCCGGCCAGCCTGGCCGCGGCGGCTTCGCTCGAGGTCCAGACGGTCGTGTCGTCGCCGCCGCCCGCGATCGGCGCCGGGACCGCGTAGCCGCCCGCGACCAGGTCGGGTGCCAGACCGCCCCCGACGGCCGGGCCGGCTCCCGAGCGTTCGACCAGGGTGCCCGCCAACCAGGTCATCTCGATCGCGTAGCTGGCGTCGAGGCTCACCTGGAGCGTTCGGCCGGCCTCGAGCTGCGCTCGAAGCGCCTGGCCCGGGGCCCGGTCGATCATGACGCCCGGAATACCGGGTGCAACCGGACAGGCCCCGCCGCCACAGGGCATGGCCACCTTTGGCCGATCGTCGCTGTAGACCAGGGCGGCCCGAGCGCCGCGTGCTGCGGCATTCACCAGCTTCTCGGTGAACGGGCAGGTTCCCCGGGCGATCAGCGCGACGCGACCATCGACCGGCTGCGCGGGCTCGGAGGGGCCGCCGCCGTCGGCGTTGCAGGCTTCGCCGTACCAGGCCAGCTCGGCCTCGATCGGGCCGGTCGCCGACAGCTGGGGCAACCAGTCCTCGGCCTCGAGGGCGTCGAAGCTCTCCGATGTCGGCTGTCCGTCCGGACCGGTCCAGCTGGCGCGAATGCCCCAGGTTCGTGGGGCCTGGTCGATCTCCGCGCCGACCGAGAGGACGCCGGGTGGCGCGGCATTGCCGGCGGCGCCGTACGGCGTCGCACCGCCGTCTCCGATCGCCGCGATCACGGCCACGCCGGTCTCGCCGGCGCGGGTCACGGCGGCCTCCAAGGCAGACCGCCCGGCCCCCTGGCCCTCACCCGGCTCCAGCAGGACGATCGCGATGCGCTGGCCGTCGGCGGGAGCGCCCGGAACCGATTGCCCCGCGTTGTGGCGCAGGACCCAGTCGATCGCCTCGTCGTAGAGCCGGCTGGTCGATGGCATGCCGATCGGCTGCCCCCTGACCTTGAGGACGACCAGCTGCGCACCGGGCGCGACGGCCGAGACGATGCCCGCCATCCGGGTTCCCGAGCCGCCCGGGCCGTCCAGCGGGTCGGGATCCGGTTCGGGAACGGCGCTGCACCGCATGTCGGCCGCCGGCACCTCGGGGCAGGTCGAGGCGTAGCGCTCGCCGGCCAGATCCCATCCGCCGATGACGCGCTGGGTCGGAAAGCTGCCGGCTTCGAGCAAGGTCGGGTCGTTGGTCGCGTAGGCCTGTCGGTCGCCGCTGCCGCCCAGCGCGGCGTGGCCGTAGTCCACGCCGCTGCCGACGATCGCGACGACGACACCGGCTCCAGCCAGCTCCGGGCCCCCTTGAGCGGCGCCGGGCTGGATTCCGCCCGGCGATCGGGTCAGGAGGAAGGCCGGGATGAGAAGCCAGGAGCGACGGACGATCTTGGCCTGACGCATGGCATGAGCTCCGATGGGCTGCGGGCGGCGTGTCGCGGTTCGATCTCGGTCCGGCCTCGACCGCGCTACGTTAACGCCATCTCACGGACAGGTCAATCGGTCGGGCTCCGCCCGGCTTCGGGCCGGGCTTGGCTTGGCGAGCGCCGGGGCGGCGGTGTATCCTCAGCCGCCTCAGCCTGCGGCCAGACGCCCGCGACGCGTCGGCCGGTCGGTCCGTCATCGCCCCCAGCAGGAGCCCGATCGTGCGCCCGCGAACCTGCCCGAAGCCCATGCGAGTGGCCGCCGCCTGCGCCGGCCTGGCCTGCCTGCTCGGCGCCTGCGTCGGTCGGGAGCAGGCGCCTGGCGTGCCCCCTCCACCATCCGTCGCGGCGACCGAGGCAGCCGACCAGCCGGCCACCGACGGCGAGGTGGAGATCGTCCAAGGCGAGCTGCCGCGCGAAGGCGCCGATGCCGACGTGCTTCTGGTCCGTGCGCTCCAGGAGGGCGAGACCCTCTGGCGCTTCGAGGTCACGATCCAGCATCCCGATACCGGCGCCAAGGACCGGGCGGACGGCTGGGAGCTGCTGCTGCCCGACGACAGCGTGGTCAAGCCCGATCCCGGCGCGACCTTCACCCAGGACATCGACGGGCCGATCGCCAGCCAGCCGGTAGTGCATCGCCTGTCCGGGATCGAGATCCCCACGGGTGTCGCGCAGATCCGGGTTCGCGCGCACGACTCGGTCGATGGTTTCGGTGGGCGCGAGCTGGTGCTCGACATGCGAACGAGCGCCGGGCCAGGCTACGAGATCGTGCATACCTATTAGGCCGGCCCACGCGGCCGCCGCCATCCAGCCAGAGCGCGGGACACCGTCATGAACAGCAGCGAGATCCGTCAACGCTTCCTAGACTTCTTCGCGGAGCGCGGCCATCGGGTCGTGGTCAGCTCGGCCCTGGTGCCCGACGACCCGACCCTGCTCTTCGTCAATGCCGGGATGGTCCAGTTCAAGGACACCTTCCTCGGCCTCGAGAGCCGTGACTTCGTCCGTGCCGTCAGCGCCCAGAAGTGCATGCGCGTCAGCGGCAAGCACAACGACCTGGAGAACGTCGGACCCAGCCCGCGGCATCACACCTTCTTCGAGATGCTCGGCAACTTCTCGTTCGGTGATTACTTCAAGTCCGACGCGATCCGATACGGCTGGGACTTCATGACCGGCGAGATGGGCATCCCACCGGAGCGGCTCGTGGCCACGGTCCATCGCGACGATGCCGATGCGCTGGCCATCTGGCGCGACGAGATCGGGATGCCCGTCGATCGGATCCTGCGCATGGGCGACAAGACGAACTTCTGGATGATGGCCGATGTCGGTCCCTGCGGCCCGACCAGCGAGATCCACTACGACTTCGGTGCCGACCGCTGCAGCTGCGGTCGGGCCGATTGCTCCGTTCAGCTGGACAACGACTGCGATCGCTGGCTGGAGGTCTGGAACCTGGTCTTCATGCAGTTCGACCAGGCCGCCGACGGCAGCCGCAAGCCGCTGCCGATGACGGGCGTCGACACGGGCATGGGGCTCGAGCGCATCACGGCCATCATGCAGGGCGTCTACGCCAACTACGACACGGATCTCTTCGTGCCGATCCTCGACCACGTCCAGTCGGCCCTGGGCCATGACGCAGCCGCGCGCGCCGCCGGACAGACCGGCTATCGGGTCCTGGCCGACCACGGGCGCGCCATGAGCTTCCTGATCGCCGACGGCGTGCTTCCGGGCAACGACGGCCGCAACTACGTCCTGCGGCTCATCATGCGGCGCGCCATGCGCTTCGGGAAGCTGCTCGGCTTCGAGGAGCCCTTCCTGGACGATCTGGCCGGCGTCGTCATCGCGCACATGGGTTCGGTCTACCCCGAGCTGGAGCGGAAGTCCGCCTGGATCCGCCAGGTGGTCGCCGAGGAGGAGGCCCGATTCGAGGCCACCCTCGACGCGGGCCTGGACATCCTGGATGGCCTGGTGGAGCAGCTGCGGGCGGACGGCGGTACCCGGATTGCGGGCGTCGAGGTCTTTCGACTCTACGACACCTATGGCTTTCCGCCCGACCTGACCCAGGTCGTGGCGGAGGAGCGGGGCTTCAGCATCGATCGGGCCGGATTCGAGGCGGCCATGGCCGCTCAGCGGGAGCGCGCACGGGCGAGCGCTCGCTTCGGGATGGGCGAACGATCCGAGGCCTGGCGTCAGCTTGGCCTGCCGGAGACGCGGTTCGTCGGCTACGGCGCGACCTCCGGCTTCGGCGAGGTCCTCGCGCTGGCGTCCGACGCGGCGCTGATCGACCGGGTGACCGCTGGGGGACGGGTCGAGATCGTGCTCGACCAGACGCCCTTCTACGCCGAGTCCGGCGGACAGGTCGGCGACCAGGGCCGACTGATCGGGCCGGAGGGCAGCGTCCGGGTCGAGGATGTCCAGAAGCCGCTGGCCGGCATTCACGTGCATTACGGCAGGGTCGAGTCGGGTTCCGTCGCGCGCGGTGAGGTGCTTCGGGCGGAGGTCGACGTCGAGCGTCGGCTGGACATCATGCGCAACCACACGGCGACGCACCTGTTGCACCGGGCACTCCAGGAGCTGCTGGGCGAACACGCGCAACAGCGCGGCTCGCTGGTCGCGCCGGACCGACTGCGTTTCGACTTCGCCCACCTCAAGGGCCTGACGCGGGACGAGCTCGCTCGCATCGAGGCCCGGGTCAACGACATGGTGCGGGGCGATGAGCCGGTGGGCTGGCAGGAGATGTCGATCGATGCCGCGCGCCAGCTCGGCGCGACGATGCTGTTTGGCGAGAAGTACGGCGACATGGTGCGCGTCGTCGAGATCGAGGGCCTCAGCCGCGAGCTCTGTGGCGGCACGCATCTGAGCCGCACCGGTCAGATCGGCAGCTTCGTCGTCACCGGCGAGACATCGGTCGGTTCCGGGATCCGACGTGTGGAGGCGCTGACCGGTCGCGGCGCCGAGGCCTATGTGCGCGAGCGACTCGGCCGGCTCGAGGCGCTTGCCGCGCGGCTCGGGACGCAAAGCGTGGATGGCATCGACCACCGGGTCGAGGAGCTGCTCGGGCGAAATCGGGAGCTGCAGCGCGAGCTCGAGTCGGCGCGAGCGCAGCTCGCCAGCGCGGATGCCGACGCCTTGCTCGACCAGGTGACCGAGATCGACGGGCTGCGCCTGCTGGCGGCTCGGGTCGATGCGGCCGATGTCGACGCCCTGCGCGGGCAGGTGGACGTCCTGCGCGAGCGAGTGCCGGTGGACGTCATCGTGCTGGGCAGCGTCATCGACGCGGCGCCAAGGCTGGTGGTCTTCGTCGCGGACGATTGGGTTGCCCGGGGCCTGCATGCCGGCAAGCTGATCAAGTCGGCCGCGGCGGCGATCTCGGGCGGCGGCGGCGGTCGGCCCGGGCTGGCCGAAGCCGGTGGCCGGGATGCGCAGGGACTGGACCGGGCGCTGGCCAGCCTGCCGGCGCTCATCCGCGACCAGCGCGAGGCCTGAACGGCGCCGATGCCCCTCGAACGCGTCTTGGCCCTGGACGTCGGAGATCGACGCATCGGCCTGGCGATCTCCGACCCGCTCGGCCTGTCGGCGCGCCCCTTGCCGACGATCGACCGCCAGGCACATGGCGAGGAAGCGGCGCTCTCGGCGATCCTGCGCTGTCTGGAACAGGAGCTGCCGGACCGGCTGATCGTCGGCGACCCGAGGCTGCCTTCGGGCGAACGCGGCGAGCAGTCCCGGCTCACCGATGGCTTCGTGGACCGGCTCCAGACCGCACTCGCGCGACGCTTCGGCAGCGCGGCGCCGCCGATCGAACGCCACGATGAGTCGAACACCACCCAGGCGGCGCTCGAACGGCTGACGGCGCGGGGGATGGATCCGCGCCTGGCACGCGAGTCCGGACGGCTCGATGCCGAGGCCGCCGCGATCATTCTCGAGGAGTGGCTGGTCGCGCGCGACGGACTGCGCCTGCCGCCCCCCGACTGAAGGAGGATTTCCCGACATGCGACCATCGACCCGGAACGGAGCCGCCGACGGCGGTCCTCCGCGGCCGACCGAGCGCTCGAGGCTGGAATGGGGGCTGCTCGGCAGCGCGCTGCTCCTCGCGCTGGCGCTCGTGGCGGCCCTGGCCTGGGGTGGCACGAGCTGGGCGATCGACCGAAGCCTGTCGGCGTTCGCCAGCGCTGGCGCGCCCGGCGGCAGCTTGGATGGCTTGCGGAGCTGGTGGCTCGAGCGCAACGCCGACCTGCTCGAAGCCGCCTCCGCCGATGCCAGCCCGGTCGAATTCGAGATCTTCCCGGGCGAACCCCTGCCCGAGGTGGCCGCTCGTCTCGAGGCACAGGGCCTGATTCGCGACGCGACCGCCTTTCGCAGCCTGGCACGTCTGCGCGGGCTCGATACGCAGGTCCAGGCCGGGCAACACGCGCTCCGACGCGACATGCCGGCCGAGGAGCTGCTGAATGCGCTCCTGGTGGCGCCTGGCGAGCAGCTGCGCGTGACGATTCCGGAGGGCTGGCGACTGGAAGAGCTCGCTGCCCTGCTCGATCGTCTGGGCATCGCGACGCGCGTCGACCTCATCGCCCGCGCCAGCGCGCCAGCGCCGCAACGCTGGCCGCTGCTGGCCAGCCTGCCCGATGGCGCGAGCCTCGAGGGCTACCTCTTCCCGGACACCTATGACTTCGAGCCGGCCGCGGGCGCGGATGCGGTGATCGACCGATTGCTGACGACCCTGGAGGCGCGCTTGACGCCCGAGATGCGCGCAAGAGCGGAGGCGGCAGGGCTCTCGATCCACGAGCTGATGACCCTGGCTTCGATCGTCGAGCGCGAGGCGGTGTTGCCCGAAGAACGGGCACGCATCGCACGGGTCTACCTCAACCGACTGGCCGAGCCGCCCTACATCTTGAACGCCGATCCGACGATCCAGTACGCGCTCGGATATCAGCCCGAGCAGCAGAGCTGGTGGAAGCGGCCGCTGCTGTACGCCGATCTGGAGATCGACTCGCCCTACAACAGCTATCGGCGGCCGGGCCTGCCGCCCGGCCCGATCGCCAGCGCGGGGCTCGAGGCAATCCGGGCCGTGCTGGAGCCCGAGCCGGGTAGCTGGCAGTACTTCGTCGCCAACGACGTCGCCTGCGACGGATCGCACGTGTTCGCCGACACGCTCGAGGCGCACAACGCGAACGTGGCGACCTATCAGACCGGCGCCTGTGGACGCTAGGAATCCGGAAGAAACCGTGACGCGGGCTAGCCTTCGCGGTACCAGGCCAGGCCGAAGGCGCCCGGACCCAGCAGACAGGCGGTGATGGGATCGCAGCCGGCCACCCAGGCCTCCAGGGCCGGCCGTCGGGCGTCGAGGTAGGTGGCCATCGCCGCGGCCTCGGCCTCGGCGTCGGCGTGGCAGGCAGCGAGATGCCAATCGCAGCCTTCGGGCAGGCTGACGATGGCCGACGAGGCCATCTGTCGCAGGGCCGCTCCGACGTCGCTCGCAACGCCTTCCAGCGCCAAGGCCCCGTCTCGCAAGCGATAGATGGGATGGGGCCCGGCGCCGCGCGGTCGGACCGCGGACTCCGGCTCGAGGTCGTCGACGCCGATCGGCAGCCCACCGATTCGCGCGGCGTGGGCGGGATCCGCCGAGGCGATCCTCAGCTCGATGCGTCGCGCGAGCGTCTGCAGCAGGTCGAGGATCGCTTCGCGAGGGTGATCGTCGATGCCCGCCTGCGCCGCGCGGAGGACGGCGAGGCCCAGCGCCGGACCGAGCAGCGGCAGCTCGACGACGCTGACGGGGCTGCCCTTGGGCAGCGAGCCCGCCGCCTCGCGCGCGGCGTCCACGCTGTCTGACGAGCCCTGCGGTGCATGCAGCGAGATGATCTCGACACCCCAATCGAGGATGCGCGCGAAGGTCTCGCGAAACTCGGCAACGGGGGCGGACTCGATGCGGGGGCGCGCCTGGACGTGGCGCAGCAGGTCCAGGAGCCCGTCGTCGGCCGCGTCGGTTCCGCCGTGGAAACCGGAGTCGCCCACGCTGACCTTCTGTGGCACAATCGACACGCTGTAGTCCTGCAGTGCGCCGGACGGGATGACCGCCGCGCTGTCGATCACGATGTGCACGCCGGCCATGCCTGCCTCCTCGTACACTGGCCCGCGGCACCCCGTCCCCTGGAGTGACGCTCGATGAAGTGGTATGCGATCAAGCGCTTTGGCTGCCCACGCTGCGGACAGAAGCTCGCCGTCGATGGCGCACAAGTGCTGCGCGGGGATGTCGTCACCTGCCAGGACTGCAACCAGGACATCCGACTGCGCCAGCGCGGCGCGGAACCGGGAGCTTCCGGATCGCCGCCGCGCGACGCCGTGGTGGTCGAGATTCGGGCCTGAGACGGCCGGGAGGACCCTCCGAACGCGCCGAAGTCGGAGGCTCCTCCCGCCAGAGGCCGCTCGACCTAGGGTGCGCTGCTCTCGTCGCTGCTCTCGTCGCTGACCTCCTCGACGCCCGCCTCGAAGGTGGGTGACGCCAGCGGCGGGCTCCAGGCAGAGGGCGCTGCCACGGCGGTGACGAAGTCCTGGGCGCCCCAGCCGACGTTGCCCAGCGCATCCTGCAGGCGGTACCAGGTGTAGCCCTCGCCGTCCTCGGGCCCGCCGGTGATCTTCAGGGTTTCGCCATCCGGCACGATCCGGATGGTGGCGAAGTCGAACCCGGGTCCGAAACGCAGTCGGAGTCCGAAGGTGTCGGTGTTGCCGACGCGCACGTAGGCGCCGCTGCCGAGCGCACCCGGCGGAGGCGACGTGACGGCGGCGGTCGGCGCCGACCCCGACCCCTGCGACGAGGCATTCGAGGGATCGCTGGTGGCGATCGCCGCGGACGGCGTCTGGGTGCCCGCCGCGATCGACGCGCCCGAGATCGGCGTGCCGGCGACGGCCGTCGCCGACGTGGCGGCCGAGAGCGCGGTCGGACCGGACCCGACAGCGAGCGCCGTAGCTCGGGGCGTCGACGTGGCGAGGCCCGTCGGGCCGTCCGGCGTGGGACCCAGGAACAGGTACAGGATCGCCAGCAGGGCCACCACCAGCAGGATGGCGGCGAGGGCGGGTAGGCTCAGCCCGCCTGGAAGACCCTTGCGACCGCCCTGCGGCGCGCTTTCGAACTCCGGCAGATCGTATTCGGACACCGTGACCTCCGTGGGGTGGTGCGCGGCCGATCAGGCCGCGTCTGCGTAGCCGCGTACCAGACCGACCAGCACGGCGCTGACGACCGAGTCGAAGCGCTCGTATCGGGCCAGCCCATCGGCAGCCGGGGCAGGATCATGCGACAACAGGCGCACCAGGTTGGCGCGATAGAACAGGAAGGCCTCGACGGCCTGAGCAACCGACATGCCCGCGGATCGTGACCGCACCGCGTAGTCACGACCCAAGGCCCGTGCCTCCGCCAGCAATCGCAGGTCCGCGTCGTCACGACCGAGGTACTGAACGACGATTCCGCTCAGGCGCTGGCCCATGGCCCGCAGCTGCTCGACCTGCCCGGCATCTTGCAGCCGGCCGTGCCATTCGGCCTCCGTGAGGCTCGGCTGCGTCGGATCGGGATGGTGCGTCGAGCCAGCCGCCGCCTCGCCCCGCTCGGCGACCGAGCGCAGCAACAGGGCGCGATCGAAGCGGCGGTGGCCGCCGACGGTTCGCTGACACGCGATCCGGCCCTCGTCAGCCCACCGACGGAGCGTGCTGCGGTGCACGCCCAGAACCGCGCTGGCTTCGCCCAGGGAGAGCCATCGATCCGACTGCGACCGCTGCGTGGGTTGAGCCGTCAAGGCAACTCCTGGCGGGCCGAAGGCATAACAAACACAGACCTGTGCCGTGACCGGCCACGCGGCGCGGAGTATAATGCCGCCCACTGGACGGGTCAATCGGCTGATGGATGGGGGTGCGCGGCGTGGGTGGAGGGACGAAGGGGAGCCAACTCGGATGGCATCGACGCCGCGCGCGATGCGACGTGAGCGGGCGGCTCGCGCTGGCCCTCGCACTGCTGTGGGCCAACGCTAGCGCGCCGGGCCGGGTGGCGGCGCAGGCGCCGGAGACCGGCCCGGATGCCGACAGCACGCTGCTGATTCAATCGGCCGCCGCCAGCTTCGACCCGATCGGCGATCGCGCGGCGGCGGGCGCATGGCAGGATGCGGACGAGGCGTTCAACGTGGCGCTCGACGCGTTGGATCTGGTGCGGGCGCGCGCGTTCGCGGGCTCGGGCCAGGAGGCGCTCGCCGAGGTCGATCGGCGCGTGGCCGAGCTGGATGTCGCGCTTCGGGCCGAAGATCCGACGCGCGTTCGCGCCGCGGTGGCCGCGATCAAGTCGGCGCTGGCGCCCCTCGCGCCTGGACTGGGTCTGACGGCGGCGTCCGGCGACGCCGTCGCTACCGCGCTCGCCTGGCGTGACGCCTTGAGCGCGCTGCTTGCGCTCGGCGACGGCGGTCAGTGGATACCGATGCGGAATGCCGCGCTCGACCTGCATGCCGACATCCTCGCGCGGCGCGCTCCCGTCTCCCTGGCCGCCGGGCCCAATGGCGCCGATGCCGTCGAGCGACTCAGGATCTTCAGCATGCGGCTCTTTGCGGCGTCTCTGGATCAGTCCTCGTCGGAGACGGCCACCAGCGCCGAGCTGTTTCGCGTTGCCATGGACGACCTGCTCGTCGCGCTGGACATCGAACCGGCGCCGACGTCAGCGGCCACCGCAGAGGGTGGGACTCGGTTTCGGGCATTCCTGGTCGAGGGGCGACCGGGCGAGGTGGTGAGCATGCCGCTGGTGGCCGAGGGGATCCCCCCGTCCGGGCTGGGCGGCTTCGAGCTCGAGCTGCGCTGGAGCCCGACCGCGTTGCGGTTGGTGGATGTGACCTGGGAGAGCGGCCAAGGCAGCTTCAGCCGGGATGACAGTGCCGGCCGAGCGACCCTGCGCTATCCGCAGGCGCCCACTGGACCGAGCGGACGGGCGGTCCTGGCGCAGCTGCAGTTCGACGTGCGCGCCGCGGAAGTCGGGGCGCGTGACTACCTCCCGGCCGACGAGATCGAGGTCTTCGAATCGCGCATCGACGAAGCCCGCGACGCCATCCGCCTCGCCGACGTGGCCACGTCGGCCAGGAGGCTCACCGACGCCTACGCGGTGTTCGTCGGGGGCAGGGACCTGCCCGGCAGTCTGTATGGCGGTTTGGCGCCGTTGGGACTGGCCGAGCCGCTCGCCGGCCAGCTTCTGGAGCTCGTGGACCTCGCGAGCCAGCCCGCGATCTCCAGCGAGGCCGTCATCCCGATCGACCTGCTGGTGCAGCTGCTCTCGGAGCTCGACGCCGGGTTGAGCAGGGCCCTCGATCGCTTTGCGGAGGCGATCGCGCCGGCCGGGACGATCCCGGTCTTGCTGGAGCTTCGGTCGGCGACCGATACCCGCGGGGCGCCGCTTCCGGCCGGCGAGAGCCTGCCGGGGCGGGTGATCCTGTCGCCGGCGTCGCTGCCGGAGTCGATCGCTGACGCCCAGCCCGAGGCCACGCCGACCCTGCCTGGCTCGCTGATCGAGGCCCTGGGCGAGCTGACGCCGATCGCGGGCGGGGTCGTCACGGGGACCTTGGGCTCGACGACCCAGGCGGACCCTGCTTCGCCGGGGGCTTCGACTGGGGCCCCGGACGGCGCACCGGGCCTACCCCTGCCGCTTCTGGCCGTCCTGGTGCTCGCGCTCGCCGCAGGCGCCGTGTCCGCCTACCTGGCACGCCGCACGGGTCTGGACCCACCGAGCTGAGCCGAGCCGGCCGCCCCTCGGAGACTTGTCGGGTCAGGGGCTTGACATCGGACCGCCCGTGTCGTATCATCGCCTCAATCAAATGATTGATTCGAGTGCGGCAAGGGGGGCAGGATGGCTGAGCATGGCGGCTGGCGAGCACCGCTCGCGCGACTCGGGCTGGACGATTCCGTCCGGGTCAGCTGGGCGATGTACGACTGGGCGAACTCGGCGTTCGCGACGACGATCATGGCCGCCGTCCTGCCGATCTACTACGCCAATGTTGCCGGCAAGCACCTGGTCGGCGACAACACGGCCTCGGCCTATTGGGGCTATACGACCGCCACGGCCCTCTTGCTGATCGCCCTGGCTTCGCCGCTGATGGGTGCGGCGGCCGACTATCTCGGTGCCAAGCGCCGCTTCATGGCGGTCTTCGTCGGACTCGGCATCAGCTTCACCGCCGCGCTCTGGTTCGTGCGCGAGGGCGACTGGCTTCTCGCGTCGATCATCTTCATCCTGGCCAACATTGGCTTCGCCGGAGCCAACGTCTTCTACGACTCGCTCCTGCCGCACATCGTCGACGATGCCCGCATCGATCGGCTATCGGCTTCCGGATACGCGCTGGGGTACCTGGGCGGCGGTCTGCTGCTGGTGGTCAACCTGGCCTGGATCATGCAGCCCGAGCGCTTCGGCATGGCCGACGCCTCCGAAGCGTCCCGCTGGGCCATGGTCAGCGTGGCGCTGTGGTGGCTGGTCTTCTCGATTCCCTTGTTTCGAAACGTGCCGGAGCCACATCCGCCCCAGGCTGGATTCCGCCCGAGCGCCGGCGAGGTCGTGCGCGTCAGCTTCGGGCGCCTGATCGCCACCGCGCGCGAGATCCGGCGCTATCGTGACCTCGGGCTGTTCCTGCTCGCGTTTCTGATCTACAACGATGGGATCGGAACGATCATCAAGATGGCGACGATCTACGGTGACGAGATCGGGATCGAAAGCAAGGACCTGATCGGCGCCCTGGTGCTCACGCAGTTCGTGGGCGTGCCCTTCGCCTTCGCCTTCGGCGCGCTGGCGCGTCGAATCGGCGTGAAGCGCGGCATCTACGTCGCCCTCGTGGGCTACACGCTGATCTCGGTGCTGGGCTTCTTCATGCGCGAGGCCTGGCACTTCTGGGCGCTGGCGCTCGCGATCGCCACCGTGCAGGGCGGCAGCCAGGCGCTCAGCCGTTCGCTCTTCGGCAGCATGGTGCCCCGCGACAAGTCGAGCGAGTTCTTCGGCTTCTTCAGCGTCAGCGCGAAGTTCGCCGGCATCGCCGGCCCGCTGATCTTCGCCGCGGTGAGCCAGATGGCGGGCTCGAGCCGGCTCTCGATCCTCTCCTTGATCGTGTTCTTCCTCGCCGGCATGGCGCTCTTGACCCGCGTCGACGTCGAAGCCGGGCAGCGGGCCGCGCGGGCCGGTTGAGGGACGGCGTATCGGTCGGTCACCAGTCGGCGACGGCGTAGTCCTTCAGGAACAAGCCCCAGGCATGCTCACCCGTGTTCAGGCCATGGAAGATCGGGTCGAGAATCCGCGCCGCACCGTCCACGATGTCCAAGGGCGGGTGGAACCGGTGCTCCTCGCGCTTGCGCTCGGCGATCGCGGCCGGATCCTCGTCGGTGACCCAGCCGGTGTCGACCGCATTCATGTGGATCCCTGACTTGACGTAATCCAGAGCCGAGGTGCGGGTCAACATGTTGAGCGCGGCCTTGGCCATGTTGGTGTGGGGGTGCTTGTCGGTCTTGAACGCCCGATAGAACTGGCCCTCCATCGCCGAGACGTTGACGATGTGCTTGTCGCGGCTGGGGATGCGGGTCATCAAGGGTTTGAGCCGCGCATTCAGGATGAAGGGCGCGACGGCGTTGACCAGGTGAACCTCGAGGAGCTCGACCGCGGGAACTTCGGCGAGGCTGAGGCGCCAGCTGTTCTTGTCGCGCAGATCGACCTGCTGGAGATCCGCGTCGAGGCGACCGTCGGGGAAGACCGACGGGTCCCGTTCCAGATCCTCCTCGGTGAGCGGCAGCTGCGAGAGCGCGGCCGCATGCACCAGTCCGGTGGCCTGCTCGAGCACGCTGCTGGGCGCCGCCCTCAGCGCGGCCGTCTCGGAGCCGTCGTCGGGCAGCAGCTCGCGCAACCGGCCACCGCGGAAGGCCTCGTAGTCGGCCACCAGCTCGCGTTCGGCCGCCGGAAGCTGGGCGACGGGGCCCGCTTCCGCGTCCAGCAGATGCTGGTAGAACCCGGCCGGACGGCGAACGGTCTGACAGGCGTTGTTGATCAAGAAGTCCAGCCGCTGCTCCTCGGCCAGCAAGTGCCGGCAGAGCGTCTCGACCGAGGGCGTGTGCCGCAGATCGATGCCGTAGATCGCCAGGCGGTGGCGCCAGTCCTCGAAGTCGGGCTCGCTGGCATAGCGCCGGGCGGCGTCGCGTGGGAAGCGCGTGAGCACGATGACCCGCGAACCGGCACGCAACAGCTTGATGGCGGCCTGGAAGCCGATCTTGACCCGTGCACCCGTGACCAGGGCCGTCCGACCCGCCAGATCGGCGGTCTGAAACCGCTTCTCCCAGTTGCGTTCGGCGCAGCTGGGGCAGAGCTGGTCGTAGAAGAAGTGGAGGCGGTGGTAGTCGGCCTTGCAGACATAGCAGTTGCGCGCGTCCTCGACCTGCTCGGCCGGCTCGGAGCTGCCGCGATAGAGCGGCAGGGCCTTCGGCGCGGGCCGGAAGGGCGTTTGAAACACCGCTTCCGCCCGGGCCAGCCGGATTCCGGTCTGCTCGAGTTTGGCCTCGTCCTCGGCGCGGCGCTTGTCGCGCCCTTTGCGGCGGCGGGCCTTGGCCAGGCGTTTGCGGTCCTCGAAGGTCGGTCGCGCAACGCGGCCGGCGGCGCTGAGCAGGCGCTGACGCAACGCGACGTCGAGCTCGAGCAGGCGTCCGCGATCGGCCTCGATCGCCTCGAGCAGCTCCGCAGCGGCCGTCGCCAGCCTCGGCCAGGCGCTCGCGGCGGCCTCGGCCTCGATGGTGTCGGAACCAACCGGGTCCGACCCGCCAGTGCCTTCGGTCGGTGGTGGTACGACGCGGCCGTGCTCGGCTGCCGGGTCGAGCCGACCGGCGGGATGGCGTTCGGGTTCGTGCTTCGCGTCTTGCGTCACGGTGGATCGATCCTCTGCTGGGTTGCGCAGGGCGGCCAGTGGGTCCGGCTCAAGCTGGGGATCGGCCGGCGAGCCAGCGCATCAGGCGCTCGAGCGGCCAGCAGTTGATGACCTGCTCGGCCTCGGCCCAACCCCGGCGGGCAGTCGCCACCCCGTACTCGAGGAAGTCGAAGTGCTCGGGCCGATGGGCGTCGGTGTTGATGCTGAGCGGGATGCCCAGGTCGACGGCGCGGCGGACGTAGACGTCCGACAGGTCCAGCCGCTGCGGGTTGGCGTTGATCTCGAGCGTGACGCCCGATGCGGCGGCAGCGGCGAAGACCGCGTCCAGATCGAGATCGGCCGCCTCACGGCGCTGGATCAAGCGACCGCTCGGGTGACCGATGACATCGACATGCGGGTTGCGGATCGCCGCCAGCATGCGGGCGGTGACCTGCTCGCGCGGCTGGCGGAGCCCGGTATGCATCGATGCCACGACGATGTCGAGGCCGGCGAGGGTCCGATCGTCGAGGTCCAGGCTGCCGTCGGCTCGGATCTCGACTTCGATGCCTTGGAGAATCCGAATCGCGGATCCCAGCTCGGCCTGGGCGGCCTCGATCGCCTGGCGCTGTCGCGACAGGCCCTCCGCGTCGACGCCCTGGGTCACCCCGAGACCGCTCGAGTGGTCGGTGATCGCCAGCACGCGCAGGCCGCGCGCCAAGGCTGCCTGCGCCATCTCCAGCACGCTCGCCTTGCCGTCGCTCCAGGTCGAGTGATTGTGCAGGCTGCTCTGGATGTCCGCGAGCTCGAGGCGACGGGGAAGCGCGTTCCGCTGGGCGGCTGGGATCTCGCCCCGGTCCTCGCGCAGCTCGGGCGGCACGTACGGCAGCCCGAGCGCCGAGTAGACCTCGGCCTCGGTGGCGCAGAGCAGCTCCGTGCCATCGCTGACGCGCTTCAGCGCATGTTCCGACAGCGAGAACCCGGCGGCGAGCGCGAGCTCGCGCAACCGCACGTTGTGGTCCTTGGATCCGGTCGCGTACTGCAGCGCCGTGCCGAAGCGCTCGGGCGGGTGCACCCAGACCTGCGCCCGGCTGCCGTCCACGAACTCGACCGAGCTCTTGACCGGCCCGCGGCCGAGAATCCGAGCCACGCGCGGGAGGCTGGTGAAGGCGCTCATCACCGGATCGGCGTCGCGGCTGGCCACCAGGATGTCGATGTCGCCCACCGTCTCGCGCCAACGGCGCAAGCTCCCGGCCACCTGGGCATCGACCACGCCCGGAACCTGGCGCAGGACGCCCAGCAGGTCGCGCGCCACCGGCACCGCGTCGCCGAGCAGCATCCGATCGCCTCGGCGTGCCAGCGAAGCGATGCCCTCGAGAAGCTTGGCCTCGCTCTTGGCTCCCATCCCCGGCAGATCCCGGAGCCGGCCCGCCTTGGCGGCCGACTCGAGGGCCTCCAGCGAGGTGATGCCCAGGGTCTCCCAGAACAGCTTGATCTTCTTCGGGCCCAGATCGGGTATCGCCAAGAGCTCGGCCAGGCTCTCGGGAATGGTCGCGGTCAGCTCGTCGTAGAACCGGAGCTCGCCGGTGTCGAGCAGCTCGGCGATCTTCTCGGCGATGGCCTTGCCCACACCGGGGATCGCCTCCAAGCCGCCCTCGCGATGCACCTCGCGAACGTCGCGGCCGAGGCCCAGCAGGCTTTCGGCCGCCTTGCGATAGGCCAGGATCTTGTAGATGACCTCGCCCTTGATCTGCAGCAAGTCGGCGATGCGTTCGAAGCGTTCGGCGATGTCCTTGTTGGTCATGGCGCCGATTCTAGGGCAAGCGCGCGCCACGCTGCAAGCCCTTCACCGCCCCGCGGGCTCGGCGACGCCGCGCAAGAGCAGGCCGAGCGCGAGCAGGGTCAGCCCGGCGGCGGTCAGGCTGCACACGCCGAGCCCACCGCGATCGTAGAGCCAGCCGCCGGCCGAGGCTCCCAGGGCCCGGCCCAGGCTGGTTGCCGCGGTCACGATCGACATCAACGCACCACGCGAGCCCGGCGCCAGCTCGGTGGCGATGGGCAGGAAGCCGACGTAGCAGAGCTCGAAGCCAAGGAACACGATGAAGAGCAGGCCCAAGGCCAGCGGCAAGGAATCACCAGCCCGGGGCAGACCCAGATAGGCCAGCGCCGCGAGCAGCCCCGCGCCGAGGACCAGCCGCCGCTTGCCCAGGCGGTCGGCGATCGTGGCCACGCCCAGCTCGCCGCCGAGCTCCGCGAAACCGATGACGACGCCGGCCAGGCCCAGCGCGCCCAGCCGGAGGCCGAACGCGGACTCCAGCCACTCTCCGAAGACCACCAGCAGGAGCTCGTTGCCCAGCATCAAGCAGACGATGAACGCCGTCAAGGCGCGTATCGACCGGTCGGTCCGCAGCAAGGCCAGGGGACCCAGGCTGATGGGCGTCGGTGGGTCGAGTCCGCGCGGTGCGCCGTCTGCCGTCGGACCGGCGGGCCCCGCCTTCGTCCGGCGCCAGCCCTCGGCGTCTGGCGGCGCGACTTCCGCCAGCATCGTCATCACCGCCAGGGCGCCGGCGCCTGCAGCCAGGCCGAGCGCGACGAATGGCGCGCGCCAGCCGAAGGCGCCGATCAGCCAGCCACAGGCCGGCGCGCCCAGCAACAGCGCCGCCGCCCAGGAGAGCTCCGTGACGGCGATCGCGCGGCCGCGCGATGCGTAGGGTACCCGGTCGGCCACCCATCCCTGCAGCGCCGGGTCGAAGATCGCCTTGGCCATCGCGATCGCGATGAGCGCCAGCGCCAGGGCGCCAAGACTCGCCGCGAGCGCGGGCATCGAGCAGCCCAGGGCCATCAGGAGCAGGGCCGCGACCATCACCGGCCGCCGGCCGCGGCGGTCCGAGATGCTCCCGACGGCCGGACCGATCAGCCCGGCCAGTGCCCGGAGCGCGACGACCTGGGACAGGGAACGGGTGGACACGCCCACACCCCGTGCCAAGGCGGGCAGGAACGGATAGACGAAGCGGAGGCCCGTGTTGAGGGCGACGCGGACGAGCGTCAGAAGCAGCAGGTCGCGGGCCTGGCCGTTCTCGGTCGTCGGCCGGCGCAGGGCATGGGTCAAGCGCGGGCCTCGCTGGCGCTGGCGGACGGCTGCCCCGGCGACGGGCACGGGCATTCTATCCATGTTGGCGCCGGGGCGTTAGTCTCTGGGCAGCCTTCGCCAAGCCACGACGCCCAAGGAGTCTCGGTCATGCCTCGGATCCCCGCTTCCGGCTGCCCGATGCCGGCACCGGTCGCCCGGCGTCGGCGATACGCGGCGGCCTGGGCCCTGGCTGCCCTAACCGCGATCGCCCTCCAATCCGGGCCCCCGGTCAGCGGACAATCCGAAGCCCCGTCACGTCGGACGGTCGATACCACCGAAGGGCCGGTGACCGGAGGCGTGGCGGCCGGGGTCGCGAGCTGGAAGGGCCTGGCCTTCGCCGCCGCTCCGACGGGCGACCTGCGCTGGCGGGCGCCGCGACCGGCTCCGTTCCACCCCGAAGCCCGTCTCGCGCTCGACTACGGCCCGCGCTGCCCCCAGGACGATCGCGGCGACCTTCGGCCCGGGCTCGGGCGCACGGGTGTCGAGGACTGCCTGCAGCTCAACGTCTGGGCGCCGGCCGAAGCCAGCTCGGAGAGCCGGCTCCCCGTGCTCTTCTGGATCCACGGCGGCGGAATGGTCCAGGGTGCCAGCACCACACCGCTGTACGACGGCAGCGGCCTGGCTCGATCCGAGCAGGTGATCGTTGTCAGCACCAACTACCGGCTCGGCGCGCTGGGATTCCTGGCGCATCCCGCCTTCCTGGACCAAGATCCGGGACAACCGCGGGCCGGCAACTACGGCCTGCTCGACCAGCAGGCGGCCCTGGCCTGGGTGGGTCGGAACATCGAGGCCTTCGGCGGCGACCCCGAGCGAATCCTGATCTTCGGCGAATCCGCGGGTGGCGTCAGCGTCTGCAGCCACATGGCGAGCCCGCTGGCTCGCGGACGCTTCGCGGCGGCCATCATGCAGAGCGGGAACTGCCTGACGACGTCGATCCCCGCCCTGGATACCGCGCGCGGCGCGGTCCCGGCCGCCTTCGAGCAGGGTCGGCGCTTCGCCGCGGCCACCGGTTGCGACCAGGCGGCCGATCCAGCCGCCTGTCTACGCGCGCTGCCGGTCGAGACGATCTTGGACACCCTGCCCGGTGAGGTCGGCCTGCTCGACCCGGGGGCCGAGACCTATGGTCCGACGGTCGATGGCTACGTGCTGCTCGAGCCGCCCGGCGATGCGATCCGGGGCGGGCGCGCGGCCCGCCTGCCTTTTGTGGCGGGCACCACCGCCGACGAAGCGAGCATCTTCCTGCCGCCGGGACCGATGCGCTACGCCCAGTTCGCCAGCCTCGTGGCCGGGTTGTTCCCGACGCAGACCGACCGTATCCTCGCCCACTATCCCGAGGACCTGTATCCCGACGGTCGTGCCGCGCTGTCCGCCGTCACGACCGACCTGGCCTTCGGCTGCCCGACCCGTCGCGCCATGCGCGATCATGCCGCCTGGGGGAATCCCGCCTGGCTCTACCACTTCACGCGCGTGCCGGCCTATGCCGAGGCCGCCGGCGTCGGCTCCCACCACGGGGTGGAGATCGCCTACCTCTTCGACAGCTTCGGAGCCGCCCTGCGCCGCAGTCTGACGGCGCCCGATCTTCGCCTCACGGCACGCATGCAGTCCGACTGGGCCAGCCTAGCCCGCAGCTCCGCGCCCGCCGCGAGCGACTCGCCGGCCTGGCCATCGCTCGGCCAGGCGCGCCTGGCCGGACTCCAGCTCGGCGACGCGATCTCGGTCGAAACGGGTTGGCGCGCGGAGCGCTGCGATCTCTGGGACGAGATCGCAGGCTGGAGCCCGCTCGTGCTGCCGGCTCCGGAGCCGAGCCACGCGATCCATCTCCCGTGGCTGGGCCGCTGACCGATGGCCCCATCCGAGCCGGGGCATCGAAGCCAACCGACGGATCGAGCTGGGGCAGGGGCCTTGAGGCCCTGGGTGTTCAGATCCAGGAGCGGCCGCGATCCAGCGCTCCCGACAGCGCTCGGGAACTGCAGCGCAGGGCCGCCCGCGCCGCCGTGTCGTGGCGCGGCGGCGCAGCGCCTAGGCTCGCTCGAGCCGCAACAGGTAGCGCAGGATGTCGCCGCGGGTGACCACTCCGACCGCCTGACCCTGATCGACCACCGGCAGGGCGCGCACGCGCTGCTTGTCCATCAGCGCGATCACGTCTCGCAACGGGGTGTCGGGCTTGACCTTGAACACGAAGTAGACCATCGACTCCCGCACGGTCTGCACCGGCACATTGCCCGAGCGATCGACCTCGAGATCGTTGAGCATCAGCTGCCTGCGCAGGTGGTGCAGGGTGACGATGCCCGACACACCCGCCTCGCCCTTGCTGACGGGCAGGATGTGAATGCCACGGTCCATCATCGTGTCCACGGCCACCTTGGCGTTCAAGTCGGGGTTGATGGTGATGACCTCGCGGGTCATCACTTCCGAGACCGGCGTGTCGAGCAGTTCGATGGTTCCGCTTCCTTTCGATGGGCACCCGTCTGGCGCGAGCCTAGATTCTAGCATGGGGCGCCGACGCCACGTCGGCAACGGCCTACGGTGTCACCGGCCAGACGCGACGCGGGCGCTCGAGATGCCCGACGCTCAGTCGGGCATTCCCCGCACCGGCGGCAGGGTCGGCTCGGCGAAGGTCGTCACGCTGGATTCGGCGATCCGCTGGATCAGGCCGCTGAAGATCAGCCGGTGAATCGGGTACAGGGCGTACCAATACAGAAGGCCCGACAACCCCTTCGGATCGAAGAACGCCGTCTGGCTGAGCACCGATCGACCGGCCACCGACGACTCGACCCGGTACTCCAACCAGGCCCGGCCCGGGACCTTCATCTCGGCGCGCAGTCGAATCAGGCGATCCGGAATCACCGACTCGACTCGCCAGAAGTCCAGCGCATCGCCAACCCGCAAGGCAACCGGATCGCGCCGGCCACGGCGCATCCCCACGCCGCCCAGCAGTCGATCGATCGTGCCGCGAAGCTGCCAGGCCCAGTCCAGGTAGAGCCAGCCTCGCGTGCCGCCGATGCTGGCGAAGCTGCGATACACCGCCGCGGACGAGGCATCGACGGCGATCTGGCGGCGCTCGATGATCATGCCCTCACTGTTGATGAGCGCCACCGGCACCGCCTTGCCTTGGCTGGAGCTTAGGGCGCCGCTCCACGTGGTCTCGACGCGATTGGCGTCCAGCTTGTCGAGCGCCAGGCGGACCGACCTGTCGTAGTCCAGCGGGTGAATGTCGGGAAACAACTGGCTGGCCAAGGCGTCCCGCACGACGACCTCGTTTCCCAGGCCCTTGATCAAGGGGCCGGCGATGTTCGAGGGGATCGGCGTGACCAGGTGGACCCAGTAGCTCGACAGCCGTGGTGTCAAGACCGGAACGGCGACCAGGCGCCGTCGGAGACCGCGTGCGCGAGCATAGCCCTGCATCATGTCCGCGTAGGTGATGACGTCCTGGCCTCCGATCTCGATGATCCGGCCCACGCTCTCGGGGCACGTGATCGCGGCGCAGAGGTAATCGAGCACGTTGCGGATGGCGATCGGCTGGACCCGGGTATAGACCCAACGCGGGCAGATCATGATCGGAAGCCGCTCGCTGAGGTAGCGGATCATCTCGAACGAAAGGCTGCCCGACCCGACGATCACCGCCGCGCGAAACTCGGTGACGGGCGGCCCGGACTGTCGCAGCGCGTCGCCGGTTTCCTGTCTGGAGCGAAGGTGGCGCGACAGATCGGCGTCCGGGTCGCCGAGGCCGCCGAGATAGATGATGCGTCGGACACCCATTCGGCGCGCGGTTGCGGCACACGCCAGTGCCGCTTCGCGGTCGCGTCGGGCGAAGTCCTCGCCCGCCCCCAGGCTGTGCACGAGGTAGTACAGCAGATCGATGCCCTGCATCGCGGGCGCCAGCGCCTCGGGCGCCATGAGGTCGCCCTGCACCACCTCGACCTGGTCACGCCAGGCATGCCCCGCCAGGCGTTCTGGATCACGCACGACGCAGCGCACCCGGTGACCGGCTGCCAACAGCCGTGGGACCAGGCGGCCGCCGACGTAGCCGGTGGCACCCGTGACCAGGATGTGTTGACGCTCCGGTTGCGATGCGTCCATGCAGTGGCGCTCCTCTGGAGCCCGGCCGGCCCGGATGTGGCCAGGCCCGGGTACGTCAGCGCTGGGCCAAGTCGCGCGCAGATGCCAGGCGGATGCTGACCGGGCAGTGATCACTGCCCGGGACTTCGGTGTGAATGCGAGCCTCGCGCAGTCGCTCGACGAGCTCGGGGCTCGACAAGACATAATCGATGCGCCATCCGACGTTGCGTTCGCGGGCGCCCGAGCGCATCGTCCACCACGAGTAGGCACCCTCGACGTCGCCGTTGAGCTGGCGAAACGTGTCGACCCAGCCCAAGCCGAGCGCGGCATCGAACCATGTCCGCTCGTAGGGGAGAAAGCCAGTGGTCTTCTTGTTCTCGCGTGGCCGGGCCAGGTCGATCTCGCGGTGCGCCGTATTGATGTCGCCGCATACGATCACCGAGCGGCCCTGTCCGCGCAAGCGTTCGCAATAGCCCAGCAGGGCGGCCTGATAACCCAGCTTGTAGGGCACCCGAGCATGGTCGTTGCCGCCGTTCGGCGTATAGGTCGTGATGAACACGAAGTCGTCGAAGTCGGCCACCAGGGTGCGGCCCTCGATGTCGTAGGCCTCGATCCCGATGCCGAGACGGACCTCGCGCGGCTCGACTCGGCTGTACAGCGCCACTCCGCTATAGCCCTTGCGTTCGGCCGGTGCGAAGTAGGCGCGGTAGCCATCCGGCGCCCGGAGCGCATCCGACAGCTGCTCGGGAAGGGCCTTGACCTCCTGGAGGCCGAGGATGTCCGGTCGTTCACGCTGAAGCCAGTCGCAGAATCCCTTGCGTTCGACCGCGCGCAGCCCATTGACGTTCCAGCTCATGATTCGCATGCGGGCATTGTAGGCGAGGTCGGCCGGCCGGTCACACCCGAAGCGGATCGCACCCTGCGCGACTGGCCAGACCGCCGGTCGACGCTGGGATCACCGGACCCGTGCAACCGTCGATCGGCCGCGTGCGTAGGCCCCCGGCATCTGCGGCAAGGTTGGCGTATCGGTCGTCCCAGGTGGCGGCCGACCGTCGCGATTCCGTTCCAGCCAGCGAGGAACCCGTCATGCGCTTGAGCGACTACGAGAAGCAGGTCCTACGCGAGATCGAGGCCTGGCAGCGAGATGATGGGACGGCCCTGGTGCGCGCCATATCCTGGGCCATGCTGCCGGTCGACTGGCTCGTGGATAGCTTCGTCCCCGACCGCGTGACCGACCAGCTCGGCGAGGCGGTGGGACAGGCATTGGGCATGCTCAGCGATACGGCAGCCTGGACGCTCGATGCCCCGGGGCTCCTGCGGCGTGCCGCCGAGCTTGGGATCACGGCCGAGCGCACCGAGGACCTGCGCGATGCCGATCTCGAGCTGTTGGACTCCCTGGCCCTCCAGACCCTGGCCGAGAACAGCCTCTTGGCGACGCTCGAGGGTGGCGGCATGGGTCTTGGTGGCCCCGCGCTGATCGCCGCGGACATCCCCTTGCTGTTCGCGATCAACTTTCGCCTGCTGCTTCAGATCGGCGCGAGTTACGGCTTCGCCATGCAGAGCCCGGACTATCGCGATCTGGTGCTGGCTATCTTCAACGTGGCCGCATCCGGCACCCGCGAGGCCAAGTCGAGCGCCATGCGCGAGGTCAGCGTGGCGGCGGCCTCCTTCGCGCACGACTTCACCTATTCCGGGCGCGGCATGGGCGACACGTTTCGAAATCAGAATCGGCATCTGCCGCGCGAGATTGGCAAGAACCTGCTCGGTCGCAAGCTGGCGCAGCTCGTCCCCCTGGCCGGCGCGGCGGTCGGCGCCGGCGTCAACTACTGGTTCACACAGCAGACGGCGGCCGCGGCCCGCATGATCTTCCGCGCGATCTACATCGAGCGCCGCGAGCGGGTCTGAGCCCCTCGGCCGACGACGAGTCCGCTGCCTTCGACACCCGCACCGTCGAGGCGGCGTGGGCCGGGCGTCAGGCGCGCGACCGGTGGGGATCCTGCAGCCGAGACGCAGGTCAAGTATGCTAGCATGGTGCCAGCGGGTGCAGGATCGATGTCGGCGAGCATTTCTCGCGTGACCCGACCGCCACCCGGCGCGAAGCTGCCGGAGCGGCCAGCCCCAGGCCGCCCGTATCCCCAGGAGCGCCGCGATGCCCTTGTCAACCGCCACGGGCCCTCGCCGTCGGTCGGCGAGTCGGTTCGTCCGGACCATCCTCGTCGCCGCACCGGTTGGTCTGGGTCTGGGCCTGATCCCGCCGATCGGCTCGCCCGCCGCGCAATCCGCACCATCGCTCGAGGTCAACGACTTCGAGCGACAGGTCGTGGACATCGTCAACGCCGAACGGAGCGCGCGCGGGCTGGCGCCGGTGCAACCCGACCGCCGGCTCTGGGACGCGGCCGAGGCGCATGCCGAATGGATGGCGGCCAACCGACGGCTCAGCCACACCGGGGCTGGCGGCAGCACGCTGGCGACTCGCGCCTGGGCCGAAGGCTACCGCTACACGGCCCTGGGTGAAGTGCTGGCGCGGGGCCAGCGGAGCCCCGAGGAAGTGGTGCGCGGACGTCCCTGCGACCGCTGGTGCGGCACGGTCTGCGACGGCAGCGCGCGCTGCGACGGATGGAAACAGTCGCCGGGGCATTGGAACATCATCGTCAGCCCGAGCTACCGCGATCTCGGCGTGGCCTACGTGGCCGGACCGGCCGACATGCCGCATTGGTGGGGCATCCTGTTTGGCAACAGCCGCGATGCCAACCAGCCGCTCGATCTCGGCGGTGGCCTGCCGGCGACGCCGACGGCGACGAAGACCGCCACGACGCCGCCCACCGCGACCCGATTGCCGAGCCGCACCCCCTGGCCGAGCGCCACGCCGACGGCCACGGTCCTGCCGACCACCGGTCCCGAAGTGACGCGAACGGCCTTCCCCACCGCCAGCCCGCGACCGCCCACCATCACACCGGTTTCGGCGACCGCGACTCCAGCCCCCGCTCAAAGCGATGCACGCCTCCTGGGTCAGGTGGAGCTTCAAGGCCGAGCCGACGTCAGCGGCGTGCTGGTGCTGGTGAATGGGTCGCTGGCGAGCGTCACCGGCGTGGACGGCGGCTTCTTGCTGCCGAAGGTGGCCAGCGGCATCGTGGTGGTCGAGGTCGTCCGCCCCGGCTGGCTGTCCAGCCGAGCCATCCTGGTCCTCGCCAGCGGGGAGCGACGCGACCTTGGCGCGACACGGCTGTTGGCCGGCGACCTCGACGCCAATCGACGCATCGAGTACAGCGACTACCGCGGCCTCATCGCCAGCTACGGACAGTGTCGGGGCAGCACGCGCTTCAACCCCAATGCCGACTTCGACGACGACGGCTGTGTCGCCTTCAGCGACTTTGGACTGCTGTTCGGCAACTACGGCCGCAGCGGGCCCAGCGCCTGGGGTCAGTATTGAGCCAGAGCGTCCTCGGGCAGCACGGTGATCGGCCCGAGGTCGAGCTCGAAGTCGCGCCAGCGTACGGGGAGTCGAAGACCGGTATCGGCGTCGTACAGGACCACGAACAGTCGATACTGACCCGGCTCGGCGACCCGGTCCACGGTCAGCGGATGCCGGTCCACGATGCGCTCGCCGGGCCGCCAGGTGTAGCTGTCGCGGGCCCCGTCGGCCGGACGCTCGTCACGCTGGCCCGCCATCAGGCCCGCATCGTCGCGCAACTGGAGCGAGACCTTGTAGTCCCCCTCGATGGCACGCCGCGCGAGCCAGTGGAGCTCGACGGTCAGGGTCTCACCGCGCCGCACGCCGCGCTGGTCGAGGGCATAGCCGACCAGATCGATCGACTCGCCAAAGGGCACCCGAAGCGGGTTGGGCCTGCCGTCCGATCCGACCGACGGTCGGACGTCGATCCGGCCGATCGCGTGTCGATCGCGGCCGGCCTCGTCCAACTTTCGCTCGCCGCTACGAGGATCGTAGAGCCCGAGCAGGATGCGGCAGGCACAGCGGCTGGCGTTCGTCTCGGGCAGCACGAGCAGCTGCCGATCGGGGATCAGGACGCGCGCCGAATCGAGGTCCGGATCGTCCCGGGTGAAGGCGAGGCTCGGCGGGCCCGATAGGGCTAGTCGATTGGCGAGCGCCGGCCAGCCCCTGCTCGCCGCCCGCGCGCGCAGCCGCCGCCAGTCCGAGGTCGAGACCCGGCCCGACTGGGGGTAGCTGTCGCGCTGTGCCAGGATGTTGCCCGCCTCGTCCACCAGATGGATGAACACGGACCAGTCGCGCAGCGCCGAGCGGCCGCCACGCCAGACCAGGTCGACCGCCAAGCTCGCGCCCGGCAGCAACGCCGTCACCTCGGGGTCGGGAATGGCGGACCGGAGCTCGAGGCCCGGCCCGTAGCGCGCCAGCGGCCGGGGCTCGAGCTCCGCCGGGGCGGCGCGGTAGGCCGGCGCGGGCCGGTACGCCGGCCAGACGACGCCGACCAGCAGGCCGAGCGAGGCCAGCCCGAGACCGGCCGCCAGGCCGCCGGTCAAGCGACGCATGGCCGGCTCGCTCAGCCAGGCGCTCGGTCCGGCTGCCAGCAACAGGGCGAGCGCCGGGCCGCCGGGGAAGCCCAGCCGACCCTGGGGGTACTGCAGCTGCGCCCAGGCCACGAGGCCCAAGCCGATCGACAGGGCGAAGGCCGCGGCCAGCGCCAGGCCGGCGCGCTCCTCGCGATCGAAGCGCTCGCGCGCCAGGGCGACGGCCAGCGCCGCCAGCGCCAGGACGGTCGCCAGGCTGACCAGGGTGAACCATCCGTCCGGAGCGGGCAGGTTGAACCAGCCGAAGACACCCCAGTAGCTGCGCCAGACGGCCCAGAGCTGCAGGCCCAGCTCGCGCGGTCCGGGCGCGAAGGCCCGACGGCTCATCGCGCCGAACATCAGGGGCAGGCCGGTCGGATCGCCGAAGCGCACCAGGTTGCGCAGGTACCACCAGCCGCCGACTCCGGCCAGCGCCGCGCCCCAGATCCCGAAGGCGCGCGGCCCGAGGGTCCGCCAGGTCGGCGATGCCCCGCCGGCCTTCGAACCCGCTGCGCGCCAGACGCCGATCGCCAGCGCCAGCGCGGCCGGCGGCAGGAGCCAGAGCCCGCTCAACTTCGTCAGCGCGGCCAGCCCGCAGACCAGACCGAGCGCGAACGCGTTTCGCGGAAGGACCGCGGCCTGCGTGGCCGCGACCGTGCGCGCGGCACGCCAGAAGACCAGGCTTCCCGCCGCCGCGGCCGCGATGTCGTTGCTGATGGCGCCCGAGAAGAAGAGGAGCTCCGGGTTCAGCGCGAAGATCGCCGCGGCCAGCAGCGCCGTCGCCGGGCGACCGGGCAGCAGCGCCCGAGCGCCGGCCCAGGTGGCACAGAGGGCCACCAGGCCGAAGGCCAGTCCGGCCAGCGACACCAGTCGACCGGCGAGCACGCTTCCATGCCATGGCAGGCGTTCCCAGCTCCCGTGCACCATGTAGGCGTGGTTTCCGCCGGGACCGTTGTAGCCGACCGCGTGGTGAGGATTCTCGTTGAAGGCCGGGTCGGCCGGGTCGCCGGGTAGGGTCGCATCGCCCACGCCGGCCAGTCGGATCAACGGCGCGACCAGGAGGTGGTAGAGCGGCGGCTGGCTGCCCTGTTGGCGCCAGGGCGCGGTGCGCGCCTGCTCGACGCTGGACGGAAGCCCCTTGCCCGCGGCGAGGTGAGCCGCGAAATGGTAGTGCCAGATGGCATCCGGCGCTTCCCAGAGCGGCACGCTCGTCGCGAAGCACAGGCCGAGGATCAGGTAGACCGCAATCAGCGCGCGGAGCTCGCGGGGCATGCTGGCTCGCTGGGAGGTGTGGAGGGCGGAGGGCGGTGCCGGTCGGGCACGCCGATCCATCGACCGCGGAGTCTAGACGCCTGGCCGCCGACTTGTCAACGCGATCCCCGGCGCGCCTCGAAGCTCGGCGACCGACAACGTGGCTTCGAGGGCACCGTCCGGGGCAGCCGATCGTGCCGGCCTGGCGCGACGCGGGGCCCGGCGCGGCCGCGTCATCGGCGCGCCGACGCCCGGCTCCGCCGGCCGTCGATCATGCCAGCGCGCTCTCGAAGCCGGCGTCGCGCACGAAGATGCAGCTCGCATGCGTCGCCTCCACCATGCGGCTCATGAATTCGAGGTCGACCCGGTCCTGCAACCCGAAGATGTTCAGGTCGGCCTGCGGCGCTTCCGGGAGCGCCGAGGCGAGATCGCCCGTCAACACCGTGGCGCGGGTATGGCGCGGCATCCGGCCGAGCTCGATCAGCTGTGCGAAGAACGCCTCGCCGTTGGCCACCTCGGCCGGGTCGGCGACGACGGTGATCAGGTTGAGGCGCGTGGAGTGCCAGTTGCGATCCAGCTGGTAGGCCAGAAGCAGGGTCAGGTCGAGGTTGGTGAGCCGGAGGCCGACCTGCCAGCCCGGAGACTGATCCCGGATCCAGACGTTGACCACTTGCTCGCGGCCGAGGGCGGTGGTCGGATTATCCAGGTAGAGCACCACGCCCATCGCGTTCTCGGTGGCGTGATCGACGATGTGCTGCAAGCGCTCGGCGTCCTCCCGACGGTCCTGGATCGCGAGAAAGAGGATGTTGGGTCTGAAGAAGGCACTGTGGAGGACCTCCATGGCCGTCTGCAGGGTCTGTCGAAACTGATGGGTCTCGACCAGCGCGACGCGGGCGAAGATGCCATCGGCCGCGAAGATCTGCTGGTAGGCCTCCACGCCTTCGATCCGCTGTCGCTGTCCCTCGCGGTAGCCGCCCATGACGTGGACCGACCCGTTGGGCCTGGCGATGGCACAGAGGAAGCGGTAGCTGCGCCGCAGCGCGGCGCTGGACTCGACCGGTACCAGCAAGCTGGGCTTCCAGGCCCGATCGTGACCCTGTGGCATGCTGAGGGTGCGCTTGGCCGCCCATTCCGCCAGCGTGGTGAACATGCCGCTGCGGACGTCGCTCCATGGCGCGCGAAGTTGTCGCAGGAGCAAGGCCTCGTAGAGCAGGACCACGGTGACCACCGCGACGAGGCTGAACAGCGGCGCGATCAAGAACATCGCCGCCAGCGAGCCGACCAGGCCGATCAAGGGCACCAGGCGCGGGATCACCAGGGTGGGGCGGAAGCTCGTCAGGCCCATCAGCTGCTCGAGCAGCACCACGCCGTTCAGCACCGCGTAGGTGACCAGGAAGAACATCGTCATCAGCGGCGCGATGCGGTTCAGGCCGTTGCCCGAGAGCCCGAAGAGGAGGGTCGACAGGGCGATGGCGCCGGTGACCGCCATCGCCGGTCGCGGCTCTCCTCGCCCGGTCTCGCGAGCCAGGTGCCGGCTCTGGGGCACCACCCCGTGCACCGCCATCGCCTGCAGGATGCGCGGGGCGCCGACCAGCGAGTTCAGCGCCGCCGAGAAGGTGGCGGCCAGGATGCCGATCTGCACCGCCCAGCCGAAGGCCGCGCGATCGACCATGATCGTGAAGTTCGCGAGCAGTTCCTCCGGGCTGGCCACCCGCGCGGCCCAGTAGGCCAAGGCCATGTAGATCACGAAGCTGACCACGATCGCGGCCATGGTGCCGGCCGGGATGCTGCGTCGCGGTTCGCGCAGCGTGCCCGACAGGTTGACGCCCGCCAGCACACCGGTCACCGCCGGAAAGAAGACCGCGAAGATCTGCCAGAATCCGCCGGACTCGAAGCCCCCGATCCAGCGTGGCGGCAGGACCGCGCCGGCCTGGCCCAGGATGGGAAAGCTGCCGAGGAAGACCGAGACCAGCGAGAAGGCCACGACGAGCAGGATCGGGAAGCGGATGCGACTGGCCAGGCCCACGCTGGTGAAGGCCACCAGCGAACAGGCGGCGAAGGCCAGGCCGAGGACGAGCAGCTCGGGATGGCGGGGGAAGATCGATCGCCAGCCCTCGGTGAACGCGAAGAGGTAGAAGGCGACCGAGATCGATTGGGCCAGGTAGAACGGCACGTTGACGCTGCCGCCCACCTCGAGGCCCAGCGATTGGGAGATGATCGAGAAGGAGCCGCCGGCGCCGACGCGGATGTTGGTGGCCACCGTCGAGATCGACAGGCCGGTGCAGAAGGTGATGGCATTCGCCAGCACGATGATCGCCCAGGCACCGAGCAGGCCGGCGTTGCCGACCACCCAACCGGTCCGCAGGTACATGACGGCGCCCAGGATGGTGAGCAGCGTCGGCAGGAAGACGCCATCCAAGGTTCCGAATCGACCCGACGCGCCAGACTCCGCCGCGGCGTCGCCGCGCGGCCGCTCCTCGGCTGGGGATGTCATCCGCGTTCCTCCGGTGCTGGCGCCGCGCTGGTTTCGCCACGCCGGCGCTGCCTCGCGTCGCGCAGTCTAGCCCGGCGGGCGGGGCCGCGTCAAAGCTTGGAGCAGCGCAGGGGCGTCGCCCGAAGCCGGGAGACGCCTCCCGCCGGCGATCGCCCACCCCCGTGCGGGGACGAATCGGCAACGCGATCGATCTAGCCTGGGTGCGGCCGTCGTCGCGGCGGCCCGTCCACCCTCGAGGCTTCGCGCTCGCCATGCAACCAGGGGAACCCCATGCCGCATCCACACCGATTCGCCTCCAAGGAACGCCAGACCTTCCTGGCACGGATCGACCGCCGCCGGCTGCTCGCGCTCGTCGGCCTGGGCTCGGTCGGTGCAACCGTCCGTTCCCATGGGCCACTACGGAGCCGGAGCGCGCAGCCGGGCACCGGTACGGCCGCTCAAGCGGCCCGGGCCTGGGCCCAATCGCTCGAGTCGGCCGAGATCGGTGGTTGGCTCGGTCTCCAACAGCAGGTCGGCGCGTTCCTCGCGCGCGCGATCCACGACGCTCCGGTCATGCTCGGGCGCGGCGACCTGCTCGCCGAGCGCTGGGACGAGGCGCACACGCTGTGGTCGGCGGCGTCGCGGCTGGTCGGGGAATCCGAGCTGGGCCTGGGCCTTCTGGTCGAGCCGACCCGGCCGGATGGCCTGGCCGCCGCAATCCCGCTGGGCCTCCCCGCCGTGCCGACCGAGCTGCCCCGGTTCCTCGAAGACGAACGGTCGATCCTTCGCGACTGGCAACGCGTTTCGAGCGAGGGCTGGGCGAGCTTCGACGCCTCGGTCGAGGACACCGGCCGCAAAGTGCTCGCCAAGCTGTTGGCCGCTGCCGGAATCAAAGAGGCGGCGCAGGCCGTTCTGGGCATCCTGGACGAGTCCGGCTACCTCTGGCTGATCGGGCAGGCGATCGACTTGCGGGACGGACGGATGCTCCTGCGACTGCTGACCGAGATCCTCGACTTCATGCTGGGGCGGCGCTTCCTGCAACGTCTGGCCAACGAGGTGGGCGAACGTGAAGCGCGTCGCCTGATCGGCCGATTGGCGGGCCGGTTCCTGCCCTACGTCGGCTGGGGGCTCTTTCTGGCGCAGCTCCTGTGGGCCTTCGCGGAGCAGGCCGATGTCGGCTGGTTGCGGGATGCTTTGGGCGAGACCTTGCCATGAGCGCATCCGAACCGCCCGCGCCAGCGGACGACCCGAGACGCCCCGCCAGGCGACGCGCATGGTTCCTGGCATCCTGTGTGATCACGCCCACGCTGTCCGTCCTGATGAGCGGCCTGGCGCTCGGCCTCGGGCTCGCGCTGGCCGCCCTGAATCGCGGGCCGTCGGGCCGATCGCTAAGTCTGGTGCTGCGGGACCAATCGCGGCCAGCCCTGCGCCTGGCGATCGTGCTGGCGGTGGTAGCCACGGCATGGCTCTGGATCGAAACGGCGGGCCGATCGGGGCCTGGCGGAACGGCGCCGGGCCCACCCTCGTCGAGCGGGTAGCGGCGGCTGGCGCGCGAGGGCCGAGCCCTAGGGCTCGGCGGTCGACTCGAAGCTTGCGAGCAGACGGTTCAGGGTCTCGCTGGGCCGCATGGCGTCTTGGCAACGACCGGGATCCGGTGCGTAGTAGCCGCCGATGTCCACCGGCGCGCCTTGTCCCGCGGCAAGCTCGGCCAGGATTCGGGGCTCCTGCCGAGCCAGGGCCGACGCCAACCCCGCGAAGCGTGAGGCGAGCTCCGGATCGGCGTCTTGCGCGGCCAGTGCCTCGGCCCAGTAGCGGGCCAGGAAGTAGTGGCTGCCCCGATTGTCCAACTCGCCGACCGTTCGCGAGGGCGAGCGGCCTTCCTCGAGGTAGCGGGTGGTCCCCTGGTCCAGGGTCTCGCTGAGGATCGCGGCACGCTGGCGGCCGCTGAAGGCCGCCAGGTGCGCCAGCGAGGCGGCTAGTGCCAGGAACTCGCCCAGCGAGTCCCAGCGCAGGTGATTCTCGGCCAGGAACTGCTGGACATGCTTGGGTGCCGACCCACCGGCGCCGGTCTCGAACAGCCCACCCCCGGCCATCAAGGGGACGATCGAGAGCATCTTGGCGCTGGTGCCCAGCTCCAGGATCGGAAAGAGATCGGTCAGGTAGTCCCGCAGCACGTTCCCGGTCACCGAGATCGTGTCCTTGCCTTCGCGCAGGCGGTCGAGCGTGAAGCGGGTCGCCGCCTCGGGCGACAGGATTCGGAGGTCCAGGGCCGAGGTGTCGACTTCGGCCAGGCTGGACTCGACCTTGGCGATCAGCTGTGCGTCGTGAGCGCGCGTCGCGTCGAGCCAGAAGACGGCCGGCGTGCCGGTTGCTCGCGCGCGTGCCAGGGCCAGCTTCACCCAGTCGCGGATTGCCGCGTCACGGGTCTGACACATGCGCCAGATGTCGCCCGGTTCCACGCGATGCCGAAAGCGAATCCCGCCGGCCTGATCGACCACCCGCAGCTCGCCGGCCTGCTCGATCTCGAAGGTCTTGTCGTGCGAACCGTACTCCTCGGCCTTCTGGGCCATGAGGCCGACGTTGGCGACGCTGCCCATCGTGCGCGGGTCCAGGGCGCCGCGGGACTTGCAGTCCTCGATCACCGTCTGGTAGACGCCGGCATAGCTCGCGTCCGGGATCAGCGCCAGGGTATCCTGCAGCTCCCCCCGGGCATTCCACATCTTTCCGCCCTGGCGGATCATGGCCGGCATCGAGGCGTCCACGATCACGTCGCTGGGCACGTGCAGGTTGGTGATGCCACGACTGGAGTCGACCATGGCCAGCGCCGGCCCGGCCTCGAGGGTCGCTCGGATCTCGGCTTCGATCACCGCGGCCTGCTCGGGAGGCAGCGCGGCGAGCGCCTGCTCGATGCTGGCCAGGCCCTCGTTCGGATTGGCGCCGATGGCTTCGAGCTGCGGCGCATGCCGCGCGAACAGGTCCCGGAAATAGACCTGCACGGCCTGGCCGAAGATGATCGGATCGGAGACCTTCATCATCGTGGCCTTGAGGTGCAGCGAGAGCAGCAGACCGGCTTCCCGCGCCTCGTCCACCGAACGCGCCAGGAAGTCACGCAGCGCCCGCCGCTGCATCAGGGTCGCATCCAGAACGTCCCCGGCCTGCACGTCGAGGCTCGGACGCAGGACCCGCACCTGGCCATCGTCGCCGATCAGCTCGATGCGCAGCGTGTCGGCCCGCTCGAAGGTCAGCGAGCGCTCGTTGGAGCGGAAGTCGCCGCTGGCCATGTGCGCCACACGGGTCGGGGAATCGGGAGCCCAGGCGCCCATGGCATGGGGATGGTTCCGAGCGTAGGCCTTGACCGGCGCCGGCGCCCGCCGATCCGAGTTGCCTTCACGCAGCACCGGATTGACCGCGCTGCCCTTGATCTTGTCATAACGAAGCTGGGTGTCCAGCTCGCTCGCGTCCGCGGGCTCGTCCGGGTAGTCGGGAAGATCGAAACCCTTGGCTTGCAGTTCGGCGATCGCTTCCTTGAGCTGCGGCACCGAGGCGCTGATGTTGGGCAGCTTGATGATGTTGGCTTCGGGCCGCCGGACGAGCGCTCCCAGCTCGGCGAGCGCGTCGTGGATCTCGCGCTCCGGTCCGAGCCGTTCGGGGAACGCGGCCAGGATCCGCGCCGAGAGCGAGATGTCGCGGCTCTCGATCGCCACGCCGCCGGCAGTCGCGAAGGCACGCAGGATCGGCAGCAGCGAGTAGGTCGCCAGGGCCGGCGCCTCGTCGGTCAGCGTGTAGATGATGGTCGGTCGCGGGTCGCGCATGGGTTCCTCGTTGATGGCGGCCGGGCAGGCGCGACCCGACCAGCCCTGCGCCGGCCCGAGCCCTCCGACCCAGGCGATGGGGTTCGGTGTCCGAGTCAGACGCCTTCGTTTTCGGCTTCCCGACGCATGATGTCGCGCAACACCGTATGCAGGATGCCGCCGTTCTCGTAGTAGCGCAGGTCGACCGGGCTGTCGAGCCGGCTGATCGTCTTGAAGCGCCGCGGCTCGCCGTCGGCCTTGCGGGCGCTCACCTCGATGACCTGACCCGCTTCGAGGCGCTCGGGAATCGCGATGTCGAAGGTTTCGCTGCCGTCGAGGCCCAGCTGCTGCCAACCCTCGCCTTCGGCGAACTGCAACGGGAGGACGCCCATCCCGACCAGGTTGGCGCGATGGATGCGCTCGTAGCTCTCGGCGATGACCGCTCGGACGCCCAGCAGCAAGGTCCCCTTGGCCGCCCAGTCCCGACTCGAGCCGGTGCCGTACTCCTTGCCGGCCAGCACCACAAGCGGCGTGCCTGCCGCCTGGTAGCGCATGGCGGCCTCGTAGATGCTCGTGACCTCGCCGCTCGGCAAATGGCGGGTCCAGCCGCCCTCGGTGCCCGGAGCCAGCTGGTTCTTCAGCCGGACGTTGCCAAAAGTGCCGCGCATCATCACCTCGTGGTTGCCCCGGCGCGACCCGTAGCTGTTGAAGTCGCGCCGTTCGACCCCTCGCTCGAGCAGGTAGGCGGTGGTCGGTGAGTCTGCCGGGATCGAGCCGGCGGGCGAGATGTGATCGGTGGTGATCGAGTCGCCGAGCAGCGCCAGCACCCGGGCGCCGTGCACCTGCGGCCGCGGCGGAAGCTCGGGTCCGACGGACTGGAAGAAGGGCGGCTCCTTGATGTAGGTGGAGTCGTCGCGCCAGTCGAAGATCGCGCCGCCGCCGGAGGAGATCTCCTTCCAGGCCGCATCGCCTTCGAAGATGTGGGCATACTCGGCCTGGTACATCTCCGGATCGAGAGCCGCGGCGAGCGTCTCGGCGATCTCCTGCTGGCTGGGCCAGACGTCGCGCAGGTAGATCGGCGTCCCGTTCGGATCGAATCCGAGCGGCTCGGTGTCCATGTCGATGTCCACCGTGCCGGCGATGGCATACGCGACGACCAAGGGCGGGCTCGCCAGATAGTTGGCCCGAGTCAGGGGGTTGACGCGGCCCTCGAAGTTGCGGTTGCCCGAGAGCACGGAGGCGACCACGAGATCCTGCGCCTGGATGGCCTTGGCGACGGCCTCGGGCAGCGGACCCGAGTTTCCGATGCAGGTGGTGCAGCCGTAGCCGACCGTGTGGAACCGCAGCGCCTGCAGATAGCTGGTCAGGCCGGCAGCATCCAGGTAGCGCGTCACGACGCGCGATCCGGGCGCCATCGAGGTCTTCACCCAGGGCTTGCTGTCCAGACCCCGTTCGACGGCCTTCTTGGCCAACAGGCCGGCGGCGACCATCACCGATGGGTTGGAGGTGTTCGTGCAGCTGGTGATGGCGGCGATGACCACCGCGCCATGCGTCAGATGGGTGTCCACGCCCGCATAGGCGATCGGCACCCGGTGCGCGGCATAGAGGTCGCTGCGCTGCGGGTGGGGCGCGATCCGGTCGTCCGCGGCGGGGCCGCCCTCGTTCAGCCAGCGCGAGACTTGAGGGTGGCGCGCCAGGTCGACCTCGACCGGGCGTCGGAAGTCGCGTTCGAGCGACAGGTAGAAGGAACGCTTCAGGTCACGCATCGCCACCCGATCCTGGGGCCGCTTGGGGCCGGCGAGGCTGGGCTCGATGCTGCCGAGGTCGAGGGTCAGGGTCTCGGAGTAGATCGGTTCGGGGCTGTCGGCATGTCGGAACAGGCCCTGGCTCCGGCAATAGCGCTCGACCAGATCGACGTTGTCGCCGCGCCCGGTCCCGCGCAGGTAGCGCAGCGTCTCGGTGTCGACCGGGAAGTAGCCCATCGTCGCACCGTACTCGGGCGCCATGTTGGCGAGCGTCGCGCGATCGGCCAGGCTGAGATGATCCAGACCCGGGCCGTAGTACTCGACGAACTTCCCGACCACCCCATGCAGGCGCAGCATCTGGGTGGCGGTCAGCACGAGGTCAGTGGCGGTCGCGCCTTCCGGCAGGCGTCCTTCGAGCCGGAAGCCGACCACCGCCGGCATCAACATGTAGATCGGTTGACCCAGCATCACCGCCTCGGCCTCGATGCCCCCGACGCCCCAGCCGACCACGCCCAGACCGTTGATCATGGTGGTGTGCGAGTCGGTTCCGACCAGGCTGTCGGGCAGCGCCCGGCCCTGCCGAACCGAGACCACGCTGCCGAGATACTCCAGGTTGACCTGGTGCACGATGCCGCTGGAGGGCGGGACGACGCGAAACTGGTCGAAGGCTCGCTGTCCCCAGTGCAGGAACGCGTAGCGCTCGCGGTTGCGCTCGAACTCACGATCGGCATTGATCATCAACGCCGCCATCGAGCCGAAGGCGTCGACCTGGACCGAATGGTCGATCACGAGATCGACCGGCACCTCGGGGTTGATCCGGTTCGGATCGCCCCCGGCACGCTGCATCGCCGAACGCAGGGCCGCCAGATCCACGACGGCCGGCACCCCCGTGAAGTCCTGCAGGATCACGCGCGAGGGCAGGAACGGGATCTCGGTGTCCAGGCGCTGCGCCCGGTGCCAGTCCGCCAAGGCGGCGACGTGGTCGTCGGTCACCCCGAAGCCGTCGTTGTTGCGCAGCGCGGACTCCAGCAGCACCTTGATCGAGTAGGGCAGCCGCTCGACGTCGCCGATTCCGGCCGCGGCGAGGGCCGAGAGTCGGAAGTACTCGAGGCTGCCGGAGCCGGTCTCGAGACGCGCGCGGGCGCCGAAGGTGTCGTTCATGACGTCGCTCCTGGGCTGCGTGTGGGTCGGCGAGTCGATCGCGGGCTCAACCGCCCGCAGCGCTGGTCGCGATGGCGCGAGCCGGCATCTCGATCGGAGGATGCGGCGGCTCGGCCAGACGGTCGTAGTAGACGTGGAGCCACTGGTTGGACCAGCCGAACAGGCTCGTCTGACGGATGATCCCGCGCACTTCGTCGCGCCCGATCTTGGCTTCCGACAACAGGACGTCGCGATTGTTCCGGCTGACGGCCAGTGTTCGAACGGCGAAGAAGAGCGGCCACATGCAGGCCAGGCGCACCCGATGCTGCCGGCGGGGGAACGCCATCACGTAGTCGATCCCGTGATGCAGGTGGCGCTCGGCCTTGTCGGCCAGGTCGCGGACGACCTGCATCGAGAGGTCGACGTTCTCGGGATCGAACAGGCTGTCGCGGGTCAGACCGTAGCGCTCGTAGAAGCTTCGCGGCACGAAGACCCAGCCGCGGTGGTAGTCCTGGCGCATGCCCCGGATGACGTTAACCGTCTGCAGCGCCAGGCCGTATTCGCGCGACAAGGGCATCAGCTCGGCCTTGCGCGCACGGATCCGCGGCGAATGCCAGGCGAAGATGTCGGTCAACAGATAGCCGACGCGTCCGGCCACCTCGTGCATGTAGTCGTCGAGCTCGGCCTCGTCTTCCACGAAGGGGCCATGGTCCTGCCAGCGCGCCATGCCTCGCGAGGTCTTGGCCACGCGCTCGATGATCGCCGCCTGGATGGGGTCCGGCAAGCCTGCCAGCATCTCCAGCACCCGGGAGGCATGCTGCGCCACGTAGACCTCGGGATCGTCCGAGTCCAGATCGGCGATCTCACGGGTCAAGGTCTCGACCGGCAGGCCTTCGTCGAGGATGCTGGCCCAGATGCGCAGCAGCTCGCTCTTGCGCTCGGGCGCCATCTCGGCGTGATCCTCGAGGCAGTCCGAGACGCGGAGCAACAGGTAGGAGACGGTGATCGCGTCGCGAAGGATCTGGGGCAGCTGCTCGATCGACAACGCGAACGTACGGCTGACGCTGCGCAGCATCTCGGACGAGCTCATCGGAGCGCTGATGGCGAAACTCCGTGTCTGAATGGCGGATTGATGCGAGCACGAACCGAACTGCAAGCCTCGACGGCCGCCCTCACGACTGGTCATTATACCCGAAGCCGACGGCGAGGCCGAAACCGCGCTCCGCCAGCGGAAGCGCAGGCTTGACCCGCGCACCGGGACTATCTATGTTTGTATCCGCATATTCGGATCAATCGGGGAGTCCGGTCGGCGATGACCTTCGAAGCGGAGACTCGGGACGTCGGCCCGATGCAGCGCACCCTGGCGCTCATCAAGGCGGCGAGCGACGTCAATCGGTTGCGCATCTTGCGGCTGGTCGATCGCATGGAGCTCAGCGTGGGCGATCTGGCCGAGCTGACCGGCCTCTCCCAGCCCAGCGTCAGCCGACACCTGGCGGTCCTCCGCGGCAGCGGCGCGGTGCAGGAGCGAAGGGTCGGAGCCAGGACCCTCAGCCGAGCCGCCAGCGAGCTACCGGAGCCCGCCGACCAGCTGCTGGCCGTGCTGCGATCGACCTGTTCGGCGCCCGACTTCGGCTTCGACGCAGATCTCGCCGCGCTGGAGCGGCTTCGATCGCGGCGCAGCGACGACCGCACGGCGCGCTTCGACCGACTGGCCGGCAACTGGGATGCCTTGCGGTCGGCGCTCTTGGGCGAGTCGCTTAGCCCGGCCGAGGTCTGCAGCCTGCTGGTCGCACCGGGGCAGCGATGGATCGACGTCGGCGCCGGCACGGGACTGCTCTTGCCCTGGCTGTCGGCTCTGGCCGGTCCGGACGGCGAGGTTCTGGCGGTGGAGGCGTCGCAGCGGATGGTCGACGTCGCGCGCGGGCGGGTCGCCGAGCTGTCGTTGTCCAACGTGCGCGTGCAGCAAGGTGACATGTCCTGCCTGCCGGCGCCGGATGCCTGGGCCGAGGGATTGATCTTCAGCTTGTCGCTCGGCCACGCCGAGGATCTCGATGTCGCGCTGGGCGAGGCCGCCCGGGTGCTCGCACCCGGGGCGAGGCTCGCCATCGCCGACCTGCTGCCGCACGACGACCGCGACCTGATCGATGCGCTCGGACAGGGATTTCAGGGCATCGATCCGCAGGCGCTCGCGATGCGGCTGGCCTCGGCAGGCTTCGATCGGGTTCGACGGATCGCGCCGTCGCCCGCGGAGCGCCCAAGCCGCTCGGAGGAAGCCGATCGCGACGCGCTGCCCCGACTCGAGGCGCTGCGCATGGTCGCCCGGCGCAGCCCGGATGGGGCGAGCATTGGCGACGCGACAAGCGGTCGAGCTCGACCCCGCTAGCACCCGGACGGACTCCGGACCGCCTCCCGCCGAACCCGCCGCACGCAGGGCTCGCGTACGAGCCACCGACGAGATTCCCTCCGCATCGCCGCCACCAACCCGTGAGCGGCCCCATCTCCCAAGGAGAATCGCTTCCATGTTCGAGCCCAACCGCCATCCGCTTGCCGACGGCGCACAGCCTGGCCCCGCCGACTACCGGGTCAAGGACATCGGACTGGCCGACTTCGGTCGGCGCGAGATCGAGATTGCCGAGCACGAGATGCCGGGCCTGATGGCCGTGCGCGAGAAGTACGGTCCCGGCAAGCCGCTGGCCGGCGTGCGGGTCTCGGGCTCGCTGCACATGACGATCCAGACTGCCGTGTTGATCGAGACGCTGGTCGAGCTGGGCGCCGACGTTCGTTGGGCCAGCTGCAACATCTACAGCACGCAGGATCACGCGGCGGCTGCCATCGCCGCCGCCGGCGTTCCGGTCTTCGCCTGGAAGGGCGAGACCCTCGACGAGTACTGGTGGTGCACCGAGCAGGCGCTGATCTTCCCCGGAGACAAGGGGCCGCAGCTGATCGTCGACGACGGCGGCGATGCCACCCTGTTCATCCATCTCGGCGCCAAGGGCGAGGTCGATCCGAGCAGCCTGCAGCGCGAGACCGGCAGCGCCGACGAGGAAGCGCTGATGGCTGCGCTGCGACGCGTCCACGCCGAGCGGCCGGGCTTCTGGACCGCCATTCTGCCCGAGATCGTGGGTGTCAGCGAAGAGACGACCACGGGCGTGCACCGCTTGCACCAGATGCTGGAGCGCGGCGAGCTGCGCTTCCCGGCCATCAACGTCAACGACTCGGTCACCAAGTCCAAGTTCGACAACCTCTACGGCTGCCGCGAGTCGCTGGTCGACGGCATCAAGCGTGCCACCGACGTGATGATCGCGGGCAAGACCGCGGTGGTCTGCGGCTACGGCGACGTCGGCAAGGGCTGCGCCCAGAGCCTGTCGGCGCTGGGCGCCAAGGTGATCGTCACCGAGATCGATCCGATCTGCGCGCTTCAGGCCCTGATGGAGGGCTTCGAGGTCCAGACGGTCGAGGACTCGCTGGGGCGGGCGGACATCTACGTGACCGCCACCGGCAACCGCGACGTGATCACGGTCGAACACATGTCCCGCATGCGCGACCAGGCCATCGTCTGCAACATCGGCCATTTCGACAACGAGATCCAGATCGAGCAGCTCGAAGACGCGCCGGGCGTGACGATGACCGTCATCAAGCCGGAGGACGTCGGCGCGGTGGACAAGTTCACCTTCCCGGACGGGCATGCGATCTACGTGCTGGCCAAGGGGCGCCTGGTCAACCTGGGCTGCGCCACCGGGCATCCGAGCTTCGTGATGTCCAGCTCCTTCACGAACCAGGTGCTGGCGCAGCTCGAGCTCTGGCAGAACCGCCGACCGCTGGGCGTCTACGTGCTGCCCAAGGCGCTCGACGAGGAAGTCGCGCGCCTGCATCTCTCCAAGCTCGGCGCTCGGCTCACGACGCTGTCGACCGAGCAGGCCGACTATATCGGCGTGCCGGCGGCCGGACCCTTCAAGGCCGAGGCCTACCGCTACTAGGCCCCAATGCCGAGGCGAGCATCCGCCGATCCCATTCCCGCCAGCCGCCGCCGCGAGACCTCGCGGCGGCGGCTGGCCGTTTCCGATGCCACGCTGCGTTCCGAGCCGCAGGGCGCGCCGAATTCGCCAGCGCTGCCAGGCTGACCGCGATCCGCCACCGATCTCGCACGAATTGACACGAACTTGCACGCAATCGCTATGTTCGAGTACCCTTGAACATCGTGTTGGATCCTACGGCGCGCGACCCCCACGTCACCTGGCCGAGGAGAACTTCAGCGCATGCGAACGCGAATTGTCCGTCTTGGTTTGGGATTGGCGCTGGCCGTGATCGGCTCCGCCTCGATCCCTGTGCCCGCCTTCGCCGACAGTCAGGTCGTGATCGGCGCGGGTGACAACCTGTTCCGCACGGCGTTGCGATACGGCGTCAGCGTCGACGCCATTGTCCGACGCAACGGGCTCGTCTCGCCCGACCGGATCTACGTCGGCCAGCAGCTGATCATCCCCGATGGACGCTCGAGCCGGGGCAGGCCGACCGCCTCGGGCGGGGCGCTGGCCGCCGCGAGCCCTTCGGCTGGCGTGGAGACGCGGCTGCATGTGGTGGCGCCGGGTGAGACCCTGTTTCGGATCGCGCAACGCTACGGGAGCAGCGTCGAATCGATCGCCGCCCTCAACGGCCTGCGCGCTTCGAGCCTGATCCTCGCCGGGCAGCGCCTGTCCATCCCCGGAGCACGGCAGGCGGCGGAGGCCGGGGTGCCGCCTGCGAGCGTCGGGTCGCCGGCCGGCACGACTGGCCGGCGCATCGTGATCGACCTCTCGGACCAGCGCCTGTACGCCTACGAGGACGGGCGCCTGGTCAACAGCCTGATCATCTCCAGTGGGACCGCCGCGACGCCGACACCGATCGGCGACTTCGCGATCTACAGCCGCTACTCGGCTCAAGACATGTCCGGCCCGGGCTACTATGCGCCCGGCGTGCCCTGGGTACAGTACTTCACCGGACCCTATGCCATCCACGGCGCGTACTGGCACAACAACTTCGGCTTGCCGGTCAGCCACGGCTGTGTGAACTTGCGAACGCCCGACGCCGAGTGGCTCTACCGCTGGAGCCGCCAGGGAACGCCGGTCAAAGTCCAGGGCTGAAGGACCGGCTGGCGGGCGGCCGAGGCCGAAGCCTGGCCGCCCGTCGGTCACCCGCCCGCAGTCCCATCGCCCGTATGCTTCATCCCAGGCGCGCCCGGATGAGGGCCTCCAGGGTTGGTTCGCCGACCACCTGCAGCTCGTAGCGGACCCGCTGGGCCGGTTGCGGGAAGTCGACCAGGCGGCGGAGATCGATCGGCGTGGCGATGAGCACCAGGTCGCAAGGCACGCGCCGGATGGTGGCCTCGAGGTCGCGCACCTGGGCTTCGCCATAGCCCATGGCGGGCAGCACCGAACCGGTGCTCGGATAGCGCGCGTAGGTCTCCGCGATCGATGCCACGGCGAAGGGCCGCGGATCGACGATCTCGGCGGCGCCGTAGCGCCGCGCCGCGATCACGCCCGCTCCATAGGCCATCTCGCCATGCGTGAGCGTGGGGCCATCCTCGACCACCAGCACCCGCTTGCCACGGATGGCTTCGGGATCGTCCACGAAGAGCGGCGATGCGGCCAGCACCAGCTCGGCGTCGGGGTTGAGCGCCCGGGCACCGGTCATCACGTCTTCGATGCCGGTGCCGTCCGCCGAGTCGATCTTATTGATCAGGATGACGTCGGCCGCTCGGACATTGGCCTCGCCGGGCCAGTAGCGCCGCTCGTGGCCCGGCCGATGGGGGTCGACGATGGTGATCCACAGATCGGGTCGGAAGAAGGGCAGGTCGTTGTTGCCGCCGTCCCAGAGCACGACGTCCGCCTCCTCTTCGGCCGCCTCCAGAATCCGAGCGTAGTCGACGCCGGCGAAGACCAGGTGCCCGGCCTCGATGTGCGGCTCGTACTCCTCGCGCTCCTCGATCGTGCAGTCCTGTTCGAAGAGGTCCTCCTCGTCGGCGAAGCGCTGCACGGCTTGTCGCGCCAGATCGCCATAGGGCATGGGGTGGCGCACGACGGCCACCCGATGGCCCATCGCCTTGAGGATGGCCGCCACGTGGCGCGAGGTCTGGCTCTTGCCACAGCCAGTGCGCACCGCGGTGACCGCGACCACCGGGCGGGTGCTCTCGAGCATCGTCGCCTCGGCGCCGAGCAGCCGGAAGCCCGCGCCGGCCGCGCAAGCGCGTGACGCGAGGTGCATCACGGCCTCGTGCGACAGATCCGAGTAGCTGAAGACCACCTCCTCGACGCCCGACTCGGCGATGATGGCTTCCATCTCCGACTCTTCGCGAATCGGGATGCCTTCGGGGTAGAGCGGGCCGGCCAGCTCGGCCGGGTAGCGCCGTCCGGCGATGTCGGGAATCTGGGCGGCGGTGAAGGCCACCACCTCGACCTCGGGATCGGCGCGAAACACCGTGTTGAAGTCATGGAAGTCGCGCCCGGCGGCGCCCAGGATCAGGATCCGTCGTCGTTGGCTCATCGTCGTGCTCCCTGCGGGTTGGGTGGATCGTCGTGCCAGCCGAGCGCTCGGCGCAGTGCGGCTAGCTCGGACTCGGTCAGCGGCCGCCAGGCACCGGGTTCGAGGCCCTCGACCGTCAAGGGTCCGATGGCCACCCGGACCAGGCGCAGCGTCGGATGGCCGACCAGGGCGGTCATCTGGCGGACCTGGCGCTTGCGACCTTCGCTGATGGCGATGCTCAGCCAGGCGGTCGGAACGCTCGCCCGTTCGCGGATGGGGGTCCGGCGCTCCCAGAGCCGGGGCGCCGAGCCCAGTCGATCGACCTCGGCGGGCCGGGTTCGGAAGCCGCCCTTGATCGTGACGCCTGCACGCAGCTGCCGCAGCGCCGCCTCGTCGGGCTCGCGTTCGACCTGGACCAGATAATGCTTGGCGTGCCGGTGATCGGGATGCGTCAGGCGGTGCGACAGCGCGCCGTCGTCGGTGAGCAGCATCAGGCCCTCGCTGTCGAAGTCCAGCCTGCCGGCGGCATAGACGCCGTCTACGGGCACGTAGTCGGCCAGCGTCTCGCGCGGGGCCTTGCCGCTGCGGCGCGCCTCGGGGTCGGTGAAGCTGCACAGGACGCCATAGGGTTTGTTGAAGACCAGGTAGCGCCGGGGCTCGAGCGCCGCTTCGGTGCCGGCCCGCGCGGACGGCGCCGATACGCCTCGACGGTGTCCGACCGCCTGCACGCGCGCGCGCCGTCGCGCGGAGGGCGTGCTCACTCGGCGCTGGACTCGAGCTGGTGGCGCGCCATCTGACGCACCATGCCGACCATCGCCTCGAGCCCCATCGACTTCCCGATCGACAGCTCCGGCCCGAACAGCTCGGCGACGATCTCGGGCGTCACGGCCAGCACGGCCGGCAATGGCGCACCCGAAAGGCACTCGACCAAGGTCACGGCCATGGCCTTGGCCGAGATGCCCTGCGGATTCTCGACCGCGATGTAGAAGTCGAGCCGTCCGTCCGGCCGTGCCTGGCTCCAGACGAAGGCCTCGGACTCGCAGGCAGGAACCTTGTGGGACTCCGGATAGGGCCGGCTGGCCAGGGTCGATGGCGGCGGCTGATAGCGCTCGGCGATGTCGATCAGCATCTGGATGCGCTGGTTGCGATCCTCGGCGAAGTCGAGCGTGCCGATCAGCGCGTTCAGTGCCTCGGGACGGGCCGACGGTTCTCGCATGGGGGTTCCTCCCGACGCGTCGTAGATGCGGACCGGTCAAGCGAGCCGAGCCGAGCCCGGGCTAGCGCTCGATCGGAACGCCGACCAGGTTGCCCCACTCGGTCCAGCTGCCGTCGTAGTTGCGCACCCGCTCGTAGCCCAGGAGGTAGCGCAGGACGAACCAGGTATGGCTGGAGCGTTCGCCGATTCGGCAATAGGTGACGACCGGCTCGTCGGGCCGCAAGCCTTGTTCGTCTTCGTAGATCCCGCGCAAAGCGGCCGCGGGGAGGAAGCTGCCGTCGCTGGGGTCGACGGCGCGAGCCCAGGGCACGTTGGCCGCGCCCGGGATATGGCCACCCCGGAGGGCGCCTTCGTTGGGGTAGTCGGGCATATGAAGCCGTTCGCCGCGATACTCCTCGGGGCTGCGTACATCCACCAGGCGCTGTCCCGCCTCCAGATGGGCCAGCACCTGCTCGCGGAAGGCGCGCTCGGTTGCATCATCGCGGGACGCGGCCAGATACGCGCTGGGCGGGTAGCTCGGGACCTCGCGGACCAGCGCGCGACCTTCCTTGACCCATTTGAGCCGGCCACCGTCGAGGATGCGGCAGTCGGCGTGGCCGAAGAGCCGGAAGACCCAGAAGGCATAGGTGGCCCACCAGTTGTTCTTGTCGCCATAGAAGACCAGCGTGGTGTCCGCTTCCGCTCCGATGCGTCGCATCAGGGCCTGAAAGCCGTCTCGATCGAGGTAGTCGCGCCTCAGCGCATCGTTGAGGTCGCGGGTCCAGTCGACCTCCACCGCACCTGGGATGTGACCAGACGGGTAGAGCAGCGGGTCCTCGTTGGACTCCACCAACCGGACATCGGATCGGTCGAGGTGATCGGCCACCCAGGCGCAGTCGACCAGGACCTCGGGATGGGCGTATCCGCGCGCGGCGATGTCGCTCACGGTGACTCCTGAGCGTGGGCGGGCTCGACGGACACGCCGCGATGACCGGCATGGCGCAGGTTCGAGCCCGATCGGATCCTTCAAGCTTAGCACGAGCTCTGGCGTGCTCCACCCGCGCCGGGTCCGGATTCCGTTCGACTGCCGGACCCTGCGCTGCGGCCGCCCCTGCCGCAGGACCGGCAACGAGTTGCGGCACTAGAACGGATGGGTTAGACTCGCTGACGAGCGGGACGTGAACCGGCGCCGCACCCACGCAGCGGTGCCGGACCGAGACAGGATTCCGATCGACGGGGAGGGGCACATGGACGCAGGACCGGCGGGTCGCGACGATCTCGAGGCCGAGATCGGTGAGAAGATGCAGGCCTGGATGGCGCTGCAGGGCGACATCGCGGGGCTGCGCGCCCGTTGGCGAAAGCTCTGGACCGCCGACGACGCTTCGATCGTGGCGGACTACGCGTTCGAGACCCCGGACGGCCCCGTCCGCCTCAGCCAGCTCTTTGGCGATCGGGACGATCTGATCGTCGTGCACAACATGGGGCGTGGCTGCGGCTACTGCACCCTCTGGGCCGACGGATTCATCGGGCTGCTGCCCCATCTCGAAAGCCGCGCCGCCTTCGTCATCTCCTCGCCGGACGATCCGTCCACCCAAGCCGCCTTCGCGGCCGAGCGGGGCTGGCCCTTTCGGATGATCGCGCTCGGAGAGAGCCACTTCGCTCAGGACATGGGCTTCGCCGATGACGCCGGCAGCTACATGCCCGGTTATTCGACCTTCCATCGCGGCGAGGACGGCCAGATCCGGCGTGTCAGCAAGGACTTCTTCGGCCCCGGTGATCCCTACTGCGGTGTCTGGCACTTCTTCGACCAGCTGGCCGAGGGTCCCGCGGGTTGGTATCCGCGATTCGCGTACGGCGACGACGGCGCCTAGTCCGCTGTCGGCAGGCGGGCCATGGCGGCCGGAGCGCCGCTCTCGAGCGCTACCGGGTTCCGCGCGTCGGGTCGCCGCATCAAATTGACGGCGCTGCGGCCCGATCTCGCGTGCCGCCCGAGGTCGATCCCGCAGCCGCTCCCGTAGCACGGTGGCCGGCCTGCCCTTGCTTGTCGGGACCGATGCGTTGGGTCCATCCGGCGCGGGAAGTCGCTCGCGCACGCGTCACGGCGCTGGCGACGACCGTTGACTCGCCGGCGCCGCTCTGACAGAATACCCGGCCGACCGGCAGGCGAGCGAGGGTCTGGGAACATGGCAGAGACGTCCAACGGGTCGAACCTGGCCGAGATCACCGCCGCGGCCATGGCCGCGCTCGAGGCGGCGGACGGCGAGGCGGCGCTGCAGGCCTTCGAGCGCACCTGGCTCGGCAAGCAGGGGCCGCTGGCCGAGCTGCTGGCCAGCATTCCCAGGCTGCCGGCCGCCGACCGGCCGCGCGTCGGAAAGGCGGCCAACCAGCTCAAGCGCGAGCTGGCGGAAGGGTTGGACGCACGCCGCTCGGCCATCGCCGAAGCGGCCCTCCGGCAGGCGCGCTCGGCCGACGACTACGACGCCAGCCTGCCGGCGCCACGTTCGCCGCGCGGCAGCCTGCACCCGATCACCCGCATCCGACGCGAGGTCGAGGACATCTTCGGGTCGATGGGCTATCGGGTGCTCGACGGACCCGAAGTCGAGCTGGACCACTACAACTTCGAAGCGCTCAACTTTCCGGCGAACCACCCGGCGCGGGACCTGCAGGACACCTTCTGGTGCGACAACGAAGGTCATGTGCTGTTGCGAACGCATACCTCGCCGGTGCAGATCCGCGCCATGCAGCGCCTGAAGCCCCCCTTCCGGGCCATCGTGCCGGGTCGGGTCTTCCGCAACGAGGCGGTCGACGCCAAGCACGAGCACACCTTCCATCAAGTGGAAGGCCTGGTGATCGATGAGGGGATTCACGTCGGCCACCTGATCGGCACGCTCAAGGGCGTGCTGCGCGAGATCTTCGCCAGCGAGATCGACATCCGGCTTCGGCCCGGCTACTTCCCCTTCGTCGAGCCCGGCTTCGAAGTCGACATTCGCCTTCCCGACGCCGGCAGCCGCGGGGGCGTGCTCGCCGACTGGGTCGAGTTCTGCGGCGCGGGCATGGTGCATCCGAACGTCCTGCGAGCCGGCGGGGTCGATCCGGAGCGCTACAGCGGCTTCGCCTTCGGCATGGGCCTCGATCGGATGGTCATGCTGCGCTACGGCATCGACGACATCCGCCACTTCATGGCCGGCGACCTGCGCTTCCTGACGCAGTTCTAGGGTCCGACCGGGGAAACGAACCGATGCACATCTCTTACCGTTGGCTGGCCCGTCACCTCGATCTGAGCGGTCACGATCCGGCTTCGATCGCGCGCGATCTGACCCTGCACGTGGCCGAGGTCGAGGGCTTCCACCGCTTCGCGCCGGCGCTCGACGCGGTGGTGGTCGGTCAGGTCCTCAGCCGCGAGCCACACCCGGACGCCGATCGGCTGAGCCTCTGCCAGGTCGATCTGGGCGACGGTCCGCCGCGCGCGATCGTCTGCGGCGCAGCCAACGTGGCCGCGGGACAGACGGTGGCCGTCGCGCCGGTCGGCGCGCTGCTGCCGGGGGACATCGAGATCCGACGCGCCAAGATCCGCGGGCAGGTTTCCGAGGGCATGATCTGCTCGGAGCGCGAGCTCGGCGTGAGCGACGAGCAGGCCGGCATCTGGGAGCTGCCCGCGGGCCTCGGGCCGGGCCAGACCCTGACCGAGGCCCTGGGAGGCGCCGATTGGGTCTTCGAGATCGAGAACAAGGCCATCACGCATCGCCCCGATCTCTGGGCTCACCGCGGCCTGGCCGCCGAGCTGGCCGCGCTCTGGGGGCGGCCGCTTCTGCCCATGGAGACCCGCCTTCCGGCGACGGGCGAGGGTCCGGACTTCGCCGTCCGCATCGCCACGCCGCATTGCCCGCGCTATCTGGCGCTGCCCATCGACGGCGTGCGCGCCGAGCGCTCGCCGGAGTGGCTCCGCTTGTTGCTGCTGGCCACCGGTCAGCGCCCGATCGATCAGCTGGTCGATGTCTCGAACTTCGTCATGCTCGACCTGGGTCAGCCCAACCACCTCTTCGACCGCGATCGGGTCGCGGGCGGCATCGAGGTGCGCGAGGCCAGGCAGGGCGAGACGATGCGGACGCTGGACGGCGAGTCGCGCTCGCTGCAGCCCGGCGACGTCCTGATCTGCTCCGACGACCAGCCGGTTGCCTTGGGCGGCGTCATGGGCGGCGAGGGATCGAAGGTGGCCGCCGATACCCGCCGGCTGCTGCTCGAGGTCGCCAACTTCGACGCGGCGGCGATTCGCGCGACGGCCGCACGGCTCGGCCTGCGAACCGATGCCTCGGCGCGCTTCGAGAAGGCGCTCGATCCGGGATTGCCGCTCGACGCGGCCGGCCATCTGGTGCGCCTCCTCTCGGAGCTGCAGCCGGGGCTGTCCCTGCCGGCAGCGCCGACCGACATCGGCACCTGGCGGGATCCGGCGATGAGCCTGGCCTTCCGGCCCGAGCGTGCCCGAGCCCTGCTAGGCATCCCGCTGACGGATCGCGACATCGCTCGGTACCTGGAGCGGCTCGGGTTCGGCATCGAGGGTGACGGAGCGACCTGGCAGGTGCGGGTGCCCTCCTGGCGCGCGACCGGAGACGTCTCGATCGAGGAAGATCTGATCGAGGAGGTCGGCCGGCTCCACGGCTACGAGAACATCGCCGAGCAGCCGATACGGGCCGACCTCTCGCCGGCGCTACCGGATCGGCGGCGGGCCGTGGTGCGTGCGGCACAGGACAGCCTGTCCGGCGGACCGGCCTTCAACGAGGCGCTCACCTATTCGTTCATCGCCGAGCCGGTCGTCCGCGCCATCGGTGCCGAGTCCGAGCCGTATACCGAGGTGGTCAACGCCATCGCGGCCGGCCTCGACCGCATTCGACGCGACATCGTGCCCAGCCTGCTGGGCCTCGTCGAACCCAACCTGCGCCACGCCGAGGAGCTGCGCCTGTTCGAGATCGGCAAGGGCTCGCGGGTCGAGGACAAGGACGACTGGGGCAAGCCGGCCGAGGTGCACCAGATCGGCCTGGTCTGGTCGCGTCCGGCGGCCGGGACCGGGGCGGCCTTCGACGATACGGTCCAGCTGCGGCTCAAGGGCGTTGTCGAACAGCTCCTGTCGGCGATCGACGCGCCGCCGCCGACCTGGCGCCCGGCGGCCGCCGCCAGCCGCCCCAGCTGGGCCCACCCCGGCCGCAGCGCCCTGGCCATGGCGGACGGGCCCGCCGGAGAGGTGCCCCTCGCGTTCCTGGGCGACATCGATCCCTTGGTGGCTCGTCGGCTCGGCTGGGCCGAGGGTCGGGAAACGGCCGCGGCCAGCATCGACATCGACGTCATCGTAGGCCTGCCGATCCATCGGCGCGTCTTCAAGGACCTCCCGCGCTATCCGGGCGTGAAGATCGACGTGGCCCTGGCCGTCGATTCGACGCTGCCCGCCTCCGAGCTGGAGGCCGCCGTTCGACGTGCCGGCGGCGATCAGGTGGCCAAGGTCGAGCTGTTCGACCTATACGGCGGCGCGCAGCTCGGACAGGGCCGAAAGTCGCTGGCCTATCATGTCCTGCTGCAGTCCGACTCTCGGACCTTGAGCGATGCGGACGGCCAGCGCTTCCTGGCCGCGCTGGAGCAGGAGGCGGCACGCCTCGGCGCGGAGCTGCGTCGGGCCTGATCGCCAGGGGCTTCGCCGTTCCAGAAGGAGACAGGCATGGACGCTCCGCCGCTCGAGCTGCACCTGGGCGCCTATCGCAGGCCGGCCGAGGCGGCGCTCGCCGCCCTGGCCGGCGAATCGGTCATCGAGCGCATCTGGGCGCGGGACCATCGGCTCTGGTCGCTCGAACCGACCGAGATCGTCGATCGCCTGGGCTGGCTCGACGGCATCGACGGGATGCCGGCGGTCGTGCCGGGATACCGGTCGCTGGCCCAGGGCTGTCGCGCCGATGGACTTCGCGAGGCCCTGCTCTTGGGGATGGGCGGCTCGAGCCTGGCGCCCGAGCTCCTGAGCAGCGCCTTCGACGCGGAGGCGGACTGCTTGGCGCTCCGCATTCTGGACAGCACCGATCCGGCCGCGATCCGCGACGTCGAAGCCACGCTCGACCTCGAGCGCTGCCTGTTCGTGGTGGCGTCGAAGTCGGGAACCACGGTCGAAACCATGGCGTTGGCGCGCTACTTCTTCGGGCAGCTGGCGGAGCGACGCGGCGCGGAGGCCGCGGCGCGCCAGTTTCTCGCCATCACCGATCCCGGCAGCCCGCTCGAGGACGAGGCCAGGCAGCTGGGATTCCGCGCCGTGGCGCATGGCGATCCCGACATCGGAGGGCGCTACTCGGCGCTCTCGCCGTTCGGCGTGCTGCCCGCGACCCTGCTGGGCCTCGATGTGGACCGCCTGCTGGAAGCCGCGGCGACGATGGCGGCGAGTGCGCGGGCCGAGGCCGGCCGGATCGCCGACGGGCCGATCGCGCTCGAGGCCAATCCGGCGGCCGTGCTCGGCGCCTGCCTGGGGAGCCTGGCGCGACTGGGTCGAGACAAGCTGACCCTGCTGCTGCCACCGCGGTTCGCGCGGCTCGGGGATTGGATCGAGCAGCTGGTGGCCGAGAGCACCGGCAAGTCGGGACAGGGCATCCTGCCGATCGTCGGCGAAGCGGTCTGGCCGGCCCGACGCTACGCCTCCGATCGGCTCTTCGTCCAGCTCGTCGAGGCCCAGCCGCAACCCGGCGAGGACGCCCTCCGTGACGCACTGATCGGCGCTGGCCAGCCCCTGATCCGGCTCCGCCTGGCCGAGCCCGATGCGCTCGGCGCGCAGTTCCTTCTCTGGGAGATGGCGACGGCGGTCGCTGCCTGGCAGCTGCGGGTGAATCCCTTCGACCAGCCGGACGTCGAAGCCGCCAAGCGCCAGGCGCGTGCGGCCGTGGAGGCCTATCGCGCGCAGGGACGTCTCGAGCAGCCCGCTCCACGGCTGGTCGGCGAGGACGGGACGGCGGCTTTCGGTGGCAACCTCGCCGGCCGAAGCCCGGCCGAGGCCTTCTGGCGCTTCGCGAGCCCCGGTCGGTCGGTGGCCGGGGGCTACCTGGCGATTCAGGCCTGGCTGCCCCGACGACCAGCGACCGATGAAGCCCTGGCCTGTCTGCGCGACGCGGTGACCCTGGCGACGGGTCAGGCAGTGACGGTCGGCTACGGACCGCGCTTTCTGCATTCGACCGGCCAGCTTCACAAGGGCGATGCCGGACGCGGCCGATTCCTGCAGTTGAGCGCCGATCCGGGCATCGAGATCGAGATCCCGGATGCCTTCGGCGCCCGAGAATGCGGCCTGAGCTTCGGCATCCTGGAGCGCGCACAGGCTGCTGGCGACGCGGCGGCGCTCGAGGCCGCCGGGCGGCCCTTGATGCGCTTGCACCTGGCCGGACCTCCCGAGGTGGCGATCCGTCGCCTGGCGCTCCAGCGCCTCTGAGCGCTCACCGGGCGCGCGGGCCATGTCGGCCTGTGGGGCGATCCTCCGTCAGGCACCGGTGTTATCATCTACGGGTGGCCCGTCCCAGGCCGCTCCGGTCCCGCGATGCGCATCGCCCGAAGTCGGACCTTCCCTGGTCATCCCCTAGGAGTGTTCCCATGCGCGCCTTCCCTCCGCGCCTCCTCCCGAGCGGCTTGCTGCTCGGCTTGCTGCTCGCTGGCTCGCAGCGGCCCTGGCCCGCCCAGGCCCAGGCCGGCCCGCCGCCCGAGGCCTACGCTCGGATCAGCACCTGGCTGCCCGACCCGCAACCGCGACAGCCGGGCGAGTTCGGCACGGTGGCCGGCGTCGACGTCGCGGACGACCAGGTCTTCGTCGTCGATCGCGCCAACGCTTCGATCGAGGTGCTGGACGCGCAGGGCACACCGCGCCTGCGCTTCGGTGCCCCGGGGACGCTCGCCGGTCAGCTGAACGCGCCCACCGACGTCGCGGTCGCCGACGGACGGGCCTACGTGGTCGATGCCGGCAACGGGCGCGTCCAGGTCTTCGACGCGTCGAGCGGCCGCTTTCTGGCCACCTGGGAGCGCCTGGGCCGGCCGCATGGCATCGCCGCGTCCGAGGCCGGTCTGGTCTACGTGTCGGATGCCGAGGCGCCGCGCATCACGGTGCTCGATCGCGCCGGGGTGCTTCAGGCCCGTTGGGGGCCCGACGGGCAGGGCGGCGCTCCTCTGGTCGCGCCGCGTGGCCTCGACCTCGACCCGGTCACCGGCGAGCTGCTGGTTGCGGACATCGGGGCCAACCGAATCCTGCGCCTGAGCGCTGCCGGTGCTCTCGTCCGCAGCCTGGCACCGCCCAACGAGAGCGACGACTACACCGCCTTCGACCTGGCCTCCAGCGGCGACGGCGTGTATGCCGCGACCAGCGGCGGCATCTCGATCTACGAGCGCGGACAGCTCAGCTTCCGCGCCGATCGTCCCGTCGGTCTGGCCGGCATCGCGATCGGCCCCGGTGAAGGCCTGGTCGCCGCCCAGAACGACGCCTGGGCGCTATCCTCGGGCGTGCTCGGCTATCCCCGCCGAAGCCAGCTCGACCGCGCCTTCGGCGCCGGCTCGACGACCCAGTTCTGGGGCGACCTCCCGGTTGCCGCCGGCAGCCTGGACGGACCGAGGCGGGTGGCGGCGACCGAGGACGGCGGGGCATTCCTGGCGGACGGATGGCCGCGGGTGCAGCGCTGGCTGGCGGCGGGCCGGCCGGGCGCGCAGGCGCGCGCCGACGATGCGGTCGACCTGGTGGCGGCACCCGGCGGCGACGTCTACATCGTCAGCGGTCATGGCCTGCGCCGGGTCTCGGACCGTGGCGATCTGCGTTGGCGCTGGGAGCTGCCGAGCTTCGACGCCTGGCTGGCCGCCGGCGCGCGGGCCGGTGACGGGCTCTGGGTGCTCGACAGCGCCCGCGGCAGGCTGCTGCGCTTCGGGCCGGATGGCCGAGACGCGCAGGGGCGGCCCGGACCGGCGGTGGAGATCGCGGTCGACGGCCTGCTGGTCGACATCGCGGCTGCCGCCGGCAGCCTGCTGCTGGCCGATCGCGCCAGCGGCCAGCTCCGGCTCCTGGCCGATGACGGTTCCGAGCTGGCGCGCTGGGCGGCGCCCGGCCAGGTCACGCGCCTGGCGGCCTCGCGAGACGGAGCCGGATGGTTCGCCCTGACCGACGACGGTTGGATCTGGAAGTTCGACGCGGCCGGCAGCCTGCGTGCGGCATGGGACGGCGCGCCTTCTGGCGCGCCGGTCGACCTGGACGTCGCACCGAGCGGCGTGGTGCTGGTGGCCGACGGGCTCGGCGATCGCATCTTCGGCTATGCGCTGGCGCCGGGACTCGACGCGCCGCGGCCTCCCCGGCCCGGCGATCGCTGCGATCTGCTGCCCGACAAGGTCGCGGCGCCGGCGCGGGTGGCATCGGGCGAGCCGGTCGAGGTCACGCTCCGGCTCAGTGGGGACTGCCCCAGCGAGGCGCTTGCGCTGGACGTGCTGCTGGTCTTGGACCAGTCGGGATCGATGGAGGGCCCCAAGCTCGAGGCGGCCCGCGCGGCGGCGATCGACTTCGTCGCCGAGCTCGACTATCGGCAGGTCCAGGCCGGGGCCCTGCTTTTCGCCACCCAGATCGACCTGGCGCAGCGCTTGACCGACGACCCGTTGGCGCTGATGCGCGCGATCTCGAGCGCCAGCGCCGGAGGCGGTACCAACATCGCCGGCGCCCTGGCCGAGGCGCGGGACGAGCTCTTGGGGCGACGCGCGCGGCCCGGCGCGGCCAAGGCCATCGTGCTGCTGACCGACGGGAAGCCGGAAGGTGGGTTCGACCCGATCGGTCAGGCGCGCGACGAAGCCAGGCTCACCCGCGAGGCCGGCGTCGCGCTGTACACGATCGGCCTGGGCGGCGACATCGATCGCGCGTTGATGCGCGAGATGGCCGGTGACGCGGCGCGCTATTTCGAGGCGCCCGGAGCCGCCGAGCTGGCCAGGATCTACCGCGGCATCGCCCGCCGCCTGGTGACCGCCAGCCTGCTGGAGACGATCACGGTGATCGACGAGATCCCGAGCAACATGACCTACGTCACCGACTCGGCTCGTCCCCCGGCGCGTTGGGACGGACGGCGTCTGACCTGGACCCTGGGGCGTACCAGCCCTGCCGGCTTCGAGCTCCGCTACCAGCTGCTGCCGCAGCAGGTCGGCACCTGGCCCACCAACGTCGCGGCCGCGGGCGACTACGTCGACGGCATCGGCTTCGCCGGCCGCGTGATCTTCCCGGTGCCGGAAGTGGAGGTGTACGGCAGCCGCGTGGCCTACCTGCCGGCCCTGTTCCAGCGCGAGTGCCCGGAACAGCGCTCGGACATCGTCGTGCTGATCGACACCTCCAGCAGCATGGACGATCGCAACACCGCCGACGGCCAGTCGAAGCTCGAAGCGGCCGTGCGAGCCGCGCGCGACTTCCTGGGCTTCCTGGCATTGCCGGCGGATCGAGCCGCGATCGTCGGCTTCAACGGCGAGGCGACGCAGGTCCAAGGCCTGACCGGCGATCGGGCGGCGCTCCAGGCGGCGCTGGGTCGCCTGCCGCGTTCTCCGGGCACGCGCATCGACCTGGGCCTGGCCGCGGCGCGCGCCGAGCTGAGCGGTCCGGGGCACGATCCGCGCAACCTGCCCGTCATCGTGCTCCTGACCGATGGTCGACCGGCTGGCGGCACGGAGGCCGCGGTCCAGGCCGAGGTGCAGGCGCTGCGCGCAGCCGGGCTCTTCGTCTTCACCATCGGGCTCGGAGCGGACGCCGACGGCGCCTTGCTGATCGAGATCGCCGGAGCGCCGGGCCGCTACAGCTATGCGCCCGATCAGCGTGCGCTCAGCGCGGTCTACCAGGCCATTGCCTGGTCGCTACCCTGTCGCTAGGCGAATCGACCGAGACGCGTCGCCGGCTTCGACGCGAACCCTGGCGGGGTCCGCCGTGACGCGATACAATCGGGCTTCGCGGCGGCCGATCGGGCGCCGACCAGGCGAGGTGGCCCGTGAAGGTCGAGTCGATCGAGTTCGTCAAAGGGGTCGTCGACTTCGACGACCTGCCGAAGGAGGGGCTGCCCGAGCTCGCATTGGTCGGCCGCTCGAACGTCGGCAAGAGCACGCTGATCAACTTTCTGCTCGGCCGGCGCAAGCCGGTGGCGCGGACGTCGAGCACGCCCGGCAAGACCCGGGAGATCAACTTCTTCCGCATCAACGACCGCTTCTTCCTGGTCGACCTTCCGGGTCTCGGCTATGCGAAGGCAGCCAAGCGGCAGCGCCAGCGCTGGGCCGAGCTGATCGAGCGCTACCTCGCGGAGCATGCGGCGCCTCGCTGCGTGTTGCACCTGATCGACAGTCGCCATCCGCCGACGCCGATCGACACCGGTCTGATGGACTTCATGTCCCAGGTCGCGGAGGTGCCCTACATCGTGGTGTTGACCAAGTCGGACAAGATCTCGGCGCGGCAACAGACCGAGTCGCTGCAGCGCACCGTCGCCGCGCTGCACGCAGCGGGACTGGATGTTCCCGTCATCCTGACCTCGGCCACCGCCGGTGAGGGCCGCGACGAGCTGTGGCAGCTGCTGGCCGAGGTCGGCCTACCGGTCTGAGCCGCGGTTGCGCGGCATCCGGCCGAGATCGGGCCGGCACCGGCGCGAGCCTGCACCGAGCCAGCGTGCGGGCACCTAGCGCCCCCGTGCCAGCATCGGCAGATAGACCGCCGGCCCGGCCACGACGCGGGTTGGCGGCGGGTCCGAGCTCGCGGTGGGACTCGGGCTCGCGCCGCCGGGCGACGTCGGCGTGGGCAGCCCGGCGACTGGGGTTGGCGTCGCTTCCGCGGGTAGGACGACCACCTCGACGCGGGCCAGGTTGGAGTCGATCGCGCCGTCCCATGCGGCGAAGGTGAACTGCTCGGTGCCGGTCCAGCCGGCCGCCGGATAATAGGTGGCCTGGTTGCCATCCAGGCCGACGGTGCCCGCCCCGGGCTGGGACACGATCCGCAGCTCGAGCGCGTTGCCGTCGGGGTCGCTGGCTCGTAGGCCGAGCGTCGCCGGACGATCGGAATGGGTCGTCATCCGACCGTCCTCTGCCTGTGCCGGCCGATTTCGACTGCGTCGCTCCGTGCGGGGTCCCTCATGGCAGCCGTAGCAGCCCACCTGGAAACCGCGCCAGAGCTGCAGCGACATGCCGCCGCCCGCGTTCAGGGTCTGCTGGGACCAGGAGCGCGAGAGCACGGTGCCGCGGTCGTCTCTGCCATGACAGGCTTGACAGGCCGCCAGGTCGCGCCGCGCCGGCGCCACGTGTCCTTCGTGTGCCCAGTCCGCGTCGGTCGGATGCATGCCGTGCGGCCCGCCGTCCACGGTTCTGGGCTGGTCGCCATGGCAGGCCGCGCACTCGCCCAGACTGCCGACGTGGCCCTGGAGCGCCGCGGCCTGCAGGTTGTCGTTGCCTTCGCGGCTGGGGTACTCGGCGTGGCTGGGTCCGTGACACGCGGCGCAGTAGAGATCGCCATGGCCGGTCGAGGATCGGTAGAGCGAGACGCCGTCGACCGGTCGGTCGGGCTGGTTGGCGAAGGTCGGGTGAACCGGCTGGCGCGGCTGGCCGGCGTCCCAGACCGTGGTGTAGCGAATCTCGCCCGCGTTCTGGGTGGCCGTGCCGGTATGGCAGCTGCCGCAGTCCGGCTCGTCGATCCAGGGTCGGCGCGCGGCATCGGCCAGCTCGCGGAGGCTCCCATGGCAGCTCTCGCACTGGATCGCGCGACCGCCGCTCGCCGCGACGGCCTGACCCATGACACCGCGCAGGTGTTGGGTCGCGTTGCCCGGATGGCAGCGATAGCAGGCCTGGCGATTGTCGATGTCGTCGAGTCGCAGGCCCGTCTCGGGATCGCGTTCGCGGGCATGCAGCGTGTGCATGGCTTGCGAGAGCGCCGGGCTGCCTGGACGCCCGTCTGTCGCCAGGGGCTCGGAGGCATGGCAGCCGGCGCATAGGATGGCCTTGCCGTCCTGACGAACCGTGGCTTCCAGGCCCTCGGGACGATAGCCGCGTGCGGCCAAGGAAGCGCGATAGGCCAGGCTGGCGACCTGACGCTCGTCGTGCAGCCGCAGGATGTTCAAGCGGTAGTCCCGCTCGGGATCGGCGTCTTGCACCCAACCGGCGGCCGGCTCGGCGCGCGCGCTCTTGCCCGAGCCATGGCAGCTGGCGCAGCCGATCTCATCGGAGACCGGCAGCACGACGTCGGCGCTGGCCAGCAGCCGCTCGTCGACATCCCGCGCGATCAAGCGCATGATCGGGTAGGGCTGGCGCGCCCCGGCATCGTCGAGCGGTGTGATCGGGATGCCCAGGGCGGCCCAGGTGCCCGAGTCCGGGTTCCAGCGCATGGGCTCGGTCCGTCCCGGCGCGCCCGGCATGCGGCTCCCCGCGAGGCCGGTCTCGACCGGCAGATCCCGGTCGAAGAGCGCGCGGGCGTGCAGCCAGAAGTCGCTCTTGTCGGCCGAGCGGCTGTTGATCGACCCCGAAGGGTCGGCGACGGCTTCGTAGGTCACCGTGAAGCCGCCGGGTTGATCGACCAGCCCGCCGGCCGGATCCATCAGCTGGGCATAGACGTCGCTGCGTGGCGGCTGGATCGCGTAGACCGAGTAGTCGGCGTCCATGCCGTGCATGCCGACGGCGCTCCACGCCACCAGATGCCAGGCCCGCGCTTGGGCCTCGGCGGCCGAGCCGTCGAGCCGAGCGCGCCCGATGCCGGTCGCGAGCAGGATGGCGGCGATCAGGGCAAGCCAAACCAGCGGGTAGCGGCGGCGCGGCTGGTCCATCCGAGTTCCTCCACGCGGGTTCCGTGGCCCGCATCGCGCGGGCCGTGGATTGATAGCAGCCTCGTTTCCATCGCGCCAGCCCAGCGCGCGGATAGCCGATCGCCCGGAACGCAGCCGGCCGGTGTCGCGGTAGAACGCGACACCGGCCGAGCTCGGCGCCTCGAGGTGCTTGGCCCGGCGGCGGGATGAGCGCCGGGCTGACGCGCTAGGGCGCGATTCCGGGGGTCGGCCGACTCGCCCGGATGACCACCCGATGCGTGAGCAGCGGCAAATAGAGGTCCGCCTTGCGCCAGCAGGTCGTCACCAGCAGGCTGTCGGAGGCGTCGCGCGGATCCTTCACCACGAAGCGCGCCGTGACACAGCCTTCGAAGTCGCGCCGCGAGCGCATGCAGAGCCGGCGTCCCCCCTGTTGGCCGACGAACATGGTGGTGTCGTCGAACTCCTCGACGAACCAACGCAGCGAATAGCGGCTGTGGTCCGGGTCGCGGGCCTTGTCGGTCAGCTCGTAGCAGATCTCCGAGTTCATCGCGCCCGTCCGCCCCTTGAGCAGGCTGCGGATGATCTCGGGCGGCAGGTTGCCGTCGATCTGGCTCCGCCAGGTGAGGGTGATGTCGGCCGTGGCGCGCGCGCCACCGGTGTCCTGGACCTCGAGCTCAATCCGGCTCGAGCCGACGTAGCCGTCGTAGGGCACGAAGTCGAAGACCTGTGGACCGAGCTTGTTCTCCTGGCTGTTGATGTCGTCCTTGTTGATGACGAACCACTCCAGGAGGTTGGCGGCGTCCTCGTGATCGGTGGCCACGCCGGTAAGGTCGACGTTGATGGTCGTGTTCACCGGCGCGATGTACTCGCGCTTGAGCTTGCTGAAGTCGATCACCGGCGGCGAGTTGCGCTCGTCGGTCCAGTACAACACGATGTTCTGGGCCGCGTCGCAGCCGTCACGATCGCGCACCACCAGCTTGACCCGCACGCTGAAGGCGCGGGTGATGGTCGGCGACAGCAGGAAGGTGAGCCGGCTGGTGTTGCGACCGGCCACCGTGACCAGGCGCTCCTGGGCCGGATCGATCTCGGCGTCCCACATCAGCTGCTGCGGCTGATCCTCGACGTCCTGGGCATAGCCCAGGAGATCGATCTCGATGGCCTGGCCGTAGCCGGCCGGCGCCGGGTCGGGAATGCGCTTGACGATGCGCACGCAGTCGTTGACGCTGTTGACGATGACCCGGAAGCTGAGCTCGACGCCGACCAGGCCATCCGAGACACCGACGGTCACCCGCGTGTCGCCGTACCACTCGGCCTCTGGGGTGACGCTGATGATGCCGGCCGCCAACAGCTTGACGCCGGCTTCGGGCGTGCCGGCGTCGATCATGCGGAACACGATGTCGTCGTCGCCACAGTCGGCGTCGCTGACGTAGTTCTTCAAGTCGAGGATGGCCGTGTCGTCTTCGTCGAGCACGATGTCGGGGATGGGCTGGACGCTCGGCGGCGTGTTGTAGTCGATGGTGTTCTGGAACAGGCTTCCGACCGCCGTGCAGCCGTTCTTGCCCAGGGCCTTCCAGCCGGTCCACCACTCGGCCATCGTGTCGGGCCGGCTGGCGGCGAAGACGTCCCAGATGTCGGCAAAGGAGGCGTCGAACTTGTCGTACTCCTCTTCGGTCTGGTCGTTCTCGTGCAGATCCCAGAAGGCGCCGGTGATGCGGCCGGGCACCAGATCGCCATCCTGCCAGCCCACGCTGCCGGCCTTGGCCAGGTCCATGTCGATCTCCGCGACGCTCGGCGTCTCGAAGCGCGGGTCTTCGGCGACGCCCAGCGGCAGGAACATGGCCAATCCGTGCACCAAGGCGCAGGCAGCCGTGATCCGATTCCGCGGCTCGCTGGGCGGGTTCTGGATGCAGGGCTCCCAAGCGCTGGGGAGCTGGCCGTAGATGTTGTGCAGGAGCGCGTAGGCCGCGTACTGGATGATCAAGGACTGGTAGCCGGCGTCCTCGTCACGGAAGTGCAGGCTGTGGTTCGCGATGTCGTAGCGCGGGCCGTCCTGGCTGCCCGGCGACCAGTAGGCGGTCAGGACGCCCGGATCCTGCTCGGTGTTCGCCTGCATGTAGAGCCAGGCTTCCGCAAGGTTGACATAAGTCCAAAGCGCCTCCATGTTGGCGGTGGTCTGAACGATGCGAAGCGTTGGCATGCCGACGATCCCGTCGGGAACGTTGTTCTTGATGCCGTCGTCCGGGTCGATCTTGTAGCTCTCCCAGACGAAGTTCTGGGTGGTCCCGGTCTTGTACAGCCGGACCGGGCCGCTGTCGGTGTAGAGCTTCAGGAAGACGTCCTGGCCACCGGCGGGCGCACCGGTCGGGCCGTCGGTGTCCCGATTCGAGAGCGGCGGGCTCTGAAAGCGACCGTTGCGATCGGTGGTCGTCTCGCCCAGCTTCTCGGCCGTGGTCGGGAACCCGTCGTCGAGGTCCCAGATCTCGACCTTTAGCCCGGCGCCCGGATGGTTGCGGTCGCCGAACCGATCCTCGTAGACGATGGCACCGCGGACCACGATCTGGCCCGAGCCCGGCGTAGCCTGGGCCGGTGCTGCGGGTCGAGCAGCCTCGGGTCGGGCAGCCCGAACCGCCTTCGGCACCGAATGCTGGAGCGAGAGGAGCAGGCCGGCGAGGGTGGACAGGGTCAGGGCCGCCAGGATGGCCCATCGCTTGGGGCGAATCCGTCCATCGGTCATGCGGGACACCTCCTCGTGAGGGTGTTTGCGGGCGCGGTGCGCCGAGTGGGGGGGGCAGGAGCGGCCGGCCGAGGGGCGGCGGTGCGAGCCCAAGGGCCAGGCGCCGCGCGGGACGACGCGGCGTCACCGCCTGTCAACGTTGCGCGTTCGCCGGCGTTACGGTCAGACCGGCAGCCGCGGCCCGGCGCTTCACGGGCGCGCGCCGCCCCGACGGAGGAGCCGGCTCAGAGTGCCGGGATCGCGACGACTCCGGCCCGCATCTCGGCCGAGCGGACCGTGTTGTCCATCAGCATCGCGATCGTCATCGGGCCGACCCCGCCCGGTACCGGGGTGATCCGCCCGGCCACCGCCACCGCCGAGTCGAAATCGACGTCACCCACCAGACGGCTGCCGCTCTGGGTGCCTGGCGCGTCGACGCGATTCGTGCCCACGTCGATGACCGTGGCACCCGGCTTCAACATGGCGCCGGTCACCGTCGCCGGACGACCGATGGCCGAGACGACGATGTCGGCCCGCCGCAGATGCGCGGCCAGGTCGCGCGTGCGGCTATGACACACCGTCACGGTCGCGTCGGCCTCGATCAGCAGCATCGCCATCGGCATCCCGACGATGTTCGAGCGACCGATCACGACGGCTTCGGCGCCGGACAGGGTCACGCCGGACTCGCGCAGCAGGACCATCACGCCGGCCGGCGTGCAGGGTCGGAACAGGGGTTCACGGCCCTTCATCGCCAAGAGGCCGAGGTTGTGCGGGTGGAAGCCGTCGACGTCCTTGCGGATGCCGATCGCGCCCAGCACCGCCTTCTCGTCGATCTGCCGCGGCAGCGGCAGCTGAACCAGGATCCCGTCGACCGACGGGTCGGCATCCAGGGCGGCGACCAGCGCCAGAAGCTCTTCCTCGCTCGTGTCGGCCGGGAGCGCGTGGTGGATCGAGCGGATGCCGAGCTCCTCGCAGCTGCGCCGCTTCATCCGCACGTAGGTGTCCGATGCCGGATCCTGGCCCACCAGCACCGTGGCCAGACCCGGCGCCGCGTGGCCCGCCGCCACCAGGGCCGACACCCGCGCCGACGCCGACTCGCGCACCTTCCGCGCCACGGCCCGCCCGTCGATGATCTCTGCGCTCATGCTCCTCGTCACTCCTCGGTGGAAGGTCCGCCGGCCTCGATCGCGGCGACCTGGGATTGTGAACCAGGCCGGCCCGACTGCCAAGCCCGACTTGACCCTCGGACGGGGCTCTGAGACACTGTGCCACCGCCCGCGGCTTCTCCGGGCCAGACCGTCGACATCCGGGAGCTCGAGATGGCTGCATTCGATTCGAACAGGGTGTGGTGCGGAGGCCGGGCCGTCTGCCTCGCCCTGGTGTTGGCCTGGCTGACCACGCCGGCTCGAAGCGGCGCGGCGGCGCCCGAAGCCGCGAACGCCGCCGCCGCCGCCGTCGAGCGAGGCCTGGTTCTGGATGCCGGCGAGGGGCGATTGGGCTGCAGCGGCTCGCAGGTCTTGCGCGTTCGGCTCGAAGGCGATCGCGATGGGATCGCGACGCTCTCGCTCGACCTGACCTACGATCCGCGCGTCGTGGCCCTCGAGCACGTGGTGGCGCCCTCGGGCAGCTTGACCCTGCAGCGCCTGCCCGCCGAGCCCGCGCTGGAGCCCGACGCCGACGCCTCGATCCCGGCGGCTGGCGCCGGGAACCGGACGACCGCCGACGCCCGGATGTCCCTGCGCCTCGAGCCCCGGCGGCCGGGCAGCCGATACCCGGAGACGCTGGTCACCTTCAGGCTGCGTGGCTTGGTGGCGGGGGCGGGCGCGCTGCGCGCCCGCGCTCTTGCCTCGGGCAGCGCGGGCGCGCCCTCCGGCCTCTTGGAGGCGGCGCTCGATCTGGAGGTCTACTGTCCCGGCATGACGCCGGTCCCGCCGTTGGCGGCAAGCGATCATGACGCCGACCTGCAGCGATCCGATCGCGCGGACGGCGGCGCTGACGAGCCGCGCGTCAACCCGGGCTCGGAGGCGGCCGGCGACACGGGTTCGCGCGCCGGCGACTGGCTGCCGTCGGCCCCGGCTTCCCTGCCGATTGCCGGTTCGGACCCGTCCCCTGCCCTGGAGTGGACCGAGCGCGAGCCTTGCGCCCATCGCCTGGCCTTCGGCGAGTCGTTGAGCCAGCTGGCGCGGTCACGCGGCGTGACGCTGTCCGCCCTCCTGCGGGCCAACCGGGGCATTCCGCCGCGGGTGATGCGGCCGGGCACCTGGCTCCGAATTCCGAGCTGCGCCGCGCCGCGACCCTTGCGCCTCGCGGTCCCGGGTGCGCGCAGGGGCTAGGCGCTCGAGGCCTCGCGCTTTCGCCGCCGTCTTGGTCGAGCCCGACGCGGGAACCTATACTCAAGGCACCTTCCCCTCCGACCCGACGAGATTGCCGTGAGCGACCCCAGCGCGCCCGCCGAACCGGGCCAAGACGCCCAGGACGCGCTCCAGCGTGTCCGTGCCGCACTGTCGGCGCAACGCCGCGATTGGATCGACCGCTACGGCGAGGCCGTCTGCGAGCTCGAGGTGGGCTTTGCCGACGGGTCATCCGGGACGATCCCGCGGATCGTCGGGCAAGTGCTCGTTCCCGCCCAACGCGCGGTCGTCGCGTCGCTCGTCGATGGCCTGCTGGGCGGACGCGAGTTCGCGCTGGCCATCGAGGCGCTGACCGAGCTCGAAGGGCATCTGGGCTGGTGCATGCCCGCCGGCGCCTGTCTCGATGTTCTGGCGCGTCCCGAGGGTCCGCTGGCAACCCAGCTGCTCCCAACCGACCCGCCGGCGCGCCGCCTGGCTCGGCGCGGCGACTGGTGGGCCCTCGAGCTGGCCGATGCGACCGTGGGCTGGTCCCACGCGGCAGACCTGCGCGACTCCGATGGCCCCGGCGACCTCGCCAGCTGGCGCGCCGCCTGGCGGGGCGCTTGGCTGCAGCCGGACGACCTGGCCTGGCGCCGGGCGGTCCTTCCCTGGCTCGGAACGCCGTACCGATGGGGCGGGAACTCGCCGGAAGGCATCGACTGCAGCGGTCTAAGCCAGCGGGTGTTCCGGAAGGCCGCGGGCATCGGGCTGCCCAAGCACTCGCGCGATCAGCTCCGCGCGGGTCGCCGTGTCGCCCGCGAAGCGCTGGCGCCGGGCGACCTGGTCTACCTGACGCATCGCGAACGGCGCATCGCTCACGTCGGCATCGTCCTTGACGGCCCCGAGCGACCGATCGCCAACGCCAGCTTCGACGCCAATGCCGTGGTGATCGAGCCGCTCGACCGGATGTTGGAGCGCTACCTCTGGCGTGGCGCGCGGCGCTTCGACGCCGTCCCGACTTCGGATTCCCGGCGCCCGCGGCCGACGCCGAAGCATCCGGCAAGCCAGCCGACCGAGCCCGCCGGACAGCGCTCGGCCGACCAGCCCGCCGGGATGGCGGCGCCGGCGTCGATTCTGACGGCACGCCAGCGTCGTCGCGATGCCATTCGTGCGCTGAGCGCCGCGCCGGTGCACGTGGTGGGGCTGGCCAGCACCGAGGGGGCGGCGATGCTCCGTTTCCTCTGGAGTGAGGGCCTGCGCGACCTGACGGTCCACGACCTGCAGCCGGCCGACGCGATCGAGGCGGCGTTCATGCGGATGCACGTCGGGCTTCCGCGCCTGGCGCGAGAGGCCTTGTGGCGCGAGCTGGGATCGCTGCCGGTCGAACGCCGCTTCGGCGAACGCTACCTCGAGGGCATCGACGCGGCCGAAGCGATCTTCGCGCCCCAGGCCTGGTACCTGTATCCGCCCAACCTGCCGGTCCTGGCCGAGCTCAAGGCGGCTGGACTCCCCTTCCTCGGCCTCATGGGGCTGTACTTCGACCTGGCGCCGGCCGCCACCCTGGCCTTCACCGGATCCAACGGCAAATCGACGAGCAGCCGCCTGGCGGAGACCATCCTGCGCCTGACCGACCAGCGGATCTACTACGCCGGCAACGAACGCCGTAGCGTCCAGGTATTGGACCGGCTCGACGGCATGCGGCCCGAGGATTGGCTGATCCTCGAAGTCAGCAACCGTCACCTCAAGGAGATCGCGCCGCGGCCGCGGATCGGGGTGGTGACCAACGTGCTGCCGAACCACCTCGACGAGCATGACGGCAGCTTCGAGGCCTATGCGGCGGTCAAGGCCCGGCTTCTGGTCGAGCAGGGCGCGGACGATCTGGCCGTGCTGAATGCCGACAACCCGGCCACCTTGGCCATGGCGCAGACGCTCTCCAGTCAAGTCTTCCTCTTCAGTCGCCTCGGCGAGGTGCCGCGCGGCGCCTGGCTGGACCCGGCGGGCCGCATCAAGCTGCGGCGTTCGCCGCGGGGCCAGGTCGTCGACGCGGGTCCGGCGGCCGCTTCGCGCCTGCCGGGCGCGCACAACCAGGAGAACATTCTGGCCGCCGCCTTGGCGAGCTACCTGGCGGGCGCCAGCCCCGAGCAGATCCAGCGCGGCATCGGCATGTTTCGCGGCCTGCGCCATCGCTGCCAGTTCGTCTGGGCCGCCGAGGGCGTCTCCTACTTCGACGATCTGAACTCGACCACGCCGCGGGCCAGCATGGCCGCGCTGGAGGCCTTGCCCGGTCCGATCAACTGGATCGCCGGCGGCGACGACAAGGGCCTCGACTACGAGGACCTGGCCCGCTTGGCAACCCGACGCTGCCGCCGGGTCCTGCTGCTTCCTGGTGCCGGGAGCGATCGACTCGCCGAAGCCATGCAGCGCGTCGGAGCGCAGTCCTCGGCCGGACTCGAGGTGCTGCGGCCGGCGAACCTGCGGGAGGCGGTCGCCCGATCGGTTGCGCTGGCGGAGCCGGGCGATACCGTGCTCCTTTCGCCGGCCTGCCCCTTCTTCTTCAGCCTGCACTACCTGACCGAAGGCGACCGCGAGGCGGGCTTCAAGTCGCTGCTGCGCGAGCTCACCCTCGGCGACTCGGCGCGTCGCGCGCGCCAGGAGGAACCCCAGTGATGCCAGACCCGAACCCGTCCGACGCGGCCCGCGACGTGTGTCCGGCCTGTGGCCAGCCGATCCCGCTGCCGGCAGATCCGGTGCTGGGGGAGGTGTTGTGGTGTGATCATTGCGGCGCGGAGCTCGAGCTCGTCTCGACCGAGCCGATTCGGCTCGACCTGTTCGAGGAAGAGGAGAAGTAGCCCTTGTCCCGGCCGCGCTTCGACCTCTGGCGGTATGCCGCATCCTATGCGCCGCAGCTGCCGGAAGCGGCCTGGCTGAGCCTGGGCGAAGGCTGGACGCCCACGTTGGAGCTGCCTCGGTTGGCCGCCCGCCTAGGCCTGGAGCGACTGGTCCTCAAGCGCGAGGACCTGAGCCCGACGGGATCGCACAAGGCTCGGGGCCTGGCCTTCCAGGTCTCGGCGCTGCGATGGGCACGGCCCGAGCTGGGCTGGATCCTGATCTCGAGCTCGGGCAACGCCGCGATCGCCGCGGCGGCCTACGGCCGGCTCGCTGGCCTGGGTGTCGCGGCCTTCGTATCGCCCGAGACCCCACCGGGGAAGCTCGCGCGCCTGCTGCGGGCCGGTGCGACCATCCTGGCCAGCCCCAGCGCGCTCACCGACGCCGTCGCGCTGTCCGCCGCGCGCGACATCCCCAACTTGCGGCCATCCACGGATCCGCTGGCGGTCGAGGGCTTCCAGTCGATCGCCTGGGAGCTCCTCGAGGTCATCGAACCGGTCGAAGCCGTCTTCAGCTTCGCCTCGAGCGGGACCTCCTTCGTCGCCCTGGGTCGTGGCTTCGCGCTCGGGGAGCGGGTCACGGGCCAAGGTTGGCGACCGGCCTTGCACGCCGTGCAGGGCGTTGGCCAGGCACCGATCGTGGCCGAGCTCGACCCGCGACCCCAGCCGGACCGGCCGGGCCGCGTCGGCGCCCTGGGCGCCCGGAAGACCCGCCGCCTCGGCGAGGCCAGGCGGATCATCCAGGCCAGTGGCGGCTGGGGCTGGGCGATCCAGGACGCGGAGGCCGATGCGGCGCTGGCCCAGCTTGCCGAGCTGGGCATCGAGACCTCGCTCGAAGGCGGCGCAGCCCTAGCGGCAGCCGCTCGCGCCGCGCGGGAGCGCGGCATCCGCAGCGCCGCCGTGATCCTGAGCGGACAGCGCGTGCCCACGGCCGACGACTTCGCGCTGAGCTCCCACGCGTCGATTCACGCCGTGCGCGGCCCGGACGAGGCCGCGGCGGTCCTGGAGCGGCTGTCGCCTCCAGGCGGGTGGGCATGAGCCGACCGATCCGGACGCTCGCCGACTTCGCGGATTGGGCGCGCCGCAGCCCCGCGCTGGCCGGCGGACTCGCCTTCGCCGGACCCGAGGCCGAGTATGGCATCGGCCTGGAGCGCTGGCTGCCGCGCTATGGCATCGCCTGCATCGACGCATCGCCCGCTACGGCGATCCTGGCCCAGCGCGGCGTCGACCTCTGCGTCCTGGACGGGGCGACGGCCGCGATCGCGCCCGAGCGGCGGCCGGATGCGCCGCCGCTCCCGGCGCCGAGCTCCGAGGCTGCCGATACCTCCGATGCTGCCGATACCTCCGAGGATGCGGACGGCGAACGCGGCCACAGCACGCTCTCGCTGCTGGCCGATGCGCGCTTCGCCCGCTGGCTCGACACGCTCGCCGGCGGGGGCCAACCGAACATTCTGGTCTTCAAGTCCTCGTACCAGCTCGAGCAGCAGTGCGAAGCGCGCGGCTGGCGGCTCCTGGCACCACGGGCAGGGCTGGCACGCCGCTGGGAGAACAAGGTCGCGTTTCGAAGCATCGCCGAGGGCCTGGGTCTGCCCCAGGCGCCGGGCCTGATCTTCGATCCGGCGCGTGAGCGCTACGCGAACCTTTCCGACCGTCTCGGCCGGCGTTTCGTGGTTCAAGCGCCGCACGGCTACAGCGGTGCACGCACCTGGTTGGTCGACGACGACGAAGCCCTGGCCCGGGCGCTGGACGGACTGCGGGCCAGGCGACTTCGAGCCACGGCCTTCGTCGAGGGCCTGCCCTTGACGCTGACGGCTTGCGTGACCGCTCAGGGAGTCGCGGTGAGCTCGCCATTCTGCCAGGTCACCGGCACGGCCAACTTGACCCGCCATGCGCTGGGATCCTGCGGCAATGATTGGTCGACCGCGCGCGGGCTAGGGCTGGAGAAGCCTCGCTTCAACCGGATCGCCGAGCGCATCGGCACGGCCCTGGCCGAGGAGGGCTATCGCGGCGTCTTTGGCATCGACTTCGTGTTGCCGCCGAGTGGCGAGCCGGTGGTGATCGAGGTCAACCCGCGGCTGGTGGCTTCGATCGCGCTACACGCTCAGCTCGAGCTCGCCGAGGGCCGACTGCCGCTGTTGGCCCGGCATCTGCTCGCGCATCTCGAGCCGGAAGCCGACGGCGCGCCGCTCGACCTCCATCAGGCCGACCTCGAGGGGGGACAGGTGATCCTACACAATCTCGCCGCCGGGCCGCGCCGGGCCCGCGGGGGCCTGCAGACGGGCGCGCATGCCGACCCGGGAGCATTGCCCGGCACCGGCTACTTGCGACCGGCCCTTCGGGTCGACGAGCTTGGCGCGAACGAGACCCTTCTGCTCGCGCCGAGCACCGACCGTTGGTTCGGATCGGGACAGGCCTGGGGAAGGTTGCAGGGACGCACGTCGGTGATGGCAACCGACGGAGCGCTGCGGCCCGAGCTGTCCCGATGGGTGGACCATCTCCAAGCACGGGCCGGGATGCAGGATCCGAGCCTGACTGAATCCAGTGGTGGCGATTCCGTCGATGCCTGATCTTCGTGTAGTCACATACACTATCCACCCGACAAGACTCCTGGATGGTGACGCTGCTTTACATAACGCGTATGGCATGCCGTCAGTGCCCTTGTCGGCATCACCAGCTGCACGGAGCGGCCCGTGATGCCGACGCCTTCGGCTTCCGCCACCACGGAGGCCCGCCTTCGTCATGAGCTGGTCTACTTCGGCCGGCTGCTCTACGAGCGGGGACTCGTCGTCGGAGTCGACGGGAACCTCTCGGCGCGACTGCCGGACGGCAGCCTGCTGATCACACCGAGCGGATTGTGCAAGGGCCGGCTCGATGAATCGCAGCTGCTCCATCTCGACGCGTCCGGACGCCCGATAGGGGGCGGGGTCGAAGCACCGGACTCACCGGCAGAGTCCAGCACGTCCGGTGCGTCCGCCGCCCTCGATCCGGGCACGGCGACCAACGCGCTCCCCGCGCAGGGCGGTCTCAGGCCGAGCAGCGAGCTGGCGATGCACCTCGAGGCCTATCGCCAGCGCCCGGATGCCGACGCCGTGATCCACGCTCATCCACCGCATCTCATCGCGATGAGCATGCTGTCCGGCGGTCTCGATGCGGCCATCTTGCCGGAAGCACTCCTATATGTCGGACAGCCGCCGGTGCTGGCCTACGCCCGGCCGTCCTCGGATGAAGGCGCGCTCCGCGTCCGAGAAGCCCTGCGCGACCACGATGCCCTCGTGCTGGCTCGCCACGGGTCCTTGTGCCTCGGCGCGACGCTCGAGGACGCGTGGGTCAAGACCGAGACGCTGGAGCAGCTGGCGCGGATCTGCGCGATTCTGCGAGGCGTCGGACAGTCGAACCTCACAGGCCTGCGCCTGCCGCCGAACCGCCTTCAGGAGCTCGAGACGCTGCGGCGGTCCCTCGGCCGGGCGCGTGAGGCAGACATCCGCGACGCTGCCTCGGAAGACGATCAGGGCGCCTGACCCGAGGCCGCTTCCAGAGAGACGATCTCGTCCACACCGATCTCGACATCGTCGACGGCGACCCGGTCGCCGCGTCGCAGCTTGCGGCGCCGACGAAGCTCGATCTCCCCGTTGACCCGAACCCGTTCGTCGAAGACCCACTGCTTGGCCTCGCCGCCGGACTGGACCAGTCCAGCGAGCTTGAGGAACTTGCTCAGCTCGATGTAGTCTCGGCTCGATTCGTTCGACACGCTTGTCTCCTGGACCTTGGCCTACGAACGCTCGACGGCTCGAGCACCCGCCCAATTCACGGCATCGCGGGCGATGGGAAGCGTCATGCAGCGACAGCCTCCGCCGCCGCGGTTGAGCTCCTCGCCCGGCATCGCGATGGCAACCCGCTCGGGCCCCTCGAGGTCGACGGCGCCGGACGCGGCGTCGGCGGCGCTCACCACCCGGAATCCCCGCTTCGCCAGCGCGTCGAAAGTAGCCCGATTGCGCTCGTAGCCGATGACCTTGCCGGGCGCGAGGGCAAAGAAGTTCGCGCCGGAGGCCCATTGCTCGCGATCTTGACGGAGCGGGTCGTCGCCACCGCAGGCAATCGGCTCCAAAGGCAGCCCGAGCGCCTCGAGGGCTTCCAGCAGGCCGACCCGAGCCGCGATCGACGCGACCTGTCCCCCGCCCAGGCGCACGTGAATCGCCCGACAGCGCCGCGCTTCGGTCACCAACGGCGAATAGACCACACAGTGCTCCCGATCGATCATGGTGAAGATCATGTCCAGGTGGATCGTGGCCCGCGCTTGCGGCAGCTCGACCACGACCACGTCACGGACCGTGCCGGCCTTGGCCAGCGCCTCGAGCAGCACATCGATGCCATCCGCGCTCGTCCGCTCGCTGTAGCCGATCACCAGCAGGTCCTCGCGCAGCACCAGGACATCGCCCCCTTCGATCGTCACCGAGGGCGCGTCCTTCTGCGTGCCGTCGAGGTAGAACCCGTTTCCGGCTAGCGCGGGGTGATGCCGAAAAATGGCCCGCAAGATGATCGCCTCGGACTGCCGCACGCCGGTGGCCATCGATCCCACGATCACGCGATCGTTGACGCACATCGTCGCGTCGCGCATGAAGAAGGCGTTGGGCAGCGGCGGCAGGGCATAGCGAGACGCGCTCAAGAAGCGCTTCAGGGTGTCCTTGCGCAGAGGCGTTCCGGAGAGCAGCTGCTCGGCCAGCTCCCGTGCGGGCAGCTCGACCAGCTCGGGTACGAGCTCGGGGCATGCATGCAGCTCGCAGAGCCGTGACACCAGGCGCCAGCGGAGGTTCCGATCGCTCAGCACGTCGGCGAGGAGATCGAGCAGCTGCAGGACCTCGGCTACGCGAGCGAGGACCTGCGTCAAGCGGCGGTGCTCGGCTTGGGCCGGCTCGAGGAAGAGCAGGTCGTCGTAGAGCGACTCCGCCGCCGACGCGGGCGTCATGTTCTCGATCTCCAGGCCGGGCTCGTGGACCAACACGGTGCGCAGCCGGCCGATCTCGGAGTCGATGCGAATCTGCGACATGCGCTTGCCTTCCCGCGATACGCGATGGCCCTTCGTCAGCCGGGCGCCATCCTAGCAGAGGCCCGGCCGCCGAGCGAAGCGAACCCGACCCCGCGTGGCCAGGATTGACAGCCCGGACCGGCCCCATACAATCGCGGCATGCCAGCGAACGATGCGCCGTATCGTCAGCCCGCCTACCTGCGTGATCCCGCTGCCCGTAGCCTCGACACCGAGCTGATCGCGATCGGGCACGACGATCGCGGCAGCTACCTGGTGCTCGCCGATACGATCCTGTATCCCGAAGGCGGCGGACAGCCGGCCGACCGGGGCACCGTCGATGGCCAGCCGATCGGCGACGTCCAGCGCGTGGCAGGCGAGATTCGACACTACCTCACCACGGCCGGCGCACCGCTGGCCGCCGGACCGGTCTCCGTCGCGCTCGACTGGCCGCGTCGTTGGGATCATATGCAACAGCACAGCGCACAGCATCTGTTGACCGCCGTCGCCGCGGATCGCTTCGGCTGGTCGACGCTGGCGTTCCATCTCTCGCGCAGGCAGAGCGACATCGAGCTGTCGGTCCCCGCGCTGACCGCCCAGCAGATCGAAGCGCTGGAGACCGAGGCCAACGCCGAGGTGCGCGCCGCGCGACGGATCCGCGCTCGGCTGGCGGATCCCGAGGCGCTCGCCGGACTCGAGGTCCGCTCGCGCGGCCTGCCGGAGGGCCTGAGCGGCCCGCTGCGCCTCGTCGAGATCGACGGCCTGGACTGCTGCACCTGCGGCGGCACGCACCTCGGCTCCACCGCCGAGATCGAGGCGATCAAGCTTCTGGGCACCGAATCGATGCGCGGCGGGACTCGACTCGCCTTCGTGGCGGGCGCGCGGCTGCGGCGCCGGCTCGGCTGCCAGGAGCAGCTCCTGGGCGACCTGAGGCAAGCGCTGGGCGCGCCAGACGACGCGCTCGTCTCGGCCGTGGCGGATCGGGCGCAGCGCATGCGCGAGCTCGAGCGACGGCTGCGCGAGACGGCGTCACGCCTCGTGGAGCACCAGGTGGCCGGGCTGCTGGGCCAGGTCCAGGATCCCGTCCATGGCCATTTCGCGGATTCCGACATGGCCGCCTTGCAGCAGGTCGCGGCCAGCCTGGCATCGGCCGGGCGATGCGCCCTGCTCACCGCAGGCGGGCCGACATCGGGCATCTTCGCCCTTGCCCTCGGCGATTCGGAGGGCAGGCAGCGCATCGATCTGCCGACCCTGGGCGCCGACGTCGCTGCGGCGCTGGGCGGCCGTGGCGGCGGGCGCGGGCAGGTCTACCAGGGTCGCGCCGACCGGCTGGATGGGCTGGAGCGCGCCATGGACCTGATCCGCCGAGCGCTACGGCCTTCCGCGGTCCAAGAAGGGGCGACTTCGCCATCGCCACCGGCCGTCGCACCAACCGATCGCAGGGAGGGCTAGCGCGCGTGTCCAAGCCGCTCGACCGACTGGCGACCACCAGTCCGCTTGACCGGAGCACGGGCTCCGCCGACCGACGTCCCGTCATCGGCATCACCAGCTATGGCCGCGACGAGAAGCGCCGCTTTCGCGTGTCCGTCGACTATGTCGACGCCGTTCGGCGCGCCGGGGGCATCCCGATCGTTCTGCCGCCCGGCGAGGCCTGCCAAGACCAGCTCTTCGCGCTGCTCGACGCGCTGATCCTGTCCGGCGGCGGTGATGTCGCACCCGATCGCTACGCCGGGGCGAGCCATCCCAGCGTCTACAACGTCGATCCGATTCGAGATGCCAGCGAGATCGACCTGGTCGAGCGCATCATGGCCTGCCAGCGCCCATGCCTCGCCATCTGCCGTGGCGCGCAGCTCTTGAACGTGGCGCTCGGTGGCAGCTTGCACCCGCACATCCCCGAGGTCTACGGCTGGGGACTGCCGCATCGCGTCGAAGCCGAGGGCGATGACACGACCCACGTGATGCACCGGGTGCGCATCGATCCCGACTCCGAGCTGGCCCGCATCGTCGGCCAACACGAGCCGGAGGTCGCCTCCTGGCACCACCAGGCGGTTCGCGATCTGGCGCCCGACCTGCGCGCCACCGCCTGGGCGAGCGATGGCGTGCTGGAGGCCTACGAGCTGCCGAGCCACGCCTGGCTGCTCGGGCTCCAATGGCATCCCGAGATCACGGCCGGTCGGGACGACGCGCAGCAGCGCCTGTTCCAGGCCTTGGTTCAGGCGGCCAACCGACCTAGAGCATGACCCGAACGCCCTCCAGGCGGGCGATCAGGTGCTTGCGCTCCAGGGCGGTGCGGGCGGAGTCGACGTGGATCTCGAGGTGGTAGGCGACGTACCCGCCCCGGCTGGAGTCGCGTCGTCCGATCCGGAACGGAGCCTCGGCCTGGATCACTTCGACCATCTGCCGCAAGGCGGCGTGGAAGGCATCGCCTGCTTCGGCGATCACCACCACCTTGTAGAAGCCGGGAAAGTCGTGCTGCTCCTCCATCGCCGCGATCATGCGCTCTTGCTCGCCCGGGCGCCCGTCGTCCGGCGCGGGGACCGGCACGGAGTGGCCATTGCCCGTCTTTTCGTCCGCGTTCATGCCTCTGGGCTCCTGGACGTTCACGGCGCCGACCCGCGCCGACCGACTCGAAATCCTAGGAGCCGACCGAGAGCCGGTCAACCGACGGCTTGCGACCGGCGATGCCTCGGCGTCAGGCGCGGGCAAGCGCCTGGTTGGCGGCTTGGACGGCTGCGAGCACGTGGAACGGAAGCGCGAGCAGACCGGCCGAGAAGATCCAGAATCCTGGCGTGACGAGCAGCCAGAAGATGCCCCATAGCCAGTGGCCGGCGTAGATCTGGCCGAAGCCCGGGGCCAGCATGGACAGGACCGCGGCGACGCCGGGGCTCTTGATCGGTTCGAGGTTCATCGACGCATCCTTTCGCTTGCATGACGGGCCATGACGGCAGGCCGCTCGCCTGTCCGTGATCGGCTGCCCCCATCTACGCAAGCCGGCGACAGGGGTTGCAGCCGCCGCTCGCATCGGCGGCGTTCCAGGGCTTGACCCCGAGCGGCCGGCCGACACATAATCGCCAGCCAATCGGTATGAAGAGTCCACAACGTGCCCGCAGCCAGCGCATGGGTCCGGTCTCGGGTTCACGCCTCGGCCGCTTCATTCAGGAGCGGGGCACCAACCAACTGCTCATCCTCGGCTTCCTCGTGATCGTGATCATCGGGACGCTGTTGCTTCGTCTTCCCATCGCCAGCGCCGGACCCGAGCCGCTGGGCTGGATGGAGGCGCTCTTCACCAGCACCTCGGCGGTCACCGTGACCGGTCTGACGGTCGTCAGCACCGCGGGCGAGATCAGCCGCTTCGGACAGTGGGTGATTCTGGGCCTGATGCAGGTCGGCGGTGCGGGCTTCGTGGCCTTCAGCGTACTCGCCTTCAGCTTGATCGGGCGACGGGTCTCGCTGCAGGAGCGCTTCATGGTGCAGCAGACGCTCGGCCGGCACGAGATGAGCGGCGTGGTGGGCCTGACCCAGTACGTGCTGGCCGTGACCATCGGCCTGGAGTCGCTCGGCGCCGCCGGGCTCTACCTGCGCTGGCGCGGCAGCATGCCCGATGGCCAGGCGCTCTACTACGCGATCTTCCATGCGATCAGCGCCTACTGCAACGCTGGATTCGATCTCTTCGCCGCCAGCGAGGCGGGCCCCTACTTCGGCTACGGGCGCGATCCGATCACGCTGGGCATCTCGGGCGCGCTGGTGATCGTCGGCGGCCTGGGCGTCACCGTGCTCTACGACCTGTGGCGCGCCCGCTTCCACCACGAGCTGTCGTTGCACACCCGGCTGACGCTGCTCATGACCCTGCTGTTGACCGTGGTCGGCGTGCTCGTCGTCAACCTCGACCCGAACCTGCATCGGGCCGTCGGCCTGGATGCGAGTCAGGCCGAGGCCTATGTGGCCGGCGCATTCACCGCCGTCTCGGCCCGCACGGCCGGACTCACCGTGCTGCCCTTGAACCTGCTCGAGCAGAGCACCCAGCTGATCCTGATGGTCTGGATGTTCATCGGCGCGGCACCGGCCAGCATGGCGGGCGGCGTGAGCACCAGCACGCTGGCCGTCATCATGGTGGTCGTGCTGGCGACCGCGCGCGGGGACGACCAACCGGTGGCCTATGGCCGGGCGATCCCGCACGAGACCCTGACCAAGGCCGTCGCGGTCATGACCGTCAGCTCGGTGCTCGTCGCCACGGTCACCCTGGCCCTGGTCCGGCTGCACTCGGGCGACATCTTTCCGGTCGCCTTCGAGGTCGTGAGTGCCTTCTCCAACACCGGCTACAGCCTGGGCTTGACCGGCCAGCTCGGCTTCCTCGGTCGCCTGCTCATCGCGTTGACCATGTTCTGGGGCCGACTCGGCCCCTTGACCGTCGTGGTGGCCTTGGCCGAGCGCGCGCAACCCAATCTGGTTCACTATCCCGAAGAGCCGATCATCCTCGGCTGACGCATCGCAACACGAGAGGCGGATCCCCATGAGCGACGGCGTTCGAAGCAGCAGCAGCGAAGGTCGACGGGCCGCGGCCATGCGACTGCTCCGGCCGGAGCAGATCGCGCGCCGGGGCGCGCGCGAGGAGTTCATCGTCATCGGCCTGGGTCGGTTCGGCACCAGCGTCGCCAAGAGCCTGGTGATGGACTTCGGCTACGAGGTGCTGGCGGTGGACGCCGACAAGGACCGCGTCCAACACATGAGCCTCGAGCTGCCGAACGTGGTCCAGCTCGATGCCACCAACGAGGACGCGCTTCGTCAGGTCGGGGTCGAGACCTTCGACACCGGGCTGGTCTGCATCGGCTCGAACTTCGAGGCCAACGTGCTGGCCACCGTCCTCCTGCTTCGTTTCGGCGTCAAGCGCGTGATCGCCAAGGCGCTGACCGCTACCCAGCGCGAAATCCTGCTGCGCATCGGCGCCCATGAAGTGATCCTGCCCGAGCACGAGGCAGGCCTGCGGCTGGCGCGCAGGCTGGCCCACAGCCACGTCGTGGACTTCCTGGAAGTCTCGCCCGAAGTCAACATCGTCGAAGCCATGGCGCCGCCCGGCATGTGGGGGCGCACCTTGAAGGACTGCAACTTCCGGCAGAAGTACCGACTGACCGTGATCGCGATCCATCACGGCGACGACACCCTGGTCACCCCGGCCCCGGACCACATCATCCGTGAAGGCGATCTGCTCGTGCTGGTGGGAAGCCTGGCGGACGCCGAACGCCTGGAGTAACGGCCGCTTGCCGGGCGCGCGCTGCAACCCGATCGGCGCATGGCGCGTAGAAGAGGCCATGTTGCATCCGCGCCACCCGACGAGACCGGCAACCGGCTCTCGTCCGCTACACAGGACTGTCGCCATGTTGACCCCATCCCGCCGTCTGCACCGCTCGGCCGATGATCGGATGATCGCCGGCGTCTGCGGTGGACTGGCCGAAACCTTCGGCATCGATGCCACCCTCCTGCGGCTGTTGGTCGGCCTGCTCATCATCGGGACCGGCTTCGGTGCCCTGGTGCCGCTCTTCGCGATCTACGCGCTCTTGGCCTTCGTGCTTCCGCTCGGGTCCGAGTCGGACGCCACGCACGCCGAGAGCCAGCTCGAGGCCGTGGACGCCGCCCGGCCCATCACAGCGACCAACGCGCCGGTGTTCACGCCGGAGGAGGTCGATGCCTGGGATCTGGCCAAGGCCGGCGTCACCGCGCGGGCGGGGGACGATGCGTCGGCGCCCCACCGAGGCCAGGCGGGCCAGGACGGCTAGCGCGACAGGGGCGCAGGAGGCCCCGCGCGCGCCCTAGTCGCCCTTAGGACCCAGCGACGGCATCGTCGGGGAGTCGGATCGTCGCGCGCAGCGTGCCCGCGCGGTCGCAGGCGGCAACCAGCTCGACGCGGGTGCCGGCCGGAGCGCGCAGCAGCCAATCGACCCGATGGCGGTTGTCGGTTGGCGAGCTCCCGAAGGTGACGCCAAGCTTGTTGTCGCGACCCTCGAGGTGTCCGGCCGGCACCCGCGGCTGGCCGGACTCGAGCCGCGCTCCGTCGGGCAGCACGATCCGGAGCTCGAGCGGACGGGCGCGACCCGCCTCGCGCGCCCGGCGACTACCGCTCGTCGACAGGAAGCCGAGGTTCTCGATCACCGCCGTGACGCGATACAGCTCGGCACCCAGCGTCTCGACCGTCACGTCGTGCCAGGCGAGGCGCGGCCCAAGCGCGGCGAAGTCCAAGCTGAACTCGGCGACGGGCGTGATCTCGGCCTCCAGCAGCGCCGGGGGCGGATTGCGCCAGCTGTACATCGCGTGCCAGCCGCCAAGCTCTACCGGCCCGAGCTGTGGATGCGCGAAGGCGCGCCAAGGCTGGAGCGCATCGGGCGCGTGCGCGTCGACCCAGTCCAGAATGCGATGGTCGTCTTCGACCGGGTGGTCGCGCATCCACTCGATGAACCGCTTGTCCGCGTTCTTGCCCGTGACGCCGGCCGCGTCCGGCAGGTCCCAGAGCTCGACGGTGAAAGCCAGAACGCCGTGGTGCTCGTACATCCAGTCGTCGAATGCCCCGCTGATCACTTGCTTGGGATGGTACCGGAAGTGCTGGTACACCGAGACGGCCGGGTAGCCCGTGACCTGGGTCCCGTGCTTGCCGATCGCCTCGTAGAGCCAGAGGTCGTTCTGGTCCATCTCGGCGTCGGGCCGACCACTGAAGGGCCGCAGCAAGGCTCGGCTGTAGGTGTGGTAGGTCAAGGCGCCGAAGATGTTGGGGTGGCCGGCCACGAAGCGCAGCACGGCCTGGATCTCGGGCTCCGATCCCGGATGCTCGCCGGCCCCGCCCTGCTCGCCCTCCGGTCGCCAGCCGCTCGGGAAGTTGCGGTTGAAGTCCAGTCCCTCCAAGGGACGGGCGATCGGAATGGTATGTCCGTCGAAGTCCTCGATGATGCCCTCCGGCAGCAGCCGGTAGAAGGTCTCTCCCTCATCGAAGGGACCCCGCTTGAGCATCAGGCGGGGATCGCGCGGCGAGACCTTCCAGTCGCCGGCCGGGTCCACCACCCGCATCTGCAGGATCCGGCCGTCGCCGTCGATGTCCTCGGCATGCAGGCCGGGCTCGCGCTCGGGGCGCGGATACGGGCGCGTTCCCGAGCGGAGGAATTGGGGCGCCGCCGCCAGCGCTCGGGCCGCGCCATCGGGATTCAGGCGCGGGACGACGTACAGGACCTGCGTGTCCAAGGTACGCGTCACCACCGGATCGATGCCGTAGCGGCTCGTCGCCAGGTCGAGCAGCTTGAGCGCCGCCATGGTCCCGGTGACCTCGGTGGCATGGATGTTGGCATCCACCCAGAACGCCGGCTTCTCGAGGTCGCTTCGATCCGCGTCGCGGCGGGTGACCACCACCACGGGAATGTCCCGTCCTTCGAACGACTGGCCCAGCGACTCGATGGCGAGCAGGTGGGGAAAGGCGTCGGCCAGGGCTTGGAGCTCGGCCCTCAGGGCCGCGTTGTCCAGGTAGCGGTCGAAGGCGATCGGCATGGGGCGGTCTCCCTTCAGGTGAGGATCTCGATCACGATCGGGTCCGGCCGCCCGACGGGAGGTTCCGACACGATGGCGTAGGCCGCGCGCAGGCGCGCCTCGGCCCGGTCCGCCGCGGCCTCGGTCCGGGCATGGATCTCGGCGAGCTCGGCGCCACGATCGACCCGATCGCCGATCTTCGCCCGCAAGCGGAGCCCGACGGCCGGGTCCACCGCATCCCCTTTGGCCCGCCGGCCCGCGCCCAGCTCACAGGCGGTCTCGCCGATGGCCCGCGCATCGACGGATGCCACCCAACCCGCGACCTCCACCTCGAGCACGCGGCGAATCGGCGCGCGCGGCAATCGGTCGGGATCCTCGATGCAGCCTCGATCGCCACCCTGAGCCGCGACCATGTCGCCCAGCAGCTCCAGCGCTCGACCGGACTGGATGGCCCCCATCAGCTCGGCTTCCACCTCGGCCGGCCGACCGGCGCGTCCGGCGACGACATGCATCAGGCCCGCGACGGTCAGGCTCAGGGCATGCAGGTCGTTCGGGCCTTCGCCGCGCAGCGTCCGACAGGCCTCGGCCACCTCGAGGGCATTGCCGACCGCCTGTCCCAAGGGCTGATCCATCCCCGACAGGCAGGCAGCCATGCGGCGGCCGGCTCGACGGCCGATGGCCAACATGGTGGCGGCCAGGCTGCGCGCCTGGTCGAGCTCGGACATGAAGCCGCCGCAGCCGACCTTGACGTCGAGCACGATGCCCTCGGCGCCGGCGGCCAGCTTCTTGCTCATGATCGAGGCGGCGATCAGGGCCTGGCTGGGCACCGTGCCGCTCAGATTGCGCAGGCCATACAGGCGCTTGTCGGCCGGCGCGAGCTCCGCGGTCTGTCCGGCGATGACGAGGCCGATCTGCTCGGCCTGTTCCATGAAGCGCCGCACGCTCATGTCGACCGAGAGCCCGGGCACGCTCTCGAGCTTGTCGAGCGTCCCGCCGGTGTACCCGAGTCCACGGCCGCTCATCTTGGCGACGGTCAGCCCGGTCGCCGCCGCCAAGGGCGCGACCACCAGGCTGGTCTTGTCTCCGACACCGCCCGTCGAGTGCTTGTCGACCGCCGGCTCGCGCAAACGGCTGAGATCGACCGTCTCACCCGAACGGGCCATCGCCTCGGTGAGGCTCGCGATCTCACGCTCGGTCATGCCGCGCCAGACCACCGCCATCAGCCATGCGGTGAGCTGGTAGTCGGGGATGCTGCCGTCGGTGACGCCGTCGACGAGCCAACGGATCTCGGCCTCGCTGTGCGCCCGGCCGTCACGCTTGGCGACGACGATGTCCAGTGCGTTCATGGTGCTGGATGGTACACGTCCCGAGGGTCACCGGCAACGGCTGGACAGGTCCATCCGAAGGCGGTACAATGCAGCCAGTCAGCTACCAAAGCTGCCTTTTCGGTTGACAAGCTGGACGCTGCAGGGCCCGTGTCGGGCCGGCGGCGTCACCCGAGGCGGCACGGGGGTCTTCGATACCCTCGCGCAGCCCAAGCGCCTACCCGGCGGCCGGTGCCGGGCAACTATTGACCGGCGCATCCACGCAGACGGCGAGCGGCCCTTCGGGCGCTCGCCGTCTGCGGTTTCTGGCATCGGCGATGCCGGGCTGCGTCGCGTGCTAGAATGGGTCCGAAGGAGAATGCCTGTGTCCCAACCCGATCTGATCGTCGTCGGCGGCGGCCTGGCGGGCAGCGAAGCCGCCTGGCAGGCCGCCTCTCGCGGGCTGGCGGTACGTCTCTACGAGATGCGGCCGGTGCGGTCCACGCCCGCGCACACCGGCGATCGCCTGGCCGAGCTGGTCTGCTCCAACTCGCTCGGGAGCGACCTGCCGGATCGGGCCGGCGGCCTCCTGAAGGCCGAGATGCGCCGCATGGGCTCCCTGATCCTCGCGGCAGCCGAGGCAACCGCCGTGCCGGCGGGTGGGGCGCTGGCCGTCGACCGGGTTGCCTTCGCCGAGACCGTGACGCGCTGCATCGAGGGGCATCCGAACATCGAGCTCCGAAGGGAGGAGCTCACGCGCGTTCCCGAGGGACCCTGCATTCTGGCGACCGGTCCGCTTACCAGTCCAGATCTTGCGCAAGACCTGGCGCGGCTGACCGGCGAGGCCCAGCTCTACTTCTACGATGCCCTGGCTCCGATCGTCGAGGCCGATAGCATCGACCTGACGATCGCGTTCCGTCAGTCCCGCTACGATCGCGGCGAGCAGGCGGACGGCGACTACATCAACTGCCCGATGGACCGGGAAACCTTCGAGGCCTTCTATCGCGCCCTTCTCGAGGCCGAGCGGATTCCGCTGCGCGACTTCGAGGACGAGGACGAGCGCTTCTTCAGCGGCTGCATGCCGATCGAGGCCATCGCGGAGCGCGGTGAGCGCGCGCTGGCCTTCGGCCCCATGCGCCCGGTCGGTCTGCGCGACCCGCGCTCGGGACAGCGGCCCCATGCGGTGGTGCAGCTGCGACAGGACAACGTGGCCGGCTCGCTGTACAACCTGGTGGGGTTTCAGACCAACCTGCGTTGGGGCGATCAGGAGCGGGTGCTCCGAATGATCCCCGGTCTGGCGAATGCCGAGTTCGTCCGTCTGGGTCAGATGCACCGGAACACCTTCGTCAACAGCCCACGCCTCCTGGCGCCGAGCCTGGCCTTCAAGGCGCGACCGGAGCTCTTCCTGGCCGGTCAGATCACCGGCATCGAAGGCTACGCCGGCAACGCGGCCAGCGGCCTGCTGGCCGGCGTGAACGCGGCGCGGCACCTGGCGGGTGAGCCATCCGTCACGCTCCCGGAGGAAACCATGCTCGGCGCGCTCTGCCACTACATCACCGCCTGTGACCCGGAGCGATTTCAGCCGATGAAGTCGAACTTCGGCATCCTGCCGACCTTGGACCTCCCGCCGCGCCAGAAGGCGCTGCGCTATCAGGCCTATGCCGAGCGGGCACTGGCAGCCTTGGAGCGCTGCATGCAGGCAGCCGGCTGGTCGCCCATCCCGACCCTCGTCCAATCGATGCCCGAGCAGCCGGCATGAGCGCGACGGTGCACGAGACCGAGCGCGGATTGGGCCGCGGCGGGCGCAAGGAGACGGGCATCCTGGTCGGCGTCGCGCTCCGCGGCGATGCCGAGGGCTGGTCGCTCGAGGCCTCCATGGAGGAGCTGGAGGCCCTGGCCGACAGCGCCGGAGTCCGCATCGTCGGCCGCCTCACGCAGCAGCTCGATCAAGCCAACCGCGCCACGCTGGTCGGAAGCGGCAAGGTCGAGGAGATCAAGGCTCTGGCGGCCGAGCTGCAGGCCGACGTGGTGCTGGTCGACCGCGACCTCACGCCGCATCAACAGCGCAACCTGGAGCGGGCGCTCGACTTGAAGCTCATCGATCGCACCGCCTTGATCCTGGACATCTTCGCGCGGCATGCCCGCAGCCGTGAGGGCATGCTGCAGGTGGAGCTGGCGCAGATGGAGTACCGTCTGCCGCGCTTGACGCGCATGTGGACGCACCTGGCGCGCCAGGCCGGCGGACGCGCCGGCGGCGGGGTCGGGCTGCGCGGACCGGGTGAGACGCAGATCGAGATCGACCGGCGGGAGATCGGCCGTCGGATCAGCTTCCTGAAGGCGCAGATCGAGACGCTTCGCGCCCAACGCCGACGCAGCCGGCGCCAGCGCAAGCAGGCCGGCCTGCCGGTGGTGGCCGTGGTCGGCTACACCAATGCCGGCAAGAGCACCCTGCTCAACGCGCTGAGCGGCTCTCAGATCCACGCGGCCGATCAGCTCTTCGCCACGCTCGACCCGACCACGCGCCGCGTCACCTTGCCCAGCGGTCGCGTGGCCTTGTTCACCGACACGGTCGGCTTCATCCAGAACCTGCCCACGCAGCTCGTCTCGGCCTTCAGCGCCACCCTCGAGGAGGTCGCCGAGGCGGACCTGCTGCTACAGGTGATCGACGTGACGCACCCGGATGCGGTCGGACAGGCCGAGACGGTCGAGCGCGTGCTGGCGGAGCTGGGGCTGGCGGACTCGCCGATGGTGGTGGCCGGCAACAAGGTCGATCGGCTCGGCGACGAACCGACGACCGCGGACGCAGGGGCACCCGACGAGGACTGGGAGCGGCTCGACCCGGACGATCCGCTCCGAGGCCATGCGCTGGAGACCCTGCAGGCGGTGATCTACCCCGATCTGGTCCCCATCTCGGCTCGGGACGGCGCCGGGATGGCGCGCCTGCTGGCCGCGGTCGAGAGCGCGCTCACGGAGCAGCTGATCTCCGTTCGCTTGCGCATTCCCTATGCCTCGGGCGAGGTGCTGCACCGGGTGCATCAGCATGGCGTCGTGGGAGCCGAGCGCCACGACGAGCACGGCAGTGTGATCGAGGCGCGGGTACCGCGCTACCTGCTGGGCGGTCTGGAACGATTCGTCGAGCCGGCCGATGGCCCGCTGACGCAGCCGATCATCGACGGCGAGCCTTCGGGGGCCGCCGGATGAGCGATCCGTTCGCCATCGCACAGGACGGCCGCGCGCTCTCACCCGCCGCGCTCAAGCGGGTGCTGCCGGACTTGCGCCTGCAGCTGTACGAGCTGGCCAAGCAGGCGCACCAACAACGCCTGCCGATCATCGTGGTCTTCGAAGGCTGGGACGGCTCGGGCAAGAACCGAACCATCCGCGAGCTCTCCCGCTGCCTCGACCCGCGCGGCTTTCACGTCCGTGAGACCCACCCACCGAAAGCCCACGAGATCCAGAAGCCCTGGCTGTGGCGCTTCTGGATGCAGATCCCACGGCGCGGCCAGATCGCGATCTTCGACCGAAGCTGGTACGGCCGGGTGCTCGTCGAGCGGGTCGCCGGCATCACGCCAATCCCGGACTGGATCCGCGCCTACGAGGAGATCAACGCCTTCGAGCGCACGCTGGCCGACGATGGCACCATCTTCGTCAAGCTGTGGCTGCACATCGACCGCGACGAGCAGCTGCGCCGATTCATCCGCTGGAGCCGCGATCCGGCCAGCGCCTGGCAGATCGCCGCCGAAGACTGGGACCACCATCGGGAGTACGACAGCTACCTGGCGGCGGCTCGCGACGTCATGACCACGACCGACCAGCCCGCCGCTCCGTGGCGGGTCCTGGCGGCCAACGACGAGGCCTACACGACCTACGCCGTATTCCGCGCCATCATCGAGCGGCTGGAGCAAGCGCTGGGCTGCGAGCCCAGCGCCTGGCCCGATCCCGCGCAGCTCGAAGCCGATGTCAAGCGGACCACCAGGTCCGGGCGACGTGGCAAGCGAAAGTCCAAGCGCCTGCATGCGTCGGGCAACGAGACGGCCGCAGAGGCGGATGGCTGGCAGGGAAGTCGAGACACCGGGGAAGGGGCGAACGACACGACGGAGCCGGTGCTGGAGCCTGCCACCGGTGCGCGGGTCGAGCCCAGCGACAACGCCTCCAAAGGATAGGGCCATGCTCGAGATCATCGATCTCAGCCAAAGACTGGACCGTGGTGCCTACCGTGAGGCATTGGGCCGACATCAGACCGAGCTGAGGCTCCTGGGCTACGCGCTACAGCAGCAGGCGCGACCCGTGGTCGTGGTCTTCGAGGGCTGGGATGCGGCAGGCAAGGGCGGCATCATCAAGCGCATGACCGAGCGCATGGATCCCCGCTTCTACGTGGTCCATCCGATCGCCAAACCGCTGGGAGACGACGCGGACAAGCACTACCTCTGGCGCTTCTGGCGTCGGCTGCCCAGCCGCGGGGATACCGCGATCTTCGATCGCAGCTGGTATGGCCGCGTCCTGGTCGAACGCGTGGAAGGCTTCTGCGGCGAGTCCGAATGGCGGCGCGCCTATCGCGAGATCCGCGACTTCGAGCAGCAGCTGGTCGGCTTCGGCACCCTGGTCTTCAAGTTCTGGCTGCACATCAGCCCGGACGAGCAGCTCCGCCGCTTCGAAGCGCGACAAGCCGACGATCGCAAGGCCTGGAAGCTGACCGACGAGGACTGGCGCAATCGAACCCGCTGGTCCGAATACGAAGCGGCGGTCGAGGAGATGCTGATCCGCACCACGACGTCTCAGGCCCCGTGGACGATCGTGGCCGCCAACTGCAAGCGCCACGCACGGGTGCAGGTGTTGCGAACGCTCTGCGAGCGGCTCTCGGCCGAGCTGCATTTCGACCTCGATGCGGCCGATCTGGATCGGCTGCCCGCTCAGGCCGCGCCGGTGCCGATCCCGGACTGGGCGCTGGCCGAAGCGCGAGCGTTGGGCATCGAGCCCGAGCGCGAGCCCACGGCGGCCGAGCTCGGCTGAGCCTCGCCATGCTCGGCCTGCCGGTCCGAGACGAAGTGGGTCGGCCGGTTCAGCGCAGGGGAGCCATCGCGGCTCGATCCAAGGCCATGGGCAGGTAGATCGCCGGCTGCGGCAGCGGGGTCGGGCTGACCTCGCGACTCGGAGAAGCGCTGGGCGAAGGACTCGCGGTCGGCGTGCGCGACGCGGTGGGGGAGGGGCTGGGCGTCGGCGTTTCGGTCACTTCGGGCGTAGGGGTATACGTCCCGGCAGTCCAGTCGGCCACCTGACCCCACTTGAAGGAACCGCTTCGCGCCGCGCCTCCGCCGGCGGCTCCCTTGAGTCGGTACAGCGCGCCGTCCGCCAGACGATAGACGTAAAGGCCAAAGCGCTGCGGCTCAGACGGTGCAGGCGGCTCGGCCGTCGGCCGTCCCGGCAGCTCCAGACCCGAGATCACGGTGTTGTAGAGCAGCAGCCACTCGCCGTCGGGCGACCAGGCCACCGGCAGGCCGATGTTTCGCAGCAGCTCGCGATCCTCGCCGGTCTCGACGTCGAGCAGGTGAAGCACGCCGCGCCCGAAGCCGACCGAGTTGGCGAAGGCGACGTAGGCCAGCTGCCGGCCATCCGGCGACCACCGGGGGAAGCGCTCGGTCGAGTAGGCCCGCGTCACCAGCGGCGCATCGCCCGACCCATCCGCCGCGACCATCCGAAGATCCCACCAGTTCGTCTCGCCGTCCGGGCCGAGGTCGTAGGCAGCATAGGCGATGCGGCTCCCATCGGGCGACCAGTCCGGGCTTCGCTCGTCGCGCGTCTCGGTGACCAGAAACGGCTGCGAAGCCTCCGGCAGCGCCAGATACAGGTCCAGGCTGCTCGGTCCGGCGCCCGAATGAGCGCCGGCATAGAGGATCGCACCGCCATCCGGGCGCCAGGCAGGGTAGCCGGCATCGGCCGCCGCGATCTCGGCGACCAGAGCCGGCTCGCCACCGGTGTAGGGCATGCGCCAGACCTTCGCGGCATCCCCGTTCCGGTTGAACGTGGTGAAGGCGATCTCGCGCCCGTCCGGCGACCAGCGGGGCTGATCCTCGCCGCGCGAGTTGTCGTCCTCCGTGTCGCTGACCTGGGTCTCGTCCTGACCATCGCCACGCGAGACGAACAGGTCCCAGAAGACATCGGCGTCACTCTGGCGCGTGTAGACCAGCATGCCGGGCAACGCGGGAGCCTCCGGGACATCGGACTGCGCCCGGACGACCCATCCTCCGGCGGCGAGGACCAGCGCGACGGCCATCAGCGCCGGAGACCGGACGATTTCGCGCCGTCGCCGGACCGATCTACGCTGCGCAAGGGGAGTCGGCATGCTGGGTCTCCATGAGGGGCTCGAATGCCGGTCGGCTTCGGCCGGCCAGGCGCGGGTAGGGAGGCGGAGCACACACCACTTCGGCCGCGTCCGGCCGCGCCGGCGGCTATGATAGCACGCTCGCCGGTCGCGGGACGGGGTGCCCGAGCCGGCTCGGAGGGGCAGCATGCCGCAGCGCATTTACATAAGCACAGGTGCCTTCCGCCACGGGGTAGGGGAGGGCCAGATCGGGAAGCCGCTCGAAGTCGCGACGAGCAGCTCCGGGCGATCGAACGGATCCGGTCATCGGCTGGGTCCCGCGAGCCGCTTGCAGGCCGGCTCGCGCAACCGCGATCCAGGCAGCGACAGTCCTCGGTGTGAGCCTCACGGAAACCGCCCGCAGACCCAATTCCTAACGTCGCACTATGTACATTATGACAATGCAGTGCCGGAAGTGGCCGAGACACACGACATAACGTGTCGAAGTCGACCGTTGGGGTTGTAGGCGTGCGAGTTTCGGTCCGAGCGTTGTGGTTCGTCGGCGGTGGTCGGCGCGCTCAGAGGCGTGTGACGGCGGCCGTGACGTTTGCCAGATGGATGAGCCTCGTCGCAGGGTCCAGGTCCCTACCCTGTTGGTCGCGGTCTGGCGGTTCGGCCGACTGCCAGGCGCGCGCCGCGAGATCGTGCACCGATGCGCCGGCGGCCAGGCGCCGTGCCGCCGCGCCGCTGGCCGTCGTGACCAGAACCTGGCCGGCGATGGCTTGGAAGCCGAAGGAATCCGGGCGCCCCATCTGAAGGAGGGAGCGGCCTTCGCGCACCGTCAAGGCCAGGAGCCGCCGGTTGCGTGGGTTGAGCCGTCGCGGAAGGCGGTCCTCGGCGCCTTGGAGCAGGAAACATCCGCCGTCGCCCAGGCAGGCGCCGAACCCGGCGCCGCGATGCCGGTCGAAGGACACGGCGAGCAGCGCGGCGCGCGCGGGCGCCTGTGCGGCTTCGAAGACCGGCACGCGTTCCGGCAGGGACTCGAACACGCCCAGCAAGTCCACCAGATACTCGACCGACCGCTGCTCGAGGGTGCTGGCGAGCGCGGCCAGGGCGCGGCCAGCCAGGTCGCCGGGTCCGCGATCCTCGGCCACTACCAGGAGCAGGCGCCGCCCGTCGTCGCGGGTCAACACACGGGCCCGGGTCGGACCTCGATCCGAGGGGCCGAGCGGCGACGGCGGCTCGACCGCAAGGGGCCAGGCAGGTGCCGACCCGCGCCCAACCGAGGGCGGCGCCTGGAGTGCATGCAATGCCATGAACCTCATCCCCAATCAACGAAGCAAGGCCGCCCCGAACCGTCCCTTGGGCTGGCTTCGATCTGCCGGCCATCTTAGCCGGCGAAGGGCGCGCGTACCATGGCCGATCCGAGGCAAGCGCGTGCGCCGGTTCAGCGATCGCATGCCATCTGGCTGGCATTCGCGTGTGAGCGGGCGGTTCGGGCGTGCGCTCCGGGGCCAGCCCGCACCGCGCCTGACCGGGACGCGCGACGGAGACCGGGCGTCAGTCTTCGCTCTCGGGCACCATCAGGATGGTGCCGGCCGGAATGCTGCCCGGGTCGCCCATGGGCCGGGCGATCAGGACGTCGCGCCACTGCGAACCGGCGATCTGCCAGAGCGTCTCGCCGGCTCCGATGATCCGGGGCCGGTAGCGTGCCTTGAGCGCGGCCTGGTTGATCGGCGCGGGCTGGCCCGGGGTCACCGGCGGGCTGGGGTCCACCGGCACCGGTTCCTCCAAGTCGCGCATGACGCCCTTCACACGCGCCAGCGTTTCGGCGTCGGTGCTGAGATCGAAGTCGTCCCAGTCCCCGGAGATGTCGGCGAAGCCGAAGTCGACGCCGCCGACGACCTCCGGATCCTCGGCCCAACGATCGCAGACCCAACCGAGCTGGTCGGCGTAGTCGCCGAGGATCGGGTGCCGCCACCAAGGCGTGTCCCGATAGGTCTTGTAGCCACGACGGGTGCCCACGTTCGGCCGCGGCTGGATGTCGTCGATGCCGCTCTCGGTGATCACGATGCGAGGCAGCGGATCCAGGCCCAGCTCGCGCCAGTGGGCCAGCACGCGGCGATAGCGCAGGACGAACCAGCCCTGCACGCCCGGCCGGGTCACCGGATCGATGTTGATCCACTGCCCGTTGACCAGGTTGGCGGCCTGATTGGCACCTACCCCCCACTGCATGGCGGGTGCGCCGTACTCGTGCAATCCGACGTAATGGCCCTTGGCCGAGGCCCGTTGCAGCGCAGGCAGGTAGCCGGCCCAGTCGTCGGGTTGGCCGGTCTGCGGCCATTGGGGCTGCCCGACGCTGAAGCTTCCGATCACGGCGCGCTTCCCGTGACGCTCGCAGAGCTCCATCAGCGCGATGTCGAACTCGGCGCGCCGACGGACCTCGGGCAGCCGCTGGAAGGCCTCGTTGTAGCCCTCGTGGGCGTCGAACTGCGGGTAGCGCTGGATCGCGCTCTCGACCAGTGCCAGGAAGTCCTTCTCCTGTGGGTTGCCCAAGGCCTGGTTGGGCTCGTAGACCCGCAGGATCGTCAGCGCGCCATAGACCTTCGCCAGGTCGACCAGCCGGGGCTCGACGCCATCGGCCAACCACTTCATCACGCTGGGCTTGACGCTGCGAATGTAGTCCTCGACCTGGCCGTTCGCGCGCCCGGAATGCACGTGCAGGCCGATGGGCTTGACCATTGCTGGGTCTCCTGAAGCAAGCGATGAGCCGAGAGCCGTGGCACCGGGATAGCGGCGGAGGCCCCCTCTCCCGCCATGATACCGCAAGCGGTGCCGCCGGCGAAGCATGCTACAATCAGCCTTCGCCCCACCCGACTCCGAGCCCGCCAGGCAGGTTGAACGCGATCATGAGAAACACCCTTCGCCTCGCTTCCTTGTTCATCGTCGCCGTCTTGGCCATGGCGCTCAGCTACGGCATGGGCTTCGCGACGGCCTTGCGGCTCGAGGACAGTGGCCCGGTGGCCGCCATCCGGGAAGTGGTCAGCCCGGGTCGGGGCTCGGCCGCCGACGGCACCACGGACGCCTCCGACGCGACGGCGCCGAGCCGCGGCGCCTCGCCGGCGAGCTTCGGCATCTTCTGGGAGACCTGGAAGCTGATCCAGGACGAGTTCTATGGCGAGATCCCCGAGGGCAGCGAGGTCACCTACGACGCGATTCGGGGCTCGCTTCGCGCCCTCGATGACCCGTTCACGGCGTTCATCGATCCGCAGGTCTCGGAGATCAACAGCGTCACCCTCGACGGCGAGTTCGAGGGCATCGGCGCCTATGTCACCACCAGCCCCGATGGCTTGCTGATGATCCAGACGCCGATGCCCGGACAGCCGGCCGAGAAGGCGGGCGTCAAGGCCGGCGACATCGTGATCGAGGTCGATGGCGAGGACATCACCAACCTCGACATCAACGAGGCCATCCTCTTGATCCGCGGCCCCAAGGGCAGCACGGTCACGCTCACCATCGTCCGCGAGGGTGAGTCCGTGCCGCTGGAGATCGCCGTCACGCGCGATCGCATCGAGGTCCCGTCGGTCAACAACGCGCACCTGCTCGAGGAGCAGGACGCTCCGACGGTCGCCTACATCCAGCTCACCAGCTTCGCCGCCGAGAGCAAGGGCGAGCTCGACCGCGAGCTCCAGCGGCTGCGCGAGGAAGGCGCCGAGGCGTTGGTCTTGGACTTGCGCAACAACCCGGGCGGGTATCTGAACACGGCCATCGAGATCGTCAGCGAGTTCATCGACGAGGGTGTGGTCGTGATGCAGGAAGACTCGGACGGCAACCGCGAGCCAGCCTACGCCAAGAAGGGCGGCCTGGCGCTCGACCTGCCCTTGGTGGTGCTGGTCAACCGCGGGTCGGCCTCGGCCAGCGAGATCGTCGCCGGCGCCATCCGCGACCACGAGCGCGGCGTGCTCGTCGGCGAGAAGACCTTCGGAAAGGGCTCGGTGCAAAACGTTCACCAGCTCTCGGACGGGTCGGAGCTGCGCGTCACGGTCGCAGCCTGGCTGACGCCCAAGGGCACGTTGATCCACAAGAAGGGCATCGAACCGGACATCGCGGTGGCCTTCGACGGCAGCGAGCCGGAAGTCGCCACGAGCGATGGGACGACAGCGGCTCCGTCCGTCGGCGCCGAAGCCACCGCCGAACTTAGCGATGAACCGGCGACGCCCGAGGCTGCCCCGCCGGACAGCGCCGAGGGCGAGCCGGCGGCGACTGCCGCCGACGGCGAGCCGGAACCTCGGGACTTCCAGCTGGAGCGTGCCGTGCGCGAAGCCCTGTCGATGATCGCCCAGAAGAAGCCCTAGCGGCGCCCGCCGGCAGCCTCGGCTTCGGCAAGGCGACCTTTCCGACCGCGCGGCAGGAGCCCAGACCCCATGGCCAACCCATCCTCGAAGTCGGCCGGCCGTGACGGCGACCGCACCATCGTCAGCAACCGGAAGGCGCGTCACGAGTTCGAGCTTCTCGAGTTCTTCGAGGCGGGCCTCGTGCTCACCGGCAGCGAGATCAAGAGCATCCGTGCCGGAAAGGCCAACCTCCAGGAAGCGTACGTCACCATCGAGGCCGGCGAGGCCTGGTTGACCGGCAGTTACATCGCGCCCTATGAGATGGCCGGCTATGCCGGTCACGAGCCGACGCGCCGACGGAAGCTGCTGCTGCATCGCAAGCAGATCGACCAGCTGTACTTCGATGTCCGGGCCAAGGGTGTGACGCTCGTGCCCTTGCGCCTGTATCTCAAAGACGGGCTGGCCAAGCTGGAGATTGCCCTGGCCCGAGGCAAGCAGCTGCACGACAAGCGCCAGGCCATCCGCGAGCGCGACACGCAGCGGCACATCCAGCGGGAGCTGGCCCGTCGCGAGCGGCGCTAGGGCTCGCTCGCGGCAGCCGGCTGGGTACGCGCGGCCAGCTGCCAGCGACCCTCGGCCTCGGTGACGGTCCGGTCAGACCCCAACCTCAGCCCAGCGGAGCGACGCATCGGCGCATCCTCGGACGGAACCAACCCGGCTGACCGCCCGGATCCGGCCGGCCGACGGCGGGTTCTGCTCTACAACCCGCAGGCCGACCATCCCAGCATGCCCCTCGGCCTGCTCGCCGTCGCGTCGGCGCTGGACCGCGGGCGCTTCGACCCGCGGATCATCGACGCCCGACTGGAGTCCCGGCCGCACGAGCGGCTGCTTGCGGCGGTCGTCCCGGGCACCGTCTGCGTCGGCATGAGCGTCCTGACCGGCGCGCCGCTCGGCGATGCGCTGGCCGCCGCGCGGACCCTCAAGCAGAAGCACCCGGCACTACCGATCGTCTGGGGGGGCTGGCATCCGTCCTTGTTCCCCACCGCGTGTGTGGCGGAACCGGTCGTCGACTACGCCATCGTCGGTCAGGGCGAGCTCGCCTTCGCCGAGCTGGTGGCGCGGCTCGCCGACGGTCACGCGGCGCAGCCCCTGGCCGGCTGCGCCTGGCGCGATGCGCAGGGCCGGCCGCAGCTGGGGCCGCCCCGTCCGGCCCAGGACATCGGAACGCTGCCCGCACCGGACTACGAGCTGCTCGACGTCGAGGCCTACTTCGCGCTGAAGGGTCGGCGTCAGCTCGACCTGGTGGCGAGCCAAGGCTGCTACTGGCGCTGCGCCTTCTGCGCCGACCCGGCCGTCTATCGACGCGGCTGGTCGGGGCTCGATCCGACGGTGCTGGCCGCGAGCGCCGGCGCGCTTGCCGATCGCCACGGCTTCACCGACCTGGCGTTCCTCGACGAGACCTTCTTCACCCACGTCGAGCGCGCCTTGGCGTTCGCCGCGCTCTGGAGCCGTCGGGCGCAGCCGATCACCTGGACGGCAACCCTGCGCGCCGACCAGGGCGAACGCCTCACCGACTCGCAGATGGCCGTGCTCGCCCGCTCCCGGCTACGACGCGTGTTGGTCGGGGTGGAGGCCGGTAGCCAGGCCATGCTCGACTGGCTGCAGAAGGACATCCGTCTGGCCCAGGTGATGGGGACCGCCGAGAAGCTGCGACGTCATGGCATCGCCGCCGATTTCCCCTTCATCGTCGGGCTACCCGGCGAGAGCGAGGCCAGCGTGGATGCATCGCTTGCCTGGGCACGCCGCTTGCGATCGATGAGTCCGGCCTTTCAGACGCCCATCTTCTTCTACCGGCCCTACCCGGGCTCGCCGATCACCCGCGCGGCCGAAGCCGCCGGGTGTCGGCTGCCCGACAGCCTCGAAGCCTGGGCAGACTTCGACCTGTTCGGCCCTGGCCCATGGGTTGCTCCGAGCCTTGGCCGCAGGGTCGCGCGCGAGGCCTTCTACCTGCGCCAAGCCTGGGATCCCCCACCCGGCCGATGGAAGCTGCCCTTGCGGCGTCTGGCGCGTTACCGCCTCGCGCACCATGCCTACGGGCTGCCCTTCGAATGGCAGCTGGCGCGATGGCTCGGTCACCGGTCGGAGCTGCACTGAACGGCGGAGGGGGCGCGCCGGCTCGAACCGCGCCACACGTCCTGTTATGTAAATACATGCTTGACCGCTGCCGACTGCCGCGCTAGCATTGAGCCGTCTGGGGATGACAGGTTTCGACGGGGACGGCTGTGCCTGGATTGCAGGCCGAGTTTGGCTCAAACTCGCTAAACAGGGCCAAAACACAAGTGCCGAGCCTTCGCTCGCACTCGCTGCCTAAGAGGTAGCGATGCCCTCCCGGCGCCCCGCCGGCGCGTCGGGGTTGGGTATCATGCAGTCGGCGTGCCGCGGCCCTGACACCGATGGGGATCGCGAAAGATGCATCGGTTGGCACCCTCCTCGGCTCGGTCGGGTGAGATGGGAAGGTGCGAGACACTGGCAAGCCCGACTAAGCCTGTAGCATATCCAGTCGCGAACTCTTCGGACGCCGGTTCGATTCCGGCCATCTCCACCAGATGCAAGGAGCCCCGCTTCCCTCGTGGAACGGGGCTTCTTGAATTTCGAGGCATCCAGATTTGCACTTGCGAAATTCGCTGCTAGGATTCAGCCAGTTGGAAAGACGGAACGCTGTTCACGCCGCATGTCGAAACGCCGACCAGGTCGCTAGTCGCTCCAGGTACGACGTAGCACGACGGACAGGCACGAACCAGGTCTCTCTCTCCAATCTCAACATCCGTTCCTAGTCTTCAGGAGATCTGTTTCAAGATGAGTGATCAACTCACCGGTACTGTCAAGTGGTTCCGCGCCGAGAAGGGCTATGGCTTCATCAGCCGCGATGACAAGCAGCCGGACGTCTTCGTGCACTTCAGCTCGATCGAGAGTGACGGCGAGTTCCGCACCCTCGACGAGGGCCAGCGCGTTTCCTTCGGTGTCGAGCCTGGTCCCAAGGGGCCCCGCGCGACCAACGTCAAGAAGATCGCCTAACCCGATCTGACCTTCATGCGGCCTTCCGCCCCTAGCGGGATGAAGCAGCCGCTGTAGCCGACGCCATCGAGGCCGCGAGCGCATGCGCTCGCGGCCTCGTGCGTTGTGCGCGATCGGCTCGCGTCGCGCCATCCGGCTCGCGTCAATCGCTGGCCGAAGGCGGGTCCGCGCTCAGCTCTCCGCTCAGCTCACCGCGCAAGCTGCGCTGCATGAGACGTCGCACGTCGTCGATGCCCATCTCGAGCGACAACAGATGGTAGAGCTTGGCCAGCGCCGCCTCGGTCGTCATGTCCACGCCGCTGATGACCCCGGCGCGCACCAGGCCGCTCCCCGAAGCGTAGTCCCCGAGCCTGACGCGCCCGTGACCGCACTGCGACACCGCGACGATCACGACCCCGCGGGCCGTCGCTTCCCGCAGCGCGGCCAAGAAAGCCGCGTCGTCGGTCGGTCCATTGCCAACGCCATAGGTCTCGAGCACGAGGCCCTGCAACGGCGGCCGGAGGCTGTTGCGCACCCACTCGGCGGTGATGCCGGGAAACAACCGCAAGGTGCCGACCATCGGTGTGGCCACCGATTGCAGGGTCAAGCGCGAGCCCAGCGGGGGTGGCGCCAGGATCCGATCCCAGTAGACCTCGACCGTGACACCGACCCGTCCCAGCGGTGGGTAGTTGGGCGAATCGAAGGCCTCGAAGCTGGAGGCATCCACCTTCGACGCGCGGCAGCCGCGCAGCAGCCGACCGTCGAAGTAGATGCAGACCTCCGGAATTGGATGCTCGGCGGCCAAGCCGATGGCGGTGATCAGATTGTTGCGCGCGTCGCTACGCGCCTCGCAGAGCGGGATCTGCGATCCGGTGAGGATCACCGGTTTGGATAGGTTCTGCAGCAGGAAGGGAAGCGCGGAGGCGGTGTAGGCCATCGTATCGGTACCGTGCACCACCACGAAGCCATCGAAGCGATCGTAGTTGGCTTCGATGTCGCGCGCGATCCGCAGCCAATCGGCGGGTCGCATGTACGCCGAGTCCAGCAACGGCGCTTGCTCGCCGACCTCGAAATCCGGCATGTGCTCGGCCCGCAAGGCGGCCAGCTCGGCCAGCTGCTCGGCGAGATAGCCGGGCGACGGCTCGTAGCCGGACAGACCCGGCCGCATGCCGATCGTGCCGCCCGTGTTGGCGATGTAGACGCGCGGCCTGCGTTGCATGGGGCTCCCCGTCCTGAACGACTCGCGTCTGCTCAACGCCCGGATCGAAGGCTCGGCCAGACTCCGCCCGGACGCGGAGCAGGCAGGCCCTGCCGAGGACTCAGCTCGGCAGGGCCGCCAGGTTGGCCTCGACCCCAGCCAGCTGCGCCTCGAGCTCCTTCAGCTGCTGCCGCGCCCCGTCCACCACCTCGGGCTTTGCGCGATCGACGAAGCTCGCGTTGCCCAGCCGCTGCCGAAGCCCATCGATGCGACCGATCAGCCCGTCGCGCTGCTTCTCGAGCCGAGCCCGCTCCTGGTCCAGGTCGATCAGGCCCGGAAGGTAGAGCTCCAGATCCTGGAGTACCGCGGTCGCCGCATCGGCCGCCCGGGTCGCCTCGGCATCGATCGTCACCGACTCCAGCCCGGCCATGACCGCCAGCACCCGGCTGTGTCGTGTCACGACCTCGGCCCCGCGTCCCTCGGCGCGGATCAGGACCTCGAGCTTGCGGGCCGGCGGGACGTTGTATTGATTCCGGACGTCACGGATGGCACGGACGGCATCCTGCGCAAAGCCGAAGTCGATCGTTTCCTGTTCGGCCATGCGCCAATCGGGCTGGCTGCTGGGCCAGGCCGCCGTGATCAGCAGCCCGGAGGTGTCCGGAAGGCGCGACGCGATGCCGCGTTCGGGCGCCAGCTGGTTGAGGCGTTCCCAAAGCGCCTCGGTGATGAAGGGCAGGAACGGGTGCAGCAGGCGCAGGATCTGGTCGAGCACCGTCGCGAGAACCTGCTGCGCGACGCGGGCGTCGTCGCCGCCAGCCGCGAGCCGCGGCTTGATCAGCTCGAGGTACCAGTCACAGAGCTCGTTCCAGAAGACGTCGCGGACCGCGCCGATGGCCGCCGCCGGATTGTAGCGCGTCAGCTCGCGGTCGACCGTGTCCACGGCGTGGACGAGCCGCGAGAGGATCCAACGATCCTCGAGCTCCAGCTCGGACGGCGTCAAGGCCTGGAACCGCGTGCCGTCCAGGTTCAGCAGGGCGAACCGTGTGGCGTTCCACAGCTTGTTGCAGAAGTTGCGGCCAACGATGAACCGATCGCTTACCAGCCGCGCCGCTGGCAAGCCCGGCATCGAGCCCAAGACGTCGAACTCCTGGCCCGTCTCGGGGTCGAGGTAGGTGAAGATGCTGCGCCCGTGCTTGGCTTCGGCCAGCTCGATCAGCTTGCCGGTGAACGGCGAGATCGCCTGGACCGGCAGCCGGATGTCCTGCGTCCCGGTCTGCATCTCGCAAAGCACGTAGCGCATCGCATCGGTGCCGTAGGCCTCGATGATGTCGACCGGATCGATGCCGTTGCCCTTGGACTTGCTCATCCGCTCCCCCTTGCCATCGAGGATGTTGGCATGGATGAACACGTCGGTGAAGGGTAGGTCGCCCAGGTTGTACAGGCCCATCATCGCCATCCGCGCCACCCAGAGCGTGATGATGTCTCGGCCGGTCACCAGGCAGGAGCCAGGGTAGTAGGCGTCCAGCGCCGACTTGCCCGCATCACCCGCCCCCAGGGGCAGCTGTCCGGCCTCGATCTCGGCCGTCTCGGGGTCGGGCCAGCCCAGGGTGCTATGCGGCCAGATCCCGCTCGAAAACCAGGTGTCCAGCACGTCCGGGTCGCGCACGAACCCGGCGCGCTCGAGCGCTTCGACCAGCTCGGCGTCGACGCGCTCGTCGCGCGGACAGGCCAGGAGCTCGCTGCCCCCATCGCCAGCCGCGGCCATGAAGGCCGCCGCCTCGGCACCGCCAAACGCGTCGAATGCCAGGCTCGCGCCGTCCGACCGGCCGAGGCGGAACACCAGGTCCTGGCGGCCCAGCAGTGGCTCGAGCGCGGCGCGGTGACGATCCAGGGTCGCGCCGTCGAGGCTCCAGATCGGGATCCGATGGCCCCACCATAGCTGGCGGCTGATGCACCAATCCCGCTTCTCGGACAACCAGTTCAGATAGGTCCCGCCATAGCGATCGGAGTCGGGATGGAAGGTGATCTTGCGCCCACTGGGCGAGCGCCATTCGCCGGCGACGGCATCGATGGCGGCCTGCGCCAGGCCAGCGGCACGGAAGCTCCGCTCGGTGCCTCGGCCGCAGAGGATCCCGCCCTCGACATCGCCCATGTTGACGAACCACTGCCGCGAGAGGAAGGGCTCGATGGGCGTCTTGGATCGATCGCTATGCCCCATCTCGATCTGGCGCGCCTCCTTGCTGCCCAGGCAGCCCAGCGCCGCGAGATCGGCCTCGATGCGGCCACGCGCCTCGAATCGGTCGATGCCGGCATAGGCGCCGGCATTGCCGTTGAGCCGACCGTCCGGCTCGAGGATGTTCAGGATGCCGATCGTATCGGCATGGCGCTGCCAGACGGCATAGTCGTTGGGATCGTGGCCCGGCGTGATCTTGACCACACCGCTGCCCAGCTCCGGCTTGGCCCAGGTGTCGACGATGATGGGGATCGCGCGGTCGGCCAGCGGCAGCCGCACCTGACGGCCGGCCTCGGCCATCGCCACCAGCTTGAGCAGCCCGGGAAGGTGGGTCTCGAGCCGCGACTCGAGCTCGGCCAGCTGTTCCTCCAACGCGGGGCGATCGCGACGAGCGGCCGTCGCGATGCGGCCGCGCGTCTCGTCGATCAGCGCGGCAAGCCGGCCGCCTGGATCCGGGTGACAGGCGACGGCGGTGTCGCCCAGCATGGTCTCGGGGCGGGTGGTGGCGACCTCCACGTACTCGGGCTCGCCCGGCCCCGGGTCGATCACCGGATAGCGCAGGTGATAGAAGAAGCCGTCGACCGTCTTGTGCTCGATCTCGTCGTCCGCGACGGCCGTCTGGAGCGCGCAGTCCCAGTTCACCAGGCGCATGCCGCGGTAGATCAGCCCGTCGCGGAACATCCCGAAGAAGGTCCAGCGCACGGCCCGACTGCACACCGCGTCCATGGTGAAGCGCTGGCGCTCCCAGTCGCAGGAACACCCCATCGCCTGCTGCTGCGCGATGATGCGCGCCTGATACTGGTCCTTCCAGGCCCAGATCCGCTCCACCAGGCCCTCGCGACCGATGTCGACGCGGGTCTTTCCCTCGTGCTCCAGCAGCCGCTTCTCGACCACCGCCTGGGTCGCGATGCCGGCATGGTCCGTGCCGGGCATCCAAAGGGAATTGTCGCCCTGCATGCGGTGCCAGCGGACCAGGAGGTCCTGCATGACGTTGTCCATGGCATGACCCATGTGCAGCGCCCCAGTGACATTGGGCAGCGGCATCATCACGACATAGGTCTGGTCCTCGCCGCGTGCGTCGGGAACCGCCCGGAATGCCTTGGCATCCAGCCAGCGCTGGTAGATCCCGGGCTCGGTGCCGGCGGGCTCGTACTGGGTCGGCATCTCGCCTTGCGGCGCTCGAGGCGTGCTCATGTTCGATCCGTCCCGCGGATGGGCGCGCCAGGCGCGCGTCTCGTGCCGGGCGAGACCGCCCGGCAGCTCAGACGCTAAGGATACGGGAAGCGGCCGGGATGTGCACGCAAAGCAGCCGCCCGGCGATCAGCTCGACGCTGGCCGTCGGCGAGCTCAGCGTGTTGGACAGCCCGCGCGTGCCGGCTGCCTCCAAGGTCGATCCGTCCAGCGGCCAGCGCAGGCCCCGGCTCCGCACTCGGGTCGGCGTGTCCGACATCGGGATCAGGGACAGCGTATCTCCCGCCGCGCCCGCGATCTCGAGCCGGTCCGGCGCCGTCAGATGCCAGAGCGTCTGATCGCCATGCACGAAGCGCAGCCGCCGCCGACGCAGCTCCGCGTGCGTGGCGAGCTGCAGGTTGGCTACGCCGTGATCCACGCGGCCCCCGAGGGCAGCAGCGATCCAGAGCTCGGCCGAGGCCTCCGATTCGCGCGCTGCCAGGCGCAGCGCAAGCTCGAGGTCCGTCGCATCCTTGTCGCGCGGATGGCGCTGCCAACGCGTGGACTCGGGAACGCGGGCCTGCAGGTCACGATCGAGGGAGTCCAGATCCCCGACGAGCCAGTCGGCGCCCAGGCCCAGGGCCAGGAGATGTCGCATTCCACCGTCGGCGGCAACGACCAGCGCCGCCCGCGACGCCAGATCGAAGAGCTGGTCCAGCCCGGCGTCCGAGAGCGGCGCGCTGCCGACGACGAGCGCGGCCGGTCCGACCCGTGCCGCGTCCGGGGTCACGCGCCCGACAGCTCGGCGATCGCGGCGCACATCCGCTGGGTGATCTCCGTCATCGGCCCCTCCCCGGCGACGCGCTGCAGCTTGCCCTGCGCCGCATAGTAGTCGATCACCGGCTCGGTCTGCGCACGATAGACCTCGAGCCGCGCTCGGACGGTCTCCGGTTTGTCGTCGTCGCGCTGGTATAGGTGTTCACCGTCGCAGCGCGCTTCGGGACAGGCCTCGAAGGGCTTGAACAGGACGTGAAAGGGCGTCTGGCACTCGCGACAGATGCGACGGCCCGAAAGGCGCTCGACCAAGGCATCCTCGGCCACGTCGATCAACACCGCGCCGGCGACGGACTGCCCGATCTCACCCAACATCCGGTCCAAGGCCTCGGCCTGCGCGACCGTGCGCGGAAAGCCGTCGAAGAGCACACCGGTCGTCACGTCCGGCGCCGCCAGCCGCTCGCGGATCATGGCGATCGTCAGGTCGTCCGGCACCAGCGCGCCCCGACTCATGTAGTCGGTGGCGGCGACGCCCAAGGGCGTCTTGCCCCGAATGTTGGCGCGAAAGAGGTCCCCCGACGAGACATGCGTCAGTCCCTCGGCATCCATCAGGGCCTTGGCCTGCGTGCCCTTTCCGGAGCCCGGTGCGCCGAGCAGGATGATGTTCACGCGATTGCTCCTCTGAGCACGGGTTGGTCGCAAAGTATACCGCGTCGATTTCGCTTCATCAACTTATGTCAAGCACGGGGTCGCTGCCTCGGGGAGACGACTCGGCCGATAGTCCACTTGACTACACGAAAGTCGCCTCAGGCGAGAGCCCATGCCGCGAGGCCGGCCAGCAGCACGATCGTCAGCCCAGGGATCAGCAGGCGCTTGAGCACGGCGCCCTCCTGACCGGCCAGTCCGACGGTGCTGACCCCGACGACGATCTTGGCCGGCGCGAAGGCGCTGCCGAGCGCCCCACCCACGTTCTGCGCGCCAAGGACCCAGGGCAGGTTGAGCCCCAACAAGGCCGCGGTCTGCTGCTGCAGGGCGCCGAAGAGCACGTTGCTGTTGGTGTTGCTGCCCGTGATGAACGCGCCCAGCGCGCCGATCAGCGCCGCGCCCAAGGGGAAGGCCGAGCCGGTAACCCGTCCGATCGCCTCGGCCAAGGCGTAGGTCATGCCGCTGTCGCTCATGGTCTGGGCCATGCAGACCAGCACCACGATGCTCAGGGTCGGCTTGCGTGAGGCAGCCAGGGTCCGTGTCAGGATGCGTCGGCCGGCGCCCGTCGGATAGCGCCCGGCTCGGGCGTGCAGGAATCCCGCCAGCAGCGCCGCGTAGGCGATCAGCGCGCCGGTGTGGCCGAAGACGCTGATGCCCCGCGTGCTGCCGGCGGCATTGGTCCAGCCGAGGCGGGTGCCGGTCGCGGGGATGGCCAGCTCGAGCACCAGGGCATCGAAGAACGGCACCAGTGCCGGGAGCTGGGCCAGGGCGACCAGGAGCCCCAACACGAGGTAGGGGGCCGCGGCGGCCGCCACCGACATCGATCGTCCGTCACGGTTCGGATCGCCGACGGCGACGGCTTCCGCGGCCTGGGTCGCGACACGGTAGCGCGGCAGCCGCGACACGAGGGCCGCGACGGCCAGACCGATCGACGCCGCCCCGAAGGAAGCCAGCGGCCAGCTTCGGTGGGTGGCCAGCACATAGTGGGCCAATGCCATCGCGCTACCGATCGCGGCCAACGCGGGCCAGGCGCGGCGCAGGGCGGGCCAACCGCCGCCGACCCAGGCCACGGCGATGCCGCAGGCCAGCGCGGCGGCGCCGAGAAGCGCCGCCGAGGCCGGCGCGATGGCGGCCGCCTCCAGCCCGGTTACCGCCAGGAGCGCATACATGGACGAGGCGACGCTGCCGAAGGTCACCGCCCAGCTATGGCCGATGCTCGTGGCGACCACCGCCGTCATGGCCGGGAAGCCCAGACCCACCAGCAGCGGCGCGACGATGGCCACCGGCACCCCGAAGCCGGTCACGCCCTGAAGGAAGGCGCTGAACACCCATGCCAGGAGCAGGAGCTGCAGGTCCCGCTGCGCGGTCAAGCGTCCCACCGCTTCGGCGATCACGTCGAAGGCGCCGGCCTCGCCAGCGACCTCGGCCAACAGGAGCGCCGACCAGACGATATAGAGCACCCACACCGCCAGCGCCAGTCCCTTGGCCTGGCTCCACAGCAGCAGCTCCGGGCCGGCACCGAAGCCCAGGACCGCCACCGCGATCGCGGCCGTCCAGCCGATCGGGCCGGCGCGGGTTCCGCCCCATCCGGCCAACATCAAACCCGTGACCAACAGGATGGGCAGGCCCGCCGACAGGGCCAGAAGGCTCTGGTTGCTCAAGCTGTCTCAGACCGCGAAACGGTTGTAGAGCCAGCCGAGAAGCCAGCCGGCGATGGCGCCGTCCACCAAGCCGTAGAGCGTCCCGACGATCGTGTTCCCCAGACCGGGCGCGGTATCGAATCCCGGGTAGATCGAGGACGCCAGCTCGAGGACGACCATGCCATAGCCCGGGCGGACCATGGACACCAGTCCCAGGGTGAGTATGGCGCCGCCCCATAGCAGTCCAACCGCGATCGCAAGCGCCTTGGCATCGATGCGCACGACAACACCTCCTCCCGGCAGGGCCGGGATCCGCGGCCTCGCGACCGATTCAACGCCGCCGGTCGCGTCGCACGCGACGATCGTTGGGGGGGGGTCGCTGGCGACCAACCCGGGTCAGAGCATAGCGCAGACCGGTCGTGGAGCGGTCCAGAAACCGCGGAATCGACGCCTCGAAGCCTGGGCTCCGCAAGGGCTCAGTCGAAGTCGACCGCGGGCCGCGATGCGCTCGACAACCCCAGCGGGTTGCGGCTTGCGACGTCCAGCCAAAGGGCCACCGCGGGTCCCCAGCTGCTGTTCTCCGATCCCGCCGCGTCTCGCCCGCGCAGGGTCAGGTAGTAGCGACCCGGCAGGAGCCCGCTGATGTCCAAGTCCAGCACGACCCATTCCGAGCGCTCGTCGAAGGCCCCGTCCTCGGCCTCCATGGCGAGCCCGTCGCCCGGGGCGCCGCCAGGCTCCGGCAGCCCGCCCACCGCCAGGCCGCCGAGCCCTGCGGCGGCAACCCGCACCTCGTGGATCGGATCGCCGCCGGACCGCAGCTCGGTCGCGCGCGCCCGCAGGCGAACGCGTTCGCCCACGGCCGACCGGATCGGCGACAGCGAGACGCGGGTCAGCTCGGGTCCGCGAATGCGTTCGTAGGGCAGGTCGGCCAGGCCGAGCAACATCTCGATCGCCGGCAGGTTCTGACGCAGGATCCCGGGCAGCTCGGCGCAGGGCGAGACGAAGTCTCGACCCTGGAGCTCGACCACGTAGGCCGGGATGCCCAGCTCGCCATAGCCCCAGTCGCGGGTATTGCCGCTGACCGGGTAGAGCGAGTACTGGGTCTTGTAGCCGTTGAACGCCGCGTAGCGGTTGGCGATGGCGACCAGGTCGGCGTCGTTCGGGCTTCGGGTCTCGGTCCAGCCCCAGGGCACGAGCATCGTCCCCGGCCAGGTGGCGTTGTGGTAGTTCACCAACATGCCCGAGCTATCGCGCGGCGCGGCGTCGTCGTCGCCCGGTCCGCGTCGATCCTCGAAGAGGGACCGCACGAAGGCCTCGTAGGCCTGGATCTCCGGCTCGCTCGCCGGTTCGGTTCCGCGGTAGGTCTCGCTGCAGGGATTGTCGCTGTGCCCCTCGGCATCCCACTTGAAGGCCTGGTTGCGGTTGAGATCGATTCCGAAGTGACCGCCTCGCGGCGGCCAGCCGCAGGCCCCGCTGGCGCTGTCGTTGGCATTCTTGCGCCACAGCCAGGGCGCGCTGGCATAGGGCGGCTCGGCGCCCAGCTCGACCAGCTGCCGCCCATCCGGATTGGTCGCGATGCCGACGTAGACCTCGCGATGGTCGAGCAGATAGCTGATCTGTGGATCCTGGCCGTAGCCTTCGACCAGCCCTTCGATGGTGGCCAGCATGAGCTCGACCGAGGGCAGCTCGCGGGCGTGAATGCCGCCGTCGATGAACAGGCGACCCTCCTTGGGCGCGATTGCGCCTTCGGCGGTGATGCGCGCAACCAGAAGGTCGCGGCCGTCCAGTCGGTCACCGCCCGGCGTCGTGCAGCCGCCCTGGGTCTTGCACCAGCTGTCGCCGATGTCGATGAAGTCGACCAGCTCGGCGTGCTCGGCGGCGTAGGCTTGCAGCCAGCCGTAGACGGCATCCAGCTTGCGGTAGCAGGCCGGCCAGGGCGCGAGCGGCTGGACCTGGGCCGGCTCGTCGAGCACCTGGATCGCGAAGCCGGCGTCGCGCAAGGCGACGAGCCGGCTCGCCGGCAAGCTCAGCTGCTCGGTGCCGGCCGCGATGGCCTCCTCCCATTCGGGCAGCAGCTCGGCCAGCTCGGCAGCGCGCCCGGCCGGGATCGCGCTCAGGTCGACCAGGATGCGCGGGTCGGCCAGCTCGACGGCCTCGGGGGCGGTCGCCCGAGCCTGGGCCATGGCACGGCCGGCGCCGGCCGTCACGAGGAACGGAATCAGTGCCACCACCGTGAGCGCAAAGCGCGCCGCGAGGGCGAGACCGACGACGGGTCGGACCGGCGACCGAAGCATCATGCTGGGGCTCTCCTTCTGGCGGTTGCCGGCGATGCCGACCGCGGGCTTTATGCCAGCATTCGGCGCCGCCGTCAACGCGCGGGGCTTGACCCTGCCCGGACCAAGCTCTATCTTCGACACGCGGTCGCGCCGGACATGCGCCCAGCAACCGATTTCCCAGAGGGCAAGCCGATGGCCAACGACGCCAGCACGAGCCCGGGCGAGACCCGCGGCGCCGACTTCATTCGACAGATCGTCAACGACGATCGGTCCTCCGGCCGTTGGCAAGGCCAGGTGGTGACCCGCTTTCCGCCCGAGCCCAACGGCTACCTGCATCTCGGCCATGCCTATGCCTCGCTGCTGAGCTACGGCATCGCGCGCGAGAACGCCGGTCGCTTCAACCTGCGGTTCGACGACACCAACCCCAGCCGCGAGGAGCAGGAGTACGTCGACGCCATTCGGGCCGACCTGCGCTGGCTCGGCCTGGACTGGGAGGGGCGCGAGTTCTACGCCTCGGACTACTTCGAGCAGCTCTACGCCTGGGCCGAGGCGCTGGTCCGGGCGGGCAAGGCCTTCGTCTGTGGGCTCACGGCCGAGGAGCTGCGGAGCTACCGCGGCACGCTGACCGAGCCCGGCCGCAACAGCCCCGATCGCGATCGCAGCCCGGACGAGAACCTGGCCCTGCTGCGCGGCATGCGCGCCGGCGACCATGCGCCCGGCAGCTTGACCCTGCGCGCCCGCATCGACATGGCGGCGCCCAACCTGAACCTGCGCGATCCGGTGATGTACCGGATCCTGGACGCGACCCATCACCGCACGGGCGATGCCTGGCACATCTACCCCAGCTACGACTGGGCGCACGGCCAATCGGATGCCATCGAGGGCGTCACGCATTCGCTCTGCTCCCTCGAGTTCGAGGATCACCGGCCGCTCTACGATTGGTTCGTCGAGGCCCTGGGCATCCACCATCCCCGGCAGATCGAGTTCGCCCGCTTCAACCTGAGCCATGCCGTGATGAGCAAGCGCAAGGTGCGGCGCCTGGTCGACGAGGGCCATGTCTCCGGCTGGGACGACCCGCGCATGCTCACCCTGGCCGGCATGCGGCGCCGCGGCTACACCCCCGAGGCCATCGCGGCCTTCTGCGCCGACGTCGGCGTCTCCAAGCGCGACAAGGTCATCGAGCTGGCGCGACTCGAGCACTTCCAGCGCCAGCACCTCAACGCGATCGCCTCGCGGCGCATGGCGGTGCTCGATCCGCTGCGGGTGGTCATCACCAATTGGCCGAGCGGCCAGGTGGATCACCTGCCGGCCGTGAACAACCCGGAGGCCCCCGAGGCCGGCAGCCGCGAGGTCCCCTTCACCGGCGAGCTCTGGATCGAACGCGACGACTTCATGGAGGATCCGCCGCGCAAGTTCTTCCGCCTTGCGCCCGGACGCGAGGTCCGCTTGCGCTATGCCTTCTTCATCACCTGCGACGAGGTGGTGAAGGATGCCGATGGCCGGGTGGTCGAGCTGCGTTGTCGCTACGATCCGGCCACGCGAGGCGGCGACGCGCCCGACGGCCGCAAGGTCAAGGCCACCTTGCACTGGGTCTCCGCCGCAGAGGCGCTTCGCGCCGAAGTGCGCCTCTACGATCGTCTCTTCGTCTCGGAGCAGCCCGAGGAGGGCGGCGCGGACTTCCTGGACGGGCTCAACCCGGACTCGCTCGAGCTGCGGCCGAACGCCTGGCTCGAGCCCGCGCTGGCCGATGCCAGGCCGGGGGATCCGATCCAGTTCGAGCGGCTGGGCTACTTCGCGGTCGATCCCGAGAGCCGTCCGGAGGCCTTGCGGTTCAACCGTGTGGTCGGCTTGCGCGATGGATGGTCGCGCGGCAAGGGGCAGCCCGACTGAACGCAAGGGGCGCCGGGTCGATCTTCGACCCGACGCCCCGCGACCGACGCTAGCGCAGCTGCCCGGTCAGGGCCCGCACGTATTCGCGTCGCATCACGCCGATGTTGGTGATGCTGATGCCCTTCGGGCAGACCGCCTCGCACTCGCCGTGGTTGGAGCAGTCGCCAAAACCTTCGGCGTCCATCTGTTCGACCATGCGCACGACGCGCCGCTCGCGTTCGGTCTGGCCCTGCGGCAGGTAGCTGAACTGGGCGATCTTGGCGGCGGTAAACAAGGACGCCGATGCGTTCGGACAGGCCGCGACGCAGGCGGCGCAGCCGATGCATACCGCGGCATCCATGGCCAGATCGGCGTCGACCTTGGGGATCAGGATCTCGTTGGCGTCCGGCGCCGAGCCGACGTTGGCCGAGACGTAGCCGCCCGCGGCGATGATCCGATCGAAGGGCGAGCGGTCGACCACCAGGTCCTTGACGACGGAGAACGCCTGGGCACGCCAGGGCTCGATGGTGATCGTCGTCCCGTCCACGAAGCCGCGCATGCGCAGCTCGCAGGTCGTGGCCAGGTGCTTCTTGCCGTGCGCCACCCCATCGATGACCAGGCCGCAGGTGCCGCAGATACCCTCGCGACAGTCGTTGTCGAAGGCCACCGGCTCGACCCCGTCCCGGGTCAGCTGCTCGTTCAGCAGGTCGAGCATCTCCAGGATCGACATGTCGGGGTTGATGTCGTCGATCTCGTAGCGCTCGAGCCGACCCGCGGCCTGCGGGCCGCTCTGGCGCCAGATGCGAAGCGTGAAGTGCATGCTGTTCCTCGCTACTTGTAGCTGCGCGTCTTGAGCTCGACGAACTCGAAGTCGAGCGGCTCGATGTGCCGTGCAGGCTCGGTGTCGTCGCCGCGATACTCCCAGGCCGCGACGTGCGCGAAGTTGGCGTCGTCGCGCAGCGCCTCGCCCTCCGGCGTCTGGCACTCCTCGCGAAAGTGTCCGCCGCAGGACTCGCGGCGCGCCAGCGCGTCCCGCGCCATCAACTCGCCCAGCTCGAAGAAGTCGGCCACCCGGCCGGCCAGCTCGAGGCTCTTGTTGAAATCGTCGGCGCTGCCCGGCACCCGAACGTCCTCCCAGAAGCGCGCCTTGAGCCCCTGGATCGTGTCGATGGCCTCCTTCAAGCCGGCCTCGCTACGCGACATGCCGACCTGGTCCCACATCACGCGCCCGATGTCCCACCAGAACTCGCGCACGGTCCGATTGCCCTGGATCGAGAGCAGCTTGGTGACCCGTGCGTTGACCTCTCGCTCCGCCGCGGCGAAGGCCGGGTGATCGGTCCCGACCTTGGGCAGGTCGACGCTGGCGATGTAGTGGCCGACCGTGTTGGGCGCGACGAAGTAGCCGTCGGCCAGACCCTGCATCAAGGCGCTGGCGCCGAGACGATTGGCGCCGTGATCGCTGAAGTTGGCCTCGCCCAGGACGTGCAGGCCGGGGATGGTGCTCATCAGGTTGTAGTCGACCCAGAGCCCGCCCATGGTGTAGTGCGGCGCCGGGTAGATCATCATCGGCGTCTCGTATGGGTCGTCGCCGATGATCTCCTCGTACATCTGGAACAGGTTGCCGTAGCGATCGGTGACCACCTGTCGCCCCAATCGCCCGATGGCCTCCTTGAAGTCGAGGTAGACCGCCACGCCGGTCGGTCCCACGCCCTTGCCCTCGCGCACCCGGTATAGGGCCTGGCGGCTGGCGATGTCGCGGGGCACCAGGTTGCCGAAGGAGGGATAGATCCGCTCGAGGTAGTAGTCGCGCTCGGCTTCGGGAATGTCGTTCGGCCGGCGCTTGTCTCCCGGCTGCATCGGCACCCAGACCCGGCCGTCGTTGCGCAGGCTCTCGCTCATCAGGGTCAGCTTGGACTGGTAGTCGCCCAGCTGGGGGACGGCCGTCGGGTGGATCTGGGTCAGCGATGGGTTGCCGAAGAAGGCGCCCTTCTTGTAGCAGCGCCAGACGGCGCTGGCGTTCGAGTTGACGGCCATGGTCGACAGGTAGTAGGCCGTCGCGTAGCCGCCCGTGGCCAGCAGCACGGCGTCGCCGGCATAACGTTCCAGCTCGCCGGTGATCAGGTTGCGGGCCACGATGCCCCGAGCTTTGCCGTCCACCAGCACCAGCTCGAGCATCTCGCGGCGCGGGAGGAGCGTCACGCGGCCGGCGTCGACCTGGCGCATCAAGCCACTGTAGCAGCCCAGAAGGAGCTGCTGGCCGGTCTGGCCACGGGCATAGAAGGTGCGCGAGACCTGGACCCCGCCGAAGGACCGGTTGGCCAGCGTGCCGCCGTACTCGCGGGCGAAGGGCACGCCCTGGGCCACGCACTGGTCGATGATCTCGGTCGAGACCTCGGCCAGCCGGTGCACGTTGGACTCGCGGCTGCGGAAGTCGCCGCCCTTGATGGTGTCATAGAACAGGCGCCAGACGCTGTCACCGTCGTTCTGGTAGTTCTTGGCCGCGTTGATGCCGCCCTGAGCCGCCACGCTGTGCGCACGCCGCGGAGAATCCTGAATGCACAGATTGATGACGTTGTAGCCCAGCTCGGCCAGGGTGGCCGCGGCGCTGCCGCCGGCCAGGCCCGTGCCCACCACGATGATGGTGTGCTTGCGCTTGTTGGCCGGAGCCACCAGCTTGATCTCGCTGAGGTGCTTCGTCCAGCGCTCCGCGAGCGGTCCGCTCGGGCAACGCGGGTCCAGCGCCGTGTTCGGCTGGTCGAGGCTCATCGCAGACCTCCCATGGCGGCCGCCGTCCCGACCGGGTCGACGAAGAACAGTACGTAGAGCGGCAGGACCAGGAAGCCGATGGCCAGGAGTCCGCCGAGGATCAAGGCCGCGCCATAGGCCGTTGGCAGCAGGCGTCGGTTGAGCATGCCCAGGCTCTGCAGCATGCTCCACACGCCATGGCGCAGGTGCAGCCCGAGGAACAGCATCGACAGCGCGTAGGCCAGGGCGATTGCCGGTCGGTTGAACTGCTCGACCACCAGGCGGTAGAGATCGCGCACCTCCTCGCCGTGCAGGGTCGTGACGTACTCGGCGCCGAACTTCAGATGCCAGACGTGCAGCACGACGTAGATCCCCAGGAAGATGCCCGAGTAGAGCATGCTGCGTGACGACGCGGTCTTGCGGCTCGGCCCCCGAGCGTCGGCGCTGACGGCGTAGCCGCTCGAGCGCGCGCGGCGCTTGCTCTGCCAGACGCTGAGACCGGACCAGGCGTGCAGACCGAAGAAGCCGACCAATCCCAGGTCGGCCAGCACGATGAACCAACCGTGCAACAGGCTGGCCAGGAAGTCCGAATAGGCGTTGAAGGCCTCGGCGCCCATGAAGATCGTCAGGTTGCCGATCAGGTGTACCGTCACGAAGACGACCAGACCGAGACCGGTCAAGCCGGTGATCAGCTTCTTGCCGACCGAGCTCCAGGCCGCGGCTCGCAAGTCGAGCATGTGTCGCACCTCCTATGGGGGGCAGGCGTTGCCCGCGCGATTGCCGGGCGTGCGCAGCAGGGCCCCGGCGACGGGCTCGCCCATTTATCCTCCCGAAGCTTCGCCATGTCAATGCCCGGGCGCGTCGGAATTCGGGATCGGCGCCCATTCGACCGACTTTTGACGGGACTGGGACGTTCACGCGACGGGCGCGGGCGCCTCGACTAGTCGGCCGGCTGCGCCTCGGGCGTCGGCGAGTAGGCCAGGTGGGGGCCGAGCCAGCGCTCGACTTCGGCCAAGGGCCGACGCTTCCGGGCGGCGTAGTCCAGGACCTGGTCGCGGCCGATGCGCCCGACGCTGAAGTAGCGCGCCTCCGGATGCGCCAGGTAGATGCCCGATACGCTGGCGCCGGGCCACATGGCGAAGGACTCGGTCAGACGCATGCCGATGCGCGACTCGACGTCCAACAGCCGCCAGAGCAGCGCCTTCTCCGAGTGGTCCGGGCAGGCCGGGTAACCGGCCGCCGGTCGGATGCCCCGGTAGCGCTCGCGGATCATGTCGTCGACCGACAGGTCCTCGTTCGCGCCGTAGCCCCATTCGCGTCGGACCCGCTGGTGGAGCCACTCGGCCGCGGCCTCGGCCAGTCGGTCGGCCAGCACCTTGACCATGATCGCGTCGTAGTCGTCATGGTCCGCCTCGAAGCGACGGGCCAGCGCTTCCACGCCGAAGCCGGTGCTGACCGCGAAGAGGCCCAGGTGGTCCGCATGCGCCGAGCCCGAGCCGGGTTCGGCGCCGTTGGACGCGTCGGCGCTCCGCGGCGCCGGCGCCACGAAGTCGGCGAGACAGAGCTGAGCGCCGTCGCCGCGCCGCGGCTCCTGTTGTCGCAGCATCGGCAAGCGTGCCAGCTCGGCGCGCCGTTCGGGGTCGGCCCAGAGGACGATGTCGTCGCCATCCGCGTTGGCCGGGAAGAATCCGTAGACCGCGCGACCCTCGATCGTCCGCCCCTCGAGGAGCCGGGTCAGCATGCGCCTGGCGTCCTCGAACAGCTCGCGCGCTCGGGCGCCGACGCCCGGCCGCTCGAAGATGCCAGGATAGCTGCCCCGCAGCTCCCAGGCTTGGAAGAAGGGTGTCCAGTCGATGTAGCTGGCGATCTCGGCCAAGGGCAGCCGATCCAGGACTCGCGGGCCCAGCGTCGCCGGCATCGGCAGGTCGATCGAGGACCAGTCGCTGCGCAGGCGTCGCTCGCGCGCGGCCTGGATCGGCAGCAGCTCGACCGCCCGATCGCGCGCCGCGTGGCGTTCGCGCAGCGCCGCCTGCTCGATCTCGGCTTCGGCCGCGAGCAGCTCGCGGGCCGCCGGATCGAGCAGCCGGCTCACCACGCCGACCGCGCGCGAGGCGTCTTGCACGTGCAACACGGGTGCGCGGTAGACCGGCGCGATGCGTACGGCGGTGTGGGTCCGGCTCGTCGTGGCGCCGCCGATCAGCAGCGGCAGCCGGAAGCCTTCGCGCTCGAGCTCGCGCGCGAGGTGCACCATCTCGTCCAGGCTGGGCGTGATCAAGCCCGAGAGGCCGATCACGTCGACCGCATGCTCGCGAGCGGCGTCCAGAATGCGATCGGCCGGCACCATGACGCCCAGGTCGATCACCTCGTAGCCGTTGCATCCGAGCACGACGCCGACGATGTTCTTCCCGATGTCGTGCACGTCGCCCTTGACGGTGGCCATCAGCACCCGGCCGGCGCTGCGGCCGCCGGATCCGGCCAGCTCGGACTCTACCAGCGGCGTCAACCAGGCCACGGCGCGCTTCATCACCCGAGCGCTCTTGACCACCTGCGGCAGGAACATCTTGCCGGCTCCGAAGAGATCGCCGACCACGTTCATCCCATCCATCAGCGGCCCTTCGATCACCGCAAGCGCCGAACCGAGCGCGCGATGCGCCTCGGCCGCATCGGCCTCGACGTGATCGACGATGCCCTTGATGAGGGCATGCGACAGCCGCTCGGCGACCGGCAGCTCGCGCCAGGCGGCCTCGGCCTTGGCCTCGACCTCGCGACCCTGACCCGCGTAGCGTTCGGCGAGGGCAAGCAGGCGCTCGGTGGCATCGTCACGGCGGTTGAGCAGCACGTCCTCGACGGCTTCCAAGAGCTCGGGATCGATCTCGTCGTAGACCTCCAGCATGCCCGCGTTGACGATGCCCAGCCCCAGGCCGGCGCCGATGGCGTGGTACAGGAATGCCGCGTGCATCGCTTCGCGCACCCGGTTGTTGCCCCGGAAGCTGAACGAGACGTTGCTGATGCCGCCGATGCTGCTGGCGCCCGGCAAGCGCTCGGATACGAAGCGCACGGCCTCGATGAAGGCGCGGCCGTAGTCGGCATGCTCGGCGATGCCGGTGGCCACCGTCAGGACATTGGGGTCGAAGACGATGTCCTCGGGCGGGACCCCGGCCTGCTCGACCAGGAGCCGGTAGGCCCGCTCGAGGATGGCCGCCTTGCGCTCGAAGCTGTCGGCCTGACCTTGCTCGTCGAAGGCCATGACGATCAGCGCCGCGCCGTAGCGACGGCAGTGTCGTGCCCGGCGCAGGAACTCCGCCTCGCCGTCCTTGAGGCTGATCGAGTTCACGATCGGCTTGCCCTGGACATGCTTCAGCGCCGCTTCGATCACGCTCCAACGCGAGCTGTCCAGGACGAAGGCCACCCGCGCGATCTCCGGCTCGCCCGCCGCCAGGTCGAGGAAGCGCGCCATCAGGGCCTCGCTGTCGAGCATGCCGGCGTCGAAGTTGATGTCGATCAGGTTGGCGCCGGCCTCGACCTGCTGCCGGGCGACGGCCAGGGCCGCGTCGAGGTCACCGGCCTCGACCAGGAGCTTGAAGCGCGGCGAGCCGGTGACGTTGGTCCGCTCGCCGACCATGCTGAAGTTGCTCTGCCGCGACACCGTGTAGGGCTCCAGCCCGGCCACCCGCAGCGCCGGCTCCGGCCGGGCCCAGGAGCGGGGTGGCAGCCCCGCGACCGCCTCGGCGATGGCCCGGGTGAACTCGGGCGTGGAGCCGCAGCAGCTGCCGACCAGGTTCAGCCAGCCGGCGCGCGCGAACTCGCCCAGCACGGCCGCCATCTCGGCCGGCCCCTCGTCGTACTCGCCCAGGGCGTTGGGCAGCCCCGCGTTGGGATAGACGCTGGTGAAGGCATCCGCCGCGCCCGAGATGGCCTCGACGTATGGCCGCATGTCCTCGGCTCCCAGCGAGCAGTTGATGCCGACCAGGAGCGGCTTGGCATGCGCCACCGAGATGCAGAAAGCCTCGGGGGTCTGGCCGGAGAGGTTGCGCCCGGAGCGATCGACGACCGAGACGGACACCGCGATCGGGAGGCGCCGTCCTTCGGCCTCGAAGAGCTCGTCGATGGCCACCAATGCCGCCTTGCCGTTGAGCGTGTCGAAGATCGTCTCGACCAGCAGCAGGTCGGCGCCGCCTTGCATCAGGCCCCGTGCAGCTTCGCCATAGGCGTCCTTGAGCGCGTCGAAGGTGATACCCCGGTAGGCCGCATCGGAGACGTCCGGCGAGAGGGTCAAGGTCTTGTTGGCCGGTCCCAGCGCGCCGGCCACCCAGCGCGGCCGCTCCGGCGTCGAGCGCGCATCGGCCGCTCGACGGGCGATGCGCGCCGCTTCGAAGTTGATCTCGTAGACCAGCGCCTCGGTGCCGTAGTCAGCCTGCGAGGGTGCCAGCGCGTTGAAGGTGTTGGTCGTCACCAGGTCCGCGCCGGCGTCGAAGTAGGCACCGTGGATGCGTTCGATCAGGTCCGGTCGCGTCAAGCACAGGATGTCGTTGTTGCCCTTGAGATCCTGTGGATGCGCGGCAAGGCGCTCGCCCCGGAAGTCGGCCTCGCCCAGCCCGAAGCTCTGCAGATAGGCGCCCATGCTGCCGTCGAGCACCAGAATTCGCTCGCGCAGGGCGCGAGCGATGGGGTGGTCCTGCTCGTCCGACTGGATGCGGTTCATGGACGTGCTCCCTGTCGCGCTCGGTGCGTCGCGGCAAGGATAGCAGCCCCGGCGTGCCGACGCGGTTCGGCCTGGTCTCTCGGTGGCGAAACCTCTACAATCGCGATCCGGAGACCTGCGCGAATGCGTCAGGCGGCTTGCGGCACGGTGCCCCCAAGTGCGTTTGCGCTGGAGCTGGGAGGCGATGCCCTGGGACGGGACCGATCGCCGACCTGGTCGGATCGACCACGCGTTCGCTTCGGCATCGACTCGGGACCGATGCTCGCCGGGGTCGTCGGACGCAGAAAGTTCCAGTACGACCTCTGGGGCGACGCGGTGAACTGCGCCAGCCGCATGGAGCTGCATAGCGAGCCGGGCCGCTTGCACATCAGCAGCGACACTTGGAAGCACGTCCGCCACGCCTTCGCCTGCACATCGCGCGGGCGAATCGCGATCGAGGGCATGGGCGAGATGGAGACCTTCTTCGTCGACCGAGCGCTCGCGCCTCGCGCGCCCATGGCCACGCGCTCTGGGCGCGCCGCCAACAGCCTTGGCGACGGCGCCGAGACCCAAGGTCAGTCCGACATCGACTCCCGACGCAGCTCGTAGAGCAGGGTCAGGGCTTCGAGCGGGCTGATCTGGTCGACGTCCAGCTCACGCAGGCGAGCGACGAGCGGGTGCTCGCGCGCCGAGGGAGCCGGCGCGAACAACGATAGCTGGGCACCGGGCCCTTCGGCGGGGCGCTCGGTCGCCAGTTGCAGCGGCAGCGCGCCTTCGCGCTCGAGCCGCTCGAGGATGGCCCATGCGCGGCGCGTGACCGCCCGTGGCAATCCGGCCAGCTCGGCGACGTGGATGCCGTAGCTGCGGTCGGCCGGGCCGGGCCGCAGCTCGTGCAGAAAGGCCAGGCGGCCCTCGGACTCGGCCACCGCGAGGTGCAGGTTCCGCAGCCGCGGCAGCAGCGCTTCGAGCGCGGTCAGCTCGTGGTAGTGGGTGGCAAACAGGGTGCGCGCACCCAGCTCCGGGTGGTTGTGGATCTGCTCGATCACCGCCCAGGCGATGGACATGCCGTCGTAGGTGCTGGTGCCGCGGCCGAGCTCGTCGAGAACGATCAGGCTCCGCGGGCTGGCGTGGTTGAGGATGCCGGCCGTCTCGACCATCTCCACCATGAAGGTGCTCTGTCCGGCCGCGATCTCGTCCTGGGCGCCGATCCGGGTGAAGATGCGGTCGACCAGACCGATGCGGGCCGCTTCGGCCGGCACGAAGGAGCCGATCTGCGCCATCAGGCAGATCAACGCCACCTGCCGGCCGACGGTGCTCTTGCCCGCCATGTTCGGTCCGGTGAGCAACACGATCTCGCCCTCGCCGATGGCCAGGTCGTTCGGCACGAAAGGCTCGTCGGGCCTTGCGCGCTCGACCACGGGGTGCCGACCACCCCGAATCTCCAGGCTGCGGCTGTCGTCGAGCGTGGGCCGCGTGTAGCGACCTCGGCTGGCCGTTTCGGCCAGGCCGACCAGGGCGTCGAGCATGCCGGCCTCGGCGGCCGCGGCGAGGATCTCGGGCGCCGCGGCGACCACGTCCTCGATCAATCGCGCCACCAGCTCGCGCTCGAGGGCGACGATGCGTTCCTCGGCTTCGAGGACCTCGGCCTCGCGCGCCTTGAGCTCGGGCGTGACATAGCGCTCGCCGGTGCTGAGCGTCTGCTTGCGGTGGTAGTCCTCCGGCACGCTGGCGGCCGCCGAGCGCGGAACTTGAAGGTAATAGCCGAAGACCCGGTTGTAGCCGACCTTGAGCCCCTTGATGCCGCTGCGCTGGCGCTCGACGCCCTCCAGGGCGGCGATCCAGCTCCGGGCCTCGGCGACCGAGTCGTGGATCGCGTCCAGCTCGCGCGAATAGCCGCGTCGGACCACGCCCGGCTGTCCAAGGACGGTCGGCGCCTCGGGGTCGATCGCCGCCTCGATATGCTCGGCCAACGACAGGAGCGGCTGCCGGCAGAGGGCCGCCAGGCGCTCCACGCCTCCCGAAGGCGGGTCCTCCGCCTCGCTGTCGAGCTCGGCGACCAGCCGGGCCGACAAGGCCGGCAGGCCGCGCAGTCCGGCAGCCAGGCGCAGCAGCTCCCGCGGTCCGGCGTAACCGGTGAGGACGCGGTTGGTCTGGCGCTCCAGGTCGCCGAGGGAGCCGAGCTGTGCCCGCAGGGCCTCGCGCAAAGCCGACCGTGCGAGCAGCAGCTCGACCGCTTCCAGACGCTGCTCGATGCGCTGCCGGTCCAGGAGCGGCTGCTCCAGCCATCCCCGCAGGCAGCGGGCGCCCATGGGCGAGCGGGTCTGGTCGAGAACCGCGAGCAGGGTTCCCTTGCGCCGGTCGCCGCGCAGGCTGTGCGTGAGCTCCAGGTTTCGACGCGTCGCGGCGTCGAGCTGCATATGCTCGCCCAGCGCATAGCTGGACAGGCTGCGCAGCTGGCGCGCGGCCGCGCGCTGGGTTTCGGACACGTAGCCCAGCACGGCGCCGGCAGCGGCACAGGCGAGCGGTAACCCCTCGCAGCCGTAAGCGGCCAGCGACGCCGTGCCGAAGTGCTCCAGCAGCGCGCGTCGCGCATTGTCCGGATCGAAACGCCAGGCGGCGAACGGGACCAAGAGCGTCGGCAGGCCCAGCTGGTCGAGGGTCTCGCGCAGCGCGGCGAGTCGCGGCGCGTCAGCCTCACGATCCGGATGGATCAGCTCGGCCGGCCGCAGACGCAGCAACTCGTCGATCAGCTGCCGATCCACCGACGCTCCCGCGAGCTCGGTGGTTCGAAAGCTCCCGGTCGTCACGTCGGCGTGCGCCAGGCCGATGCGCTCGCCCCGAAGCAGCAGGGCCACCAGGTGGTTGGGCGCCCGAGCATCCAAGAGGTCGCCCTCGACCAGGGTGCCTGGGGTCACCACCCGGACCACCTCTCGCTCCAGAATGGCCCGTCCGCCGCGCGGCCTCTCGGCCGTCGACGGATCCGGCGCCGGCGCCGGGACTCGGCTCATTCGGGCCCGCTTCTCGGGACTGCTGTCCTCGCCCAGCTGCTCGACGATCGCCACCTTGCATCCGGCCCGCACCAGTTGGGCGATGTAGCTGTCGACGGCATGGTAGGGCACACCGGCCATCGGCGCGCGCTCGCCCTTCTTGACCGGCCGGCTGGTCAGCACGACGTCGCAGACGCTGGCGACGCGCTCGGCATCCGCGTTGAATGCCTCGTAGAAGTCGCCGAGGCGAAACATCACGATGCAGTCGGGGTACTGACGCTTGATCTGCGACCACTGTCGCATCATCGGGGTCTGGGCGGACATGGTGGCCGAGTATAGCCGAGCGCCGATGCGCCATCCAGGCGGCGTGAAGGCCGCTGCGGGGCCCGACTACTCCGAAAGGGGTATGCTCGGCTGGGGTGCCTGCGCCCCACGGACCATGGCCTGAGCCGCGGCCTCCGCGTAAACTGCCCCTACGATTCACCCGCGAAGCTGCGGCGGATCGATCGGCAATCGCTCGTTCGCACGACCTCAACCCTAGGAGCAGACGAAACGATGAAGAAGCTGATGGTCCTGGCCTCGATGGCGACGGTGGTGACCTTCCTGGTGGCGGGCCTGGCCGGCGTGTTCGGCACGGGCGACGCGCCGACGGTCTACGCCTCGCGCCTCGCGGGCATCCAGGGCGCCGGCATCTCCGGCATCCAGATCCAGAACCTCGACGCCTCGCAGCCGGCCACGATCGTGGCGGACTTCTACAACCAGCGCGGCGGCAGCCCGGTGACGATCTCGCGCCCGGGCGTTGGCGCCGGCGCGGCGGCCAACATCTACCTGCCGGCGGAGAACACGCTGCAGAATGGCGCCTACGCGGCGATCATCTCGGCGGACCGCCAGATCGCGGCCATCGCGCGCACCGACTGGGGCACCTCGGGCGCCGCGGCGATCTACTCGAACGTCCAGCCGGGCACGGACGTGAGCCTGCCGCTGGCGGCCAAGGGCTACTACGGCCAGACCAGCCTGGTCTCGATCCAGAACACGGACACCAGCGCGCAGGCGACGGTGAACGTGGCGCTGTACGCCTCGGGCAAGACGGCGCCGATCAAGGAGAGCACCTTCGCGATCGGCCCCGGCACGTCGACGACGCTGGACCTGGGCAAGAACGCCGAGTTCGCGTCGGTGCCGGACGGCTTCCTGGGCTCGATGAAGATCACTTCGGACTCGATTCCGGTGGGCGTCCAGAGCTTCATCGACATCGAGACGGCCGACAAGGCCGTGTACGCCTTCGAGGGCGTTCCGAGCGAGCAGGCGGCTGACATGCTGTTCGTGCCGCTGATCCGCAACAACTTCTACGGCACGACGGGCATCTCGGTCGTGAACCCGGGCACGAGCCCGGTGCAGGTGACGGTCACGTACATCGCTTCGCCGCTGACGCCGGCCTGCACGGGCACGACGGTCCACGGCGGTGCGGCGGCGACGATCGCCGGCGGCTCGAGCCTGGTGTTCTACCAGGGCGGGGCGACGCCGGGCGCCGGCGAGCCGGGTCTGCCCTCGGGCTGCCTGGGCTCGGCGACGGTCGAGGCGACGGGCGGCAACGTGCTGGCCATCGTCAACGACGCGGACCTGAAGGCGGGCACCTCGGCCGCCTACAACGCGGTCTCGGCCGCGGGTGGCGCCAAGAAGGTCGCGCTGCCGCTGTTCCGCAACAAGCACACCAAGGACGAGCTGTCGACGGGCATCCAGGCGATGAACATCGGCGACGCGCCGGCCAACGCCACGATCACGTTCTCGGACTCCTCGGGCGCGACGATCTCGGGCTGTGGCGCCGACTGCCAGGTCACGATCGCCTCGAAGGGCTCGTACACCTGGTACCCGCCGGCCGTCCAGGGCATCAAGGATCGCCCGAACGTCTACGGCTCGGCCACCATCGAGAGCGACCAGCCGCTGGCCGTCATCGTCAACGACGCCAGCCCGCTGGGCACGATCGACTCGGCCATCTACAACGCCATCAAGGCCGACTGATCGTCCGTATCGTTCCGCCGCAGCTTCGACCGGGCCCCGCTTCCGCGGGGCCCGGTCTCGTTGGCGAGCCCGGACCGGCAGCCCTACCGAGGAGCGACTGACATGGATCGGGTCCTGGCCGTGGATCTCGGAGGCACCTGGCTGCGCGCGGCGCTGGTCGACCTTCGCGGCGGTCGGATTCTGGCGCGTCAGCGCTGTGCGACGCCGCTGGGCGGCCCCGAGCCGTTGCTCGAGGCGATCGATGCCCTGATCGCCCGCCTGGCCGCCGAGCTGGCCGACCACGGCGGAGATCCGATCGAGCCGGACCTGCCGATCGGACTGGCCTGTCCCGGACCGCTCGATCCGGACAGCGGCACGACCGACGGCCTGCCCAACCTACCCGGCTTCGCCGACTTCCCGCTGGCGGCCCGCGTGACCTCGATCACCGGCCGGTACTGCCGCCTCCACAACGACGCCAGCCTGGCCGCGCTGGGCGAAGCCTGGCTCGGTGCGGGCCGAGGCTACGATCCCCTGCTCTATGTCACCTGGTCGACCGGGATCGGCGGGGGCATCGTGCTCGATGGCCGCCTGTTCGGCGGGGCGAAGGGGCTGGCCGGCGAGATCGGCCACCTGGTGACGCAGGACGGCGGCCCGCGCTGCGCCCTGGGCCATGCCGGCTGCGCCGAGGGCATCGGCTCCGGAAGCGGCATCGCGCGGCGCGCGCGCGCCCGCTTGGCCCAGCCGGACGGCGAGGGGGTCGCCCTGGCGGTCGCGCTGCGGGAGGCCGGCGCCGCAGCCCCCGACGCGGTCGATGCGCGCATGGTGAGCCGCGCCGCGCTTGCCGGCGACCCGACCTGCAGGCAGCTCATGCGAGAAGCAGCCCGGGCGACCGGGCTGGCGCTGGCCGGCGCCGTCAACCTGATCGACCCGGCGCGCATCGTGATCGGAGGCGGCGTCGCCCGCGGCAGCTGGTCGCAGCTCATGCCCGAGCTGCAGCGCAGCCTGGCCCAGTCGGTGCTGGCCTGGGACAGACGGGCCATCGACCTCGTTCCGGCCGCGCTGGGTGACGATGCCGGGCTGCTTGGTGCGGCTCGGCTCCTGGCGCTGGAACGCGGCGCGGCCTAGCTCAAGCAGCCGGAAGCGCCAGCCCATCCCCATGGCTGCGCCGAGGGGCCGCCAGAACCGCTAGCTTCGGCCGGCGAGCCAGTCCCGGATGTCGCCGATCAGGGTCGGGGTCGGGACGAGGTCCAGGTCGAACTCGCGCAGGCGCGGATCGTCGGCGCGGAACCAGCCATCCTGTGATCGGGCCAGCCGACGGGTGTTGCGTCGGATCTGGTCCCGGACTCCCACGAGGTCGATCTCGCCGGCCAGGTAGCCCTGCCACTCGCGGTAGCCCAGCGCCGACATGGCCGGCAGGTCGAAGCCATAGCCGGCGCTCACGAGGCGTCGCAGCTCGGCCTCCAGGCCGGCGGCCAGCATGGCATCGATGCGCGCGTCGATCCGCGCGTACAGGACCTCGCGCGAACGGCGCAGGCCGGCGATGCGGAAGGCATGCCGCGGTTCGGCTCGGTCCTGAATGTCCGAGATGGGCTCGCCCAGGTGGTGCTGGACCTCGAGGGCGCGAACGACGCGGCGCAGGTTATGGACGTGGATCCGGCCCGCCGAAACCGGATCCACCGCAGCCAGCCGCGCATGCAGGTGTGCGGCGCCCAGACGATCGGCCAACGCGTAGAGCTCGGCGCGCAGCTCCGGGTCGGGCGGCACCGCCGGGATGACCCAGCCGTCCACCAGCGCGCGCAGGTACTGACCGGTGCCGCCGGCGAGAATCGGAAGCCGGCCACGGGCGAGGATGGCGTCGATGCTCGTCAGGGCGAGCGACTGCACCTCGGCCAGGCTGAGGCTCCGGTCCGGCGTCACCAGGTCGATCAGGTGGTGCGGCACCGCCGCCCGCTCGGCCGCGCTGGGTTTGGCGGTGCCGATGTCCATGCCGCGATACATCTGACGCGAGTCCAGCGACACGATCTCGCCTTCCAGGCTCCGAGCCAGGTGCATGGCCAGCTCGGTCTTGCCCACCGCGGTGGGGCCGACCAAGGCCAGCACGATCTGGCCGGCGCTCGAGGTCCCGCTCATGGCCCGACCGCCGATGGGTAGTGCCGCAGCGCCGGCTCGCCCGAAGGCGGCAGGTCGATCGCGACGACGTCGATCCGCCAGGGGCCCTGCCAGCCGAGCTGCTGGACGCAGAGCGTGGAGAGCCGGGCCAGGCGCTGCTGCTTGCGCAGGTCGAGGCTCTCCTCGGGTCGGCCGAAGCGCGGCCCGCTCCGACTGCGCACCTCCACCAACACGAGGCAGTCGCCGTCGCGCGCCACCAGGTCGAGCTCGCCCAGAGCATGACGCCAGTTGCGCCTCAGGATCACGTAGCCCAGGGCTTCGAGGTGACTCGCCGCCAGGGCCTCGCCACGCTGGCCCAGATCCCGCCGTGCCTGGCTCATCGCCGCGGCTCTCGGCGGCTGGGCCAGTCGTCCGTCCGTCCGGAGAACAGGGTGGCGGCACGCAGCCCCTGCCCCAGGGCAGCCCCGGCTCCGGGCCAGACCGGCTCGAGTCCCAGGCCCGGCAGCGACGGCTGAACCTTCCGCGTCCCGAGCAGATCCCAGCTCAGGCGATGCCAGGCGCTCGGCCCCCGGTCGCGGATCGCGGCGCGGTGCTGATCGGTGCCGTAACCCTTGTGGCGGTCCAAGCCGTAGCCCGGCACGCAAGACGCCAGGGCGATCATGTAGGCGTCGCGCCAGACCTTGGCCAGCACCGACGCCGCCGCGATCGAGAGCACCAGGCGATCGCCCTTGACGACGGCCCGTTGGGGGCGGGGATCCAACCGGTTGGGATAGCCATCGACCAGGAGGTAGTCCGGGTGCACTTTCAGCGCGCCCAGCGCGCGGCACATCGACAGCTCGGTCGCCCGCGCCACGCCCAGCCGGTCGACTTCGGCCGCACTGGCCTGACCGATGGCGCAGGCCAGGCTGGCGGCTCGAATCAGCGGCACCAGATCCAAGCGCGCGGCCGCGGTCAGGGTCTTGGAGTCGCGCACGCCGGCCAGGCCCTCGATCACCCGATCGTCGTCGGGCAGCACCACGGCAGCGCTGACCACCGGACCGGCCAGTGCACCGCGGCCGACCTCGTCGACGCCGGCCGGATGTCGGGCACCCGCCCGCCGCGCCGCGTGCTCGAAGGCCAGATCCGGCTGGCGACTCTGCGACACGTCTCCGACCTCCCTGGACCGGTCCCCGGCCCGAGCCGGGAATCGGTCACGAACGCGCGCCCCTCATGGCGACGCAGCAACGCAGGAGAAGGGCGGATCGGCGCCCTTCTCCTGCGTTGCGACCTCTGGGTTGCGGCCAGTCCGCGTTGCCACGCGGACGACCGCGGATCAGTCCTCGGTCTCGACGGTCTCGCTGGGGGCGCTGGTCTTGAACCGGCGCTTCTCGCGCAGACGGGCGCTCTTGCCGGTGCGCTCCCTGAGATAGTAGAGGTTGGCACGGCGGACGTGCGCGCTGCGCAGGAGCTCGACCTTCTCGAGCCGCGGGCCATGCAGCGGGAAGGTGCGTTCGACGCCCACGCCGTGCGAGGCCGTGCGGCGAACCGTGATGCTGTCGTTGAGGCCGCCCGTCTGGCGCTTGCGGATGATCACGCCCTGGAAGGGCTGCGAGCGCTCGCGCTTGCCTTCGACGATGCGGAAGAAGACGCGGACGGTATCGCCGGGACGCAGGTCGCCCACCGGCACCGCCTCCGGCCGGTCCTGCAGGTACTCGCGCTCGAGCGACTTGACGAGGTCGGACATGGCTCTGACACCTTGCTGTTGGAGTTCGTGGTTACAACCCGAATAGCATAGCATGGTTGAGCGTGTGCCACAAGACCTTGGCACGCCGGTCCAGCCTGATGGCTCTGGGCCATGGGCCATCGATGGCGTGTGCCGATCCCCTGCGGTCTGGCGCAGCGACCCACGTGCCCGCTGATTCGATCAGCGGCGGCCAGGGGTCGAGCTGCTGCCGGCGTCGAGCTCGAACCGCGCCGAGTCGGCGAGATTTCGTAGCAAGGTCTTCGCGAGCTCGTCCGAGCTGGCCTGCTCGAAGTCCATGCCGTCGAAGAGCAGGCCCAGCTCGCGCTCGATGCGCAGGGTCGGCGCTCGCCCAGCGAGCTCGGCCCGCAGCCCCGGGTCCTCTGACGGCACCTCAGGGGAGCCGCCGAGTCCGGCGGCCTCGAGCGCCCGCAGGGGCCCCACCGCGCCCCAGGCGAGGGTCGATCGGATCGCGAAGCGATGCGGGTCCCCGGGGCCCTGCCGATAGCTGCCCGCGACGAAGAGGCTTCCGCCATCGAGCGACGCTGGCAAGGCCATGCGCGCGGCGTCCGCGGCGGACAGCCCGATCGCGTAGTGGCCCTGGCAATAGGCGGGCTCGGGCGACGCCAGGTCGATCGTCCCCCAGTCCTGGTCCTCGGCGCGGAGCAGGCTCTCGAGCATCGGCCGATCCAGCTGGCTGGGCTCGCGGCCGCTCCCGCTGTGGCCCGCGAGCACCGCGCGTGGCAGGAGCAGGCTTCCCGGCAGCCGTTCGGCAGCACGCTCCCGAAGACCGCGCGGCTCCTCGGCGCAGGCGACCAGCGCGGCGCCGTGGCTGACGACGTAGCCCTGCTCGATCGTTACCGCATAGCCCCGGTCGCTCACGGTGGTCCAGCCGTCCGCCTCGGGCCGGGCTCGCCCCCAGCGCCACGTCAACCGGTAGGCGATCCGACCCGGAGCCGTCGTGGCGTGATGGGGTTCGATCGACGAGTCGACGAGCGCCAGACCCAGGGCCAACCCGAACAGCAGCACCAGTGGAGGCCCCAGAACTCGCCACGCGGGCCTGTGGCGCGGCGCCGAGCGCCCCGCCTCGCGAGGACCCGGCGCTGCCGTCGATCGAGCGCGCCCGAAACGTCGATCGCCGTGCGGACTCACGGGAGCGGCCATCGCATCCAGTCGAACAGGGTCTCGATCAGCGGCCGCGGTCGAGGTCCCGGGCCGGGACGGCCAGCGCCACCGCCCGCCTGCGCCTTGGGCGTGCCGGCATAGCAGCCGATGATGTACGGAAAGCCCGAGGTCGCATGGTAGCGATAGCGTCCGTCGGGACCCACCCGGCCGTTGCAGCGGTCCAGGTAGGCGGCACCCTCCTGCTCGCGGTAGGCATAGGCGTCCCAGGCATTGGTCCGCGGATCGGCGATCCGCACCCAACTGCTCTGCAACTCGACCACGGTTTCGCAGTCCGAGTCGAGGCAGCCGAAGGGGCCATGGATCGGGAACCCGTCCGTGGCGAAGCCGATGATGGGCGAGGGTCGGCCGGGCTCGGCGCCGCCCAGGCAATCCACCTGCAGCGCGTGGTAGTGGTACTCCGCGGCCGTGTGGCCCAGGCAGGCGTCCATGATGCCGTTGTAGACCGGATCGCCCCAGGCCTGGGCGGCGGGCACGGCGGCCTCGTTGGGCCCGAAGAAGGGCAGGCCGTTGACGGCCACGCCGGCAGTCCCGAGCCGCGGCAACGCGCTGGTCTCGGACGCGAGCACCGGGTGCAAGGGAATGTGATACTCGTGGGCCACGGCCACCAGCGGGTTGGGGGTGATCGGCACGAAGGCATAGTGCGGAATGCCGTTGCCGATGATGATCAGCTCGTCGTCGCGACAGCTCACCGCCAGCTCGGGGTCGGGATACTGGGCTCCCGCGCCAGGATACGCGGACAGGTCCATGAACGCTTCGTCCGGGCAGTCGTCCGCGGGCATCGGCTCGAGCGGCGACGTCGGGCTGGGCTCCGAAACGGGGGTCGGGCTCGGCAACACCGGCGCCGTGCTCGTCCCTGCCGGCTGACTGGGCTTCGGCGGGGCCGTCGGGCTCGGGATCGCTCGCAGGGGGCGCGGCTCGGCGCCGGGCAGGCTCGCGCCGCGCAGGAGCGCCGGTAGCACCACCTCGCCGCCAGCCGCGTCCGTCGGCGCCGCAGGCATCACGGCCAGCAGGGCTAGTGCGGCCAGCAGCGCCAGCCGATGCGCCGAGTACCTCACTGTGCGGCCCTGGCTGGATTCAACCCCGAGTGTCCTCGACACCATCGCGCGCATGTCGACCTCCTGGCCTTGTACACCGTCATCGTTCACCGCTCCATCGCGCGATCCGATCGCCATCGATCGAGAAGCACGCAGGGCCAGTCTAGCCGGGTCCTGTTCAGATCCCCTTTAGACGCCGCCGAACGCGCCGGCGCGCCGAGGGTCGCCCGCCGCCGCCAGCCGGCCCTCGGCGCCGCGCCCGACGCTGTGGGCTCCGCCGAAGTAGATGCTGCCGCCGGGCCAGCGACGGACCGGGTAGCCCAGCGCCTCGAGGCCGTCTACCGCCAACGGGTCGGATCCGCCCTCGCAGTGCAGGATGCCCCGCTCCAGGTGAACCCTCGGCCGGTTCACGGACGCGGCCAGATCGAGGCCGCCTTCGAGGAAGGCCGACAGCACCTGGAGCACCGCGCTGCGGATACGCTCGCTGCCACCGGATCCGGTCACCAGACGGACGCCGCGACCGTCCAGGGCCAAGACCGGGGTCATCATGCTCGGGATGCGCGAGCCGGCCGGCCAGGCATGCCAGCCATGCGGGTTCAGATCGGCCTCGCCCAGCATGTTGTTGGGGATGAAGCCGGTGCCCGGCACCACGTATCCCGCCGACTCCCCGGCCGTGGTGGTCAGCGACACGGCCATCCCATCGCCGTCGAGCACCGAGATGTGGCTGGTGTTGCCCAGCCGGCTTCCGGCCGGCCCAGGCGGCTCGGCGCCCGCGTCGCGCGGGCCATGGCGCGCCCCCCGCTCGAGCCGCGCGCGCAGCTGAGCGGCATGTGGGCGCACGAAGTCCGGCGCCAGGACCCGTTCGGCCACCTCGCCGCCCGAAAGCACCTCGAGCATCGACTCGATGCGCCCGCGGGCTTCCTGGGTCAAGTCCATGACCTCGTAGAAGCGTCGCAGCTCGCGCGTCGAGCCGGGCGCCACCGATCCGGTCTCGCCCAGCAGCGCCAGGCTGAATGCGGTGAGCAGCCCGCCCATCGAGGGCGGCGGCGGCAGGAGCAGGTCCAGCCCGCGATAGCGGATGCGAAGCGGCGCATGACGACGGACCGCGTAGCGTTGGAGATCGGATGGACCGAGCATCCCGCCGCGCGCCGCTTGATCCCGGCACAAGGCCTGGCCCAGCTGGCCCACGCGCAGCTCCGCCTCGCCGCCGAGGGCGAGACGCTCCAGCGTCTCGGCCAGATCTGGGATGCGCAGCACCTCGCCGACGCGAATCATGCGCCCGTCGACCAGGAAGATGCGCCGCATGCCCGGGGTATGGGTGTAGAGCGGCGCGAGCAGGGCGCAGGTGTCGGCCTGAAAGGCGTCGAGCGGGACCCCTTCGCGGGCCAGACGCAGTGCCGGGCCGAGCAGCTGCGGGAGCTCGAGCCGACCGAAGTCGCGCGCCATCTGGCACAGGCCGAAGACGGCGCCCGGAACCGCCACCGAGGCTCGGCCGAGATGGAAGCTTTGTCGGGTAGACCCGAAGTCGATGCTGACCGCCTCGAAGTCCAGCGCGGACCTCTCCGGCGGACCGTCCAGGCCTGGCATGGCCGACAGGAAGTCGTAGGCCAGGCTCTGCCCGCTGGACGGATCGTGGACCAGCGCCAGACCGGCACCGCCCCAGTGGACCAGGCCGATCTCGGCGATGAAGCTGGCGAACGCCGCCGCAACGGCCGCGTCGACGGCGTTGCCGCCGGCGGCCAACATGGCCTCGCCGGCGGCGACGGTGGCGGGACCGCCGGCCGCGATCACGCTGCGATAGGGATGGGTCGGGTCCGATCGGGGCGCCTGCATGGGACGGGATTGTACACTGCGTCAGCCCAGGCGGCGCACAGGCCGACTGCCGCGACTGGCCGCAGCGCTCGGCGGCGACTAGGATTCGCCCATCGCATGCGCTTTCGGAGCGTGACCCATGTCCCGTTTGATCCACCGCGCGTTCGCAGTCGGCGTCCTGCTCGGCGCCTGGGTCGGCGCGCCAGGACCCGCCCAGGCACAGGCTGCGCCGCAGATCGAAGCCTGGCTGTATCAGCCCCATGCCTTCGTTCAGACCGATGGCGGTCCGCGGCCCCGGTTGAGGCTCTACGCAGCGGATGGCACGCTGTTGTCGGACGTGCTCGCCACGGGAGACAGCGGTCCGTCGCGTTGGCGCTTCGACCTGGTGGCCCTGGATCGGCCGGAGGCGCGTCGCCTGCTCAGGCCGGGTCAGCGCATCGAGGTGATCCAGTCGGCCACGCGCGCCATGCTGACCCTGTCGGCGCTCAGCGGAGAGATCGACGCCGCGAGCGATCGGGTCTGGGGCCAGGCGCCCGCCAGCGCCACGGCCCTCGGCTTGCAGCTTCACCGGGATGCCAACTGGTATCCCGGGCTGATGGACCCGCCTGAGCTCGCTGCGGACCTGGGGGCCGGCGGCGGATTCCAGATCGATCTGGCCGGCCGCTTCGATCTGGCGCCGGGTTGGTACGGCGAGCTCCGCGCCGAGCTGCCGGGCGGCCATCGGCTGGTCCAGGGCATCGCCGTGCCGGCCGTGACCTTCAGCGGAACCGGACCGGTGGCCTACGTCCGGGCCAACATGGGCAGCCAGGTCGTCCTGGGGCTGCTCAACCGGATCGACACCGAGCTCTTCCGATCCGGGCCGGGACAGCCCTACGGCTCGGCGCGCTATCGCGTGCTACTCTACCCGGGCGGCAACCCGGACTTCGGTGCCTACACGCCGCAGGCCGGCGAGCGGGTCGGAATCGAGATCGACGGCCTGTTGCGCGTCGACGCGCCCCTGCCTCGCGCGTTGGCCAGCCTGGATCGCGCCGGCCGACGGCTCTGGGGCGTCACCGAAGCCGGCAGCGCGATCCTGTGGAGCCTCGGCGGCGACGCCGGTGCCGGCACGACGCGTGCGGGACCCGATGGGCAGTTCGCGATCGCGCTGTCCGATGCGGCGCTGGATCGTGACAGCAGGGCCGATCTCGTGACCTGGCCTGGAGGTCCCGTGGCCCGCCTCGTCCGGGCCGAGGTGCCCTTCCAAGAGGTGCTCCTCTACGACAACCGGATTTCCGGCCGGCTGCCGGGCTGGGGCCATGTCCGGGGCGAGCTCTGGCGCGGCGCGACCAACCTGGCCTGGGAAGCGCTCGAAGTCGGTGAGGACGGTGTGTTTCTGGCCGACTTCCGCGGGGCCGACGGCCGGGAGCCGCAGATCCAACCCGGCGACCAGATCCGCTTCCTGCCGGAACTGGGCCAGCCCATGGCGCTGGACGTGCCACGCCTGACCGCCGAGGTCGATCCATCGCTGCAGCGGATCGCGGGTCTCGCGCTGCCCCTGCAGGCGCTCGACCTGCGGGCCTACTACGCTTCGACCAACATCTTCGATGCCGAGCCCTTCAATCGGGTCGAGCGCTCGGTGCTGCTCTCGACCCGGAGCGACGCCGAGGGCCGCTATGCGCTGGCCTGCTCCGGACCGCCCTGCGAGATGCGCTACGGCATCCTGGCGGCCACGATCGTCGATGACCGCTACTACCTGCTGTGGACCGGCCGGCCGCTGGTCGGGCTGGGCGTCACCGCGCGGTCGGCCACCGCGCGCGGCAGCGCCGGCCTGGCGGTGAGCCTGCAGGCCAGCGATCCGGAGGGTCGACTGCTTGAGCGAAGCGAGGGCCGCATCGCGCCGCGGGCGCTCGAGCTGCCCGCCTGGGACGGCGACCTGAGCCAGGCCTTCCCGGAGGGCATCGGGGTCGGCGCAAGGGTCTCGCTGCAGATCGGCGAAGCGGTCTACGCCCTGCAGGTGCCCGCCCTGGAGGCGCGGGCAGATGTCGTCGCCAACCGGGTTGCTGGCAGCGGTCCGCCCGGGCAAAGCGTGGCCATCGTGGCCTTCGCCCGCGGGATGGACGCCAACCGGCGGGGCGCACGCTCGGCCACGGGCCGCATTGCGGCCAACGGGCGCTGGAGCCTGGCGCTCGACGGCTTCGACCTGCGTGCCGGCGACGATGTGGAGGTCTATCTGCTCTACGAAGACCGCTACCTGTGGTGGAACCTGGACGCGATCGAGGGCCAGGATCCGCCGACCCGGGCTCCGTCACCGACGGCGACGGGCGACCCGACGCCGAGCCCGACCCGTGCCAGCGCCACCCGAACGCCGGTCGGCCCTCCCGGACCGGGCCCGGCGCTCCTGCCGTGGATCGGGCGCTAGCGATCGATCCACGCGCGCGTCCATGCCATCAGCGGGTCCACGCACGCGGGTTGAGGAAGACCAGCAGCGGCAGGATCTCGAGCCGTCCGGCGAGCATGCCCAGGATGAATATCGCCTTGGCCAGGACCGGCAGCGCGATCACACGGGCCACCGGCGCGAAGCTCGGGCCAAAGACCCCGATCGCGGTGAAGACGGTCGAGAAGGCCTCGTCGAGGCCCAGGTCCGGTGCCAGCTCGGTGATCACCAGCCCGCCCAACAGCAGGTAGGCCAGCCAGAGCATCAGCATGAAGACCGCCTGGCGGAAGGCCGCGTCCTCGATCGGCCGCCCATCGGCGGTCGGCACGCTGAGACGGTGTGGCGTGGCGCGCAGCTGTCGGGCTTCGTGCCCCATCAGCTTGGCGAGAATGCCCAGTCGGATCAGCTTGATGCCGCCGGCGGTCGATCCGGCGCAACCGCCGACGACCATCAGGCTCAGGAAGACCACCTTCGAGAGGTGCGGGAAGCTGCCGGTGGCCGTCGTCTCGTAGCCGGTGGTGGACACCATCGAGACCACTTCGAAGACCGCGCGCTGGAGCCAATCGGCTAGCGAGCCGTCGCCCTGGAGCCAGGCATCGATGCCGACCACCAGGCTCGCGCCACCGACCACCAGCCACAGCAGACGCATCTCCAGCCCGTCCCACAGCGCTGCCGCCTGACCTCGCGCCAGCCGATACAGCACGTAGAAGTTGATGCCACCGGCCAGCATGAAGGCGATGATGACCCATTCCATGGCCAGGTAGTGCGGATAGGTCGACGGTCGGTTGCGGTAGAAGGCGATGCTCTCGTCGTGCGGCGAGTACCCGCCGGTCGACACCGTCGTCATCGCGTGGGAGACGGCATCGTAGAGGGGCATGCCCAACAGCCAGGTGATCAGCACCTGCGCCAGGGTCAGTCCCAGGTAGATCTGGATGAACCGCAGCGCCGCTTGCTTGAAGTTGAGCGAGAGCCGCCCGGAGTCGACCTTGACGCCCTCGGCGCTCAGCAGGGCATAGGCGTGGTTGCCTTGGGCGCGACCCACCAGCAGCACGATCAAGAGGATGCCCATCCCGCCCAGCCACTGGGTCAGGCTGCGCCAGAGCAGGATCGATCGCGGCAGCGTGTCCAGCCCGGTGAGCAGGGTCGTCCCCGCGGTCGTCAGACCGCTGACGCTCTCGTGCAGGGCGTCGACGAAGGCCATGTCGATGTCCACCATGAACGGCAGCGCGGCCAGGAGCGCGGCGCCGAGCCAGGCGCCGGAAGTGACCAGGAAGGCCTCCGTCGGCGTCAGTCGACCGGGTGGCGGGGGCAGCTTGAGGGCCAGCACCAGTGCCAGCCCGGCCGAGAGCAGCGCCGGCAGCACGAAGCCCCGCGCCTCGTTCCAAGGCGGCAGTCCGCGGGCGTCCCAGCTGGCCTGCAGCACCGGCAGGAGCATCGCCGCGCCGATCGCGGCCAGGACCGGCGCCTGGAAACGCAGCACCAGGCCGACGCGCTGGCGCCACAGTGAGCGGCGCGCGCGACCGGACGAGAGGGCGCCTTCAGCCCCGGATACGTGAGGCCGTCGCGGTCGACCTGCCATCCGTCAACGCTGCCGGCTGACCAGCGTCGAGACGCGATGGACGTCGTCCGGCGTTCCGATCATCAGGATCTCGTCGCCGGCCTGCAGCTCCGGGCGCTCGCCGGGCAAGACGAAGGCTTGGCCCTTGGCGGTCAGCAGGCCCAGGATCAACGCGCCCTTCGGGAAGGCGGGTCGCTGCCAGAGCGTGTCGAGCGACCGTCCGGCCTGGGGCGAGCCCAGGGTCACCGCGATCGAGGCGATCTCGATCCGCCCGTCGCCAAGCCGCATCACCCGCTTGACGCTGGGCTCCTCGATGGCGATCAGGATGTTGTTGAGCAGGAACTCGAAGGCGCTGAACAGGCTCTGGATGCCGGCCAGCTCGTAGGCGTGCCGGTAGTGCTCCTGCCGAATACGCGACAGGATGGTGGGGACGCGGAACTGCCTCGCGAAGATGCCCACCATGATGTTCTTGATGTCCTTCTCCTGCAGCGCCACCACCACGTCGGCGCGCTCGATGCCGGCCTCGCGCAACATGTTGATGTTGGTGGTCTCGCCCAGGGTCACCAGGCAGCCCAGCTCGATCGAGACCTGGCGGCAGTACTCTTCGTTGTCGTCGAGGTAGCTGACCTCGTGACCGCGTGCGACCAGCTCACCGGCCAGCGCCCGGCCCAGCGGTTCTTGGTTGACGATGAGGATGAACATGACCGGGCTCCGATCCCAGGTGCCGAGGGCGAGAGGGCATCGGATTGTAGCAGCCGGTCGGAGGGCCGGTTAGCCGGTCGGAAAGCCAATTGGCCGGTCGGAAGCGACCTAGGACCGGCGGCCGATGCGGGGCGCTCGCCCCTGCCGGGCGGACGCTAGCGGAGCAGGCGTGGCAGGAAAGCAGCTGGCTCGGGCGTCGGCGTCGGCTCGGGCGTCTGGCTCGGCGCGATGGGGGTCCCGCGCGTGCCGGTTGGCTCGGCAGCGGTAGGACTCAGGGTGGCGGTGGCGGTGGGAGCGACAGCGGCCGTCGCGCTGGGCCTGGCACCTGGCGTCGTGGAGGGTATCGGCATCGGTCCGGGCCAGAAGCCGGCATCGAGCCGCAGGGCGTCGCCGCTTGCCGAGCCGGCGAGGGACTGGCCCAGGCTGGCGTCGAGGCGCAGGCCCGACGATTCGGCGTTGCCGCCGCCGCCGGCCACCACCCACCAGCTCAAGCGCGGTGCCGCCTGCGCCGCGGCGAGGGTCGTGGCGCCGGCCAGCCATAGCAGGGCGAGGATCACGCTACGCGGATCGGGCCGTGGCATCGCTGCACCCCCTAGCGGGTCACCAGCCGGGCCCATACCAGACCGCCGCCGGCGGCAAGCGGCTCCAGCGCGCGGGCAAAGCCCGGCTCGGAATCGAATGCGGGAAGCTGGGAGCCGGCCGATCGCGCCGTCCGAAGCGTGACCCGCTCCGGCTGCCGCGAGTCGGCCACCAGCCAGGCACCGACCGCGAGCGCCGGCGTCCCGACCGCGACCCGGACCCGGACCAGTCCGTCCAGCGCGACCAGCAGGGGCTCGCCCGGCGCGCAGCCGCCGGGACGCGTCACCAAGAGGCTCGCGCCCCGAGGGGTCGTCGAGGAGGACATGGCACCGCGGCCATCCAGGTCCTGCAGGCTGGCGGCGCTGACCACGACACCGAACAGGTCGGCATCTGAGGTCGGCGCTTCTCGATCCGGCGTCCGTACGCTCAGGCTTGGCAGGCCGCCTTCGACGAGCGCCTCGGCCAGGCCGGTGACCTGCACCCGATCGCCAGGCTCCAGGGCGCTTGGCCCTTGGTTGACGGCGGCCAGGGAGGTCAAGCACCCGACGCAAGGCCCGCCGACGTAGAGACCCTGCTGGGTGTACAGCCCGTAGGTCCCGTTGCTTTGCCCCCAGACGCCGATCGATCCGGCGCCGCCGCTGGTGATGCCGTAGACACCCGTACCCTGTGAGCCGGAGGCCGTGCCCAGCACGCCCTCGGTGTGCGAGCCGGCGCCCGTGCCGCTGAGCGCCTCGCCGTAGTCGGCGCCACTGTAGCCGAAGACCCCGCGGGAACCGCTGCCGTGAACGCCGGTGCCGGTGGGCGTGGTGGCGCTGCCCTCGACGCCGATATGGCCCGAGCCGCTGACGCCGGCGCCGGTCGAGCCAGAGCCCTTGACGCCGATCTCGCCGCTGCCTTCGACGCCGAAGCCGAGCTCGGCGTGTCCCTTGACCCCGATCCCGGCGTAGCCGGCGGCCGTCCCCGAGACGCCGATGCCGCCGTTGCCCGTCGTCGAGCCCAAGACGCCGGCGCCATCGCTGCTCGACCCGGAGACGCCGACCACGGCACCCGAGCCCCAGACTCCGGTCGGTCCCTGGCCGGCCACGCCGGCCGAGAACCCATTGCTGGTGCTGCCGTAGACCCCGTGCTCGAACTGGCTGGTCCCGCTGACACCGTAGCCCGAGAAGCTCTCGCCCTTGACCCCGATGCCCGAGCCGGCCTTGCCGGCGACGCCGGCACCCGATTCGGTCTGGCCGCCGACGCCGACGATGCCTTCGCCCTCGACGCCCACGTCGCCTTCGCCGTAGACTCCGGTGTAGCCGATGCCGTGCACGCCATGGGCGCCGATGCCGCGCAGGCCGTCGACCTGACGATCGACCGACTCGCCGAGGACGCCGGCGTCGCCTTCGGCACTCGAGTTGGTCGAGCCCTTGACGCCGACGCTGCTCCCGCCGGCCTCGACGCCGATCCGGCCGTCGAAGCGGCCGCCCACCTCGCCGCCCCAGGCATAGACCCCGCTTTCGTGACCCATGGCCACCACCGCCTGGCCCGGCAACAGCGCCAGGGCCGGCACCTCGCCCGCCTCGGCATAGAGGCCGAGGCCAAGGGGCGACGCGGCGCGAATGGCGATGCCATCGGCGCTGGTCGCGGCCAGTCCGATGCCGGCGCCGGCATGCTCGAGCCGCAGCAGCGGATGTTCGAGATCGCCGCGGACCAGCGCGCCCGGCACCAGGCCCAGCGCATAGGGCGCCGGTCGAATCGCCTGTCGCGGCAGCAGCCAGGTGCCCTCGGTCTGCACGCGCAACCACAGGGCTCGGCCGTCGAGCAGGCCCGTCGGCAGGTCGAGATCGACCGAGAAGACGCCTTCGTTCAGGGCGATGCCTGGACGCAGGATGTCGGCGCCGATCTGCGAACCGGCAACCGGGTCGTTCCAGATCTGGAAGCGCAAGTCCGCGCTGCCGACCACGGGCCGGCCTTCGGCATCGGTCAGTCGACCCTGATACGTGACGACGGATTCGGCCAGGCCGCCGTCCGAGTCCCCAGAATCGGGCGGACCCGCGCTGGCTCCGGCGGCGAGGAAGACGGACAGCGCGACGCTGAGCCCAACGCCGGCTCCGAGGCCGCGCAGGGACGGTGCCTGCTGAGACATGGCTGGCTCCTGACACTCGCGGGCGCACGACGCGGCCGACTTGCGGCCGTCTGCGGCTCGCCTGAGGTCGGCGGAGCGGGTGATCGCGTGCGCCCGAGGCCGAACCCGGACCGTCGCCTCGAACGGATCGCGGCCAGGCATGCCCGGTCGTGACCCGACCCGAGGAGACTAGACTCCGCCTGCCTGGACCCTAGCGCGTGGGGATGGGGCCCGGCATCGGCCAGCTGGCCAGGGAACCACCTGGCCAGCGGTCGAGTCCAGGTCGATCGCGCATCGGCTCGGCCGTTCCGGCTCAGGCGGGATTGACGGCCAGGATCTGCACGACGGCGCTCGGTCCACGATGATGCGCGCCCTCCCGAAGCTCGCGACGCGGCGCCTCGGCCACCACGAAGTCGAGCCCGGCCAGCTCACGTTTCAGTCCGGCCAGGGTCATCAGCAGCTCCGGCTGTCGCGGGCCTCCGGTGCCCAGGACGATCTGCTCCGGCCGGTAGGCTTCGAGCAGGAAGACGCCGCCTGGCCGCAAGGCGCGCCGGACCCGAGCATGCAGCGCCCGGCGCTCGTCGGGCGGCATGTGGCAGAAGATCGACACGATGCCCGACCAGGCCGCCTCACCCAGGTCGAAGTCGTTGAGGTCGGCCACGACGGTCGTCAGCGCGACCCCGTGGCGGGATGCCAGCATGGCTGCCTTGGCCAGGCCGACCCGCGACTGGTCGACCGATGTCACCGCATGCCCCAGCCCGGCCAGGAACACGCCGTTTCGGCCTTCGCCGTCGCCCAGGCAGAGCACCGGACCCGACGGGATGCGAGGCGCAAGCGCCGCCAGAAAGTCGTTGGGCTGGTCTCCAAAGGCGAAGGCCTCTCCCGCGTAGCGCTCATCCCAACGCCTGGCATCCATGCCCGCTTCCTCCTGAATCCGCTGCCGGCCTTGCCTGGGTCCCGAAGCCGGGCACGGCAGGGCCCTAGGGGTAGCTCGCGAAGACCGACTGGTTGCCCTGCGCATCGAAGGCGATCACGTCGAAGGGTTCGGCCTCGACGCCCGGGATCTCCATGCCGGGCGACCCGATCGGCATTCCGGGCACGGCCAGGCCGGCGATGTCCGGCCGCTCGGCCAGCAGGCGATCGACCGCGTCGATGGGCACGTGCCCTTGAATGATGTAGCCATCCACGATGGCCGTGTGGCAGCTCGCCAGCGCGTCGGGCACATGGTGCTTCCGGCTGATCACCGAGGGGTCCTGGACCTCCTCGGTCTGGATCGTGTAGCCGGCGGCAGCCATCTGATCGACCCAGCCGCCACAGCAGCCTCAGGTGGGCGACTTGTAGACGGTGACCTGAGCCGATGCGGCCGGCGCCACCGCAGCCGGCCCAGCACCGGCCGGCTCGGTGGCGGGCGCCTGGCCGGCGCCGCCGCTGGCGGCCGCGAAGGTCATGGCCAAGAGGGCCGGAGCGTATCGTCGGTGCATGGCTTGCCTCCCGAAGGGACTGCGATTCCACGCGGGTCGCGCCAACCGCGACCGCGAATAGCATAGCCCCATGTTCGGCTTCACGCGACCCGGCGCATCGCGATCAGCTGCGCTTCACCGCGACCACCTCGAGCAGCTCCGCTTCGACGCAAGTCCGATCCCCCGAGGCTCGATTGTGCCGGGTCCAGAGCGCTTCGAGCTCGGCTGCCAGCCCGGCCTGGCCGGCGGGGTCGAGCCGCTCGAAGGCCCGGACGATCGGTCCATGTTCGGCACGGTAGTGCCGAACCACGCGACGGGCGCCAAGGGGGTAGCTCAGCGGCAGGGCATGCCGCGAGGTCTCGAGTCGGGAGACCCACCGACCCAGCCGTTGCTGGACACAGTCCTCCTGTCCCCAGAGCAGGGGCGGAGGCCGGTGCGGCGAAGGCGGCACGAATCGGTCCAGGATCTGGAGCATCTGGCCCATGAAGCCCTCGGGCGTCCAGCTGGCCAGGACGATCCTCCCGCCCGGACGGAGCACGCGCAGCATCTCGGCCGTCGCCAGCCAGGGCCGCGGCGCGAACATGGTGCCGAAGAAGCTCACCACGCGATCGAAGCTGGCGTCGGCGTAGGGCAACCGCTCGATGTCGCCCTTGTCGAAGCGCGCTTCAAGGCCCGCTTCCGCGGCCCGGCGGCGGGCCTGCAGCACCAGTCCGGGGACGAGATCGATGCCGGTGACCCGGGCACCGGATCGCGCCATCGGGATCGCCAGCTGGCCGGTCCCACAGCCGAGGTCGAGCACCCGCTCGCCTGGCGCGACCGGATTTCGGCAGAGGAACGCCGCCGCACCCGGCTCCAGGACGGGCGCCACGCGACCGAGATCGCCGGCCCTCCAGCTCGCTTCGAGCTCGGCCTTGAGCCGAAGCATCCCAGATGCGATCAGCCGCGGCTTCTGAAGCTGGGCACGAGCCGGGAGCGGAGCCTGCGGCAGCGGTTGAGACGGGGCTCGGTTCGCGCTTAGCGCCTGGATCTGGGTCCGGCTCGGTGCCTGGGCCAGGATCTGTCGGAGCGACTGGGTTGGCGTCTCGATCACGCGTGGATGCCTCCATGACAGCGGAAGGAGCTCCGCCTCGTGTGGGCCGTTC